>NZ_BAUA01000090.1 GCF_000710915.1 Nocardia brasiliensis IFM 10847
ACCTGGTAGTACCTGCCGTCCAGCGTCGCCTTGCCGGTGGTCCACGCCTGCCGGAAGATCTGCACGCCCTCGTCGAGCCGGCCGAGTCGCTCACCCGCCGACGGGAAACCGTAACCGTAAGCCCGCCACTCGTGTTCGTACCAGCCGCCGCCGATGCCCATCTCCGCCCGGCCGCCGGAGATCAGGTCGACGGTCGCGGCGACCTTCGCCAGATAGGCCGGGTTCCGGTAGCTCATCGCGGTACACATCTGCCCGAGCCGCACCCGCGAGGTGGACGCCGCGAACGCCGACATCAGCGTCCAGGCCTCGTGGGTCGCCTCCGCGGTGGGCACGGGCACGGTGTGGAAGTGGTCGTACACCCACAGGGATTCCCAGATGTCGGCGGCATCCGCGCGTTGCGCGAGGTCCCGCATCACCCGCCACTGGTCGGCGGGGTCGATACCGACGAGGTCGAGCCGCCAACCCTGCGGGATGAAGATGCCGAAGCGCACAGATTTCTCCTTCGTATGTTTGCCCACAACCTAACCAATCATCCCGTGATCGGCCGGGTGCGGCGAAGGCGGCTGATCTGCGCCGGTGCCGGTCAGCGCTCGCGGTGGGGCCGTTCCTGTTGTGCCGGAGTGGATTTGGGCGGCAGGACCACCGGATCCGGTTCGCCGGGGACGATCTCCGGGGCCACCTCGTTCGTCGGGTAGTGGTGGGACTCGTAGACCGGTAGGGAGCCGAAGCGGGCCGGGTGCCCGGTCTCGACCCCGGCGAAATGGTGTTCGAGCAGGTTGGCGGCGTGCAGCGTGCCGGTCGCGCCGCGGAACCCGGCGGCCACCCGGGCGGCGCCGTCGCGGCAGGCCAGCGCCCGCTCGATCCCCGCCCGGAGTCCGGCGACGGTGCGCCGTTTCGGCGCGACGCAGCTGCCCGCCTCGTTGCCGAGCACCCGGCGCGCGACCTCGAAGTGGTCCCGCCCCGACGGCACGACACACACGGGAACGCCGGTGGCCAAAGCCTTTTGGACGAGGCCCATGCCGCCGTGCGAGACCACCACGGCGGCGCGGTCGAGCAGCAGGTGATGCGGCACGAACCGTTCGACTCGCGCGTTCGGTGCGGCGGTGAGGGTTTCGGGATCGATGGCGCCCGAGGTGACCACGGTGTACATCCCGCTGTCGGCCAGCGCGTCCATCGCCGTCTGGGCGATCCTGCCGTCGTCGTGGAATTCGGTCGAGCAGGTGACCAGCGCCAGGGGACGATCGATCGCGGCCAGCCATGCGGGTGGTTCGGCGTCCGGGGCCCACAGGCCGGGGCCGACCTGTGCGACGGATTCCGGCCAGTCCGAGCGCATGTCGTCGAACGGCGGCGCCGTGAAGTTGAGGGTCAGCGGCGGCATGCGCAGGTAGTCGACGATGCTGTCCAGGGTGTCGAGGCCGTAGTACTGGCGCATGTGGTTGAGCTCGGGTAGCACCTCGTTCCATCTTCGTTCCAGGAACCAGTGCAGGCCGTTGTCGCGCAGGCGGCCGAACAGATCGGTCCGCGGCGCCAACCCGGGGCCGAAGGGCGGCGTGTCGGCCGAGGGGAGTGGCAGCAGTTTCGGCGCCCAGGAGGCCCACGGCAGCCCGCTGGCCGCGGCGAGGATCTGCGCGCCCGGCGCGGTGATGTCGATCAGCAGGGCGTCGGGCCGTTCGGCGATGATCGCGCTGCGCAGCGCCTGGATCTCGTCGGGGATGCGGGCGACGAGCGCGCGCAGCGCCGCGCGCAGGGCGGGGATCTTGGCAGTGGTGGCCCAGTCGTTGAGCGTGTCCATCGCCAGGGCCGGTGGCAGCTCGCGCACCGTGAGGCCGAGTGGGCCGAGCTCGCGCTCGCTACCGGGAATCGTCAGCACGGTGACGGAGTGGCCGCGGGAAACCAGCTCGGACAGTACAGGCGCGACCGGATACAGATGTCCCTTTGCCGGTGAGGTGAAGGCCAGTATCTTGGTCATGCCACACGCTAACTCATAGCTAATGGATGTGCAGAGGCTGTTGGTGAACCGTTATCCGCAGGTGCAACGCGTCTTCGGGACCGACTTTCTCGGATATATCTGCAAGTAGTGGCTGCTTCACGCGGAAGTATCGGTCGCCGGGGCTGAAAGGTTCAACAAGGACAAGCTTTCGGTATGAAGTATTGGCGTTCCATTTGCAATCATCGGGCAAACACTCAGTCGGATGGGTGTGCTAAGCAAGGAGCATGACGAGCGCGATCGGCCTGCTGCTGTTCCCCGGCGTCGAAGAACTGGACGCGGTCGGTCCGTGGGAGGTGCTGTCGGTCTGGACGCAGTACTTCCCCGACGACGGCTACACCGTCTTCACCTTCGCCGAGCACGAGGGCCCGGTCGAGTGTGCGAAGGGCATGCGGATCGAGGCCCAGTACTCCTATGCCACCGCGCCCCGGCGGGACGTCTTGATCATCCCCGGCGGCATGGGCACCAGGCCGATGCTGAACGACGACGCCGCGCTCGACTGGGTACGCGCACAGCGCGCGACGACCCCGCTGATCACCAGCGTCTGCACCGGTTCCTTGGTGCTCGCCGCCGCGGGACTGCTGGCCGGCCGCCCGGCGACCACGCACTGGGCCTCGCTCGAGCACCTGCGTGAACTCGACCCCACCATCGCGGTCAGCACCGAGGAACGATTCGTCGACGACGGCGACATCATCACGTCCTCGGGTGTTTCCGCGGGCATCGACATGGCACTGCATCTCGTGCGCCGCCTCGCCGGTGCCGAACGCGCCCGCCAGGTCCGCCACACGATCCAATACGACCCGGCCCCGCCGGTGTGAGTCTGCCGCGCGCCCACCATGGACCGCGGTGGAGACGGCCGTCACAACCACTGTCGCCGAGTAGCGCACACCCGCGGTCGAGGTGAAGAATCTGGACGGATGCCTGTATCCTGCGTAGGGATGCATTCGCGTCCGATCAATGGTGAAGACGGTGTAGACGCCCAGGTCTGCGGCCGCGACGAAGAGGAGGTGGGGTTGCCATGCGCAGCGAACCTCCCAGTCGAAGGCCGCGCGGCGCCGCCCCTTCGCATTCCTGAGTAATCAGCGACGGTGGGGGCCGGCGCCCGCGGTGTGACTCTTCGCGCCCGCTCTTGTTCACTCACGCGTATTTGCTGAGGATCCCCCATGTCGCAGACCGACGTAATCGAAGTTCGTCCGACGCTGTCCGAGTCCCTGCGGGATATCGCCGACGCTCACCGCGTCGACGCCGCGCTGGCCTGGCTCGATGAGCGCCCGCCGCATGTCATCGCCGATCAGCTGGCCCGGATGGACGCCGTCCAGGCCGGTATGGCGTTCCGGCTGCTCGACAAGGATCTGGCGCTGGCCGTTTTCGAGGAACTCGAGCCGGTCGACCAGCAGCAGATCCTGCAGGGCCTGCGCGACCAGAGCTTCCGCGACCTGGTCGAGGGCATGGCTCCGGACGACCGCGCCCGCATGCTGCGCGAGGCGCCCGCGAAGGTGGCCAAGAAGGTGCTGGCCGGGCTGAGCCCGCGCGAGCGGCGGATGACCGCCACACTGCTCGGCTACCCGGAAGGCTCGGCCGGGCAGTACATGACGCCCGCCCTGGTGGCGCTGCCCCGTGACCTCACCGTCGCCGACGCACTGACCGTGGTGCGGGCCAAGGGCGCCGACGCGGAAACCGTCTACACGCTGCCCGTGGTCGACGGGGGCCGGCGGCTGACCGGCATCGTCGAACTGCGCGAGCTGGTGCTCAGCAAGCCGGACACGATGATCGCCGAACTGGTCGTCACCGAACCGGCTTTCGCGCGCGCGACCGACTCGGCGGAAAAGGCCGCCCGGTTGATGCGCGAGACCAACGACATCAACCTGCCCGTGGTGGACAGTGAGGATCGGCTCGTCGGGCTGCTCACCATCGACGATGCCGTCGAGGTGATCGAGGCCGCCGACAGCGAGGACGTGGCCCGGCAGGCGGGTTCGGCGCCGTGGGAGGGCCACTACATGGCCGCCGGGGTGTTCCAGCTGGCCCGGTATCGCGCCATGTGGCTGGTGCTGTTGCTGCTCGCCGCGACCCTGACGGTCAGCGTCACCGACATGTTCGAGGGCACCCTCCAGCAGGCCGCGCATCTCGCGCTGTTCATCCCGCTGCTGATCGGCGCGGGCGGCAATGCCGGCGCGCAGGCCGCCACCGCCTGCGTGCGCGCGCTCGCCGTCGGCGAGGTGCGGGTCTCGGATCTGTTCAAGGTGATCTGGCGGGAATGCCGGGTCGGGTTGGTGCTCGGCGCCATGCTCGCCGCCGCGGGACTGGTGATCGGCGGGCTGTTCGTCGGCCCGCGCGTCGCGGTGGTCGTCGGCATCACCCTGGTGCTGATCTGCGGCTGGGCCGCGACCATCGGCGGCACCATGCCGTTGCTCGCCAAGAAGCTGCGGATCGATCCGGCGGTGGTGTCCGCCCCCATGGTCACCACCCTGGTGGACGCCACCGGCTTGGTCATCTACTTCACCACCGCCAAGCTGGTGCTCGGCATCTGAGCCGGAACACCGCTCGGTGCAAGCGAAGTCGGCCACCGCGGATCGGCGCGGGCAGCTCCGTTAGTGCTTCGTTGATTTCCGGTTAGGACCCGGCGCGACGCTGTGTGCGATCACCCGGATACCAGCACACGGAGCCACCGATGAACGTCAAATCCACCGCCGCCACCCTCGCGATCGCCGCGGGCGCCTGCCTGTTCGCGCTGCCCGCCGCCTCCGCGACGACCTACACCAACTGCGATGTCGAAACCGCCGCGCTCGCGCTGCTCGGCGAGGAAGGCGTCGTGCTCGACCAGATCAACAAGCTGCGCAAGGACGCGGGCCTGGCCGCGGTCACGCACAGCGAGGTGCTGGCGCGGCCCGCCGAATGGGCGAGCAACGACAGCGCGCGCCGGGGCAGCTCGCCCGCCGACCACGTGGACACCCTCGGCCGCGATATCAAGACCCGTTTCGCGCAGTGCGGCGTGCCCGTGAACGCGCCGAAGATCGCCGAGATCAACTTCTACGGCCGCGGCGTCGAACCCGCCGACGCCATGCGGTTCTGGTCGAATTCGCCTGGGCACCGGGCGATCATCCTCGACGGCAAGCTGGACAAGGTCGGCGTCGCGGTGATCTACCAGGGCGACCGGCGGCACTGGACGGTCACCTTCGCCGCCGACCACAGCACCCCGCCGCCCACCCTGCCCGCCACCGTCACCCGGGACAACCTGAACGGCGCGCAGCATCAGGCCGAGTTCGACAAACTGGTCGCGCAGGGCTACCGGATCAGCGATATCCGGGTCAGCGGCGGCAACGATCCGCGCTATTCCAGCACCTGGGTCCGCAACGACGGCCGCGCGTGGCAGGCCCGGCACGGCCTGGACGCCAAGACCTATCAGGCCGAATTCGACAAGCTGCTGGCGCAGGGCTACCGCTTGACCCTGGTCCGTGGCTACGAGGTCAACGGCGCGTCGCGCTTCGTCGGCATCTGGGAGCGCAACGACGGCCGGGCTTGGCAAGCGCGCCACGACATCTCGGTGCAGGCCTACAACAGCACCGCGGCCCAGCTCGCCGCGCAGGGCTACCGTCTCGTGCACGAGCACCGGTACCCGGTACAGGGTCAGACCTTCGTCGCGGCCATCTGGAACAGGTGATCGGCGCTCGAGGCCGCGGCCGTCCAGCAGGGCGGTCGCGGCCCCGTCGCGTCTGCGCAACCGCTCGTTACCGCACTGCCCCCGCGAGCTTGCTAACGTCGGAGCGCTCGAACAACAACATGAGGGGCGAATGAGACAGATCTTGTTCTCGGCGATGATCGCGCTCGTGGTGTCGATCACGTTGACGCCATTGCTGATCAAGCTTTTCACGAGACGTAACGTCGGCCAGGAGATCCGGGTCGACGGCCCGGCCAGCCATCAATCCAAACGCGGCACCCCGACCATGGGCGGCATCGCGATCCTGATCGGCATGTGGGCCGGATACCTGGGGGCGCATCTGCTCGACAGCCGGCACGACGAAGCCGAGATCTCGGTCTCCGGTCTGCTGGTGCTCGGCTTGGCCACCGCGCTAGGTTTCGTCGGGTTCCTCGACGATTTCATCAAGATCCGCAAGCAACGCAATCTCGGCTTGACCGCCACCGGGAAGTACATCGGACAGCTGCTCGCCGCAGTCATTTTCGGCGTGCTCGCGTTGCGGTTCCCCGGCGATATGGGGCTCACTCCCGCCAGCAGGCACATGTCCTACGTCCGCGACGTGACCACGGTGTCGTTCGGCGTGATCGGCTTCCTGCTCGTCGTCTGCTTTCTCGTGGTGGCCTGGTCGAACGCGGTGAACATCACCGACGGCCTCGACGGGCTGGCCGCCGGATCGATGAGCTTCGCGCTCGGCGCCTACGTGATCATCACCTTCTGGCAGTACACCAATTCGTGCGTGAGCACCCCGGTCGCCGGGTGCTACACCGTGCGCGATCCGCTCGACCTCGCCGTGGTGTGTGCGGCGGGCGCCGGCGCGTGCATCGGATTCCTGTGGTGGAACGCGGCGCCCGCGAAGATCTTCATGGGCGACACCGGTTCGCTGGCGCTGGGCGGTCTGCTCGCCGGGCTGTCCATCACCACCCGCACCGAGCTGCTGATGGCGGTGGTGGGCGCGCTGTTCTTCGCCGAGATCCTCTCGGTGCTGTTGCAGATCGTGGTGTTCCGGACCACGCGCAATCGGCTGTTCCGGATGGCGCCGTTCCACCATCATTTCGAACTGGGCAAGTGGGCCGAAACCACGGTCATCATTCGGTTCTGGTTGCTCGCCGGCATCGCCGCCGCGGTCGGGCTGATGCTCTTCTACGGGGAGTATCTGGCCGTCGTCGGCTGAGGTGTCAGGCGTGGCGGGCGTCGCGGTCCAGGTCGCGGTGCGGTGCCGCGGTGCGGCGAGCGCGCTTGCCGCGGGCGATCTCGGTGGCCAGCGCGTCCAGCGGTTGCGCGAGTTGGTGCAGCGGGTCGGCGAGCGCGCTCAGCCAGGTCTTCGCGGCCGCCAAGCCCGCCTCGTCGAGCGTGTAGAAGCGCCGGGTGCCCGCCGCGCGAACGCGGACCAGCCCGGCGTCGCGCAGCACCTTGAGATGCTGGGAGACGCCGGGTTGCGAGATCTGCGCGTGCTCCTGCACCGCCGCGACGACCGCGCCCGCGGGCTGTTCGCCTGCCGCCACCAGCTCCAGGATGTAGCGGCGGATCGGGTCGCCGAGCGCCTCGAAAATGCTTGCGGTAGAACGGTCCATCAGGACTCGGGGCTCTCCTCGGATTCCACGGTGTAGAACGTCACCGTATTCGCCGCGGCCGCGCGCGCCGCGTCCGGCTCGTCGCCGTCGCCGATCGCGGCCTCCGCCCAGCCCGCCGCGGCCGCGCGGATGAACTCCTTGCCCTCCGGCGTGGTGTGCAAGGTGAGCGCCTCGGCCTGGTCCACCGGTTCGCCGCTCGCCAGGTGCAGCCCGAGGCCCACCAGCGCGAGATCCCAGCCGACACCGACGGCGCCGGGACCGTACTGCGTCCAGAAACCCGGGTCGACGGGCGCCTCGTGCGTCAGTTCGAGCAGGGTGCCCGTCTCGCTCGGCGCGAGGCCGACTCGCACCCAGGACACCTGCGGTCCCATCTCCCAGGTCACCGCGAAACCCTTGGGCTCATCACACTCTTCGACCACTCCGCCCGCATTCCCCTCCAACTGGTAGCGCCCGCCGAGCGCCAACTCCCCGCTGATCGGCAGGAACCAGCGCGGAATCCGCTCCGGATCGGTCAGCGCCTCCCACAGGTCGGCCTGATCGGTCGAATAGCTCCGCCGCGCCACCGCAACCTTCGTCGGCACGCCATCACGCACCCCACTGCGAATCTCGCGCGTCACCAGTCCGGCAAGGGTGACAGGGTCGGTCAGCAAGGCCATCGGACTCTCCTTCATAAGTTTCTACTTATATTAACCGCCAGCATACTGCCACGCCAGAGCGTTCTCGTCTATTGCCCGTAAGAGAACCGCAGGTCGGCGAACAGCAGCGTGCCGAGTCGCCGTCGCAGATGTCCGAGCTTGCTCTGGTCGGGCAGATCGTCCGGAGTGAGCAGGGTGAACCGCAGCAACGTCTCGCCGTCGCGCACGGCCGTCAAAGCGAAATGCACCTCGTCGCGCGGCCTGCTCGGCCACAACGACGACCACACCACCCGCTCCGGCTCCACCGCCGCCAACACCACCGGATCGACCTCGTCCGCCAGTAGCCGCAACCACGGCCGCGCCTCGGCCCGGCGTGGCTCCACCAGCGATCCCCACACCACCCGGGGCGGCGCGGGTAGCCGCCGTGCTCGCCCCCCGATCTCGATCACTCCAGCACCTTACGGCTCGGTGCCGGGGTCAGCTCAGGTCTCGGGCGTAGTGTCTGCTGCCGGATTCTTCGCGGTAGCGGCCGAAGCCGGGGATCGGGTGGTAGCCGGCGGAGGTGTAGAGGGCGATGGCTTCCGGTTGGCGGGTACCGGTTTCCAGCACGATGCGGCGGCGTCCGGCTGCCGCCGCGCTGTGCTCGATGGCGGCCAGCAGTTGCCGGGCGAGCCCGCGGCCGCGCACCTCCGGTGCCACGTACATCCGTTTGAGTTCGGCGTCCCCGTCCCGGAAATCGGGTTCGTCGCCCTCGTGTGCCCGCCACCCGGCACATGCCACCGCGATCCCCTCCACGTACCCGATCAGGAACGCGCCCAGCGGCGGCGCGAACTCGCCCGGATCGGTCGGACTCTCGTCCGGCCCGCCATAGCGCACCACATACTCCTGCTGCACCTCGGCGATCAACTTCCGCGCGTCCGGACTGTCATAAGCGCGCGCCACCAGTTCCATGAGGGTCAGGCTAGCGAGCGTGGCGGCGATCAGCCGGTGATCGTCGCCACGGAAGCGGTCGAATTGCCGATCCCTCTCCGAAATCCGCTCCAGCGGAAAAGAATGCGGGAGGATATTGCCGGCCACTTGATCGCCAGGTAATGGTGGCGGTATCGCGCGAGAGGGACGCCACCATTACCTGGTGATCGGTTGCCCAGGAGGAAAAGTCGGGTGGCCGCACGGGCTCGGATTATTCGCCGAGCTCGGCGGCGATGTCGAGGATGTGTGCACGGCTGTCGGTTTCGGGCAGGGCGAGGCGTTTGAGGTCGGTGCATACGGAGCGGTAGGTGGCGATCTCTTCGGGGTGCTCGAGGTAGAGGTCGCCGGTGAAGCCTTGGACGTAGACGACCGGCGGCTCGGACAGGTACGCGGTGGGGTGTGCTGGAAACTCCAGCAGGACAAAGCTGCCCACCAGCAGACCCTGGTACGCGCCGGCGGTACGCGGCAGCACCCGTACCGAAACATTGGGCAGCCGAGCGAGATCGGCCAGACGGGTCAACTGGTCGATCATGACGCGGGTACTGCCGGTGATCCGGCGCAACGCCATCTCATCGATGAACGCATCGAACGCGAGCGGGTTCGCGCTGTCGGTGAGCCGCGACTGCCGCCGCGCCATGACTTCGACGTTCTTCTCGATATCGGCGGTCGGCCAGTTGGGGTGCAGCGCCCACGTCATCGCGCGGCGATAGTCGGCGGTCTGCACCAGGCTGGGCAACAACGTCGGCTGATACGAAATGACGTGCTGCGCAGCCTCTTCCAATCCGACGAACAGCCCGCCGTGCGACGGCAGCGCGTTGTCGTAGCCGTGCCACCACGCCTTGGTCTGCGTCTCCTCCATGAGCCCGAGCAGCATTCGGGTCAGACTCGGCGGCAGCTCGTAGATCTCGCACAGCCGCTTGATGTACAGCGGGTTCAGGCGGATCTGGACGCCGTTCTCCATCCGCCAGAAGGTTTGTTTGCTGACGCCGATCTCGTTGCGGGCGACTTCCGCGGTCACACATGCCTCGAGGCGTGCGCGGCGGAGCTCACGGGCCAGGAGCCGGCGGGGCAGGGTCGAGCCAGTCGTCATGGGCAGCATCTCCGAAGGGTTGCTAATGGATTGGGTCCGTTTTGGAACCTGAATAGGGCGCCGATTTTGGAACCTTGCCGAAAAAGCTCGACTAACTCGGTGGTGCAAGGTCCCGATCGTGTGGCTGTGCTGTTGCATTGCTGGTGTTCGCGGAAACCCGACCGGCCCGCCAACCCGATTCGGTGTCCGTGCTCATCCAACCAGGCGACTGTATAGGAGGATTGCCAATTTGCCGAATTGCTCAGTGCGTCAACTCAATCGACCCCCGAGGGTAGAAAAAAGTCGCGTTCCAACTGGAACATTCCAGAATGTCGATTTCCCTCGCGGTGGGTTATTGCTGCCATTCATCCGGACGCGGAACGCGCATTTATCCGTATGTCACCGCCGCGCGACTTTTGGGTTGTCGCACCCGCTCTGGCCTGCCGAAACGAGTGCGGGAAGGTGGAATGGGCGCGGCAAGCGAGTTCCGTCGGGGCATACGCTTCGGCGCGCTTGCCGGAGTCCGGATAGGCCCTGTGCGGTGAATGGGTATGCGGTGTAGCAGCTTTCTACGTGGCGTGTGTCCCGCGACAGCGGCGCAGCCTCTGCCGGGATGTGCACTCGGCTCTGTGAAACCAATTGCGCACCAGCCTGTTCGGCCCCACAACGCATCGACCCCAGCGCCCGCGGGACGCTGGGGTCGAAAACGTGCGCGCTTTACTGCGTGGCGAGTTGCCGCGCCAGCGCCCAGATCACCAGGACATCGATCGCGATGATCACCAAAGCCCAGAACGGATAGATGGGAGCGAAGAGGAAGTTGTCCAGGATGCTGATCGCCGCCATGACGATGCCCGCGAGGTAACCCCAGGTCTTGCCCGTGACGATGCCGAAGCCCGCGACCAGAACGAGGATTGCGATCACCAGGTGGATCCAGCCCCACGTCGAGACGTCGACGAGGAACACCTGGTCTTCGGTGACGACGAAGATGTCGCGTCCCGCGATCGCGGCGATGGCGCTCATCAGATGCAGCAGGCCGGTGACGAGGATGAGGGCACCGGCGAAAATCGTCATGTCGTTGAGCACCGGGCCGGTGCGGACGGGTCCGGGACTGGTCATAACACACACTCCTTCCGAAACGCGTGGTACACCTCTCGGCTAAACGTAGCCCCTGATCAGGCGAAACCGGCGCAGATCGGCGGATCGGAACCGTTGTGGCAAACTTTCCGCGATCTCGCGCGGCGCGCCAGCATCGATGTGGTCGATCGGCTGCCGGTGGCGCACAATAGGGGCCGCACGCGGTGGCTCCCGGCCGTTTCCGTCCAGGTGACACACATCGCTGCGACACAAGGTGTTGTGCTGCACGGACTTGTCACCCCCAAGGAGTAGTGTCCAGGGGAGAGAAATTCCGTGACGGCCGCGGGCTCGGGAAAGGTGTGGAGGCAGCATGAAACTGATCGATCGGGTATCGGCCATCAACTGGAATCGGGTGCCCGACGAGAAGGATGCCGAGGTCTGGGATCGGCTGACCGGCAACTTCTGGCTGCCCGAGAAGGTTCCGGTGTCCAACGACATCCCCTCGTGGGGCACGTTGACCACCGACGAGAAGCAGCTGACCATGCGGGTCTTCACCGGACTGACGCTGCTGGACACCATTCAGGGCACCGTCGGCGCGGTGAGCCTGATCCCGGACGCGCTGACCCCGCACGAGGAGGCGGTGTACACCAACATCGCGTTCATGGAGTCGGTGCACGCCAAGAGCTACAGCTCGATCTTTTCCACGCTGTGCTCCACCCGCGAGATCGACGACGCGTTCCGCTGGTCGGAGGAGAACCGTAACCTGCAGCGCAAGGCCGAGATCGTGCTCGACTACTACAACGGCGACGATCCGCTGAAGCGCAAGGTCGCTTCGACCCTGCTGGAGAGCTTCCTGTTCTACTCCGGCTTCTACCTGCCGATGTACTGGTCCTCGCGGGCCAAGCTCACCAACACCGCCGACCTGATCCGGCTGATCATCCGGGACGAGGCCGTGCACGGCTACTACATCGGCTACAAGTACCAGAAGGGCTTGGAGCTGGTCGGCCAGGCCGAACGCGACGAGCTGAAGAACTACACGTTCGAGCTGCTCTTCGAGTTGTACGACAACGAGGTCGAATACACCCAGGACCTCTACGACGAGGTCGGCCTCACCGAGGACGTCAAGAAGTTCCTGCGCTACAACGCCAACAAGGCGCTGATGAACCTCGGCTACGAGGGCCTGTTCCCCAAGGACGAGACCGAGGTGAATCCGGCCATCCTGTCGGCCCTTTCGCCGAACGCCGACGAGAACCACGACTTCTTCTCCGGCTCCGGCTCCAGCTACGTGATCGGCAAGGCCGTCAACACCGAAGACGAAGACTGGGAATTCTGACCCCTCCCGAACCTGAAACGGCGGCAGAAATCCTCTGCCGCCGTTTTTCGTGAGCTGGTCACCTTCGGCTGGCTCGGCGGTAGCCGATGGTGGCGGGGATGGCGAAGAGGGTGATGGCGCCCAGGGACCAGAGGAAGGTGAGGGTCAGGGGGCGGGCGAGCGGACCTTCGAGGGCGAGGGCTTTCATGGCGTCGACGGCGACGGACATCGGCTGGTTGCGGACGACCGGTTGGATCCAGGTGGGGTAGGCGGCCAAGGGGACGAAACCGGTGCTGAAGAACATCATCAGCGAGGTGAGGATGGTGATTCCCTCGACCAGTGCGGCTTTGGCGTTGAAGACGGCGACCGAGGTGACCACGGTCGCGAAGGCCAAGCCGAAAAGCACCGGGATGAGCAGGAATACGAGCGTGGGCAGCAACCCTTGGTGGAAGCGGAAGCCGAGCAGGAACCCGACCAGGATGATGGCGAGGGTGCCCGCGAAGATCCGGCAGCCTTCGGCGACGATGCGGGACGCGAGTCCGGACGCCCGATGCACCGGCAGCACCCAGAAGCGGGCGAGCAGCCCGGCTTCCCGCTCCCGTCCGAGCAGCACCCCGCACGCGACGGCACCGGAGACGGCGCCCGCGATGGTGACCATCGGCACCGAACCATAGAGCGCGCTTTCACCGGTGAAACGCTGGATCTGCCCACCGACCACCGTCTCCAGCATGATCAGCAGCAGGCACGGGATGATCAGAGCTTCCAGCAGGGTGACCGGGTTGCGCGCCCAGCGCAGCAGCAGCCGTTGGGTCTGAATCAGCGTGTGCCGCAGCAGCGCCGCGGACGACGCCTCCGCGGCGCGGACGCCCTCGCTTCGATCGGCCAGCAGTGTCATCATGCCCTCCCTGCGCTCAACCGGATGGTCAGCGGTATGCACACGAGCAGAATCGCGGCGGTCCAGGCCAGCGACGGCCCCATCAGCGACCAGGTGACCTGGCCCGCGTTGCCCAGCGAGTCGCCGGCCAGCGCACGCAGGCCGATGACGAACTGCGAGACCGGCTGGTTGCGGACGAACGCCTGGACCCAGGCCGGAAACTGATGTGCCGGAGCCAATCCCGTCGACAGCATGCCGAAGATCAAGGGCGGCAACACCAATGCCTGCGTGGTGGCTTCCGGGCTGCGAGACAGGGTGCCGATCACGTCCGCGCCGAGTGTCAGCGCGGTGCCGATGAGCATCGACAGCAGCAGGAAGCCGAGGGTGTGGGCGGTGTCGAGATAGAACCGGAACCCGATGACGTGCCCGCACACCACGGCGGCGCACAGTGACAGGGCCAGCCGGAAGATGTTGCCCGACATCCGCGCCGAGACCGGCACGAGCCGGCCGACGGGCATCGACCCGAAGCGCCGGTTGAGTCCGGCCACGGAATCGGTGGCCGCGCGGAAAGCGGCCGAGATGGCGGTGAAGGCGGCGGCCTGCAGCACGACGAGCGGCATCATGAACTGCGCGTAGCTGCTGAATCCGGTGCCCGCGAAGGTCATCACCGTTTTCAGCGGAATGTAGAAGCCCGCGGTGAACGTCGCGGGCGCGAGGATCGAGGTCAGTACCTCGCCGGTTTTGACCGAGGGCACGATCAGCCGGGACGTGAGCACCCACCATTGCCGGGCCCGCGCCGGTGTCGCGCCGACCTCGGCGAGCCAAGCTCCGGTGGTCATGAGACAGCCTCCACGTCAACGGTTTTCGCCTCTTCGGTGGTGGCGAGATGCCCGGTCAACTGCAGGAACACGTCGTCGAGCGACGGCCTGCGCAACGCGATGTCGACCAGCTCCACCTGCGCCCCGTCCAGCCGCCGCAACGCTTCCGCGAGCGTCTTCGCCCCGTCGGGCGCGGGGATGGTGATGCGATCCGAATCCGGTGTCAGCGCGGCCCGATTCTCCGCGGGCAGCAGCGGCCCGAGGGCGGCCGCGATGACGTTCAGGTCGGTCAGGTCCAGCGGCACCACTTCGCAATAGCTGCCGCCGGTCCGGGATTTCAGCTCGTCCGCGGTGCCCTGGGCGATCACCACGCCGTGGTCGATCACGATGATGCGATCGCTCAGCGCGTCGGCCTCCTCGAGGTACTGGGTGGTGAGCAGCGTGGTGATGCCCGCCTTCTTGAAGCTGCGCACCAGATCCCAAACCCCTTGCCTGCTGCGGGGATCCAGCCCCGTCGTCGGCTCGTCGAGGAAAACCACATCCGGACGGACGACGAGGCCGCACGCGATATCGATGCGCCGCCGCATGCCGCCCGAGTAGGTGCCGACCCGGCGTCCCGCCGCGCCGACGAGATCGAACTCGGTGAGCAACTCGTCCGCCCGGGCCCGCGCGGCGCGTTTGCGCAGGCCCATCAGCCTGCCGAACATCACGAGATTCTCGTAGCCGCTGAGCATGTCGTCGAGTGCGGCGTACTGCCCGGTCAACATGATGGAGCGGCGCACGGCCGCCGGGTCGGTGACGACGTCGTGCCCGGCGACGAGCGCGCGGCCGCGGTCCGGGGCGATGAGCGTCGAGAGGATGTTCACCGTGGTGGTCTTGCCTGCGCCGTTGGGACCGAGGATGCCGAGGATCTCGCCGGGCGTCGCCGTGAAATCGACGCCGCGCAAGGCCTGCACGGCACCGAACGACTTCTCGATGCCCTCGACCACCACTCCCTGCTCGGAATTCATTGTTGTCCTTCCAGATGTTCGTCGAGCACGCGCGCGATGATCGGCAGCACGTGTGGTGCGGTCAGCTCGTTGTGGGTGACCTCGATGTCGTGGTTGACGACCGAACCGGTCGCGTACGGCCGCCAGCCGTCCGGTCCGACGATGTCGGAGCTGTCGACCGTTGCGCTGAAATACAGCAGGTCGCCGTCGAATACGGGTCGCTGATACCCCGCGCGGGAGCGGGCGGCCGCGTTGTACGACTCGGTCAGGCGCTCGATCATGTCCGCGTCGACGAGCGTGAGGCCGCCGAGCCGTGCGCGGATGCGCTCGGCCGCTTCGCTCGCGGTCGCCTCGGCGGGCACATCGTGGATCCCGAAGATCGCGCCGAAGCTGTTGACGAAGGCTCCCGCCGTGAGCTGTTCGACGTCCGAACCGTCCACGTCGGCGGTATCCGAATCCAGCAGGGCGACCAGGCCGACGCGGTGTCCGTCCGCCTGCAACCGAGCCGCGACGGCGTGTGCGATCACTCCGCCGAACGACCAGCCGAGCAGGTGGTACGGCCCGGACGGTTGCAGCGCCCGAATCTCGCGGACATACCGGTCGGCGAACTCCTCGATCGAGCGCAGCGACGGTTCGCGGCCGCTGAGGTCCGGCGCCTGGAGAGCGTAGATCGGCCGCCCCGGGCGCAGCACCTGCGCGAATCCCAAGTAACTCCAGGAGATTCCGGACGACGGATGGATGCAGAACAGCGCGGGCTCGGTACCGTCGCGCCGGATCGGCAGCACGACGTCCAGTCCCAGCGCGAAGTCCGGCGCGGGCCGGGCCGCCGCGGCCGCTTCCTCCGCCGCCGCGAGCTCGGCGGCGGGGGTGCGCGCGAATTCGGCTGCGGCAGCGAGCGCATCGAGCCACAGGCCGGCCAGCCCGGCGATCTCGGCGCGATGCAGCAGGGTCTGCGGGAACGTGAAATCCGCACGCAGCTTGCCGTCGACCACTACCGTGTTCACCTCCAGCACCGAGAGCACAGGCAGATCGGCATCGGCCGCGGCGGACAGCTCACCGAACTCGTCGGTCCGTGTCCAGCCCAAGCCGTCGAGTCCGGGCGGGACGTCGGACGGGGACTCGGCCCCGCGATAACGGAAGCCGATCTGTCCCGGCGCGCCTTCGGCGGCGCGCAGCCGGGCACCCGTCTCTGTGTTGAGGTAACTCAGCAGCCCGAACCCGAGGCCGTTGTCCGGCACTGCATTCAGCTGCTGCTTCACCGCGCGGATCGCTGTGCCCAGCGCCGGACCGCCCGCGAATGCGGTGTCGAGGTCGAGCTGCCCGAGTTCGAGTCGCACCGGGTAGTGCCCGGCGAGCGAGCCGATCGTGCGCGACAAGCTCGCACCGGGGATAGCGTCGCTCTGCCTGCCCCGTCCGGCCAAGCGCAGCAGCGTATCCGTGGCCGCCTCTCCGGATCGTGCTGCCCGCCAGCGCAGCAGCGCCACCGCGAGCGCGGTCAGCAGGACGTGCTCGGTCTCGGTCGCGAACAGTCTCGGCAGGTCCGCGCACACGGTCGCGGTGACCTCGGCGGACGTTTCGCAACGCACCGTGCGCAGCCGACGCGTTCGATCGACGGCGGGTTCCAGGGCCCGGCTGCCGATCAGCGGGTCCGCGCCGGCGAGCACACCTTGCCAATACCCGAGCTCGAAAACGCGGGTGGCGCTATGGGCTTCGTCGACGAGCGCATGTGCCCACCGGCGCATGGATGTACCGGTCTCGGCGAGCACCGCGGTGTTGCCGACGCGCACCTGCGCCCACGCCGCCATCAGGTCCGGCAGCAGAATCTCCCACGAGTCCTCGTCGATCAGCAGCCGGCTCGCCAGCACGAGCAGCCGACCGGCGCTGGTCCGTGCGCCGGCGTCGCCGACCGGATCGAGCCAGAGGCACCGCAGCACAACGCCGTTCGCCGGATCCAGCCGGTTGATCGGCGAATGCAGTTCGGCCAGCACGTATTCGCGCAGATCGACGGAATCGGCCGCGGCATCGAACTCGACCCGGCGCACCAGCGCGCCCACCTCGACCGAGCCGGGTTCGCCCACCTGCAACCGCCAGTCGCCGCCCTCGCGCCGCAGCCGTGCCCGGAGCATGTCGTGCCGGTCGATCACCGCCGCGAGAGTGGTGACCAGCTGCGCATGCTCGATGCCGATCGGCAGCTCGAGCGTCACGATACGCGCGGCGCGCAGGAAACCGCTGTCCTGCTCCAGCAGGTACCGCGTCGCCGGCGGGAGCGGCAGGTCACCGACGCCGCCACCGGGCAGCTCCGCCAGCGGCGCGACCGCACCGGCACCGTCCACGGCCGTGGCCAGCGCGGCGACGGTGCGGTGCTCGAACACCTGCAGCGGCGTGCAGTCGATGCCCCGCTGCTTCGCCTGGGCCACCAGCTGGATCGCGAGAATACTGTCGCCGCCGAGCTCGAAGAACGACGCGTCGATGCCGACCCGGTCGAGTCCGAGCAGCCCGGCGACGATCTGGGCCAAGGCTTCCTCGGTCGCCGTGCGGGGTGCCCGGTATTCGGTCTCCGCTGCGCTGAACTGCGGCGCGGGCAACGCTTTTCGATCCAGCTTGCCGACCGCGGTGAGCGGGATCTCGTCCAGGACGACGAATGCCGACGGCACCATGTAGCCGGGCAGCGCCTCGGCGGCGAACTCGCGGATCTGTGCGAGATCGAGTTCGACACCGGGCTTCCGGACGAGATAGGCGGCCAATACGGTAGTGCCGGCGGGCCCGGCGACGCCCAGCGTGAGTGCGAAATCGACGCCGTCCGCCCGCCCGAGCACCGCGTCGATCTCACCGAGTTCGATCCGTTGCCCGCGCACCTTCACTTGGAAGTCGGTGCGGCCGAGGTACTCCAACATCGGCCCGCCGTTCGGCGTGCGCGTATCGGCGGTCGTCCACCGCACGAGGTCGCCCGTGCGATACATCCGTTCACCCGGTGCGCCATAGGGATTCGTCACGAAACGACCGGCGGTCAGGCTCGGCCTGGCGTGGTAGCCGCGCGCCAGGGCGGGACCTGCAAGGTAGAGCTCGCCCGCGACGCCGATCGGGACCGGTCGCAGCCTGGCGTCGAGCACCATGGCGGCCGCGCCGCGAATGGGCGGCCCGAGCGAGACGGGCGCGCCGACGCGCACTACGGCACCGGTTGCCACGACGGTGAACTCGGTCGGTCCGTACAGATTCACCATCCGCAGACCACGGCGGTGGCCGCACCACCGCTCGACGAGCTCGGCGCCGACCGCCTCGCCGCCCACCGCGAGCACCCGCACCTCGGGCACGCCGGCGGGATCGATGGTGGCGAGCGCGGACGGCGTGATCATCACGTGTGTGACGTGCTCGGCGTCGATCAGTTCGGCCAGCGCACTGCCGCCGAACACCTCGGCGGGCGAGACGACCGAAGCGCCGCCCCAGCCGAACGCCATCAGCGCCTCGAGAATCGACGCGTCGAAACTCGGTGAGGCGACATGCAGTACCCGCGACTCCTCGTCCAGGTCGAGCAGATCGCCTTGGGCCGCAACGAAGTCGGCGATGCCGCGGTGCGTCACGGACACGCCCTTGGGGGTGCCGGTGGAGCCGGAGGTGTAGATGAGCCAGGCGGGATTGTCCAGCCGGATCGGTCGCGGCAATTCGTGGTCGCGCACCGCACGCGCGTTCGCGGCGGACCACCGCTGCACGACCTCGAGATCATCGAGCACCAGCCAATCCGTGCTGTCCGGCAGCAGGTTCCGGTAGGCCCGCAGCGTGAGTCCCACACGCGCACCGGAATCGGTGAGCATGTGGTCGATGCGCTCGATCGGGTGCTTCGGGTCGACCGGCAGGAAGGCCGCGCCGATCTTCGCCGCCGCCCACATGCCGGTGAGCAGGTCGGGCGAGCGCGGCAGGCCCAGGGCCACCACGGTTTCCGGTCCGGCGCCCGCCTCGAGCAGGAGGCGGGCCAAGCGATTGGCGTGCGCGTCGAGTTCGCGATAGGTGGTCGTGTCACCGCCCGCGACCACGGCGGGTCGCTGCGGATACCGGGCCACGGTAGCCGCGAGCAAGGCGGGCAGCGTTGCCGGCGCGACACTGTCGAAGCCGCGCACCGGAATCAGTTGCGCGCGTTCCTGGTCGTCGAGCAGTTCGATATCAGCGAGCCGCACGTCGGGCCGGGCCGGCACCGCGGCCAGGATCCGGCGCCAGCGGGTGACGAAAGAGGACACTGTCGCCTCGTCGAACAGGTCCGTCGCATAGGTCAGGACACCGTCGAGACCCGCCGGGCCGGACGCATCGAAGCGTTCGCGCAGATCGAGGGTCAGATCGAATTGTGAAGCGCGCCGGTCGAAGTCCTGCACCTCCACCCGCAGTCCGGGCAGTTCCAGCACCGGTTCGACGAAGTTCTGCAGCGACAGCGACACCTGGAACAGCGGGTGGTGGGCCGTCGACCGGGCCGGATTCAACGCCTGCACGAGACGTTCGAAGGACACGTCGGCGTTGGCGAACGCGTCGAGATCGGCCGCCCGCACCGCCTTCAGGAACTCGGCGAATCCGAGCCCCGGATCGACCGCAGTGCGCAACGCAAGAGTGTTGACGAACATGCCGACCAATTCGTCCAGCGCGGCCTCCCCGCGCCCCGCCACGGGCGTGCCGACGACCACGTCGTCGGTGCCGCCGAGCCGCGCCAGCAGCACGGCCAGGGCCGCGTGCACGACCATGAACAGGCTCACCTGCTGCGCCGCCGCGAATTCGACCAGGGCGCCGTGCAGTTCGGCCTCGATCGCGAACTCGACGTCGGCGCTGTGCATCGACTGCACGGCCGGACGCGGGCGATCGGCGGGCAGCTCGAGCACATCGGGAGCATCGGCGAGGGTCTCGGTCCAGTACCGAATCTGACGTGCTGCCAGGGAATCCGGATCGTTCTCGCTGCCGAGCACCTCGCGATGCCACAGCGCGAAATCGGCGTACTGCACTGTCAGCGGCACCCGCGTGGTGTCGGCCCCCGCCGCACGCTCGGAGTATGCGGCGACGAGATCGGTGGCCAGCGGCGCCATGGACGCGCCGTCCGCGCTGATGTGGTGCACCACCAGGACGACTACGTGCACCGCCGCGTCGGAACCCGCTGCGACACGGAACAACCCGACCCGCAGCGGCGGTTCGTGGCTGATGTCGAAGCCGGTGCCCGCGAGGGCATTGATCCGGGTACGCAGGGCCGCACCGTCTTCGGTGTCGACGACGACCAACCCGGGATCCGCCGATTCGGCGTGCATGATCACCTGGCGCGGTCCGTCCGCGTCGGCCGGGTAGATCGTGCGCAGGCTCTCGTGCCTGCGCACCACATCGGTCAACGCGTGGCGCATCGCGTCGACGTCGAGCGTGCCGGTGAGGCGCAGCGCGACTGCGATGTTGTAGGCGGGCGAGCCGGGGTCGAGCCGGTTCAGCACCCACATCCGCTGTTGGGCGGGGGAGAGCGGGATGCGGTCCGGGCGGATGCGCGGTGCGAGCACGAACCGGCCCGGCGCACCGTCGGTGGCGGGCACGACGCGGGCAGACAGCTGCGCGACCGTGGGCGCGTCGAACAGGTCGCGCAAGGCGATGGTCGAGCCGAGCGCCGAATTGACCCGCGCGACAACCTTTGTCGCGCTCAGCGAGTTGCCGCCGAGTTCGAAGAACGATTGATCGACGCCGACCCGCTCGGTGCCGAGTACGTCGGCGAACACCTCGGCCACCGCCTGCTCCACCGGCGTGCGGGGAGCCAGGTACGGCCGATTGGCGTCGGAGAAGTCGGGCACCGGAAGCGCTTTGCGGTCCAGCTTGCCGACCGGTGTGAGCGGAATCGAGTCGAGCACGACCAGGTAGCCGGGCACCATGTATCCCGGCAGCTCGCCCGCCACCCGCACGCGCAGCCTTTCGGTGTCCAGTCGCACGCCCGGGGCGGGCAGCACGTAGGACACCAGCACCGTCGCCCCGCCGGGCCCGGCGCGGCCGATCGTAACCGCGTACTCGACCTCCTCGTCGCGCGACAGCACGGCGTCGATCTCGCCGAGTTCGATGCGCAGACCACGAATCTTGACCTGGAAGTCGCTGCGGCCCAGGTATTCCAGTTCGTAGTCGCCGCTCTGCCCGACGACCCAGCGCACCATGTCCCCGGTCCGGTACATCCGTGCGCCGGGTGCGCCATAGGGATCGGCGACGAAGCGACCGGCGGTCATCTCGAAACGGTTGAAGTATCCGCGGGCGAGTGCCGGTCCGGCCAGGTACAACTCGCCCGCGACACCGACCGGGACCGCCCGCAGCCAGGTGTCGAGCACCATGGTGGCGGCGCCGCGGATCGGGCCGCCGATGGTGATCGGTTCGCCCGCGACGAGTTCGGCAGGCCCGGTCGCCCAGATGCTGAACTCGGTCGGTCCGTACAGGTTCACCATCCGCCGCCCGATCGACCAGCGTTCGATGAGTTCGGGGGTGGCCGCCTCGCCGGCCACCGCGAGCACGCGCAGCTGGTCGAGCCCTGTGGGTTCCATGGTGGCCAGCGCCGAGGGCGTGATCACCGCGTGGGTCACCCGTTCGGTGCGCAGCAGCTGTTCCAGCTCGGCGCCGCCGTAGACGTCCGGTGGCGACACCACGAGCCTGCCGCCCGCACCGTGCGCGGTGAGCAGTTCGAAGACCGAGGCGTCGAAGCTCGGCGAGGCCACCTGCAGGGCACTCGCCGTCGGATCGAGGGCGAGTGTTTCGCGTTGCGCGGACACGAGATTCGCGATGCCGCGGTGGCTGAGCAGCACGGCCTTCGGTTTGCCGGTGGAGCCCGAGGTGTAGATGAGGTAAGCCGTTTGGTCGAGGTCGATCGGGCCGCCGCGTTCGTCGTCGGTGATCGGGTCGGCGGACACGGTCATCACCCGGCGGATCGTGTTCAGGTCGTCGAGCAGCAGCCAGTCGATGCTGCCGGGCAGCGTCTCGCCGGTAGCGGTGACGGTGACCCCGATGGGCGCCTTCGAGTCGGTGAGCATGTGCTCGATCCGCTCGACCGGATAGTTGGGGTCCAGCGGCGCGAAGGCCGCGCCGGATTTGGCCAGAGCCCACACCGCCACCACGGATTCCAGCGACCGGGTGAGCGCCAGCACCACGAAGACCTCGCGGCCGACGCCGCGGCTCAGCAACAGCCGCGCGAAGCGATTGGACCAGGCGTCGAGTTCGCCGTAGGACATGGTGAGTTCGCCCGCGCTGACCGCGATGGCGTCGGGATCGATCGCCGCACCCGCGGCGAGGATCTCCGGAAGTGTGCTGAGCGCCAGCGATTCGGGCCCGTGCACCGGCAGCAGCGCCGCGCGCTCGGCCGCGTCGCAGTATTGCACCTGCGAGACCAGCGCCCGCGGATCGTCGGCGAGCTGGGTGAGCAGCCGGACGAAGCGATCGAGCAGCGGTCGCGCCGCGGCGGGCTCGAGCTGGTCGGCCATGAATTTCAAGGTGATCCGCAGGTTGTCGCGGCCGTCGTCGCCGCGCAGCGGAATGATCATGAGGTTCAACGGGTACGGCGTGGCGTCGGTGCCTTCCACCTCGAGTACCCGCATGCCCGCGATGTCGAGCGCCTGGGACAGGGCCTCGCGGTCGATCGGGTAGGACTCGAAAACCGTGAGTGTGTCGAACAATTCGGCGAGACCCACGGCCTGATGGATGGCCGCCAGGCCGACATGCTGATGATCGAGCAATCGAGCCTGCTCAGCTTGCAGCCGGGCGAGCAGATCGACCACCTTCTCGGCCGGATCGAGCTGTACCCGTACGGGCAGCGTGTTGATGAACAGGCCGACCATCTCTTCGACGCCGGCCAGCTCCGGGGGACGCCCGGACACGGTGCCGCCGAAGACCACATCGGTGCGGCCGGTGCGCATCGCGAGCAGCATCGCCCAGCTCGCCTGCACCAAAGTGTTGACGGTGGCGCCGGATTCGCGCGCGGCGGCTTCCAGACGGGCGACCGTGTCGGCGGACAGATCGGTGGACAGCATCCCCGTCTCGGTCGATTCGATCCCGGCCAGGGTGGGCACCGCGCGGGTGGGGGTGTCGACGCCGGCCAGCGACTGCCGCCATGCGGCGATCGAGGCGTCGTTGTCCTGTTCGCGCAGCCAGTCGAGGAATTCGCGGTAGGAGTGCGCGGGCGGCAGCGCCGTCGCATCGCCCGAGGTGACGTAGAGCGTCAGCAGTTCGCGCACCAGCAGCGGCGTGGACCACCCGTCCAGCACCAGATGGTGATTGGTCAACACGAACCGATACGCCTCGGCGTCGGTCCGGATCAGCGTGCACCGGATCAACGGAGGCTTGGTGAGTTCGAATCGGGTGTGCGCGTCGAGCGCGATCACCCGATCGAGCTCGCGCTGCCGCTGCTCGGGATCGGCGATGCCGGTCAGATCCACCTCGTGCCAGCCGATCTCGGCCGCGGCCAGCACGAGCTGGCGGGGGCCGTCGTCGGTTTCCACGAAGGCGACCCGCAAATTCTCGTGCCTGGTCACCAACGCTTGTGCGGCGGTGCGCAATCGCGCCGCGTCGACGGTGCCCGCCAGGGTGAGCAGGGATTGCACGGTGTAGCCGTCGGCGGTGTCCGAGTCGTACAGCGCATGGAAGAGCAGGCCGTATTGCAGGGGCGAGAGCGGCCAGACGTCGGCGAGGTCGCGGTAATCGCCCTCCCAGGCGTCGATCTGGGCCTGGGTGACCGGGACTAGGTCGAAGTCCGAGGGCGTGCGCCCGCCCGCACCCGCGCTCGTCGCGTGCGCGGCGAGCCCGCGCAGCGCCTCGGCCCACAACTCGGCCAGCTGGTCCACCTCTGCGGCGGCGAGCAGCCGGGACGCGTAGGCCCAGGTCACTTCCAGGCCCGCGTCGGTGCGCACGGCGTTGATGTCGACGAGCGCGGCCAAGGGCGCCCGATCGTCCTGTGTCGCCGTGAAACGTTGCGGCAGCCAAGGTCCCGTGTCCGCGCCGGTGGTGGCCCGGCCCAGATAATTGAAACTGATCTGCGGCGTCGGGCCGGCGGCGAGCGCCGCGGCGGACTCGGCGTGCAGATATCGCAGCATGCCGAAGCCGATGCCCTTGTCCGGCACCGTGCGCAGCTGTTCCTTCGTCGCCTTGATCGCCGCGCCTGCCGCGGCCCCACCGGCGAACGCCTCGTCCGGATCGATCCCCGTCAGGTCGATCGCCACGGGATACACGCTGGTGAACCAGCCGACCGTGCGTGCGACATCGGCGCCGGGCAGGATCTGCTCCGCCCTGCCGTGGCCTTCGAGCGTGAACAGCGTCGCGTGCCGGTCGCGCCACCGGCCGACCGCCAGCGCGAGCGCGGCCAGCAGCACATCGTCTGCGCTGCAATGGAATCGGTCGGGGGCGGTGGTCAGCACGGCGGCCGCGATCTCCGGGACGATCACCGTCTGCCGCTGGGCCATGGTGGCGACGACATCGACCTCGGGGTCCAGGGCAGCGGTGCCGAAGGCCGGGTCCGGCGTCGCCAGGATGTCCTGCCAGAGCGGCAGTTCGGTGGCGCGTTCGGCGGCTTGCTCGGCTTGGCCGTGCGCCCAGCGCCGGAACGAGGTGCCGACCGGCGCGAGAGTGCCGCCCATGGCGGCGGTCGCGAGGTCCGGCAGCAGGATGCGCCAGGAGACGCCGTCGGTCACCAGATGGTGCAGCACCAGCCAGAGCGCGGGCTCGTCGGCTTCGAGCAGTACGAAACGGGCGACCACGCCCGCCGCCGGATCGAGCAGGTCGGCCGCGCGCTGCAATTCGCGTTCGGCGCTGTCCGTGTCCGCCCGCACCGCCTCGACCAGGGACTCGGCATCGATGGCGCCCGGTTCGGCCACCGTCCAGGACCAGCCGTCGTCGGTCCGGCACAGCGTAGAGCGCAGCAGATCGTGCCGATCCAGCAGTGCCTGCACCGCCGCGATGACCTGCTTCCGCTCGAAATTCGCGGGCAGGCCGACGAGTACCGCCTGCGCGAAACGTGGCCAGGTATCGCCCTGCGCCAGCATGGCGTGCACGATCGGGGTCAATTCGACCGCGCCGACGCCACCGCCCGGCAGTTCGTGCACCACCTGTGACGGCACTTCGGTCGCGACGGCGGCCAGCGCGGCAACGGTTTTGCGCTCGAACACATCTCGCGCGCTGAGGCCGAGGCCCGCGGCCTTCGCCCGCGAGACGAGCTGAATGGAGACGATGCTGTCGCCGCCGAGGGCGAAGAAGCTCTCGTCGACGCCGACCTGGTCGAGGCCGAGCACCTCCGCGAAGAGCGCGGCGAGGGTCTGCTCGCGCGGCGTGGACGGTGCCCGGCTGACGAGCGCGCGGGTGCCGAAATCCGGTGCGGGCAGGGCTTTGCGGTCTACCTTGCCGAGCGGGGTTAGCGGAACCTGCGCCAGCACCATCACCACGGTAGGCACCATGTAGGCCGGGAGGGTCTGTCCGGCAGCCGCTTTCAACGCCTCCGGATGCACTTCGGCGCCGGGCCGCGGCAGAACGTAGGACACCAACGCGGTCGCGCCCGTGCCGGTCTCGGCGCCGAGGGTGATCGCGAAATCGATCTCGGGCAGCCGCTGCAGCGCCGCATCGATCTCGCCGAGCTCGATGCGGAAGCCGCGCACTTTCACCTGGAAATCGCTGCGGCCCTGGTACTCCAGCTCGAGCCGGTCACCGTGGCGGTGCCAGCGCACCAGGTCGCCGGTGCGATACATCCGCGCGCCCGCCGCGTACGGATCGGCGACGAACCGGCCCGCCGTGAGCCCGTTGCGCCGGTGATATCCACGCGCCAGGCCGGGGCCCGCGAGATAGAGCTCACCCAGGGTGCCGGGCGGTACCGGGCGCAGCCAGGGGTCCAGCACCACGGCGGTGACGCCGCGGGCCAGGCCGCCGATGGTGACCGGTGCGCCCGGCGTCATCGGCCCGCTGAGGGTCGCCGTCACCGTGGTCTCGGTGGGGCCGTAGCCGTTGAGCAGCGTGCGGCCCGCCCACTTGGTCACCAGCTCCGGCGGGCAGGCATCACCGCCGACGATCACCGTACGCAGATCGGGCAGGCTCGCCGGGTCCAGCGAACCGACTACTGCCGGAGTGACATTCAAATGCGTGACGCGGTGTGCCCGCAGCACCTCGGCCAGTTCCTCGCCCGCGTAGGCCGCGGGCGGCACGATCGCGAGGGTGGCGCCCGTCGCGAGCGTCACCAGGATCTCCTCGACCGAGATGTCGAAGCTCGGCGAAACCGCGTGTGCGACCACGGAGTCCGCGGTGACCCCGAATCCGGCCGCGGAGCCGGTGGCGAGGTTTGCCAGTCCGCGATGCGAAACCGCCACGCCCTTGGGCAGACCGGTGGAACCCGAGGTGTAGATGAGGTAGGCGATCTGGTCGATGTGCAGCGCGCCGGTGCGATCGGCGGCGGCCACCTCGGCCGAGTTCTGTTCTGCCACAGTGCGAGTGGTGTCCGCGTCGTCGAGGATCAACCAGTGCACCCGGTCCGGCAGCGCGGTCCGCGCCGCCGCGACCGTCAGTCCCGCGACGACGCCGCTGTCGCCGATCATGTGCTCGATCCGGTCGGCCGGATAGGTGGGGTCGATCGGGACGAACGCCGCCCCGGTCTTGGCGACCGCGAGGGTGGCCAGCACCGATTCCAGCGAGCGCGGGATCGAGATCGCCACGGCGCGTTCGGGTCCGGCTCCCGACGCGATCAGCACCCGGGCGAGGCGATTCGTGCGCTCGTCGACCTCGCGATAGGTGAGCGCGACGTCCCCGGCGCGGATCGCGATCGCCTCCGGGTCGAGTCGTGCTCCGGCCGTGAGGATTTCGGGAAGAGTGCGGGCGGCCACACCTTCGGCCCCCGAGGCGGGCACCAGGTCGGCCCGTTCGTCCTCGGACACCACCGGCACCGTCGAGAGCGCCGCATCCGGCCCAGCGGTGAGGAACTCGTGCAGGAAGCGCAGGAAGCGCCGATGCTGCGCGGCCAATTCGGTGTCGCTGTACAGGTTCGCGTTGGCCTGGAAATCGATGTGGGTGCTCTCGCCGCCCACGCCGGGATAGAAATTGAGGAACAGGTCGTCGATCAGACCCGAGGTCAGCACATGCAACCGCCCGGTCACCGGGCCGAGCTGAATCCTGGTGTCCACCATCATCAGGTTCACCGAGGGACCGAAGGACGCGGCCTCGTCCATCGACCAGCCCAGGTCGCGGAAGATGTCCTCCTGCCGGTACCGCTGCCTGCGCAGCGCGCTGGTCAGCTCACCCTGCGCGGCTCGGATCACCTCGCCCACCGTGGTGGCGGGGGTCAGCCGCAGCCGCAGCGGCACGACATTGGCGATCATTCCGCCGGAACGCCGCAGGATCGCGGTGGTGCGTGCCGAAACCGGCAGGCTCAGTACCACTTCGGCGGCGCCGGTCATCGCCGCCAGGTACGCGCCGAAGGCGGCGACCACGGTCGGCGCGACGCCGGAATCGGCCTCCTTGGCGACGGACTCCAGCAGGACCGCGGTGTCCGGCGGCAGCGCACCGGCGACGCGACTGGGATGCGCGTCGACCTCGGCGGTGCGGCCCGCGAGGCTGACCGGATCGGCCACGCCGTCCAGATGGGTCAGCCAGTGCTCGCGGTCGGCCGCGAACCGCTCCGAGGTGCGGTAGGCGAGATCGGCCTCGACGATCTTGCGCAGATCCTCGGCCTTGGCCGCGGGCGGTTCCTCGCCCGCGAGCGCCGCGTTGTACAGCTCCCCGGTGCGCTGCACCATGGTCAGCGCGCCCATGCCGTCCAGCACGATGTGATGGATGCGGGAGTACCAGTACCAGCGGTCCTCGGCCAGCCGCAGCATCACCACCCGGACCAGCCGGTCGCGGGTGAGTTCGAGCGGCGCGTTGTATTCCGCGCGCATCCAGGCGTGCGCGGCGGCTTCGGGGTCCGGCTCGCCGCGCAGGTCCAGCGTGATCAGGTTGTCGTCCAGCGTGGGGTCGACGAACTGGAACGGCTGACCGGCAACCTCGACCAACCGCAGATAGCCGGTGCCGAATTCGCGACCGGCCTGCCGGGCCGCCCGGGCGAGCAGGTCGAGCTCGATCGGGCCGCGCAACTCGACGTACTGGGCGATCGAGATGGGAGTGTCGCCGGCGATGTGCTGGGCGAACCAGATGCCGCGCTGGGCCGCCGAGAGCGGGAAGGCGCCTTCGGGCAGACCGGTAGGGGTCTCGAGGGGTACGAGGGAAGGCTGTTGCATGAATAGTCCTACGTTCTTACCGCTCACAGCTGCGCGGCTGTGACCGTCGCCCGGCTTACGCGGTAGTGGTAGTACCTGCCGCACAGCTTCGCGACAGGTTCATTCTGAACCGATGACGTGTGCACCGATGGGTGTTTGCCGACATGCGGTACCCGGACACGCGACAGGCGCGCCCGAACGACGTCGGACGCGCCTGTCGCAGCTCAGGCCGCGAGCGGGTGGTCGGCGGAGGTGAGCGGGGCGTCGGAGCCCGCGAGGTAGCGCTGCAGGGTCGAGCGGTCGTCGAGCACCAGCCAGTCGATCGCGTCGGTGAGCTCGCCGCGGCGGGCCTTGGTGGTTACCCCGACCGTGGTGCCGAGGGCGAACGAGGCGTCGCCGGTGGCCGGGACCGGGATGGCGCCGATCTTCACCGCGGCGCGCTCGGCGACCACCGATTCGATCTCGTCGTCGATCGCGATCGCGACGCGGGTGTCGAGGCCGGCGCCGAGCCCGAGCAGCAGCCGCCCCAGGCGGTTGGACCAGCGGTCCAGCTCGGCGTAGGTGAGGGCGCAATCGGGGGTGGACGCCACGACCGCGTTCGGATCGACCACGGCGACGGGCCGCGCGAGCGGCAGCAGGCGGAGGTTGTCGGTCTGCGATGCGGTCAGCGTGTACATGATGTCCGTCCCTCGAAGTCTCGGAGAAGAGGTTTCTTGCTTGCCTCTAAATCTCGGCTACGAGGGCGAACTTCGACAGCAACCCAAGCGCTGGACGCTGTCCCTCCCAGGGTGTGTGTTTTTCACCCCAGGGGGTACCGGGGTATCTGGTACGGCGCCGCGGTCAGTCGGTGACGAACCCGTTGAGGGTGCCGGTCAGATCGGTGAGCAGCGCCCGCGCGGCGGTGAGCCCGTTGCCGTGCCAGACGGTGTCCTCGACCGCGAAGACCCGCTTGTCGGTCGACGCGCCGAGATCCTTGAAGGTCTCCGAGCGCATCACCTGCTCGCCGTGCTTCTTCCCGTCCGCGCCGGCCAGCAGCACATAGATCAGATCGCCCTCGAGTTTGCCGGCGAACTCGTCGGGCCGCACGTCGAAGGTGGTGCCGCGCTGGGCCTGCGGGCGCTGCACACCGGCGTCCGCGAGGATCTGGCCCGCGAAACTGTTGCTGCCCTGAATCTGGTTGGCATCGCCGGTGAATCGGACCACCGAGGCCTGCGTCTGGCCGGAGCTGAGCACGTTGCCGGTGTCGGTCGCGGCGGTGCGGTAGTCCTCCAGCGCGGCGTCGGCGGCCGCCTTGCGGCCCAAACCGGCTGCGAGCGCGGTGAATTCGGCCTGCCAGCTGTTGTTCGCGCCGACCAGTACGGTGGGCGCGATCGCCTGCAACGCGTCGAAACTCGCAGTGGCCGTGGGGATGTCGCCGATGATGAGGTCCGGATGCTGCTCCGCGATCAGGGCCGGGTTCGGCTGGGCCGCGGTCCCGACGCCGGGGATCTTCAGCACGCCGGTGCCGAGATAGGCCGGCTGCGGGCTCGGTCCGTCGATGGTCACCGCGCCGACCACGCGTTCCCACAGGCCGACCGCGCAGGTCGCGTCCAGGGCGGAGGTGGTCAGCACCACGATGCGCTTCGGGTCGGCGGGCACCTCCGAGACGCCCGCGGCGTGGGTCACCGTGCGGGTGCTGCCGTTGGCCGGATCGGGTGCGCTCGGCAGCGGGCACGCGCGTGTGGTGTCACGTTCCAGCCCCACCACGCCCGCGCCCGCGATATTGGTCGTGGTGCGCACGATGGTGCTCGCGTCGTCGGTCTTGCTGCACCCCGCCGCGACGACGGTGGCGGCCAGCGCGACGACGGCGGCCAGCCGGCGCCGCGCCACGCGGGCGGTGCCGGATCCTGGAGTAGCTGTGCGGTTTCGGGTACGAACGAAGGCGCTCAGCGGCATGCGGGTGAGGGTACATGCGCCGGCCGGTTCGGCGGGGGAGAGGTCACCGCCGCCGCGTGCCGCCCGGCGGGCCTCGGTCGCCGCAGGGCGAACTCATCGGTAGCGTGTTGTGCGGACAGGTCGGTCCGCCGGACCAGCGCTGTGCCCATCAACGAAATACGACACAGAGTAGGACCCGTGCGGATTGCTGCGGCAGCACGGTTTACGATTCCAGAAGCGCAAGCGAACTGTCGTCTGTTCCGACCCGGGGATGGATGCAAGCAGCGGAGCCTGCGGAGCGACCTAAAGGCACCTTCAGGAGGATCAGTGACTGCGGTAGAGCCCCAGCCAGTCCAGCAGTTGGAAGCGACTCGGCCGTATCCGGCACGGACCGGGCCGAAGGGTTCTTTTCTCTACAAGATGGTCACCACCACCGACCCCAAGGTGCTCGGTGTCATGTACCTGGTGACCGCGATGAGCTTCTTCCTCATCGGTGGTCTGATGGCGCTGATGATGCGCGCCGAACTGGCCCGCCCCGGTCTGCAGTTCCTCTCGCCCGAGCAGTTCAACCAGCTGTTCACCATGCACGGCACGATCATGCTGCTGTTCTACGCGACCGCGATCGTGTTCGGCTTCGCGAACATCGTGCTGCCGCTGCAGATCGGCGCCCCCGACGTCGCCTTCCCGCGGCTGAACGCGTTCAGCTACTGGCTGTACCTGTTCGGCGGCACGATGGCGACCGCGGGCTTCATCACCCCCGGCGGCGCCGCCGACTTCGGTTGGACCGCTTACACCCCGCTCACCGACATCCTGCATTCGCCCGGCGTCGGCGCGGACCTGTGGATCCTCGGTCTGGCGGTCTCGGGTCTGGGCACCATCCTCGGTGGCGTCAACATGCTGACCACCGTCGTCTGCCTGCGGGCCCCCGGTATGACCATGTTCCGGTTGCCGATCTTCACCTGGAACATCGCCGTCACCAGCGTGCTTGTCCTGCTTGCCTTCCCGCTGCTCACCGCCGCGCTGTTCGGCCTGGCCTACGACCGGCACCTCGGCGGCCACATCTACGACCCGGCCACCGGCGGCGTGCTGCTCTACCAGCACCTGTTCTGGTTCTTCGGCCACCCCGAGGTGTACATCATCGCGCTGCCGTTCTTCGGCATCGTCTCCGAGATCTTCCCGGTCTTCTCGCGTAAGCCGATCTTCGGTTACACCACGCTGGTCTACGCGACGCTCGGCATCGCCGCGCTCTCGATCGCGGTGTGGGCGCACCACATGTACGCCACCGGCGCCGTGCTGCTGCCGTACTTCTCGTTCATGACCTTCTTGATCGCCGTGCCGACCGGTGTGAAGTTCTTCAACTGGATCGGCACCATGTGGCGTGGTCAGCTGACCTTCGAGACACCGATGCTGTGGTCGATCGGCTTCCTGGTGACCTTCCTCTTCGGCGGCCTGTCCGGCGTCATCCTGGCCTCGCCGCCGCTGGACTTCCACGTCACCGACTCGTACTTCGTGGTCGCGCACTTCCACTACGTGCTCTTCGGCACCATCGTGTTCGCCACCTTCGCCGGCATCTACTTCTGGTTCCCGAAGATCACCGGCCGGATGATGGACGAGCGCCTGGGCAAGTGGCACTTCTGGACCACCTTCGTCGGCTTCCACACCACCTTCCTCGTCCAGCACTGGCTGGGCGCCGAAGGTATGCCGCGCCGCTACGCCGACTACCTGCCCAGCGACGGATTCACCACGCTGAACACGATTTCCACCATCGGCGCGTTCATCCTCGGCGCCTCGATGCTGCCGTTCGTATGGAACGTCTTCAAGAGCTTCCGCTACGGCGAGGTCGTCACCGTGGACGATCCGTGGGGCTACGGCAACTCGCTGGAGTGGGCCACCACTTGCCCGCCGCCGCGGCACAACTTCTACGAGCTGCCGCGGATCCGGTCCGAGCGTCCCGCCTTCGAGCTGCACTACCCGCACATGGTCGAGCGGATGCGGGCCGAGGCGCACGTGGGCTGGGGTTCGGGCAAGCACGCCCACGATGTCCACGAGGGCGCGGTCGCGACCAAGTAGGCATCAGAATTACGACGTCGAGTGTGCACCTGCTGGTGACAGCAGGTGCACACTCGTTTCTGCGGGAGCTCGCGCTCACCGCAGGGCACCATCGCCCGGAGCGACGTGACAACGAGGTCAAGCACAGCGACGGCGTACCACGACCCTGGAGCACATCAGTTGACCGACACCACCGTTCTCGTCACCGTCACCGGACCCGACCGTCCCGGTGTGACGTCCGTGCTGCTCGCCGCGATGTCCCGGCACCACGTGGACCTGCTCGATGTCGAGCAGGTGGTGATCCGCGGCCGGCTGACGCTCGGCGTGCTGGTCACCTGCCCGGGTGACGCCGAGTCACTGCAGGACGAGCTCGAAGAAGCGATGAACACCGTCGGCATGCACGTCGATGTCGAGGTGGACGCGGAGATCGGCAGGCAACCGATGTCCACCCACGCGGTGGTGATCCTGGGCGCCCCGGTCACCGCGCACGCGTTCAGCGCGGTGTCGCGGCAGCTCGCCGCGCTGGGCGCGAACATCGACACCATTCGCGGCATCGCCGACTACCCGGTCACCGGAATGGAATTGCTGGTCACCGCGACCGATACCGGGGCCGACACCGACTCGCGACTGCGTACCGCACTGGCCGAGATCGCGGTAGCCGAGCAGGTCGACGTCGCGGTCGAGCGGGCCGGGCTGGCCCGGCGGGCCAAGCGCCTCATCGTCTTCGACGTCGACTCGACGCTGATCCAGGGCGAGGTGATCGAGATGCTCGCCGCGCACGCGGGCGTCGAGGAGGAGGTCCGCAAGGTCACCGAATCCGCGATGGCAGGTGAGATCGACTTCGCCGAATCGCTGCGCCAGCGCGTCGCGACCCTGGCCGGCCTGGACGAGTCGGTGATCGACGAGGTGGCCGATCGGATCGAGCTGACGCCCGGCGCCCGCACCACCATTCGCACGCTGCGCCGGCTCGGCTTCCGCTGCGGTGTGGTGTCGGGCGGGTTCCGTCAGGTGATCGAGCCGCTCGCGCACGAGCTGGAACTGGATTTCGTGCAGGCCAACACCTTGGAGATCATCGGCGGCAAGCTGACCGGTCGCGTGGTCGGCGAGATCGTCGACCGGGCCGCCAAGGCGACCGCACTGCGCAAGTTCGCCGCCGAGGCGGGCGTGCCGATGGAACAGACCGTCGCGGTCGGCGACGGCGCCAACGACATCGACATGCTCAATGCCGCGGGACTGGGCGTCGCGTTCAACGCCAAGCCCGCGCTGCGCGAGGTCGCCGACGCGGCGCTGTCGCATCCCTTCCTGGACGCGGTGCTGTACGTCCTCGGCGTCACCCGGCACGAGGTCGAGGCCGCCGATGCCCGGGACGGATTGCTCAGGCGCGTGCCGCTGGGCTGAGCGGCGGGTAGCCCGGTGTCGATGTCCGGCTCGGGTCGGCGTCGTCGGTAGGCTGACGCCGACCATGATCATCAGGCGATCGGAGCTTTCGGTGCGCAAGACTCTGCTGGTGCTGTTAGTCGGGCTGTCGGTCGTCGGATGCGGCAAGGACGACTCCGCCGACGCGAAACCGACGTCCGCGGCCGCGCCGACGTCCGGCTCCGCGTTCTCGGTGCTGAACGCGACGCAGGAAGCCAACGGGCAGGAGCGCCGGCTCACCATCGGGCAGTCGCTGGTGCTGACCCTGCCCGCGAATCCGTCCACCGGCTTCTCCTGGCAGATTTCCGGCCTGGACCCGAATGTGGCTCGGGTGCAAGGCGAACCGACGTTCAAGCAAGACCCGTCGGTGCCGGTGGCGCCCGGCGCGGGCGGTACCTCGGAATGGACCTTCGTCGGCGAGGGCGCGGGCGTCACCCAGCTCACGATGGACTACATGCGCCCGTGGGAGCAGGGCATCGCACCCGCGCAGACGTTTTCACTGACGATCAAGGTGGAGTGATGTCGAGCATCCCGGAATGCGCGGCCGGAATCCGGGACGAACACGAAAGTCCGGGGCGGGCAGCCGAATTCGACGAGGCAGGCTTCCGCGTCCGGCACGCGGAGCTGGCGGCGGGCTACGGCGGCGCGGGCGACCCCGACGATCCGGCCATGGTGCAGGCCATGCAGATCGTGTTGCACCTGCCCAAACAGGACCCGCCGCCGCGCAGCGCGTTGCTCGCCGCGGCCGCCGCCGCGTCGGTGGCGCTGTGTCTGGACGAACGGGTGGGCCCCGGTGGCGAATGGGCCGAGCGCTACCTGGCCTGGAAGCGCTCGCGCATCCGCAAGGTGAGCAGGCGAGCCCGCGGCGCCCAGTGGCTCGCCGCGAACGAGGTGGACGGCGTCACCGTCGAGGTCGACGGGGCGCAGGCGCGCGCGTTCGTCCCCGGGCCGGTGGGCGCGGTCGACCCGCGGATCAAGCGGTTGCAGATCGGTGGCACCGACCTCGAGCACGACGATCCCGGTCCCGCCCCGGCGGAACTGCCCGTGCTGTGGGTGAATTCGGCGCTCGGCATGACGCTGGGCAAGGCCGCCGCGCAGGTCGGTCACGCCAGCATGTTGCTGGCCGGCGCGCTGACCGTGGCGCAGGCGCGGTGCTGGGCGGAGCGAGAATTTCGTTGTGCCGTCCGGGAAGCCGACGCGCGACAATGGAAAGTGTTGGCGGATGCGGTCGCACACGGATCGGCAGTGGCCGTGCGCGACGCCGGGTTCACGGAAGTGGCGCCCGGCTCGATGACAGTGATAGCGGTTCCCGCGCAAGCTGGGTGACCGTCGGAAACAGTCGCGAGGGCCGAAGAGGCTTCGGGCGGGCCGAATCGGGGTATCACTCGAGGACGTTGTGCTCTATCTCGCCGGGCCTGCCGAGCGGAGGCTCGAAGACCCAAGGCCACGCGGCTTTGTCGACCGAAGGGATGGAACCAGCTATGACGACGCTGCTGGTGATTCTCGCCGTCTGGGTGCTGCTGTCGGTTCCACTGGCCTTCCTCGTGGCGCGACTGCTACACAAGTCGCCCGAGCGGGACGAGCGGCATCCCAGGGCCGAGCACGACGACGACCAGCGGCTACGTGGTCTCTTCGCGCTCGGCCGCAAACGCTGACCCGGCGACACGCGCCACGCACCCCCGCCCGCGTTGGCCAGTGATCCCATGGGTGGGCCAAGATGGACCGCGTGCCACAACCGGATCCGGATCTGCTCATCGATTTCACCGACGTCACTGTTCGCCGTTCGGGCCACACGCTCGTCGGCCCGGTGACCTGGCAGGTCGAGCTCGACGAACGCTGGGTCGTGCTCGGCCCCAACGGCGCGGGCAAGACCTCGCTGCTGCGCATGGCGGCCGCCGAGCTGCACCCCACCTCCGGCGTGGCGCATCTGCTCGGTGAAGTGCTCGGCAAGGTCGACATCAGCGAACTGCGCCCGCGGATCGGCCTGTCTTCCGCGGCCGTGGCCGGCCGGGTGCCGCGCGACGAGAAAGTCAGCGATCTGGTGGTGTCGGCGGGCTACGCCGTGCTCGGCCGCTGGCGCGAACGCTACGACGACGTCGACACCGACCGCGCCGTCGACATGCTGGAAAGCCTGGGCGCCGAACATCTTTCCGACCGCACCTACGGCACCCTGTCCGAAGGGGAGCGTAAGCGGGTGCTCATCGCCCGCGCGCTGATGACCGATCCGGAACTGCTGCTGCTCGACGAACCGGCTGCGGGCCTGGACCTGGGTGGCCGCGAAGAACTGGTGGAACGGCTCGGCGATCTGGCCGCCGACCCGGACGCGCCGGCCATCGTGCTGGTCACCCACCACGTCGAGGAGATCCCGCCCGGCTTCACCCACGGCCTGCTGCTCAACGAGGGCGAGGTGATCGCACAGGGTTTGCTCACCGACGTGCTCACCTCGGAGAATCTCAGCGACGCATTCCGTCAGTCGATCGCGCTCGACCAGATGGACGGTCGCTACTTCGCCCGGCGCGCCCGCCGGGCGGGCAAACATCGCACCCGCTGAGCACACCTACCCGTGACAGTGCGTACCGCTCGCGGGTTACTGTGCAGGGGTGAGTGAGACAAATACCGCGGCCGGCTCTCAGGTTGCCCCGCCGGTCAAGGATGCGTCGACGGTGCTGCTGGTGCGCGACAGCGCCGCCGGTCCCGAGATCTTCCTGCAGCGCCGGGTCGGCGCGATGGCGTTCGCGGCCGGGATGACCGTGTTCCCCGGCGGCGGCGTCGATCCCACCGACGGCACCGCCGATATCGCCTGGGCCGGACCCGAACCCGCCTGGTGGGCCGAGCGATTCGCGACCACCGAGTCGCGGGCCAAGGCGCTGGTCTGCGCCGCGGTGCGGGAGACCTTCGAGGAATGCGGGGTGCTGCTCGCCGGTCCGACCGCCGACACGGTGGTCTCCGACACCACCGGCTACCGCGCGGCGCGCGGCCGGCTGGAACGTCGTGAGCTGTCGCTGGCCGGTTTCCTCGCCGCGGAGAACCTGGTGCTGCGGGCGGATCTGCTTCGGCCGTGGGCGAATTGGATCACGCCGGTGGTCGAGCCGCGCCGCTACGACACCCGCTTCTTCGTCGCGGTGCTGCCCGCCGGGCAGCTGGCCGACGGCGCCACCTCCGAAGCGGCGGAGGTGAATTGGCGTACCGCGGCCGAGGCGCTGCGGCGGTGGCGGGCGGGCGCCGACATCCTGTTGCCGCCCACCTGGTCGCAGTTGCAGGGCCTCAGCGAATTCGGCTCCACCGCAGAGATTTTCGCCGCCGAGCCGGTGATCGAGCCGATCATGCCGGAACTGGTCGAGCAGGACGGGCGGCGGGTGCTGATGTTCCCGGACAACGGGCGCTACCTGACCGATCTGCCGGATCCGAGCAAGCTCGAGGGATCCGTCCGCAAGTGAAGCCGCGGCAGGGCACCCGGTAGCGTCTGCTGCCATGGCCGAATTCGTGACCCTGGAGCTGCCGGAGGGTGATGCCGCGCGCCGCGTGGCCGTCCTCCGGATCGACCGCCCGCCGTTGAACCTGCTGAACCTGCAGCTGGCGCGCGAACTGGCCGAGGCGGCCGAGGCGGTCGCGGCCGACCCGACGGTGGCCGCGGTCATGGTCTACGGCGACGAGCGGGTGTTCTCCGCGGGCGACGATCTGGCCGAGCTGGCCGCACTCGGCGCCGGCCAGGCGCGGGCGCTGGCCGCGGATCTGCAGAGCCACCTGGGCTGCCTGGCCCGCCTGCCGCAGCCCACGGTCGCGGCGATCAGCGGCTACGGTCTCGGCGCGGGACTCGAGCTCGCGCTGGGCGCGGATCGGCGGATCATCGGCGACAACGTCAAACTCGGCCTGCCGCAGATCAAGGCGGGGCTGATCCCGCTCGCCGGCATCCGGCGGCTCGCGCTGTTGATCGGACCCGGCCCGGCCAAGGATCTCGTCTACAGCGGCCGGTTCGTCGAGCCGGCCGAGGCGCTGACGCTCGGCCTGGTCGACGAGGTGGTGCCGCCCGACGACGTGTACACCGCCGCGTTGCGCTGGGCCCAGCAGTTCACCGCGGCCCCGGGCCGGGCACTCGCCGCGGCCAAGGCGGTGTTCGAGGCGGGCCCGCACGGACTGGACCGCGCACAGACCGAATGGTCTGATCTGTTCACGACCGAGGACCGCCGGATCGGCACCGAGTCCTACTTGGCGAACGGTCCCGGATCGGCCGCGTTCGTCGGGCGCTGAGGCGTGCAGCGGCTCGGCGTCGCGGGCGTGCTGAGCAGGGGTTTCCGGAAGATCGCCTGATCGGAACAGGTTGCTGTCCGGCCGCCGGTCCGGCGGGCGTCCTGTTGGGTGGGCCGAGGGCAAGATCATCGGTTGACCTTGGGTAGGCTTGGCTGCCATGACGGTACGCCCTGACGACCCCGCGCCGAACCCGCACGCCACCGAGGCCGAGGTCGAAGCAGCGCGCAAGGATACGAAGCTCGCCCAGGTCCTCTACCACGACTGGGAAGCCGAGACCTACGACGACAAATGGTCGATCTCCTATGACGAGCGCTGCATCGAATATGCCCGTGGCCGGTTCGACGCGGCCGTCGGTCCCGCCCCGCTGCCGTACGAGCGCGCCCTCGAGCTGGGCTGCGGTACCGGCTTCTTCCTGCTGAACCTGATGCAGGGCGGCGTGGCCAAGTCCGGTTCGGTCACCGACCTGTCGCCGGGCATGGTCAAGGTCGCGCTGCGCAACGCGCAGAACCTCGGCCTCGACGTGGACGGCCGGGTCGCCGACGCCGAAACCATCCCGTACGAGGACGACACCTTCGACCTGGTGTGCGGGCACGCGGTGCTGCACCACATCCCGGATGTCGAACTGGCACTGAAGGAATGCCTGCGCGTGCTCAAGCCGGGCGGGCGCTTCGTGTTCGCCGGCGAGCCGACCACCGCGGGCAACTTCTACGCGCGCTGGCTCGGCCGGATCACCTGGAAGGCCACCACCACCGTCACCAAGCTGCCGCAGCTGGCCGGGTGGCGGCGTCCGCAGACCGAGCTCGACGAGTCCTCGCGGGCCGCGGCGCTCGAGGCGGTCGTCGACCTGCACACGTTCGATCCCAGCGACCTGGAGAGCATGGCGCGCTCGGCCGGTGCCGTCGAGGTCAAGGCGACCACCGAGGAGTTCGCGGCGGCGCTGTGGGGCTGGCCGGTGCGCACCTTCGAGGCGGCCGTGCCGGACGAGAAGCTCACCATGGGCTACCGGATGGCCATGTACAAGGCATGGCTGCGGCTGAGCTGGTTGGACGAGAACGTGATGCGCCGCGTGGTGCCCCGTCAGTTCTTCTACAACGCGATGATCACCGGCGTGAAGCCGCACTCCGCCGCCAAGTAGTGGGTTACGGCTTCGGTCGTCCGGATGTCGCCTTCCTCGGCAGCTCGGCGGGTAGCGCCGCGCTGTCCGAGGTGGACCGGCTGGAGCTGACCCCGGCCGCGCTGCTGCGCGATCTGGAACGGGTGCGGCGCGAGCACGGCACGTGGGCGGCCGCGCTCGTGGAGACGGTGCGGCTGCGGCGCAAGGCGGTCGGCAAGCTCGCCGGCGCGGGGGCGTGGTTGTTCACCGACGACGCCCTGCAGCAGGCGACGCCGACGCTGGTCGCCCGGCATCGAGCCGCCCGCCTGGCCGGGCGCGCCGTGCACGACGTGACCTGCTCGATCGGCGCCGAGCTGGCCGAGCTGGCGCGCGCGTGTCCCGCGGTGCTCGGCAGCGACCTGGACGAGGTGCGGCTGGCGATGGCCGCGCACAATCTGGCCGGATCCCGAAATGTCTTGCTGGCCAAAGCGGATGCGCTGGTGCCGGTGAGCAGGGACACCGTCGTGGTCGCGGACCCGGCGCGGCGGGCCGACGGCAAGCGCACCCACGATCCCGCGAAGCTGCAACCGCCGCTGCCCCATCTGCTCGCCGCCTACCCCGGGCGCGATCTGGTTGTGAAGTGTGCTCCCGGACTGGATTTCGACCGGCTCGACTGGTCCGGCGAGATCGAGGTCGCCTCGCTCGACGGCGCGGTCCGTGAGGCGTGCCTGTGGTCGCGTGGGCTCACCGACCCTGCGGTTCGTCGGCGCGCGACCGTACTGTCCTCGGCCGGAACATCTTTCACCCTCACCGACGCGGACCCCGACGAGATCCCCGAGCGGGCGCCCGGTGCGTGGCTCATCGATCCCGACGGCGCGGTGGTCCGGGCCGGCCTGGTGCGGCATTACGCCGCGAAACACGGCCTCTGGCAACTGGATCCGCGCATCGCCTATCTCACCGGCGACACCGTCCCGCCGGGCACCCGCGGCTTCCGCATCGTCGACCGCCTCGACTACCGCGAGAAAACCCTGCGGGCCGCACTGCGCGGCCACGACTGCGGCCCGCTGGAGATCCTGGTCCGCGGCGTCGACGTCGACCCCGACAAACTCCGCCGCACCCTCAAACCCCAAGGAAACCAACCCTTTACGTTGGTCATCACCCGAATAGGCCGCACCCCCACAGCGTTCCTGTGCACGGCGGTCGCTGCGCAAGCTTGAGGTTCGGTCCGCTGCGTGCGGTTCAGCTTGCGGTGCGTGGTTGGGTCGGTTGCGCGTGGTTGGGTCTGTTGCGCGTGGTTGGGTCTGTTGCGCGTGGTTGGGTCTGTTGCGCGGGGTTGGGTCTGTTGCGCACGCTTCGGTCTGTTGCGCGGGGTTGGGTCTGTTGCGCGGGGTTGGGTCTGTTGCGCACGCTTCGGCCTGTTGCGCACGGTTCGGTCCGTCGCGCGCGTTTCGGCCTGCCGCGTACGGTTCGCTCCGTTACGCACGGTTCGGTCTTTCGCGCACGCTTCGGCCTGTGGTGCACGGGTTCGGCCTGTGGCCTACGGGTTCGGTCCGCGGGGCGCGGGTTCGGTCCGCCGCGCACGGTTCCGGTCCGTTGGGTGCGGTTCGGCCTGCCGTGCACGGTTCGGTTTGTTGGGTGCGGTTCGGCCTGCCGTGCACGGTTCGGTTTGTTGGGTGCGGTTCGGCCTGCCGTGCACGGTTCGGTTTGTTGGGCGCGGTTCGGTCCGTCGCGTACGGTTCGGGCTGCTGCGGACGGTTCGGCTTGCTGGGCACACCGTGGTCGGCGGTGTCGCGCGTGCCGTGGCAATTCGTGCGCGGTGCGCCTACGTCTCCATCTTCTTGACCACGCGCTGCACCGTCAGCCAGGTGCGCGTCGTGATGTCCTTGCCGTAGGTCTTGTCCAGCCAGCTCATGAAGTCCGGGGTCTTGCCCGGGTCACTGTTGTCGATGACGGCCAGGAAGGCGCGGCAGGGCTTGTCGTAGCCGACGATGCGGGTCAACGGATCGGGCTGGTCCGGCAGCTTGCCCGGGGCTTTCGCCCCGTCCTTGAGGAAGGTCGCCACCAGATAGGTGCCGCGTCCGTGGGTCAGTCCGGGGAACGGGTCGCTGTCGAGCAGCGCGCGCAGTTCGGGGTGGCTGCGGACGATGGTGCCGCCGGGAATCCCGAGTTCCCGATTGAGCGCCCGCTGGATCCGATCTTCCAGTTCGACGATATCGGTGTCGGTGCTGCGGAACACGATGTTGCCGCTGGCCAGCACCGAAGCGACCTTCTCGAACCCGAGCCCTTCGAACACGCCGCGCAACTTGTCGTTGCTCATGTTCTTTCCGCTCGGCGCGATCCCCCGCAACAGCGCGGCGTAGGTGTGCATATCGCAGACGCTACCCGGCGCGTCGAGGCGCAATGACCGCCGCGCATGCCCTGTTGTCCCGCGCGCGTGTCTGTCGACCGGCACGCGCGCGGAACAACAGAAGTTGCGCGGGAGACTAAGCCGTCGTGGTGGCGCCGTTCTTCTTGCGCTCGATGTCCTCGAGCGCGGCGAGGTACTTGGCGCGCTCCTCGGCGCCGGCCTCCCAGGCGGCCTTGCGGTTCTTGACCACCTTCGCGGGGGCGCCGACGGCGATGCTGTAGTCGGGGATCTCGCCCTTTACCACCGCGTGCGCGCCGAGCACACAGCCGCGGCCGACCCGGGTTTCGCGCAGCACGGTGACCTTCGCGGCGATCCAGGTGTCGGGGCCGATGCGCACCGGGCTCTTCACGATGCCCTGGTCCTTGATCGGGAGCGTGATGTCGTCCATCTTGTGGTCGAAATCGCAGATGTAGCACCAGTCGGCGACCAGGGTGGATTCGCCGATCTCGATATCGAGGTAGGTGTTGACGACGTTGTCCTTGCCGAACACCACCTTGTCGCCGATGCGCAGCGAACCCTCGTGGCAGCGGATGGCGTTGCCGTCGCCGATGTGCACCCAGCGGCCGATCTCCATCCGGCCCAGCTCGGGGGTCGCGTGCACCTCCACCCGCTTGCCGAGGAAGACCATGCCGCGCAGCACGATATGCGGGTTGGCCAGCCGGAACTTGAGCAGCCGGTAGTAGCGCACCAGGTACCAGGGGGTGTACGCCCGGTTGGCGAGCACCCAGCGCAGCGAGGCCACCGTCAGAAAACGGGCCTGCTGCGGATCCCGGCGGCGCGATCCACGCCAGCGCGAGCGCAACGGCGCGCCCCACATGCTCGTCACGTACGGCTCTCCTGTCCTGGTCCAACGACTGGTCGCGCGCCCGGGCGGCGACGGGGTAGAGCCTAGTTGGCGTGGTCGGACGCAGTCCATCCGCAGGCCACCCGCCCCGCAACCGCACCACTTGACGGACGTGCGGGTGCGGCTCCCGTACAGTGGCTCCGACGCCGGGGGCGGCGTCCCGGAATCCACACGCGTACACCCGAAACCGGGTTGCTGCGCCGACGGTGGGTCGACACCCTTTAGTCTCGTCCGAGCGGAAACGACGACAGGAGTGCAGCAGGTGCGTAGCGGCGGCATACTGGCCAGTTCCCGGTGGCGACCGTCGCGGGTGCGGCTGGCCGCGTCGCTGGCCGCGATCAGCGCGCTGGCCTTGACCGGCTGCGGCACCGACGTCGACGACATCACGGTCGGGCCCGGCAAAGGCTGGCCCGCCGCCTTCCACGACGGCCGCAACGCGGGCACCAGTCCGGTCACCGGCGCCAAGAAGATCGCCCTGAGCTGGTCGCGCCCGATCGGCGGACCGATCGCGCAGCCGGTCACCATCGGTCCCGACGGGCAGTTCTTCCTGACCACGCTCTCGCGCGACTGCATGCTCTTCTCCGGCCAGATGGCCACCGGCCGCAAGCGCTTCTGCAGCAAACTGGGTCCGAGCGCGATTTCGGCGCCGAGCGTGGTCGACGGCACGACCAACGTCTACGTCGGCGACGACGACGCGGTCAACTCCTACAACTATCTCGGGCAGCCGCGCTGGCGGACGCCGATCGGCGGCACCCCGGTCTCCACGCAATTCACCGGCGACGGAAGGCTGTTGGTCGTCACGCAGTCCGGCCAGGTCGATGTGCTGTCCCGGCAGACCGGCGAGCGGACCGTCCCGACCACCCAGTTACTCGGGGAACCGGACTTCCTGGAGTACCCGAATCTGACCCGTCCGGCGGCCGGGCAGGGGCTCGACGACTGCCGCACCGGCGGTCCGCAGTGCCCCGTCGCGAACATCTCCGCCGTCGACGCCGCGAGCGGGCGTTTCTTCGTGACGGTCTGGAAGCCGGGGCAGCCCGCCGCGGCCTTGGTCGCGCTGCGCTACGCGGACAACAAGATTCAGCAGGAGTGGAGCGCGGAGCTGCTCTCCGGCGGCAGCGGCACCAGCCCGGTGCTCTCCAGCGACGGCAAGACGCTCTACGTCGGCGACAACAGCAAGCGGCTGATCGCGGTGGACACCGCCGACGGCCGCACCAAATGGGTGCACCAGCTGGAATGGGCGCCGCAGGGCGGCTTTTCGGTGTCCGACGACGGTCTGATCATCCCGGCCGGCGACGACGGCTACCTGCTCGCCCTCCGCGACACCGGCGACACCGCGGAAACCGTCTGGGAGCGTAAAGATCTCGCCCTGCGCGGCACCCCGGTGCAGACCGCGGGCGGCACCGGCTACACCACCGCCGCGATCGGCGACGGCCTCAACCTGATCACCTTCGACACCAAAACCGGCGCCACCATCGACTCCGACGTCCTGCCCGGCGCCCAGGGCAGCACCACCGGCACCTCCATCGGCCCCAAGGGCGAAGTCCTGGTAGCCACCCGAATCGGCGAACTCTTCACCTTCGAACCCGAACACTGACCCACACCCCACACCCCGCGCATCTTCCCGCGCGCCGCGCACCTTCCGGTACGCCGCGCACGTTTTCGTCGAATGACTCGTGCGCGTGGTGCTAGAAGGTGCGCGGGAGCTGGGTGGTGCGGCCCAGCGGGCGCGGTCGGTGCGCGGAGCGCGCGACTGCGCGCCGGAAGCGGTCCGCCACGAGTGGCGGGGTGTCGAGCTCGGGCCAGCCCCATCGGACGACTTCCCAGCCGAGATCGCGAAGGGTGTCTTCACGAAGTTTCTCCTCGTACAGCGCCGTGGCTGGTTCCTTCGGAAGGGTTCCGTCGTACTTCACTTTGCCGTCGAATTCGCCGATGATGCCGAGCTCCTCGAAGCAGAAATCGACGCGGGCGACGAATCGGCCGGATCCATCGAGAACGGTCGTCTGCAAATCGGGCGTGGGCAGGTCGAGCTCGGCGAGCAGGACTCGGCTGCGGGATTCGCCGACGCTTTCGCTGCGCTCGTCGAGCATTCCGATCGCTCGTGCAGCGGCGCGGTAACCGGGTCTACCGACAGCGTAAGTCAGTGCCTGGCAGAGAGATTCGTGAATCAAGTGGAATCGGCGCACTGCCGCGTCACCGATGGCGACCGCTGCTTGGAGTGTGGCGGTACGCGCGATGTCGACAACGGTGCGTGCCGGGGTGAACACGCGCAACGGCCCGATCGTCAGGGTCTCGGCCTCATCGAAGGGTGCGCAATGCATGTGCACGTGTTTGCCGCGGTGCCCACCGCTGCGCCGAGGCCGCGTCACGTGCACGCGATCGAGCGCCAAGCCCCACAGGGGCAGATCCTGCACCGCGGCCGCGGACTGATGGCTGATGATGGCAGGCGCGGACAGGTGCGCTGCCGTGGCGTAGACCAGGGCGCTGTACTGCTCCTGCCGGTCCAGCGCCGCGTAGGCGTCCGACCGTAGATATGAGCCGGGCCGTAGCCGGCGCCAGCCGCACCGAGTTGTCAGCCGCCGCAACTCGTTGTCGCTGAATCCTTGTGCCAACGCATCACGGCGCTGGATGGGTGTGGCTGTCATCCGCCCATCCTGCCCGCGCCGCACCCGGAACCAGCGCCGAAAATCGGCCCCTGTGGACAACCACCGCCCTGTGCACAACGCTGCCGCGCACACCTTGTCGCGCCGCGCACGTTTCATTCGAAAGTCTTGTGCGCGGGGTACCGAAGTGTGCGCGCGGCAGCCGAAAGCCGTTACGCGCCAGGTGGTTAGCGGCCGAGCTCGGTGCGCAGTATGGCTTCGTAGCGCTCGGACAGGTCGGGTTCGGCTTCGAAGGATGCGGCGAACGGCAGGTCGTGGGCCGCGCTCGTGGCTAGGACGTCTCGCCACAGCTCGACCGCAGGTCGCAATTCGGCTTCGGGCAACCCATCTACCAGGCGGTGCAGGTCTTTACGAATCGTGCCCACGAGCGTACGGACCGGCGGATTTCGGCGGTACGGGGTGATCGACTACTTCGGGTCTCGTTCGGGGAGGGGGCGTTCGATGATGGTGGGGCGGCCCAGCGGGTTGCGGACGCGGCGTTTGGCGGCGTGGTAGACCTGGGCGGTTTCGGCGGCGACCACGTCCCAGGCGAAGTCGGCGGTGAGGCGTTCGCGGGCGGCGTAGGCGCGGTCCTGGGCGGCGGCCGGGTCGTCGAGGGTGGCGCGGGCCGCCTCGACCAGGCCGTCGACGTCGGCCGGTTCGAACGAGGCGCCGGTGACGCCGTCGATCACGGCTTCGCCGAGTCCGCCGGCGGTGGAGGTGATCAGCGGGGTGCCCGCGGCGGCGGCTTCGAGCGCGACGATGCCGAACGGCTCGTACCGGCTCGGCAGCACGATGGCGTCGGCGCCGTGCAGCCAGCCGAGGAGTTCGGTGTGGTCGAGCTGTCCGGCGAAGGTGACCGCGCGGGCCACCCGGTGCACCCGGGCGCGTTCGCGCAGCCACTCGAACTGGGTGCCGACCCCGGCGATGGTGAGCGTGGTGCCGGGGTGCGCGCGCCGGATCCGCGGCAGCGCGGCGATGGCGTCCTGCACGCCCTTCTCGTATTCCAGGCGGCCGACGTACAGCAGCCGCGGCGGCCCGGTGCGCGGTGAGCGCGGCCGAAATGTCCAGGCGCCCACGTCGATTCCGTTGCGGATCACCGTCATCGGCACCCGCTCGGGCCCGTAGAGCCGTTCCACCTCGTCCTGCATGGAGGTGGAGCAGGTGATCAGCGCGTCGGATTCGTTGGCCAGCCACCACTCGACCGAATGCACCTGCCGGTTCACCTTGCCCGCGACCCAGCCGCTGTGCCTGCCCGCCTCGGTGGCGTGGATGGTCGAGACCAGCGGCACGTCGTAGTACTCGGCCAGCGCGATGCCCGGGTGCGCGACCAGCCAGTCGTGCGCGTGCACCACGTCGGGCGCCCAGCCGTCACCGATGCCCGGTTTGCCGAGCGCGATGCCCGCGCGCACCATCGCGTGCCCCATCGCCAGCGTCCAGGCCAGCATGTCCTCGCCGAAGTCGAACACCGGCGGATCTTCCGCGACGGCCACGACCAGCACCCCCTCGGCGATGAAGGAGTGGGTCGGATGGGTCGAGGAGTCGGTGCCGGACGGCCTGCGCGCGAGCACGACCACTTCGTGGCCCGCCTTGGCCAGTTCGGTCGCCAGGTGGTGCACATGCCTGCCCAACCCGCCGACCACGACCGGCGGGTACTCCCACGACACCATCAAAATCTTCATGCATGTCCTTCTGCGGTGGACCGTTCAACGGGGCCCGATCCTGCGGCGGCGGCGTGCTGGGCAGGCACTGCGGCGTGTGCTCCGGTTCCGGCGCTCGCGAGCCGCCGGGCGTCCACACCGGGGAACAGTCCGTCAGCCGCCCCCCATCCTGCCGCCAACTGGCGTGCTTTGGCGACTTGGCCCGCGCCGACGGCGGCCGCGATCTCCCGCACGGCGTGCGCGTGCCGGTGCGCGCGATCGCGCGCGTAGCCCGCGGCGGAGTCCTTGCTGACCATGAAGGCCCAGTCGCTGGACACGGTGAGGATCGCCTCGCGAAGCAACTGGTCGGCAACGTGGTCGCGCAGGCCGCGACCACCATCGGCGGCGCGCATCTTGTCGATGGTGTCGAGGGCGAGCCGCACGATGTCGTCGTTGAGGTCCACCAGGTCGCGCACCTGGTCACCGGCCCAGACCCGCCAGTCCTTGCCGGAACCCCACGACGAATCCGCCAAAGGCACAGGCGCACCGACGAATCCGCGCTCTCGGGCGTCGGCGAGCGTGCCGACGGTGATGCCTGCTTTGGGCAGCGCCCGCAACACCTGGGCCAACCACTGCGGGCCCTCGTGCCACCAGTGGCCGAACAATTCGGTGTCGAACGCGGCGACCACCAACGCGGGCCGGCCGATCCGCTCGGATTCGCCGATCAGTCGCTCGCGCACCGTCTGGACGAAATCATCCACATCGCGCACCACCGCCGCGGCGGCGAGTTCCGGGTCGTAGGGCGCCTTGTCCGGACCGGCCACCGTCTTGCCGGTGACCCGAGCGGGCTTGAGGCCCGTCGCGTGGTCGTAGTGATGAAAGTCACGGTAGGCGCTCTGCCCGGGATAGCCGGACTTCGGCGACCACACCCGGTAGCTGACGTGCAGATCGCGGCCGAACGCGACCACATCGGACTCGCGTACCGGCCGCCCGAGCGTGGTGTCGCCGCGCAGAGCGGGCCCGTCGACCATGAAATGCGTCACACCCGCGGCGGTGTAGCCCGCTTCCATGCCGGGGGTGTAGCCGCATTCGGGCGCCCAGATCCCGGTGGGGGTGTGGCCCCAGCGATGCCGTGCGTCGCCGAGGCCCTCGCTGAGCTGGAACTGGCGCAGCCGCGGGTCGAGCAGCGGCTGGAACGGATGCGCGAGCGGTCCGCCGAGCAGTTCGATGGCGTCGGCGTCGATGAGTTCGCGCCAGACCGGCGCTGCGCCGTGCCGCCAGCGTGTTTCGAAATCCGCGAGAGCCGCTGTGGCCAAACGATGTTCGTGCCCGCCGAGCGCGCGGTTGCCCGCCATCGCGGCCTCGTCGGCGCGCAGCTGCCAGTTGCCGAGCCAGTGGTGCATACCCGCGAGGCAGTGCGGGTCGTCCAGCTGTGCGGCGAGCACCGGCGTGATGCCCAGGCTGAGCAGGTGCGAACGTCCCTCGGCGGCAAGGGTTCTCAGTACTTCGGCGACGGGAAGGTAAGAGGCGGCCCAGGATTGGTAGAGCCATTCCTCGCCGACCGGCCAGCGGCCGTGATGCGCGAGCCAGGGCAGGTGCGAGTGCAGCACCAGGGTGAACTGGCCGGGTACCGCCCCGGTCAAGGCTTCACCGCGATGGCGACCAGGTCGAGGCTCGCGTCGATGTCGTCGGCGAGCAGCACGAAATCGTCGATGGTGACGGCGGCGACGTCGGCGGTCAGCTCGGCCGGCCACGGCTCACCGGCCAGCGCACGCTCGATCTGGGCGTCGATGAACGAGCCGCCGTGCTTGGCGTCCAACGCTTTCAGGCTCGGGCCGTGGTGCACGCCGGTCAGCTCGGCGACCTCGAACCCGGCCTCGGCCAGCAGCTCGGTGAGTTCGGCGGCGTTCAGTTCGCGGGTGTGGAACGGGTTGAGCGGGGTATCTCGTCCGGGCGAGAAGGTGATCCGGTTGGGCGTGCTGATCAGCAGTTCACCGCCGGGTCGCAGCACCCGCAGGCATTCCCGGAGGAATTGGGCTTGATCCCAGAGGTGTTCGATCACTTGGAAATTCACCACCACGTCGACCGAGGCGTCGGCCAGCGGCAGTGCGGCGAGATTGCCCTGGATCATCTCGACGCGCGGGTAACGCGCACGCACGTGCTCGACCGCGCCCGTGTCATAGTCGACGCCGGTGACCTTGGTCGCGACACCGGCGATCATGTCGGCCCCGTAGCCTTCGCCGGATCCGGCCTCCAGCACGGTTTTTCCGGCGCAGCGGGGCAGCAGTTCGGCGTAGGCGATCTCGTGCCTGCGGAACCAGTAGTTCTCCTCGGCAATGCCGGGCACGGTCCGCTCGCCGGTCAACGGCAGCGGTTCGGCGTTGTTCGTGCCGGAAGTTTCGTCCACTGCGGCAGGGATCACAGCCTCGCTCATCATTCGCACGTTACTGGTACGTCTAGTTGCCAGACACTCGCACCCGCCTCCCGGACCGGCGCACCATATCGCCGGGGCTGGCGTTGTGAGAGAGAAGAGGCTAAGTTACCCATGGGTAACTTAGCGTAGGGTAATGTCACGCCCGAGCTACTCACACGGACGTACGGCTCCCCGCTCGTGCGACCACCCACACGTGTAACCAGAACAGGAGGTCGACGAAGACCGATGCCGAACATCGTCGTACTCATCAAGCAGGTTCCCGACACCTGGTCCGAGCGCAAGCTGACCGATGGTGACTTCACCCTCGATCGCGAAGCCGCCGACGCCGTCCTCGACGAGATCAACGAGCGCGCCGTCGAAGAAGCGCTGCTGATCAAGGAAGCTCAGGGCGGCGAGGTCACCGTGCTGGCCGCCGGTCCCGACCGTGCCACCGAGGCCATCCGCAAGGCGCTGTCCATGGGCGCCGACAAGGCCATCCACATCAACGACCCGGCGATCCACGGCTCCGACGCCGTGCAGACCGCGTGGGTGCTGGCGAGCGCGCTCGGCCAGGTCGAGGGTGTCGAGCTGGTCATCGCGGGCAACGAGGCGACCGACGGTCGCGCGGGCGCCGTGCCGGCCATCATCGCCGAGTACCTGGGCCTGCCGCAGCTGACGCACCTGCGCAAGCTCACCGTCGACGGTGACAAGATCACCGGCGAGCGCGAGACCGACGACGGCGTGTTCAAGCTGGAGGCCACCCTCCCGGCGATCGTCAGCGTCACCGAGAAGATCAACGAGCCGCGCTTCCCGTCCTTCAAGGGCATCATGGCCGCGAAGAAGAAGGAAGTGCAGACCTTCACGCTGGCCGACCTGGGCGTCGACCCGTCGACCGTGGGCGTCGCGAACGCCGGCAGCGCGGTCAGCGCGGCCACCCCGAAGCCGCCGCGCACCGCGGGCGAGAAGATCGCGGACGAGGGCGACGGCGGCACCAAGATCGCCCAGTACCTCGTCGGTCAGAAGATCATCTGATTTCGCGCCGAGACTGCTTAGGAGAGAACACAAATGGCTGAAGTACTTGTGCTCATCGAGCACGCGGACGGTGCGATCAAGAAGGTCAGCACCGAGCTCCTGACCGCCGCCCGCAACCTGGGCACCCCGGCCGCCGTGGTGCTCGGCACCGCGGGCACCGGCGAGAAGCTGGCCGACGCGCTGGCCGCGGCGGGCGCCGAGAAGATCTACATCGCCGAGTCCGACGACGTGGACAACTTCCTGGTCACCCCGAAGGTCGACGTGCTCGCCGGCCTGACCGAGCAGGCCTCGCCTGCCGCCGTCATCGTCGCCGCCTCGGCCGAGGGCAAGGAGGTGTCGGGCCGCCTCGCCGCGCGCATCGGCTCCGGCCTGCTGGTCGACGTGATCGACGTGAAGTCCGACGGCACCGCCGTGCACTCCATCTTCGGTGGCGCGTTCACCGTCGACGCGAAGGCCACCGGCGACGTGCCGGTGATCTCGGTGCGTCCGGGCGCCATCGAGGCGTCCGCACAGGCCGGCGCCGGTGAGAAGGTCACCGTCGACGTGCCCGCGCAGGAAGACGGCGTGACCAAGGTGACCTCGCGGGAGCCGGTCGTCGCCGGTGACCGTCCGGAGCTCACCGAGGCGACCATCGTCGTCTCCGGTGGCCGTGGTGTCGGTTCCGCCGACAACTTCTCGGTCGTCGAGGCGCTGGCCGACTCGCTGGGTGCCGCCGTCGGCGCCTCGCGTGCCGCGGTCGACTCCGGCTACTACCCGGGCCAGTTCCAGGTGGGTCAGACCGGTAAGACGGTCTCGCCGCAGCTCTACATCGCGCTCGGCATCTCCGGTGCCATCCAGCACCGGGCCGGCATGCAGACCTCGAAGACCATCGTCGCGGTCAACAAGGACGAAGAGGCCCCGATCTTCGAGATCGCGGACTACGGCATCGTCGGCGACCTGTTCAACGTGGCGCCGCAGCTGACCGAGGCGGTCAAGGCCCACAAGGGCTGATCCCTTTATTTCGGTCGAAAGGGCCCCGGGTGCGCACCCGGGGCCCTTTCGCGTTCCGGTACGGGCGCGGATTCAGTTGCGGTGCAGTCCGGCGAGCAAGGTGGTGAGGATCGGTGAGCGGCGCACGTCGCTGCGCAGCACCGCCGAGACCGGGATGCGCAGTTTCTGTTCGGCCAGCTTCAGTACGACCAGGCCCTCGGTGGAACTTTCCGCGTAGAGGACGGTCCACGCGTCGGGACGGTTGATCAATTCGAGCGTCGCGGTGTGGTCGGGCGGGATCGGCGGGCCGAAGGTGGGACCGGTGGGCAGTTCGGCGAACGCGGACCGAATCACGGTGTGCAACAGCACCTGTTCCTGTTCCGGCGGCAGCAGCAGGGGATAGCGGCTCAGGTCGGACAGCGTCACCGTCTCCCGGGTGGCGAGCGGATGCGCGCTGGAGGTCGCGATCACCAGATCCTCCACCCACAGCTTCTCCACCTCCAGTCCCGGCTGATCGACGCTGCCGCGGATGAGCGCGAGGTCGCAGTCGCCGTCCGCGACCGCGGTGATCCGCTGCCGGAACGGTTTGATCACGAACTCGATCTCGGCCTCCGGGTGCGTGGCTCGCGCGCCGGCGATGGCCGACAGCGATCTGGTCGCGAAGGACATGTTCGCGGCGAGCCGGATGCGCGGGCCCACCGTGCGCACCGCCGCCCGGATCGCCGATTCCAGACTCAGCATCTGTTTCGCAAGGGGAAGTAGCCGTGCGGTGGCGTCGGTGGGTACCACTGATCTTGTCGAGCGTTCGAACAGTTGCACGCCGAGGTCGCGCTCGAGCCGGGAGATCTGATGGCTGATCGCGGACTGTGAGATAAAGCACCGTGCGGCCGCTCCGCTGAAGCTGAGCTCCTCGCAGACAGCGACGAAGTAGGTGAGCTGCCGTAGTTCCACAGCGCCTCCGATTAATGACGGATCGAGATAAGAGTCATCTGCATTATGCGCCCTGACACCTGAAATATCTCGCTTCCGGATGACGGTTGGTAATGAGAGAAGGAGGCTGTCATGCAGTTCGTGGATGCGGGAATCGAGACCGCGGGTGTAGTAATCGTCGGATCGGGATTCGGCGGGCTGTCCGCCGCCAAGCAACTTGCCAAGTCGGGTATCGATTACGTGCTGATCTCCAGCACGCCGGAGCACCTGTTCCAACCGTTGTTGTACCAGGTAGCGACCGGTGTGCTGGCATCGGAGGAGATCGCGCCGCCGATCGCGGGCATTCTGCGCCGCCACCGCGAGGCCGACGTGCGCCTCGGCAAGGTGGTCGCCATCGACCCGGACAAGGCGATCGTCACTTATGAGCAGGACGGCACGCAGCACCGGATCCGCTACGGTTCGCTGATCGCCGCCACCGGTGCCAGCCAGTCCTATTTCGGCCGCGACGATTTCGCCGAGAAGACCTTCTCGCTCAAGACCATTGATGACGCGAAACTGCTGCGCGCGCAGATCCAGCGGGTGTTCGCCGAGGCCGCGGGCGCCGACGAGGAGACCAGGCGCAGGCTGCTGAGCTTCGTCGTGGTCGGCGCGGGCGCCACCGGCGTCGAGGTCGCGGGTCAGCTCAAAGAACTGGCGAAACGGTATTACCACCAAGAAGTTTCGGTGACCCTGGTCGAGGGTGCGGGCGAGGTGCTGCCCCCGTTCGGCGGTGGGCTCTCCGAGTACGCGAAGAAGTCGTTGACCCGCTCGGGCGTCGAAGTACTGCTAGGCACCTTCGTCACCGATATCGAGCACGGCAAGGTCACCGTCAAGGACAAGACCGGGGTCGAGCACGGCATCGCGGCCGAGACGGTCGTCTGGTCGGCGGGTGTGCAGGCGGGCGGCTTCGCGAAGATCCTGGCCGAGGCCACCGGCGTGGCGACCGACCGCGCGGGCCGGCTGCTGATCAATCCCGACCTCACCGTCGGCGGCTACGCCGATATATACGCGATCGGCGATATGACCTCGCTCAACGGCTACCCGGGACAGTCGCCGGTGGCCATGCAGGAGGGCAGGCACGCCGCCGACATCATCCGCCGCAAGAAGCCCGCCGGTACCGCGTTCAAGTACTGGGACAAGGGCAGCATGGCGGTGATCAGCCGGTTCAGCGCGGTCACCAAGCTCACCGACAAGATCACCTTCCGCGGCGTGCTCGCCTGGTTCGTATGGCTTGCGGTGCACCTGTTCTATCTCGTCGGCTTCCGCAACCGGTTCGCCGCCGTCGCCTCCTGGTTGGTCGCCTTCATCGGCAGCGGCCGTCCCGGTTTCGCCGAGGTGGACAAGGCGCGGCGACCGGCCGGCGCCGAGGAACGCTCCGCCGCTTGACCGTTCGCGGCGCACACCGCCCGAACACGACGTGAAGTCGCATCGCGCCACGCGCGGTGCGACTTCGTGCTGTTCGCGTCGCGTTCGAATGGTGTTCACGGACAACGTTTCCGACGGCTGAAAGCCGCGCTTTCGGCGCGTGGGCGCGAACGCGGTGCGACGCCGGGGTGAACGCGCGGTGTGATCCGCATCTCGTTCACCGAACCGGCATCGCGGGGACACTTCGAGGTTGCTCCAGCGCAGCTTCAGCCTGGCTTCATCACGGATATGACAGCATCGCTCAGCGATTCGATCAGGGGTGGCGACCGGGCGAAGGGCGCGATCACGTCGGTGTTGACCGCCCCGGCCCGCTCGACGGACGCCGGGGAGCACCGAGCACGGTACTCGTTGGTCGTTTCCTCCGACACCGAGCACCGCACGGCGGCGCAGCGGCTCCGTTACGGGGTTTTCGCGAACGAGCCCGGTTTCGAGATTCCCGACAACGGCACCGGACTGGACGCCGACCGGTTCGACGACCACTGCGACCACATGCTGGTGCGCGACGATCTGACCGAGGAGTTCGTCGGCTGCTACCGCATGCTGCCGCCGGACAAGGTCGCCGCCGCGGGCGGGTACTACACGGCCACGGAATTCGAACTGTCCCAACTGGATCCGACCGGACGGCGGATCGTGGAGATGGGCCGGGCCTGCGTCGTGCCGGAGCACCGCAACGGTTCGGTGCTCACCCTGATGTGGGCGGGCATCCTGCACTACATCCAGCTCACCGGCTACGACTGGGTGATGGGCTGCGCGTCCGTGCCGATGCAGGACACGCCTACCGACGCGCCCGGCGTGAACGTCCGCGGCGTGCGTGACCTGCTGCTCGACCGGCACGCCTGCGATCCCGAACACCGGGTGCGGCCGTATCGTCCGGTCGTGGTCGACGGCAAGACTCTCGACGAGATGATTCCGCCGGCGCGCCCCAAGCTGCCGCCGCTGCTGCGCGGCTACCTGCGCCTGGGCGCGGAGATCTGCGGCGAGCCCGCGCACGATCCGGACTTCGCGGTCGCCGACTTCGTCGTGCTGCTCGGGCTGGACACGATCAACACCCGCTACCTCGAGCGGCTGCAGGGCGCAGCCGCCAATTTCGACGGAGGACGGTGAGCGACATGGTGTTCGACGCACCACCCGCCGAAGCGAAGGCGCACTCGTGGATGCCGTCGAGCCCGTGCGGGCCCGGCTGCATCGAGCCGATCGACGCGGTCGGCACCGGGCGCGTGCTCGGCAGGTTACTCGGCGTGGCCGGGCTGCTGATCAGCTTCCCGATGGTGAATCTGGTTACCCCGCAGGGCAAACGAGAACATCTCCAGCGCGGCTACGCGCGGACCCTGTTGAGTTGTCTCGGAATGGAATTGCGAATAGTCGACCGGCGGGTCGACACGAACGGGCGCGGCGCTGTCGATGAGGGCAGCACCGCGCCCGTTGCGTATGGCGAGCGGGGCGCCGGGGTCATGGTCGTGGCCGGGCATATCGGCTGGACCGATATCGTCGCGCTGGCCGCGGTGCAGCCGCTGGGCTTCGTCGCCCGCGCCGACATGGTCGACTGGCCGGTGCTCGGCAAACTCGCCACGCTGATGCGGGTCATTCCGATCGAGCGGGAGAAGCTGCGTGCGCTGCCCGGTGTGGTCGCGCAGATCGGCGCCCGGCTCTCGGCGGGCGAGCGGATCGCGGTGTTCCCGGAGGGCACCACCTGGTGTGGCCGCGCGTACGGCAGCATGCGGCCCGCGCTGTTCCAGGCCGCGGTCGACACCGGGACCGCGGTGCAGCCGGTTCGGCTGCGCTACCTGGACCGGCACGGAAAGCAGTGCACGGTACCGGGATTCGTGGGCGAGGACACCTTCGCGTCGTCGGCCAAGCGGGTGCTCCGCTCGCGCGGCATGGTCGCCGAGGTGGTGCTCGAGCCGCTGCAGCAGCCGGGCACCGACCGGCGGGATCTGGCGCGGCGGTGCGCGGCCGCGGTGCGCGGCACGGAACTGTCGCGGCACGGCGCGCTCGACGCCACGGTCTGGATCGAGGCCGGATCGACCCGGGTCCAGGACCCGTCCGTCGCCGCGGACGCACCTGAGGTACGTAGGCCGGTGCGCCGGCTCCCGCTGCTGCGCGGGCGGGCGCGCCGGGCGGAAGCGGTCGCCGGATAGCTCGATCGATCGACGGGAGCGGCAGGGAAAATCCTTGCCGCTCTTCGTCGTTCCACGCGGCCGATCCGGTGTGTGGCGAGCGCCTATGGCATGCCGAGTGATTCGGCGATGCGTGCGGCCATGAGCGTCGCGATGCCCGACGGGCGTTGCGGATCGAGTCCGGTGAGCTCGGCGACCCGGTTCAGCCGGTAGGTGATCGTGTTGCGGTGCACGAACATCTCGCGGGCCACCGCGTTCTGGTTGAAGTCGCGGTCGATGAACAGGCCGAGGGTTTCGCGCAGTACCGGCTGATCCGCAAGCGGTTCGAGCAGGCCGACCAGGGCGGTCCGGGCCGGTTTCGCTGTCGCGACCAGGTATTCGAACATCATCGCCTGCCGGCGGCAGATCAACTCGGACCAGCGGGTGCTCCGCGCGACCTCCGCCACGGCCTGTGCTTGCGCGTAGGCGGCGGGGATATCGCCGTGGCGCACCGCCGCCGCGACGCCGATCCACAGCTGCGGCCGCCCGGCCGAGATCGCGGTGAGCTGTGCCGCCAGCGCGGAGACCGCCGCGTCTTCCTCGACGGCGGTGTCGTACGGGATGAGCGCGGTCCAGCCGCCGCCGTCGCGGCGCAGGAAGGCGCCGGGCATGGCGTGAAAGGTATTGCGCAGCAAAGTGACCGAGCCGGGGCTGGGGTCGCCGAGGCGCACGACGGCGATCAGGAACGCGGCGGCGATCGCGATGTCCTGGCCGGTCGCCCATTCGACCGGATCGCGCCCGTTGAGCAGGGCGTCGGCGATCTCCCGGTGCCGTTCGATGATGTCCCAGCGGGGTTGACGGATGTCCTCGACCACCGCGGCGGCGATCCGGGTGGTGATCAGGCCCAGATAGTCGTTGAGCTGAAAGGGCAACGCCGTGGGCAGCGGCGGCTCCTGCTCGGCCGACCACTTCTGTATCAGCTGCGACCACAGGAACGACACCCCCAGGCGATAGTTGGTCATCGCTTCGGTGAGTTCCATGCCTTGCCGGACCAGGCCCACCGCCCGGTCCACCAGCGGTTGCGTCTCGGCCTCGGACGGTTCGACGCCGGTGCGCGCGAACTCGAAGAACAGGTCGACGTTCAGTTCCGCGCCGGGCCGGAAATCCGCGTCCATGAGGGTGGGCGACAATTGGTCGTACGGCGCGGCTCCGACGGTGAATTCGCTGATCAAGGCGGCGGCGAAGGCGTGCAGGCGGTCGAGCACCGCGTCGGGCGCAGTCGCGTTCTCGGCGTCGTCACGGTGCGGCACCGGCATTCACCCCTACTTCGGCAGAGTCGGAAAACGTGCTGCTCGAATCATCACATCCGGGTGCGCACAGCGGCCGCTTCGCATCGTCGGCGGTGTCGACCGCGACAGATCCGGCTGCTCTCACCGGTACCGATTGTGCACAGTGGCGAGTGCCGGTCGCTCTTTTTCGGCTCGGTGCCGATTGACGATGCAAACCGGGTGGTTTGGAATTGATGGAGTACGACACAAGCGCATAGCGAATGTGGGGCTACTCATAGTGATACATTGCACCGCATTGCAGGGGTCGAGGTGAGGGACTCGCTGTATTCGTGGAGATCCGTGTTCGGCGCGTGATCGGACGGAACAGCGTCGATTCGGCAATCTCGGCGGATCTTTCGCCATAACACTGATCGGTTCGTCTGTGATCTCTCGTCGAGGAGTGCGTCATGCGTGTCGTCGGATTGCGGTACCTGTTGCGCCGGTGGGCGACCGTGCCATTCGCGGTGTTGTGCGCGGTCGGCCTGGTGGCCGCCGCCGGTACCGTGTCGGCCGAACCGGTTCCCGTGCAGCCGGTGCTGCCTTTTCCCATCCCGCCGACGCCGCCGGAATTCGACCCGGCGTTCTATGAGCCGGACCCGGCCGTCGTGGCCGCCAAGAAGCCCGGCGAGATCATCGCGGCGCGCGAGGTGCACGTCTCGCTGTATTCGGTGCTGCCGTACAACGTCGACGCCTGGCAGTTGTCGTTCCGCTCCACCAACACCCGGGACGAACCCATCGCGGCGGTGACCACGGTGGTCAAACCGCGCGGCGACAACAATGGCGTGCCGCGCAATCTGCTGTCGTATCAATTCGCCCCGGACTCCAGCGCCAAATACTGTTCACCGTCCTACGTGCTGCAATTGGCCTCCGTGCCGCCGAATATCACCGGAGCGCTCAACATTCCGGCCGAGTTCATCAACGCGATCACCACGGTCGGGCTGGGTTGGGCCCTGAACATGCCCGACTACGACGGCCCCGATATGGCGTTCGGGGCGGGCCCGCTGAACGCGCGGATCACGCTGGACAGCATCCGCGCGGCGGAGAACTTCGATCTGCTCGGGCTCGAAGGGACCGCCACCAAGGTGGGTCTGCTCGGTTATTCCGGCGGTGCCATCGCCACCGGTCACGCGGCCGAACTCAAGGCGTCCTACGCCCCGGAACTCAACGTCGTCGGTTCGGCGATGGGCGGCATACCCGCCGACCTGGTCCGGATGATCAAGCTGGCCAGCAACAACGCCGGCTCCGGCTTGCTGTTGTCCGGCATGCTGGCAGCCGCGCGCGAATATCCGGAACTGGCACAGTATTACGACCAGCACATGAATGGCTTCGGCAAAGCGATGGCCGCGGTGAAGGCCCCGTTCTGCCTGTGGTCGGCCGCGGTGCTGCCGTTCGTGAACCTGCCGGGCTTGTTCGACAGCCCGGACGTGTTCAGCGATCCGGTGCCCGCCGCGGTGTTCGAGAAGCTGCGGATGGGCCACTCGACTCCCGATATGCCGGTCTTCATGTTCCAGTCCAATCCCGACTGGATCGTGCCGGTCGGCCCGGTCAACGACCTCTACGCGCATTACTGCCAGGACCCGAACGCCCGCGTCGAATACATGCGCGACAACTTCAGCGAGCACTTCTCCTTGCTGGCGATCGCGTGGGCGAAGGAGACCACCTGGCTGAAGGACCGCTTCGACGGTGTGCCGGTGCAGCAGGGCTGCGTTTTCAACGACGTCGGATCGATGGCGCTGGACCCGGCTACCTGGCCCGAATGGCTGCGTAAGGTCGCCACCTTCGTGCCCGCCGTTTTCCAGTACCCGATCGGGAACTGACTCGGCCGTCGACCCGCGTGCGGGACACGCCTGCCGGGAATAGCCGAACACCGTCACCGGGTTCTGGTTGGTGGGTGAGTCGTAGCTCACTGGGGGGACACCCCGCAGATACGCAGGTCAACGCTGGGATAGGCTTTCTAGGTCATGATGGCGGGTTTTTCGGGTCCGGAGCACAGTGCGGCGCCCCAGACGGTCTACCTCGATCATGCGGCCACCACGCCGATGGTGCCTGCCGCCATCGAGGCGATGACGGCTGCGCTCGGGCTGGTGGGGAACGCGTCGTCGCTGCACGGCTCGGGCCGTGCCGCCCGCCGCACGCTGGAGGAGGCGCGCGAATCGATCGCCGCCGATCTGGGCGCCCGGCCCTCGGAGGTCATCTTCACCTCCGGCGGTACCGAGAGCGACAACCTGGCGGTCAAGGGCATCTACTGGGCGCGCCGCGATGCCGAGCCGCGCCGGACCCGGATCATCGCGAGCTCGATCGAGCATCACGCGGTGATCGACGCGGTCGAGTGGCTGGAACAGCATGAGGGCGCGCGGGTGACCTGGCTGCCGGTGGACGCCGAGGGCGTGGTCTCGCCGCGCACGCTGCGCGCCGCGCTCGCCGCCGACCCCGGCGACGTCGCGCTCGTCACCGTGATGTGGGCGAACAACGAGGTCGGCACCATTCAGCCGATCGGCGAATTGGCCTCCGTGGCACAGGAATTCGGCGTGCCCATGCACAGCGACGCGGTGCAGGCCGCGGCGCAGCTGCCGATCGATTTCGCCGCGAGCAACCTCTCGGCGGCGAGCTTCGCCGGGCACAAGGTCGGCGGTCCGCACGGCATCGGCGTGCTGCTGCTCGGCCGGGAGGTGCCCTGCGTGCCGCTGCTGCACGGCGGCGGGCACGAGCGCGACCTGCGCTCCGGGACCTCCGATATCGCCGCCGCGGTCGGACTGGCCACCGCGCTGCGCCATACGGTGCGCGAATTGCCCACGCGCACCGCGGAACTCACCGCCCTGCGGGACGGCCTGATCGACGGCGTCCAGGACATCGAGCCGGACGCGGTGCTCAACGGCGCCCCCGGCGAGCGGCGGCTGCCCGGCAACGCGCACTTCACTTTCCCCGGCTGCGAAGGTGATTCGCTGCTGATGCTGCTCGACGCGGCCGGGGTGGAATGCTCGACCGGCTCGGCGTGCACCGCCGGTGTCGCGTCGCCGAGTCACGTGCTGATCGCCATGGGCGTCGAGCCGTGGCAGGCCCGCGGCTCGTTGCGATTCTCGTTGGGGCACACCTCGACCCGCGCCGAGGTGGACCGATTGTTGGAGGTGCTGCCCCAGGTGGTGCAGCGGGCCAGGGCCGCGGGTCTGGCCGGTGCGAAGGGAGGTGTTTGATGCGGGTACTCGCTGCGATGAGTGGTGGTGTCGATTCGGCGGTGGCGGCGGCGCGTGCGGTCGACGCGGGTCACGAGGTGGTCGGCGTGCATCTGGCACTGTCCGCGACGCCCGGCACGCTGCGGACCGGATCGCGGGGTTGCTGTTCGAAGGAGGACGCGGGCGATGCCCGGCGTGCCGCCGACGTGCTCGGCATCCCGTTCTACGTCTGGGATTTCGCGGACCGCTTCAAGGAAGACGTGATCGACGATTTCGTCGCCGCCTACGCGGCGGGGGAGACGCCGAACCCGTGCCTGCGCTGCAACGAGAAGATCAAGTTCTCGGCGCTGGCCGACCGCGCGGTGGCGCTCGGCTTCGACGCCGTGGTGACCGGGCACTACGCGCGCCTCGACGACGGCGTGCTGCGCCGGGCCGTGGACGCCGACAAGGACCAGTCCTACGTGCTCGCCGTGCTGAGCGCCGAGCAGCTCTCGCGCGCCATGTTCCCGGTGGGCGACACCCCGAAGCCGCGGATCCGCGAGGAAGCCGCCGAGCGCGGGCTGGCCGTCGCGAACAAGCCGGACTCCCATGACATCTGCTTCATCCCCTCCGGCGACACCCGCGCCTTCCTCGGCGCGAAGATCGGCATCCGGCCCGGCGCGGTGGTCGACGCCGACGGACAGGTGCTCGGCGAACACGAAGGCGTGCACGGGTTCACGATCGGCCAGCGCAAGGGGCTCGGCCTGCCGGGTCCGGCGGCCGACGGCAAGCCGCGCTACGTGACGGGCATCGATCCCGATTCCGGCACCGTCCGGGTCGGCTCGGCCGAGGACCTCCAGGTGTGGACCGTCGAGGCCGAGCGGGCCATCTGGACCTCGGGCGCCGCGCCCGAGGGGCCGATCGAGTGCGTCGCGCAGGTGCGCGCGCACGGCGGCACCGCACCCGCGATCGCCGAGGCCGTCGGCACCGGGCTCGCGGTGCGTTTGCGCGCGCCGCTGACCGGTGTCGCCCGCGGTCAGGCAGTGGTGCTTTATCGCCCGGATGAGCTGGGTGACGAGGTGATCGGCAGCGGCACCATTTCCGGTACCGGTGGGGCGGACAGCGCCGTCGCGAACAGCGAAGCCGCCTCCGCGACACGATGATTCGAGCCGCCGCGGCGGTATCGTGCCGCGGCGGTATCGATGTTCGCGCCGTTTCATGGACTTCGCTGGGCGCGCACAATGATCGAAGCGCATCGGGTACCGGTGTGCGCAGACGATGATCGACCGACGGAAACGGGCAACGGTGTATCAGGACGGCATGGGCGAGGGACGCGACAGCGAAGCCGACGGCGAGGCCGCGGCGCGCCCCCTCCTGCGCGGCGGCACCGCGACGGGTGTCGGTTCGTGGCCGGGCACCGACCCGAGGGAAGCCGCCGCGACCATCCTCGGCGAGCTGCCGGAGCTGCCGCACCTGGCGGAGCTGCCGGGGCGGGGCGCGGGCGCGGACCTGATCGGGCGCATGTCGGCCCTGCTGGTGGACATGCGCTTCGACACCACGACCCGCGGTTACCGGCTCGCGCCGCGACCGGGTGCGCTGTCCAGGCGGGCCCGCGACCTGCTGCGCGCCGACCTCGACGCGCTCGAAGAGGTCTGGGAGACAACGGGTTCGAGTGGTCCGATCAAATTACAGGTCGCGGGTCCGTTGACCTTGGCGGCGCAGGTGGAACTGCCGCACGGGCACCTGGTGCTCACCGATTCCGGTGCGCTGCGCGATCTTTCGGAGTCACTCGCCGAAGGGCTGCGCGAACACGTCGCCGAGGTGCGTAAACGGCTCGGCGCGCAAGTGCTGCTGCAGCTGGACGAACCGTCGCTGACCGCGGTGCTCGACGGATCGCTGCGCGGTGTCAGCGTGCTGGACACGGTGCGCGCCCTGCCGGAACCGGAAGCGCTCGCCACCCTCGACACCGTGCTCGCGGCGCAGTCCGCGCCGGTGCTGCTGCACAGCTGTGCCGCCCCGCCCGCGCTCGGCTTCCTGCGCCGAACCAGCGCGGCCGCAATCGGATTCGATCTGGCCACGATCGGCACGAAGGAACTCGACCCGGTGGGCGAGTTGCTCGATGCCGGCAAACATCTGGTACTCGGGGCGGTGCCCACCACGCCCGCCGCCGTCATGCCGGACTGGCGTGCGCTCGCCGAACCCGGTGTCCGCCTGGTCGACCGGCTCGGCTTCCCCCGCTCGACCCTGGCGACCCAGATCCTGGTCAGCCCGGCGTGCGGCCTCGGCAACGCGCCGCTGAGCTGGGCCCGCCAGGCCCTGAGCCGCGCCGCCGAGGTCGCGCGCGCCTACGCGCAGGACCCGGAGTCCCTCACCTTCGAGTGAGGTGTGGTGGGCCGACGCGGGGCCGCGACGTGCGCGAACACTGCCGTGTGATGTCGGTGGCCTCGGCTAATGTGCGTTGGGTGAGTGACAGCAGTGCGGTGGACAACGACGCGAACGCGCCCGCCCCGGCGACGGCCGAGCAACGCGTGCAGTGGCAGCAGTTGGCGGACGAGGTGCGCGAGCATCAGTTCCGCTACTACGTGCGCGACTCGCCGATCATCACCGACGGCGAGTTCGACACGCTGCTGCGCCGCCTGCAGGCCATGGAGGAGCAGCACCCCGATCTGCTCACCCCGGATTCGCCGACCCAGCTGGTCGGCGGTGGGTTCGCGACCGATTTCACCGCGGTCGACCACCTGGAGCGGATGCTGTCGCTGGACAACGTGTTCGACTTCGACGAGCTGCGTACCTGGGCGAGCCGCGTCGAGGCCGAGACCGGGCCCGATCTGCACTATCTGTGCGAGGTGAAGATCGACGGCGTCGCGCTGAACCTGGTGTACGAGAACGGGCGGCTGGTGCGCGGAGCGACCCGTGGTGACGGGCGCACGGGCGAGGACGTCACGCTCAACGCGCGCACCATCGAGGACATCCCGGGCGAGCTGACGCCCAGCGCCGAGTTCCCGATCCCGGCGCTGCTCGAGGTGCGCGGCGAGGCGTACATGCGGCTCGAGGACTTCGAGACGCTCAACGCGGCCATCGTGGCCGAGGGCAAACCGCCGTACGCGAATCCGCGCAACACCGCGGCCGGCTCGCTGCGGCAGAAGGACCCGGCGGTCACTGCCCGCCGCCGGCTGCGGATGATCTGCCACGGCTTCGGCCGCATCGAGGGCTACGCCCCGGCCTCGCAGCACGAGGCCTATCGGGCGCTGGCGGCCTGGGGCCTGCCGGTGTCCGAACACACCAAGCTGGTGCAGGGCATCGACGCCGTCATCGAACGCGTCGAGTACTGGGGCGAGCATCGCCACGATATCGAGCACGAGATCGACGGCCAGGTCATCAAGATCGACGAGATGGCCCTGCAGCGCAGGCTCGGGTCCACCTCCCGCGCGCCACGCTGGGCGATCGCCTACAAGTACCCGCCGGAGGAGGCGACGACCAAGCTGCTGAACATCGAGGTGAACGTCGGCCGCACCGGCCGGGTCACCCCGTTCGCGGTGATGGAGCCGGTGTCCATCGCGGGGTCGACGGTCTCGATGGCCACGCTGCACAACGCGTCGGAGGTCGAACGCAAGGGCGTGTTGATCGGCGACACGGTCACCATCCGCAAGGCGGGCGACGTGATTCCCGAGGTGCTGGGTCCGGTGGTGGACGCGCGCACCGGCACCGAGCGCGCGTTCGTGATGCCGACGCACTGCCCGGCCTGCGGCACCGAATTGGCGCCGCAGAAGGAGGGCGACGCCGATATCCGCTGCCCGAACCAGCAGTTCTGTCCCGCCCAGTTGCGCGAGCGGGTGTTCCACGTGGCGGGTCGCGGCGCGTTCGATATCGAGTCGCTCGGCTACGAGGCGGCGAACGACCTGTTGAAGTCGGGCGTGATCACCGATGAGGGTGATCTGTTCGACCTCGATGAATCCCGCCTGCTGGCGACCACCCTGTTCGTCAACAAGGACGGCGGGTTGTCCGCGAACGGCCGCCGCCTCCTGGACAACCTGGACGCGGCCAAGAGCCGGCCGCTGTGGCGGGTGCTGGTGGCGTTGTCGATCCGGCACGTCGGGCCCACTGCCGCACGGGTATTGGCGCGAGAGTTCGGCAGTCTCGACCGGATCCAGGACGCCTCGGCCGAGGAGCTGGCCGCCGCGGACGGGGTCGGGCCCACCATCGCGGCGGCGGTCGCGGAATGGTTCACCGTCGAGTGGCATCGCGCGATCGTCGGCAAGTGGCGCGCCGCGGGCGTGCGGATGGCCGACGAGCGCGACGAGTCCATCGAGCGCACGCTCGAAGGGCTCTCCATCGTTGTCACCGGCTCGCTGGACGGGTTTTCGCGCGACGGCGCGAAGGAGGCCATTCTGGTGCGCGGCGGCAAGGCGGCCGGTTCGGTGTCGAAGAAGACCGCTTTCGTGGTGATCGGTGATTCGCCGGGCTCGAAGGCGGCCAAGGCGGAGGAACTCGGAGTGCCGATCCTCGACGAGGACGGGTTCCGGTTGCTGCTGGCGGCGGGGCCGGACGCGGTGACGCCGCGGTCCGACACCGAGTCCGGCACGCAAGAGTAAGCAGCACAGGCGGATTCGGCCGCGTGCGAAGTGCCCCTTGACCTGAACCTATCTCAAGGTATGAGGATCGACCGGTAGGCCACTACCAGGAGGTCATCATGGCTTGTCGCACCGCACTGATCACCGGCGCCTCCGCCGGATTCGGCCGGGCGCTCGCCCACGCGCTCGTGCATCGGGGCTGGCGGGTGATCGGCACGGCCCGGGACGCCGAACGGCTGGCCCGGGTGGCCGCGGAGCTCGGGGCCGCCTTCGTCGCGGTCCCCGGCGATGTGACCGATCCGGCGCACCGTACGGAATTGGCCGAAGTAGCCAGTGGTGCAGGAGAACTCGCGCTGGTGGTGAACAACGCGAGTGCGCTCGGACCGAGTCCGCTGGTCCGCCTCGCCGACTATCCGCTCGACGAACTCGAGCTGGTGTACCGGACCAATGTGGTCGCGCCGCTCGCCGTGGTGCAGTTCGCACTGCCGCTGCTGGCGGCGGACGGCAGCGTGGTGAACCTCAGTTCGGACGCCGCGGTCGAGCCGTATCCGGAATGGGGCGGCTACGGTTCGTCGAAGGCGGCGCTCGACCAGCTCACCGCGATCCTGGGCGCCGAGCATCCGCAATTGTCGATCTACGCGTTCGATCCAGGCGATATGCGGACCGCGATGCACCAGGCGGCCTTCCCCGGTGACGACATCTCCGATCGTCCCGAGCCCGAGACCGTGGTCCCCGCGCTGCTGCGGCTGCTCGACGAGAAACCGAAGAACGGGCGCTACGCCGCCGCCGATTTCGCGGTGGGGCACCGGTCATGACCGTGCTCGTCGACCGCCCGCGGTTCGTTCTCCCGCCCGAACGCAATGCGGTCGCCCCGCCGGAGGCGCGCGGGCTGGCCCGGGACGAGGTCAGGCTGCTGGTCGCCGGGGCGGGACTCACGCACGCCCGGTTCCGCGAACTGCCACGGCAGCTGCGTCCCGGTGACCTTGTGGTGGTGAACAATTCGGCGACATCGGCCGCCGCGGTGGACGGCAGACTCGACGATCGGCCGATGGTGCTGCACTTCGCGACCTGGCTGGACGACGGCGGCTGGGTGGTCGAGGTGCGCACCACCGCGCGTACACCCTTTCCGGCGGAAGAGCTTGCGGCGGGCGCGGTCATCAGGCTGCCGGACGGCGTGCGCGCCACGCTGCGGTCGCCGTGGCTGGCGGGCGGTCGCCGGCTCTGGGTGGCCGACCTCACCGCGGATCCGCGACAGCTGTTCGCGGTCTACGGCTATCCGATCACCTATTCGTATGTGCCGCAACGATGGTCGCCGTCCTACTACGAAACGGTGTTCGGCCGCGTGCCGGGTAGCGCGGAGATGCCCAGTGCGGCAAGGCCGTTCACCGAGCGACTGGTGCTCGACCTGGTCGCGGCCGGTGTCGGTCTCGCACCGATCACCCTGCACACCGGCGTCTCGTCACCGGAGGCGGGGGAGCCGCCGAGCCCGGAGCGACTCACCGTGTCGGCGTCGACCGCGCGTCGGGTGAACGACACGAAGGCGGCGGGCGGGCGCGTCATCGCGGTCGGCACCACGGTGACCCGGGCGCTCGAAACCGCCGGTGACGCCGCGGGCATCGTGCATCCGGTACACGGCTGGACCGAGCTGGTCCTGGGGGCGGGACGACCCGCCCGCGTCGTGGACGGTCTGATCACCGGCTGGCACGCGCCGGGCACTTCCCACCTGGACCTGCTGGTCGCGGTGGCGGGGGAAGCCACGGTCCACGCGGCCTACACGGCGGCGCTGGACACGGGATACCTCTGGCACGAGTTCGGCGACAGCGCCCTGCTGCTCAACGGTGCGCGCGGCTAGGCGCAATGCTCGCCGCGCACATCGCATCGTCCCGCGCGCGTGTCAGCCGAGCGACACGCGCGCGAGGTGCGAAACATCGCGCAGCAACGCCGGCGGCTAGTTCTGGGTGACGGAGACGGTGGCGCTTTCCTGGGCCGCGATCTCGAAACGTCCACACGTGCCGTTGGTCAGCTCGAGTCGCTGGGTGACCGCTTTGCCCCGCAGCTTCGGGAAGGTGGCCTCGGCGACCACGTCGGACCCCGGCATCGAGCACACCTTCGCGATCGTCTGGGTGCGGTAGCTGGTCGTGCCGGTCACGCACGCGGGCTCGGCATTGGCGAAGAAGATGCGCGCGGTGCCGTCGCTACACGTGTCGGCGGCCGCGTGCGGCGCGACGACCGCGACCGACCCGAGGGCGAGCGCGGCGGCGACGGAGCTTCGGACAACAAGGCGACGAACCGTCATACCTGATCACTACCCATCGGTTTCGAGCGTTCTGCGTATCGGCCGCGGGGTGCCGCGGCGTCCAGCATGCTAACCCGGCACCAGGTGGTTTGTCGGGTGATCAGGGTAGGTCGCGTGGTCGACCAGGGGGCGCACAGCCCGTCAAGCTTTATGTATGCGCAATCGCTATGACTTTGTGGACTTCGCGTCCGCGGCTGCCGCGCCCCTGCTGTCGCGGCGTCGGCCCCCGGACGACAGGATGGCGGGATGCTGCGCAGTTTTCGGGTGACCAATCACAGATCGCTGGCCGAGGAGCAGGAGTTGCGGCTCACCAAGGGGAGTGGGCCGGTGGCGGTACCGGTCACCGCGATCCACGGCACCGCGGCGGCGGGCAAGACCAACCTGATCGACGCGCTCGCGCAGATGCGCGACGCAGTGCTGCATTCGGTCACCGGGTGGGATCCCTACGCCGGTCCGGTGCGCACGCCGCATCTCGGATTCGCGGACCGCCCTTCGGAATTCGTGGCGGGCTTCGTCGCCGAGGGCGTGCCCTACACCTACGGCTTCCGCTTGGACAACGCCGACGTGACAGCCGAGTGGCTCTACACCCAGCCGCGTTCGCGCAAGCGAATCGTGTTCGAGCGCAACGGGGAACAGATCAAGATCGGGCCGATGTTCGAGGCGGCGCGCTACGGCATCGCGGCGCTGGTGCCGCTGGTGCGCCCGAATGCCTTGCTGCTCAGCCTGGCCGGGCAGATGTACGCGGACGCGCTGGTGCCCGCCTATCGCTGGTTCGAGTCCATGCTCGAGGTCCAGCTCGGACCGGCCGATACCGCCGCCGTCGCGCACCGCCTCGGCGGGCACCTGTCCCGCTCGCCGGAGAACGCCGCGCGGCTGCTGATGCTGCTGCGCACCGCCGAACTCGGGATCACCGATCTGCTGATCGCCGAGCACGATCCGATGTACGCCGACTACCTGCGCGACCTGGATGCCGATATCGCGGCGATCGGCAAGCAGATCGAGCTGTGCGCCACCTCCGCGGACTTCGCCGACCGGCTGCTGCGAGAAGGCGGCGTCACGCCGGTGCTGCTCGAACGCGAGCTCACCAACATGAAGTCCGCCAGGGACGCGCTGTACACCCGGATGGTGGCCCGCCGCGGCGTCGGCCTCGGCCTGGTGCACGACGGCATCGACAACCCGTTCGACCTCGCCGACGAATCCACCGCGACCGTCTCGCTGCTGCGCGTCCTGCCGACCATGCTGGACGCCCTCGATTCGGGCCGGGTCCTGGCCGTCGACGATATCGGCGCGCACCTGCCGGCGGAGGAGACCGACCGCCTGATCCAGCTCTTCCAGAACCCCGAAACCAATTCGCGCGGCGCCCAACTGGTCTACACCACCAACAATCGCGCCCTGATCGATCGCGGCAACGGGCGTTCGGCGCGCACGCGCAGCGTGGTGTGGCAGGTCCGGCGCACCGACCACGGCACCAGCGAACTCGCCGCCGTGTAGCGCCGGAGCCGCGCCGGCGAGGCAATAGCATGGGCACATGCTCGAATTCGGAATGCTGCTGATCATGGTCCTCGCGGTGGCGGGGATGGTCGTGCTCTATCTGCGCGGTCGCGGCGGCTTCCGGCCCACGCAGGCGGAAGCGGGCACGCTCTACGTCACCGGCGTGAGCCCGCGCCCGGACGCGCAGGGCGAGCAATACGTGACCATCACCGGCAATCTGACCGGGCCCTCGGTATCGGGCACGGTTGTCTACGGGCGTTTCGCCTGGGACGTCAATGCCTGGCCGTCGATCGGCGACCTCATCGACGTGGTCTATTCGCCGCGCAATCCGCAGAGCTGGTCGATCGCACACCCCGGCGCTCGGCCGAGCCTGGGTTCCTGACTGCGGGCAGGTGTGACGTAGACCGTGTTACGTCGAATGGCACGATGCCGGGTATGGATCCGAACGCTGCCATCGATGCCAAGGACACGCGGTTGGAGATTCGACCCGCGCGACCGGACGAGTACGCGGCGGTCGGCGAACTGACCGTCGAGGTGTACGTCGGCGAGGGATTCGTCCGCGCGGGCACCCCGTACGCGGCCGAGCTGGCCGATACCGCGCATCGCGGCGCGTCCGCGGAACTGCTGGTGGCCGTGCACGCCGGCCGGATCGTCGGCTCGCTCACCGTCGCTCGCCCCGGCACGCCCTACGCCGAGATCGCGCGCCCCGGCGAACTCGAGTTCCGGATGCTGGCCGTGGCCAAGACCGCGCGCGGCCTCGGCGCGGGAACCGCGTTGGTGCGCACCGTGATCGACATCGCGAAGGCGGAAGGCTTTGCGGCAGTGGTGCTCACGACCATGCCCGCGATGGTCGACGCGCGCCGCATCTACGATCGCTACGGCTTCGTCCCTACCCCCGACCGCGACTGGCACACGCCCGCGGGCGAGCTCCTGACGGTGCTGCGGTTGGCTCTCGCGGCCTAGCCGAGCACGGTGGCCACGATGCCCGCGAGATAGCCGAGGCGGGCCACCTCCGAAGGCCGGAAGTCCGGGCCGCCGGGCCGCCCGAGCAGCAGCACCTTGCCGGTGTTGCCGAGCGGCGCGGCGGCGAGCTTGGTATCCATGTCCCGCCAGATCTCGGGCACCCATTCGGATTCCGGATCGAGGATGGCGGGCTTCTCCAGCGGCATCCACGGCGCCGAACCCGCTTGTGTCTCAGGCGCACTCGGGCTGCCGACCACCCGGTAGGCGCCCTGCGGCCCCATGTCGATGATGGTGCTCCAGCCGACCCGCAGCACCCGGGGCACGCCGTCGACGAGCACCTGCAGCCGGTCGTCCTTGGCGCTGGCCACCTGGTCGATCAGTTCGAGTTCGCGGTGGGTGTCCAACACGCCCGAGTACGGGCGGATGGAGTCGACCCGGACGTCGCCGATCGATTCGGCGGCGGTGATCAACGTGTCGGGCAACGCGCCCTGGGGCACCTCGACGACGAGGTCGTCGACGGCGAATCCGGCGCCGCGCTCCACCACGTCCAGCGAGAGGATGTCGGCGCCGACAGAGCCGAGGGCGAGCGCGAGCGCACCGAGGCTTCCCGGTCGATCCGGAAGTTGCACGCGGAGCAGGTACGACACGTGCTTTCCTTTCCTTGGGCGGCCGAGGCTCTGAACGGATACCCGGGTCACGCAATACTTACACCCCTGGGGCCGGGTTATCGACCCGAAGTGCGGCCAGTGATGTACGCCACGCGGCGATTTCGTGACAATACGGCGTGTCGAGCTAGTTCGAGAAACCGTGTCGTCCCGCCGCTTCACCAGTTTCAGTTACCCTCGGCGACCCGATCAGCCTACTGCGCGGCGGTGACACGGACGACCGATCGCCGGGGTGGGGGTGTGGGTGGCGTGTGCGGTGGCTAGGCTCGTAGTCCGTACGCTACCCGTGTACACGATACGAAACGACGCTCGCGCCCGGCCACGAATGCGATACGCGCGAACGAAATTGTTGATACCGAAGCCGAAAGGGGTCCCGCGGTGCCCGCCATCTCCCGTGACGAGGTCGCACACCTCGCCCGGCTGTCCCGGCTCGCGCTGTCCGATGCCGAACTGGATCAGTTCGCCGGGCAGCTGGATTCGATCCTGAGCCACGTGCGGACCATTTCCGAGGTCGCCGCCGCCGACGTCCCGGCCACCGCGTCGCCGAATCCGACGACCAACGTGACCCGTCCCGACGAGGTCGTGCCCTGCCTGACGCCCGAGCAGGCGCTGTCCGGCGCCCCGGCCGCCGAAGAACAGCGGTTCATGGTTCCGCAGATCCTGGGAGAAGCCGAATGAGCGAGCTGACTTCGCTGTCGGCGGCCGAGCTGGCCGACAAGATCCACGGTGGCGAGGTGTCCTCGGTCGCGGTCACCCAGGCGCATCTGGATCGGATCGCCGAGGTCGACGGCGAGTACCACGCGTTCCTGCACGTGGCGGGGGAGCAGGCGCTCGAGTCGGCCGCCGCGGTGGACGCCGCACTCGCCGCGGCACCGCGCCCGCGTCGCCGCTGGCCGGAGTTCCGTTGGCGCTCAAGGACGTTTTCACCACCACCGATATGCCGACCACCTGCGGGTCGAAGATCCTCGAGGGCTGGGTCGCGCCCTACGACGCGACGCTGACCACGCGGTTGCGCGCGGCGGGCATCCCGATTCTCGGCAAGACCAACATGGACGAGTTCGCGATGGGTTCGTCCACCGAGAACTCGGCCTACGGCCCGACCCGTAATCCCTGGGACACCACCAGGATTCCCGGTGGCTCGGGCGGCGGTTCGGCCGCCGCGCTCGCCGCCTACCAGGCGCCGCTGGCCATCGGCACCGACACCGGCGGTTCCATCCGCCAGCCCGCCGCGGTGACGGCGACCGTCGGCACCAAGCCGACCTACGGCACCGTCTCCCGCTACGGCTTGGTCGCCTGTGCGTCCTCGCTGGACCAGGGCGGGCCCTGCGGCCGGACCGTGCTGGACACCGCGCTGCTGCACGAGGTGATCGCCGGACACGACCCGCGCGACTCCACCTCGCGCAACGTGCCGGTGCCCCCGGTGGTCGCCGCGGCGCGCGAAGGCGCCAAGGGCGATCTGGGCGGCGTGAAAGTCGGTGTGGTGAAGGAACTGCACTCCGACAGCTACCAGCCGGGCGTGCTCGAATCCTTCGACGCCGCGGTCGCGGTGCTCAAGGAACTCGGCGCGGAAGTGATCGAGGTGTCCTGCCCGCACTTCGAATACGCCCTGTCCGCTTACTATCTCGTCATGCCCAGCGAGGTGTCCTCGAACCTCGCCCGGTTCGACGCGATGCGCTACGGCCTGCGCGTCGCCGACGACGGGCAGCACAGCGCCGAACAGGTGATGGCCGCGACCCGGGCCGCCGGCTTCGGTCCGGAAGTCAAGCGCCGCATCATGATCGGCACCTACGCGCTGTCGTCCGGGTACTACGACGAGTACTACGGTCAGGCGCTGAAGGTGCGCACGCTGATCGCGCGCGACTTCGACAAGGCCTACGAGCAGGTCGACGTGCTGGTCTCGCCGACCAGCCCGTTCACCCCGTGGAAGCTGGGCGAGAAGGTCGACGACCCGCTGGCCATGTACCTGTCCGACCTGTGCACCCTGCCCACCAACCTGGCCGGGCATCCGGCCATGTCGGTGCCGTCCGGGCTGAGCAAGGACGACGGCATGCCGGTCGGCCTGCAGATCATGGCGCCCGCGCTCGCCGACGACCGGCTCTACCGGGTCGGCGCGGCCTACGAAGGGGCGCGCGGGCCGATCGCCTGAGCGATGTTGCCCGGCGACGATGAGTTCGCCGGCCGGGCAACATCTTCCGGTCGATCACCGGGATCACTGCTGGCGAGCCACGTCAGCAGAGGTCCGCGAATGGGTAAGTCGTCGGGGACCGTTCCGCACCTCGGGCGTGCCCGAGGCGGGTCCAGACCTGCGAAGCGGTCAAGCGGGCCAGGTGAATTCGGGGTCGGTCAGGTAGTCCTGGCGGCGCTGGTCCAGTGCCATGGTGACCATCTGGTGCGCGCCCGGGCCGATGACCTTGCGTACCGGCGGATTCGGCATGTTCACGAGGGCGATCAACGCTGCCGCGCCGACTTCCGGTGCGGGCTCCTGCCATTCGGGGTTGTCGGTGACCGGCGGCGGTGCACTCGGGTCCGGGTAGTCCGGCATGCCGAGGATGCCGGCGCGCAGTCCCTCGTACGCCGGTAGTCCGCTGCCGAACTGCATGCTCGACTTCGCCCAGTCGGTGTCGAAACCGCCCATCTGCGCGAGGGTGACCGAGATGCCGAAGGGGCGCAGTTCGTCGGCCAGTGAAGCGCTGAAACCTTCCAGCGCCCACTTGCTCGCGTTGTACATGCCGAACAGCGGGAGGCTGCCCACCGCGCCCACCGTCGAGATCTGCACGATGTGGCCGGCGCCCTGTGCGCGCAGATGCGGCACCGCGGCCTGCGAAACCCAGAGCGCACCATAGAAGTTGGTGTCCATCTGGTCGCGGATCTGCACTTCGGTGAGTTCCTCGATCGCGCCGACCAGGCCGTAGCCCGCGTTGTTCACGATCACGTCGATCGTGCCCATCAGCGCGAACGCCTTGTCCACCGTGGCGATCACGTTCGCGCGATCGCGAACATCCAACGGCAGCACGGTGAGTCGCTCCTCGGCCAGGTCGGCCATGGTGCGCGGGTCGCGAGCGGTCGCGACGACCCGGTCACCCTCGGCGAGCGCGGCCACCGTGAAGGCCCGGCCGAGTCCGCGGTTGGCGCCGGTGATGAACCAGGTTCTGGTCATGTGTCGATCCTTTCGTCGCGAGACGCCCCGTCTCGTTGAAGACGAGCATGCCAGCCGTGCCGAGCAATGTCAAGACGAACCGTATCGTCTCGTTATGGGGATAGGTGACGACCGGGCACTCGTTGCCGCACCCTTTCTGATCTTCTCACCGGTGTGTCACCCGGCGAGTCGGGGTGCGGGAGGCCGGAGAGGGTGCGGCGGGCGAGTCAGTGGGTGTGCAGCGCTTCGGCTCGCTGCTGGATGCCCGCGGTCATACCGGCGAAGCCGGCCTTCAGGTGCTTGCCGAGTAGGGCGACCACCAGGGGGTGCAGCCAACCGTTCAGTTCGAAATGGGACTCGTAGCGGGTGCGGTGATCGCCGAGCGGCGTCAGGGTGTGCGACCGCAGGCTGTGCAGGGCGCCGAAGGGGGTCGGCTTCATCGAATAGCTCAGCTCATGCCCCGGCGTGTGCGAGCGAATCCATTCGCGCTGGCGGCGCGGGCGTCCGCCCAGACGCACAACCATGTCGATCGGTTCACCCGGCACCAGCGAACTCCGGCATTCGCTGACGAAGGGGTTCCACTCGCCATAGTGTGAAAAGTCGGTGATCACCTGCCAGACCCGCTCGGCGGGCGCGTCGATGTCCACGGAAGCGTCGATGACAAAGGCCATGCCGACGATTAGAACACGTTCTACATCGGTTCGGGTTTCGGATCAGCAGGTGCCCATCGCCGTGCCCTGGTCGGTGCCGTAGCGGTGGCCGTGTCCGGCGGGTGCGTTCAGTGCGGCCAGGAGGTCGGCGGTGGTCTGGATGAAGCTGACCGCCGGCAGCCAGTGCGGCAGGGGTGCGTCCAGGCGGGTGCCGGTGAGGTCGGGTGCGCGCCAGAGCAGGGCGGGGGACCAGTGGACCACCGGGTCGGAGCTGTTCGCCAGCACGGTTGCGCCGGCCCGGTGCACCTGTCCGGCGGGTGGTCCGGCCCAGAGCGCGGCGCAGGTCCGGCGATCCTGGTCGGCGTCGTCGGCGAAAACCGAACTGCCGCCGAACGCGCCGAGGCTCTGACCGTAGAGGTAGAGCCGTGGCTTGTGGTCCAGGGTGCGGATGCGGTCCTCGACGGCGGTGAACAACGCGCGGGCGGCGGTGACCGCCTGATCACGGCCGAATACGAAGGTGACCCAGCTCGGCGCGAACGAGTACTGCAGGCCGACCAATGCGACATCGCTGCCGAAGCGCTCCTCGAAACCGCGCACGGCGTTCTTGTCGATCCAGCCCGAACCCGTCGGCACCATCAGCACGAGATGGGACCGGTCGAACGCCCCCGAGCGCTCCAGTTCGCGAACCGCCAGCGCGACACGCGATGCCAAGCTCGGCGCGGACTCCACCCCGACGTAGACCCGAATTGGTCCGGCGGGCGAGCCACTCACGAACTTGCGCCCCTCGGCCCCGAGCGAGGACCAGCTCACCGCCGACCCGGCGCTGCCCGACCTGGTGCTCGAAACCGGCTGCACCAGCGCCGGATCCACCATCGCGTTGGCGCTCGCATACGCCGACTGCCGCCACCCGACCACCGTCGGCGCCGCCACGAAATACAGCAGCGCCCCGACCACCGCGGCCAGCGCAACACTGCGCGCCCAACCGAGTTTGCCCAGGGCCCAGCTCACCGCCCGCGCCCCGCCGACGACCACGCCGACGATCAGCGCGGCTTCGATCAACCACCGCACCCAATACCAAGCCCCGATCGGCGCAGCGTCCATCGCGCTGCGCAACTGGTTCTGCCAATGCCACGCATGCGCCCCCGTCGCCGCCACGAGCAGAGCCATCCCCGCGAGCAACGGCGCTCGCGCCCCGGCCAGCCGCCGATTGACATCGAACCCCCGGCGCCGCCCCGCGAATCGAACAATCCCCGCGACCCCCAAGCCGATCACCACCAGCAACGCGGTAAGAATCGCCTGTGCCCCGGCGGTGCGCGGCAACAACCCGGGCCCCAGCGACACCAGCATCCCGGCCCCCACCCCGAGAGTGGTCCCGACCCGCGGCCGCACCATCCGCCCGACAACACCCGGTACGGCACGAATCACGTATCGCCACAACCGATTGCGCCCCAGTGCGATCCGCCCACCCCCGGACTCATAACCCGTGGTGGTGACGTCTGCCGTGGTCGTGGTGACGGGTTCGCGTGCCGCGGCGGTCGGCGGGGTGGTGCGCGGCCGGTGTGCGCCTTGTTCTACCGGGCGTGGGGATGCGGCTCCGGTGCGGGGTGGGAGTGTGCTCGTCATCCTTGGACCCCCTGTGCGGCAGTGGGATTGGTGCGGGTGCGGAGCGTGAGGGCGGCGGCGAGCCCGGCGACGCCGGCGCCGAGGATGCCGAGGAGCTGCCAGCTGGTGGTGGAGCCGGGGTCGGCGGCGCCGAGGAGGGATTCGGCGACGGGGGCGCCGTAGTCCTGGCGGCGCGAGTTGAGGTCGACGAAGGTGGCGGCGATCGTCGCCATGGTTTCGCAGCGCGCCCGGGAGAACGTGTCGGCGCGGGCCCCGCACGCCTCGTGCATGTGCCGATCCAGGGTGGCGTCGAGCGCCTGCCTCGCCCAGGGGCCGAGCGGCTCGCCGTGCTCCTCGGCGTAGCGCAGCAGGTCGTAGCCGAGGTCGTGGGCTTTGCAGGCGGTATCGAATTCGGCGGGCAGCGTCACCGGCGACGAGCAGTCGCCCTGCGGGTTCACCACCAGTCCGTCGAGTGTGCTCGGCCGATAGCCGAAGCGGGCGGCGAAGTCGTCCGGAATCGCGGTGAGCGAGCCTGGACCACCGGAGGTCAACTCCGCGACCGCGATTCGTGCCATCGCGCTCTCGGCGGGCCCCGACGAGGCCGCCGCGGCGTGCGGGGCGGGCGCGAGGAACACGGTGGCCGCCATCGTGGTCAGCGCGGCGGCGGTGACGGCGGCGGCCCGCCGGGCGGTGCGGCTTGCGGCCTGCGCGGGCCGCGCCGTTGCGGGCCCTGCGGGGGTCGGTGTGCTCATGGACTAGACGCTAGGAACGCGCGCCCCTCGCCGACCTCACGCCGAGGACCGGTTTCCGGCGTGCGGCCCCTGGGTGAGCAGGGCAGATGTCTCGCACCGTGGTACGGGGTGCGAAATCACCCGACGGTATGACGTGTCAGCACGACCCGGTTTCTACTGTCGTAGACATGATGCAGAAGAGTCGTGCCCGGATGAGGCGGATGTCGGGGCAGATGTGGTTCGACACGCTGACCGTTCTCGTCGCCGTCATCTTCTACGCGGTGGCGTGGCCGACGCTGCATCTCACGCACAGCGTCGCACCCCCGGTGCAGCCGTTCATCGCGGCACTGGCCGCGTTCCCCGTGCTGCTCGTGCGGATCAACCCGCCACTGGGCTGGGCGATCTCGGCGGGCTCGGGGATGATCATCGCGCTGGCGATTCCGCATCAGCCGCACAACGAGCTGCCGATGCAGGTCGTGCACATCCTGAGTTTGTTCATCCTGCTGCTCGCGGTGGCGGTGCGCGCGACGCCGCCGATCATCGGTGTCGCGTGGGTCGCGACCTCGCTGCTGCTCGGCACGACGATGTCGAATCAGAGCGGCGAGCTGGGCAGCTCGGTGTGGGGCTGGCCGATCGCGCTCGGCGCGGTGGTGCTGTTCGGGCTGCTGGTCCGGTGGCTGGTGGCCTCGCGCAAGCAGTTGGTGCGCCAGGAAGAGGAGAACGAGGTCGAGCGTGCGCGCCGCGCCATCCTCGAGGAGAAGGCGCGCATCGCCCGCGATCTGCACGACGTGGTGGCCCACCACATGTCCCTGGTGGTGGTGCAGGCACAGACCGCGCCCTACCGGGTGGAGGGCGTAACCCCTGCCGCCCGAGCCGAATTCGAGTCCATCGGCGCGACCGCGCGCGAGGCGCTCAACGAGATCCGCGGCATGCTCGGCGTGCTGCGCAGCGACGGCCAGGCCCCGGAGCACACGCCGCAGCCCAAGGCGGCGGATGTACCGGGCTTGTTCGAGGGCGCGTTGCGTGCGGGCGTGCGGATCGCGTGGACGATCGACGGAGCGCTCGAGTCCGTCCCCGATGCGCCGGGTCTCGCGCTGTACCGGATCGCGCAGGAGTCGCTGTCGAATGCTTCGCGGCACGCGCCGGAGGCGGCGATCCAGGTGCGGCTACGGGTCGACGGTCCGGTGCTGGAACTCCTCGTGCACAACGGGCCCAGCGCCTCGGCCGGCAAGCCGATCGGCAACGGCGGGCACGGCATCGCGGGCATGCAGGCCCGTGCCCTGGCGGTCGGTGGCGAGGTCACCGCGGAGCCGAGCGCGGACGGCGGGTTCACGGTGCACGCCCGGCTGCCGCTGCATCCGGCCGCCTCGCTGGATTCGACGCTGCTCGGTCAAGCCGGTAACTGAGCCGTCTCGCTGGTCGGGGCCGGGGCCGCATAGGGTGGTGCGGTGGCAATAACCGTGTTGATCGCCGACGACCAGGCGATGGTGCGGCAGGGCTTCGGCGCCCTGCTCGCCGCCCAGACCGACATCAGCGTGGTGGGCGATGCCCCGGACGGCAAGATCGCGGTGGCCGAGGCCAAGCGGCTGCGCCCGGATGTGGTGCTGATGGACGTCCGGATGCCGGAGATGAACGGTCTCGACGCGGCCCGCGCGATCCTCGCCGCCGGGTTCGATCCGCCGGTGCGGGTGCTGATGCTCACCACCTTCGATATCGACGACTACGTGTACGAGGCGCTGAGCATCGGCGCGAGCGGCTTCCTGCTCAAGGACGCGCCCGCGGAGGAACTCGTGCGCGCCGTCCGGGTGGTCGCCGACGGTCAAGCGCTGCTCGCGCCCACGGTCACCCGCAGGCTTATCGCCGATGTCACCAGCCGCCGCTCGGCCGCGCGCGCCAAACCCGCGCCCGCGCTGGCCACTCTGACCCCGCGCGAGCGGGAGGTGCTGGAGCTGATCGCGAAGGGCATGTCCAACACCGAGATCGCGGAAACCTTGTTCGTCGCCGAGCAGACCGTGAAAACCCATGTCTCCAAGGTCTTCTCGAAGCTGAACCTGCGCGATCGGGCGCAGGCCGTCGTGCTCGCCTACGAATCCGGTCTGGTCGTTCCGGGCTGACCGGCGCCGCTCAGTGCGCGCAGGTGCCGCCGCGCAGTTCGGCCAGGTGCCTGCCGAGCAATACCGCCAGCCTGCTCAAGATGGCGGTCGAATCCTCATAGGTCCCCGAATCCGCTTGCGCCGCAAGGGCGACGGCCACCATCCCGTTCTGCGTCGGCACCACGCCGAACTGGCGGACCGTGTAGATGCCGGTCTCGTCGTCGGGCCCCCAGCCGCCCTTGAACGCGGCGCCTTCGAGATTGCCCAGCCCCCAGGACTGGTCGGGCGTGATCTCGGCCATGAGCTCGGGCACCTGGAAGGTCTCGGGCAGGCACGGCAGCCGGGACGCGAAGCGCACCTGGTTGGCCAGCGTCCATTCGGTCTGTCCGAAAGCGGTGTAGTCCAACCTGGTTCGCGGTCCGGCGAGGCCGGTGGTGGAGTCGCCCGCCTCGTCGATCACGTCCTGTACCGCCTGCGCCGCCTCCAGTCCGTCGCCCAGCGATTCCCACAGTGCTTCGGCGGCGCCGTTGTCGGAGACGGTGATCGCGGCTTCGGCGTTCTCGAAAACGCTCTCGTCCGGGTCGTGCCGCAGCGCCGCGATGGCCAGCGGCACCTTGATGGTCGACCAGGCGATACCGCTGACCCAGTCGCCGAAGATGGTCATCCGGCCGCCGCCGACCGGCATGATCGCCAAGCCGACCTGGCCGCCCAGGTTCGGTTGCAGCTGGGTGAAATCGGCCGCCAGCGAATCGGGGATGGACACCGAGAGGCCGGGCCGGAACGATCCGGCGGTGTCGACGACGACGGCGGGGGGCTCGTCGCGGTCCCGCTCACCGGGCAGCAGTGCGCACGAGGTCACCACGAGCAGCGTGAGCAAAGCGGTCGCGCGCAAGGCGACGCGATACCCGCGACCTGTTCCCGTCGACTTCACCACGCGTCCTCCCCACCACCCTTGCGTGATCGCTGTTCGTCGGCGGTGCAAAATTTAGCTCATCGGTCGGCCCCGGTCGATGACCGGGCGTGAGGCCATCATGAACGCCCCACCATAGTTTTGCCGATCGTCGCGAAGAATTCGAAACCGCGTGGCCACGGCGTTACCCGCTATGCTCCAGGATCTGAGGGAGCGCAGGGACGCGGCATCGTTAAGCCGCGGTGAAAATCGGAAGGGACCGTATTGCTGACCAGCGGGGAGGTGTTCGCCGGGTTCACCGTCGAGAAAATGCTCGGGCAAGGCGGTATGGGATCGGTCTATCTGGCCCGACATCCCAGGCTGCCCCGGCAGACCGCGCTGAAACTCCTCAACCGCGAGCTGTTCACCGACGTCGAGGTGCGCGCCCGGTTCGAGCGCGAGGCCGACCTGGCCGCGCAGCTCGATCATCCGAACATCGTCCAGGTCTACGACCGCGGTACCGAGGACGATCAGCTGTGGATCTCCATGCAGTACGTCGACGGTGTCGACGCCGCCACGGTCAACCCGCAGAACCTGCCGCCGGAGCGGGCGGTGCAGATCATCGAAGGTGTCGCCGACGCACTGGATTACGCGCACGGCATGGGCGTGCTGCACCGCGACGTGAAGCCCGCGAACATCATGCTGGCGCGCTCCGGCGGCGGGAACCGCGAGCGGGTGTTCCTCACCGACTTCGGCATCGCCCGGCTGCGTGAGGATTCCACCCACTTGACCCAGACCGGCATGTTCACCGCGACGCTGGCCTATGCCTCGCCGGAACAGATGACCGGCGCGCACCTCGATCACCGCTCCGACCAATACTCGCTGGCCTGCGCACTGTTCTGGCTGCTGACCGGGATCGCGCCGTTCGACGCGCCCGCGCCCGCCGACATCATCCGCGGCCATCTGCAACTGCCGCCGCCGTCGGCCGCGGCCCGCCGGGCCGGTCTGTCCCCGGCGCTGGACACGGTGATCGCGGTGGCGATGGCGAAGCGACCCGATCACCGATTCGCCTCCTGCGCCGATTTCGCCGCGGCCGCGAGACAGGCGCTCAGCGGCCAGGTTCCGCCGCTGCCGTACACCCCGGCGCCGACTGTGATCGCCCAGCCCCCGCCGAGCCAGAGCGCGTATCAAGCGGCCCCGCCGAGCCAGGGCGCTTATCAGGCGGCCCCGCCGACCTATGTGCCGCAGGCCGCAGCGGCCGGCTCGGTCGAGTGGAAGCAGTACGGACCGAGTTCGGCTGCGGGACAGCAGTTCTCCGCCGCCGGCTATGCGGACGCGCCGCCCAGCACCGGTACGCCGTACCCGTCCGGCGGATACCAGGACGCCGCGTCCGGCGCCGGTCAGCAATACTCCGGCGGTTATCAGGATGCCGGTGCCGGACCGTCTTTTCCGGCTGGCGGCGGGTACAGCCCGCCGAATTCCGGTGCCGGGCAGTCGTTCCCGCCACCGGGGCCGCCGCCGATGGCTTACGCACCCGCCGCCGGCTATCCGATGCCGCCGCAACGTCGCTCGAACACGGGCCTCATCGTGGTGATCGCGCTGATCGGAATCGTCGTGCTGGTCGTCGCCGGGGTGGTGATCGCGCAGGTGAGTTCGTCGGATTCGTCGTCGCCGAGCGATCCGGGCCAGCCGCCCGCTGCCGTCGCCTCGACCGACGCCGATGCCTTGGCCAAGGCTTTCCCGAAGATCCTGCCGCAGGGTGTCGACACCCAATACGGGGTCGGCAGTGGCAAGGGCTACCAGGACAAGACCTGCTTCCTGGGCACCGGCAAAGCGGGTAAGAAGGTGTCCAGCGAGGACGGCGTGCCCGACTTCGCGAACTGGGAGACGGCCTGGAACTGCTGGGGCGTGCCGATTGATCAGCCCGATTTCACCGCGATCGCGTTCAAGAGCGCCGAGGACGCGAACGCCGCGGCCCGGGCGCTGCCGTCGAACACCAAGGCCAGCGAGTCCGCCAACGGCAAGCAGTACACGACCTATCGGTGGCAGAAGAAGGACAGCGGTCTGCCGGACGGGTACCTCGTGGTGAGCTTCGAGAACGATCCGGCTCGGGCCAATTATCTGTTCTTCGCGCAGGTGTCGATCACCGACAGCCTGCCGGATTCCGGATTCGGTCTGACCCAGCAGAAGTTCAAGGCCTGGTTCACCAGTCTGCCGCTGTAGCAGCAGGATTCAGTCGACCGCCAGCGCGGCCACGATCGGCAGCCGGGCCGCGCGCAAGGCGGGCGGGATCGACCCGAGCATGGCCAGTACGAGTGCGGCCGCGCCGTAGGCCAGCAGGATCGGTCGCGGCTGGTAGGTGACATCGATGGTCAGTGCATGGGCGATGGCGACGGTGGCCAGGTACTGCACGGCCAGGCCGACGACGAGACCGAGTGCGGCGCCGACCAAGCCGATCCCGGCGGCCTCGGCGAGCACCGAGCGCATCAGGAAGCCGCGATTCGTGCCCATCGCCCGCAGTACGCCCAACTCTCTGCGGCGCTCGAGCACGGACAGCATCAAGGTGTTCAGCAGCGCCACCGTGGCCACGAGGACCACGATCCACAGGATCGCGTTGCTCATCGCCGAACCCTGCCGGATGCTGGAGGCCGCGGCGACAACGGTATTCGGCCCGGTGTCCACGTGGATCTGCGGCGGGACCACCTGCCGGATCGCCGCCAGCACGGCCGCGCGATCCGCGCCGGGCGCGATGTTCGCGGACACGATCGTCTCGCCGGGCCGCTCGTACCACCGGCGCAGCAGGTCGAGGTCCATCATGACCACGCCCGCGATCGCCGAGAAGTACGGAATCACTTGCAGGACGGTCACGGTGTGCGTGCCGGTCGGGGTCGGCAGCGTCAGCTGGGACCCGACGCCCACACCGAGATCCCGGGCGACGTCCCGGGAGATCGCGACCCCCTCCCCGGCGGACAGGCGGGCGGCCGCGGCCGCGTCCAGCATGTGCATTCGGGTCTCGCGCGCCTCGGCCGGAAAGCCCTGCAGCATCACCCGTCCGGCGCCGAGGGTGGCGAACGCCATCTGCGCCGGGCTCACCGACCGGACGCCCGGGACCGCCGCGATCCGATCCTTCAGCCCGGCGGGCAGCAAAGGGCCGGTGGGGAACTGGGCCATGGACGCGGGACTGACGTAGACGTCGTTCTCGGCCAGATCCTGGAACGTCGTGGTCGCGGAGTCCACCATGTTGGTCGTCGCGCCACCCATCGACACCGTGGCGGCCACACCGATCAGGACGGTCATCACGGTCGCCCAGATCCGCCGCGGTGCGCGTTCCAGCGTGGTCGCGCCGAGGGCGCCGGCCGCGCCGAACATGCGCGCGGCCGCCGCGGCGCACCGGACGATCGGGCCGATCGCGGCGAAGCAGAGCACGACGGCCGCGATGATCGCGGTCGAGACGGCGCCGAGTGAGTAACGGCCCAGGTCGATTTCCGCGACCGCCACCGAGCAGACCGCCAGCGCGAGCCCGAGTACCACTGCGGCCCAACGCAACGCGGCGCTCGCGGTATCGGCCCGGCCGACGCCGACCGGAACCAGCGCTTCGATCGGCTCCACCTTGTACACCTGCCGCGCGGCGATGCCCGCCGCGAGCACGCTGGCGAGGACGCATGCCGCGATCGCGAACGGCACGGCGTAACCGGGCACCAGGTACTCGGTGCGCGCCTCCACCGACGACATCACCGCGGCGGGGAGTTGCCCGATCGCGATGCGGCCCATGAAGATACCGATCACCGCGCCGACCGCGCCGCCGCACAGCCCGAGCAGAGCTGCCTCGGCCAGCAGATCCCGCACCAGCGGCCCGCGCTTGCCGCCGAGGGCGCGCAGCAGCGAGAGCATCGGCCTGCGCTGCGCGATCGCCATGCTCATCGCGTTGTAGATGAGGAACGCCGAAACGATCAGCGCCGCAGCCGAAGCCATCGTGGTGGAGTAGCGCACGAGCTGGATCGCGCCGCCCGCCTGCGCGGTGCGCAGGCTCGGCTCGGCGACCACCGCGCGACCGTCGACCGCCGCGGTGAGTTCGGTGCGCAGCGTGGCCACCGAGGCGCCCGGCGCGGGGATGATCTGGATCGAGTCGAGCCGACCTTGCCGTTCGGTCAGCCGCTGCGCGAGCCCGAGCGGCGCGGCGACCAGATGACCACCGTTGAGCCGCTCGGAGGTCTGCTGATCGAGCACGCCGGCGACGGTGACGGTGGCCGAACCCAGCGTGAACTGTTCGCCCTCTTCGTGCCCCATCGCCGCACCGACCAGGACGCCGTTGGGCACCGAGAGCAGTTTGCCCGTCTGCGCGGCCAGCGGCCCGGCCAGTGCGCTGCCCAACGCGGTGATGTTCTGATCGGCGCCGATCAGCAGGGCGCGGTCCGCGCCCGCGCCGATCTGCGCCCGCAGCATCGGCACCGCCTTGTCCACACCGGGCGTGTTCGCGATCCGTTGCAGCAGTTGCTGATCGAAGCCCGCGTCGGTGACACCGGTGACCTCGAGCGCGGCCCGGCCACCGAGGCTTTCGGTGAGCCGCTGCACCGACCCGGTGACCGAACCGGCGATGCTCAGTACCGCGACCAGCAGCCCCGCCGAGACCCCCAGTACCACCATTGACATCAAGGTCCGCCCGCGGTGGGCGAGGAGTTCACCGATATTGAACAGCCGCAAGCGATCCCAGGCGGCGCCGATCACGCGATGGCCGATCGCTGCGCGGGTTCGTTCGAGCCGATCCGGCCGTCGCGCAGGATGACCACCCGATCGCAGTACGCCACTGCGCCCATGTCATGGGTCACCATGACCACCGAATTGCCGGAACCGGCCAGCTCACCGAGCAATTCGAGGATCGCGGTCCCGGTCTTGGAGTCGAGGTTGCCGGTCGGTTCGTCGGCCAGGATCAGCGGCGGATCCATGATCAGCGCCCGGGCCACGGCGACCCGCTGCATCTGACCGCCGGACAGCTCGGCCGGACGATGTTCGGCCCGGTCGCGCAGGCCGACCCGGTCGAGCAACTCCAGCGCCCGCGGCTTGGCCTTGCGTAAGCCGGTGCCGTCCAGCAGCTTCGGTATCGCGACGTTCTCCCAGGCCGACATCGTGGGCAGCAGGTTGAAGAACTGGAAGACGAAACCGACCCGATGGCGGCGGAACTCGGACTGGCGCTCGTCGTCCAGCGCGCCGATCTCGTTGCCCTGGAACCGGATCGAGCCGGTGTCCGGGGTGTCCAGCGCGCCGAGCAGGTGCAGCAGTGTGCTCTTGCCGGAACCGGAGGGTCCGATGATCGAGGTGAATTCGCCGGTCTCGATGCGCAGGTCGATTCCGTCCAGCGCCCGGACCGATTGCCCGCCCACCCGGTATTCCTTGGTGACGCCGGATAATTCGAGCATGGCCGCTGTCGGCATCGCCGCCCCCCGCTGTGGTCGATCGGTCACCAATTGTTCGTCTCTCGTCGTGCTAGCGAGCCATGGCTTCCGATGTCTGCCTGCGCCGGCGGTACTGGGCGTCCAGGACCGCGCGCAGCACCGGCTGCTCGGCGGCCAGCTCGAGGTAAGCGTCGATCGCGGACTGCCCGCGCGTCAATGCCTGATCCAGCTTCGCGTCGAGATGGTTGTTCCACCGATAACGCAGCGCGAGCAGGAGGCCGTCCGCGTCACCGAAGAGCCTGCGCAGGCCGGGGATGCCGGCGAACAGGTGCGGATCGGCCGGGTCCACCGCGGCACGGGCCAGGACGAGATGCACGATTTCGGTACGGGTGTGCTGATCTTCCCAGGACATGAGCCTCGCCTTCCGTGCGACGACGCGTTCCACGCTACGGAGCGCACGCGAGGCTGTCTTCGTGCCAGGGACCCGAATCGATCTCCGACCACGGTAGGAGAAACGGACCACTCGGGGAACGATGTATCGCCCGGTATCGGGCGGTTAGCCTTACCGCATGGGTGTGATCGGCGTCGCCGCGCCGGCCGGTGAGCCGGGGCGGGCGACCCGCGCGCGGCGCCGGGTGGCGCTGGGCTGGCGGCAGTCCAGGGCGCGGATCGCCGAATTCGTCCGGGAACCCGTCACTTCGTTCCAGCGCCGGGTCGAGGAACTGCCGTTCGACTACCCGCCCTCGGTCATCGTCGCCGTGGATCTGTCGCTGTTCATCGTCGCCGTGGCGGCGGCGATCCAGCGGCACGGCTACTTCCCGACCGTCCTGCCGATCATCGCGGTGCTGCTGACCGCCGCGTTCGGCCCGATGTATGCCTTTCTCGGGGTGATGCCGCGGCCGCTGACACTCGGCCTGTTCGCCATGGTCGCCGAGGCGCTGTTCCTGCTGCAGCCGGTCTCGCCGGATCTCGCGCCGTTCGTGCTGGTGGCCGCGGCGGGTGAGGTGGCGGCGATCGCGCCGAAATGGGTCAGCGTCCCGATCACTCTCGCGATGATGCTCGAGCTGGTCGTGTTCGACCTGTATCGGGACATGGCACAGGGCTTGCCGACCTACGTGGTCGCCGTCGCGTTCGGCTGGATGGCCGGGCTGATGCTGCAATATCAACGTCGCTCGCTCTATCAGGAGCGCGGGTATCAGGACATTCGCGCGGCCCAGGCCGCCGACGAAGAACGCCGCCGGATCGCCCGCGAGGTGCACGACGTGATCGCGCACTCGCTGAGCATCACCCTGCTGCACATCACCGCGGCCCGGCACGCGCTGCGCACCGACCGCGATGTCGATGAGGCGGTGGAGGCGCTCGCCGAGGCGGAGCAGCTCGGCCGTCAGGCCATGGCCGATATCCGGCGCACGGTCGGACTGCTCGACGCGCGACCGTCGAAGCTGGTGCCCGAACCGACCGTGCAGGACATCGAGGCGCTGGTCGGCGATTTCGCGCGAGCGGGCCTGGACGCGGGGTACCGGTGCACCGACGATCTGCGTGAGGTCTCGCCCGCGGTCGGTCTCGCGCTCTATCGCATCGGCCAGGAATCGCTGGCCAATGTCGTCAAGCACGCGCCGGGCAGTACGGCGACCGTGCGGGTGACGGTCGACGGCACGGCGGTCGCGCTGACGGTCGACAACAGCTTGCCGGTCGGGCTGCCCGCACAGCTCGGCACCGGTATGGGCCTGTCCGGGATGCGGCAGCGGGCCGAACTGCTCGGCGGCGAGCTGATCGCGGGTCCGTGCGCGGGCGGGTGGTCGGTGCGGGCCGCCATCCCGCTCGCGCCCACCCGCGGCGGCATGTTCTGCACGGTGTGGGAGCCGATCTCCCGCCGAACCCAGGAGGGTATGTGACAGCGGCATCGCCCGCGGGCGCCGAGGACGCGGTGACCGTTCTGGTGGTCGACGACCAGGAACTGGTCCGCGGCGGCCTGCGCCGGATCCTGCGCAGGCGCGACGGGTTCGTGGTCAGTGAATGCGCCGACGGCGACGAGGTGCTTGCCGCGGTCGCCGCCGAACGGCCCGACGTGGTGCTGATGGACCTGCGCATGAAGCGGGTCGGCGGCATCGACGCCACCCGCATCCTGCGGGCCCGTGACGGAGCGCCGCCGGTGTTGGTGCTGACCACCTTCGACGACGATCAGCTGCTCTCGGGTGCGCTGCGCGCGGGTGCGGCGGGCTTCATCCTCAAGGATTCGCCCGCTGAGGATCTGATCCGCGCGGTGCGGACCGTCGCGGGCGGCGGCGCCTGGCTCGATCCGTCGGTCACCGAGCGGGTGCTCTCGACCTATCGCCGGATCCGGCCGAGCCCGACGCGGTCCGGTGCCCGGCTCGCCGAGCTGACCGCGCGCGAGTACGAAGTGCTCGAGCTGATCGGCCGCGGCCGGGTGAACGCCGAAATCGCCCGCGAACTCGGCATCTCGGAAGTGACGGTGAAAAGCCATGTCGGGCACATATTCGGCAAGCTGGAGCTGCGCGATCGGGCCGCGGCGATCGTCTTTGCGTTTGACCACGGGGTGGTGACACCCGGAGAATCCACTCTTTGACGGGCAAGGTCACGAGATCATAAACGTGCACTCCTGGCCCGGGATGTGGAGGATTGACGGGGTGGAGTCACCTGGACCGAGAACCGGCACACGGTTCGGGCCGTACGAATTGCGATCGCTGCTGGGCAAGGGGGGCATGGGCGAGGTCTACCAGGCCTACGACACGGTGAAGGACCGGGTGGTGGCGGTCAAGCTGCTGCACGAGGAACTCGCCGGTGACCCCGTGTACCAGGTGCGCTTCCGGCGCGAATCGCAGGCGGCCGCGCGGGTGGCCGAACCGCACATCATCCCGATCCACGACTGGGGCGTGATCGACGGTGTGCTGTTCATCGACATGCAGCTGATACCGGGCGTCGACCTACGCACGCTGTTACGCAGCGAGGGACCGCTGACCCCGGTGCGCGCGGTGGGCATCATCGAGCAGATCGCGTCGGCGCTGGACGCCGCGCACGCGGGCGGCCTGGTGCATCGCGACGTGAAACCCGCGAACATCTTGGTCACCGAGGCCGATCACGCCTACCTCGCCGATTTCGGCATCGCGCATACGCAGGGAGACAGCGCCGTCACGGTCGTCGGCATGGCGGTCGGCTCCTACATCTACATGGCGCCGGAACGGTTCGACGTCGCCGAGATCACCGGCCGCGCCGACATCTATTCGCTGGCCTGCGTGCTGCACGAATGCCTGACCGGCGCCAGCCCGTTCCCCGCCGCCAGCATGAACGTGCTCATCCGCTCGCACCTCGCCGACTCGCCGCCGCGCGCGAGCGCGCAGCAGGCCGGCATTCCGGCCGGGTTCGACGCGGTGATCAGCCGCGGCATGGCCAAGGATCCGGCCGATCGCTGGCCGAGCGCGTCCGAGATGGCCGCGGCCGCGCGCGCCGCGCTCACCACCGCGCCGCCGACCGGGCCGATGCTCGTCGTCCGCGCGCCCGCGCAGAATCGCGGCGCGGTGCCGCCGGAGTCGACCGGGGAGATCTCGGCGGTGATCCTGCCGAGCGCGCCGACGGTGGTGCGGCCGACCGAAATCCAGTTCACCACGCTGACGGAGCAGGAGCCGGTGGCGCCGCTCGGCCCGCCCCCGCGCTGGACACCGGACCAGGCGCTTCCGCCGATGCGCCCGTTCCCGGACGCACACCTGTACACCGACCAGGGTGCCGCGCAGGGCTATTCGGCCCCGCAAGGGTTCGTCGCACAGCCGGGCCCGCCGGAATACCCGAATCAACCCGATACTTCTCGCTACCCGGAACAGCCCGATCCCCAAGGATTCTCAGCGCAGCCCGGCTACCCGGCCCCTTCCGGCGCGCAGGGATATCCGGCGCCGTCGAACGCGTCGGGACACTCGGGAGAATCAGGCCCGACCAGTTTCTCCACGCAGCCCGGCAGCCCGGAATATCCGGCGCATCCCGCGAGGTTCGTCGAAGATTCTGCCGCGCCGGACTATCCAGAACGGCCCGGCGCACCGGGCTTCGCGGAAGACACTGCCGCGCAGCGCTACCCGGAACGGTCCGGTGGACCGGGCTTCGCCGAGGATCCTGCCGCGCAGGGCTATTCGGGACCGTCCGGCGCACCGGGGTTCGCGGATCGGTCCGACTCGGCGGGGTATGCCGAGCACCAGGCCTACTCGGATCAGGCCGGTTCGCGGGGTTATGCGCAGGGGTACGGTCCGCTGGGGGGCACCGGTCAGCCCGGACCGCAGGCGTATTCGGAGCATCCGGGTGCACAGGCGTACTCCGCCGACGAGCCGTTCGTGGGCGGACAGGCGTATTCGGACGCCCCGTCCTACGAGACGCGCAAGTTCCCGGACGCACCCGCCTATCCCGCGCCGGACCAGGCCGAGGACTACCCGCCCGATCACGCACCGACCCAGGCTTATTCGCCCCCCGCTGCCTACTCCGCCGCGGACCCGTATGCGACTCCGGATGAATACGGTGGTCCCGCAGCGTATTCCGGGCCGGGCAGTCATGCGCGCGCCGACTACCCGCCGCAGAGCAACTACGCGAGTCAGCGGGATTACGGCGATCCGGGCTACGCCGACGACTACGACGAGTACGACGACGACCAGTACGCCCCGCCCGCGAAGGGCCGCTCCATCGTGCTGCCCATCCTGATCGCGGTGGCCACCATCGTGGTGATCTCGGTCGGCGGTGTGGTGGGCTGGCAGGTGTTCGGCTCGGGCACCGTGCAGCCGAAGACGACGTCCGATCAGCAGGCGGCCGCCCCTGGACCGTCGACGAGTGCGGCGGCCCCGGCGCCGGCGACCTCGTCCACGCCGCCGGTCACGACCACGCCGACGAAGCCGGGCGCGGTCACGCTGCCCACCGGTGCGAAGCCGTGCAACCAGGGCACACCGGTGCAGGGCGCGTTCGCCCAGTCGGCCACCGGTTCTGCCGTGACGAGTTGCCAGTTCGCCGAGGAAGTCCGGCGGGCCTACGCCGAGATGAATACCGCGCAAGGCGGTTCGCGCGATGCGCCGCGCACAGTCGTGGCGACCAGCCCGGTCACCGGCCGGGCCTACACGATGAGTTGCCGCAGTGAGGGCCAGCTGGTCACGTGCAGCGGCGGTGAAAACGCGGTGGTGTATGTATATTGATCGTTTCCGTGCGGCTCGAATGCGAAAAGCGTTGGGCGGCGCGGTATCAGCCATGCTCTTGTTGTCGGGCTGCGGCACCGGTTCCGAGCAGTCGGCCGCCGAGCAGACCAGCATCACCGAGGCTGCCTCGCACGCGGATCAAAAGGGTCTGTCGATCACCGTGCCCGGCACGCTGGCGGCCGGGGTCGCCGAGTTGCAGGCCGGGGTCCGCGGCCATCTGGGCATGGCGATCATGCCGGTGGGCGGCGACCAGGTGGTCAGCTTCGGCGACTGGAGCACCGGGCCCGCCTGGTCGACCATGAAGGTGCCGTTGACGATCGCCGCGCTCCGCCGCGATGCCAGCAGTTCCAATTACGCCGCCTCGGCCGCGATCACGGCCTCCGACAACGCCGCCGCGGACACGCTCTGGCAGTCGCTCGGCAGCGGTCAGGACGCGGCGCAGGCCGTGCAGTCGGTGTTGCGGGAGGGCGGGGACAGCAAGACCACCGTGCCCGCTACCCGGTCCCGGCCCGAGCATTCGGCGTTCGGCCAGGCGGATTGGTCGCTCAACGAACAGGTTCGCTTCGCCTCCCGGCTGCCCTGCCTGCCCGCGACCGCGAACGTCATCGACCTGATGGAGCAGGTGCAGCCGAGTCAGCGCTGGGGACTCGGCGCCTTCTCCGGCGCGGAGTTCAAGGGTGGTTGGGGCCCGGACCCGAAGGGCGCGTATCTGGTCCGGCAGTTCGGGGTGATCTCGGCGCCGTCCGGGCAGATCGCCGTCGCGTTCGCGGCGCAGGCGGATTCGGGCGCGTTCTCCGACGGTATGACGATCCTGGACAAGCTGGCCACGCTCATTTCCCAGCACATCGACGAGCTGTCCGGCGGCACGTGTCCGGCCTGATCCGGCGCACTTGACCGGGTAACGACGACACCCGAAAATCCCGACGTATCGGATGCGGGCCCGGCAGGGCCTACGGTTGTGGTGCGCCGGGTCGCGCGCGTGAGTGGAGGTACGGGGTGGACGGACCGCGGACGCGGATCGGCACGGTTTTCGGTCCTTACCAGTTGCGTTCCCTGCTGGGCCGCGGCGGCATGGGCGAGGTGTACGAGGCCTACGACACGGTGAAGGACCGGGTGGTCGCGGTCAAACTGCTGCCGACCGACCTCGCTAAGGATCCCGTCTTCCAGCAGCGGTTCCGGCGGGAATCGCAGGCGGCCGCGCGGCTGGCCGAACCGCACGTCATCCCGATCCACGACTGGGGCGAGATCGACGGCGTGCTCTATATCGACATGCGCCTGGTGCGCGGGCACGACCTGCGTTCGGTGCTGCGCGGCGAGGGGCCGCTGTCGCCGGCCCGCGCGATCGGCATCCTCGAGCAGATCGCGTCGGCACTGGATGCCGCGCACGCCGAGGGGCTGGTGCACCGCGACGTCAAACCCGCCAACATTCTGGTCACCGCCTCGGAGTTCGCCTACCTCGCCGACTTCGGCATCGCCAGGTCCGCGCAGGACCCCGACATGACCGGCACCGGCGCCGCCGCGATCGGTTCGTACAGCTACATCGCGCCGGAACGTTTCGAGAACGGGCCGGTCACCGGGACCGCCGACGTCTACTCGCTGGCCTGCGTCCTCTACGAATGCCTCACCGGCACACAGCCTTTCCAGGCCGATGCGATGAGTGTGCTGATCCGGTCCCATCTTTCGGCGCCGCCGCCGCGACCGAGTCTGGTGCGCGCGGGCGTGCCCGCCGCGCTGGACGAGGTGGTCGTGCGTGGCATGGCGAAGAAACCCACCGACCGCTACTCGACCGCGGGCGGCTTGGCCTCGGCCGCGAAATCGGCGCTCACCGGCCGCGCTGTGGTCGCGATCTCGCAGCTGCCCACCGACCGGATGAACCTGGTGTCGCCCAAAGCGCCGCCGACGGTGGTGTTCCCGGCGGTCTCCCCGGATGAGCCGAATCCGAGCGCCCTGCCGACAGACGCGATCGCGCGCCCGCCGGGTGGGCGCGCCCCGGTGGACACCGGACCGCGACGGACCGACCCGGGACGGAACTTCATCGGTCCACCCCGCGCGCAGCGCAACGACCCGCCCAGCCATACCGATCCGCCCAGTCGCACCGGTCCGTCGCGGGAGTCGCAGCGCACCGACTCCGGCCGCGGCGAGCCGCGCCAGGGCACGGGGATTCAGCGGGCCCCCGGCGGCGGCAGCAGTCGAGTCTACCGCGCCGATATCGAGCCGAATATCGAACAGCGACAAGATGATTCGACCAAAGAGCCGGAGACCCCGGCCAACCCTGAGCGTCGATCGCGTTCGGGCAAACCGAGATTGATCGCCGCTTTCGTGATCGTCGCGCTCGCGCTGGTCGGTGTCGGCGGCTGGTTGCTGCGGGATCGGTTCAGGCCGGACCCGCTCACCCCGACCCTCGCGCCGGTGCCCGCCAATGCCAAGGGGTGTGCGACGAAGTATCCACCCATTGGTCGCTTCACCTACTCCGCCATCGGCACCTCGGCCACCACGTGCGAATTCGCGGAGGAGGTGCGCAAGGCGTACGGCACCGGCCCGGACACCGACGGCACCCGTCCGGTCGCCGCGTTCAGTCCCGCCACCCAGCAGGACTACACGATGGAGTGCGTCACGCGCGACGGTCTGGTCACCTGTATCGGCGGGGCGAACGCGATCGTCTACATCTATTGAAAGCGTGCAGCCGCTGTCAGGCCGGGTGCGCGCACGCTGTTACGCAGGGTTTATGGGGGTCGACCTGCCGTGCGTGGCCGAGCCGGGCAAGATAGCGGCCATGCGCATCGGAGTTTTGACCGGAGGCGGCGACTGCCCTGGACTGAACGCGGTCATCCGTGCTGTCGTTCGCACCGCGAACGGCCGCTACGGCGACGCGATCGTCGGCTTCGAGGACGGTTGGCGTGGTCTATTGGAGGATCGCAAGATTCAGATCCACAACGACGATCGCACCGACCGGTTACTCGCCAAGGGCGGCACCATCCTCGGCACCGCTCGCACCAATCCCGACGTGCTGCGGGCCGGCCTCGGCCGGATCAAGCGCACCCTCGACGACAACGGCATCGACGCGTTGATCCCGATCGGCGGCGAGGGCACGCTCACCGCGGCCAGCTGGCTGTCCGACGAAGGCGTGCCGGTGGTCGGCGTGCCCAAGACCATCGACAACGACATCGATTGCACCGACGTGACTTTCGGCCACGACACCGCGCTGAGCATCGCCAGCGAGGCGATCGACCGGCTGCACACCACCGCGGAATCGCATCAGCGGGTGATGCTGGTCGAGGTGATGGGCCGGCACGCGGGCTGGATCGCGGTGAACGCGGGCATGGCGGCCGGCGCGCACCTGACGCTGGTGCCCGAGGTGCCGTTCGATGTGGACCAGGTGTGCACCATGATCAAGCGCCGTTTCCAGCGCGGCGACAAGCATTTCATCTGCGTCGTCGCCGAAGGTTCGCATCCCGCCGAGGATTCCGGCTTCACGCTGCGCGCGGGCGGGATCGACGAGTTCGGGCACGAACGGTTCACCGGTGTCGCCCAGCAGCTCGGCGCGGAGATCGAACGTCGCATCGGCAAAGAGGTCCGGACCACCGTGCTCGGTCACGTGCAGCGCGGCGGCAGCCCGACGCCCTACGACCGCGTCCTCGCCACCCGTTTCGGCCTGCACGCCGCGGAGGCGGTGCACGCCGGTCAGTTCGGTCAGATGGTCGCCCTGCACGGCAGCGCCATCGAACTCGTCCCGCTGTCCGAGGCCACCAAACAGCTCAAGCGGGTTCCGTCCGAGCGCTACCAGGAAGCCGAGGCGTTCTTCGGCTGATCCCGTCCGCCGATCCGCTGTGTCCCCGGGCCACAGCGGATCGGCGCCTGACCGCGGATACCCGAGTTACCCTGGCTGGCATGTCCGACCTCGCTGTGCCCGACCTGCCCGACGCCGCCCGGACCGTCCTGCGCCGCCGCGCCGACGCCGCCGGCCTCCCGCTGACCACCTATCTGCGAGCGGAGCTGATCGCGCTGGCCGACCGGCGCAGCTCCGACGACACCGTCGTCGAATTCCTCGAATCCGAGGGCCGCGACCTCACGCCCGAGCTCGACGCGGCCGCCGTCGCGCTCGTGGACACCTACGACCTGCCCGCCGCGACACTGGCCACCTTCGGCCGCCGCGCCCACGCCGCCGACCTCCCGCTCGGCGCCTACGTCCGCCGCGCCCTCATCGCCTCGGCCCGGCGCACCACCGTCGAGGACGCGATGCTCGAATTCCGCGAACTCCGCGACGAAAACCCCGCGCTCACCTTCGATCCGACCGCGCTCGCCGACTCCGTCCGCTACGCCCGCGGCGAGTAACGGCCGTTCGCTCTTTCGGTTCCGCGGCGCAGGTCAGGAGTTCGGTCGGTGGGGTCGCCGGTGCCCGAGTCCGTCGCATGGTGGGTGATCGGCTATGTCGCGGCCGTCGGCGCGGCCAGGCTGATCTTCGCCACGGAAACGATGAGCGACCGGCTGATCAACTGGTTGATCGGGTGGACGCTGGCCGGTCTGCTGCTGTACCGGTGTACACCGACGCCTGATATCGCCAGTCTGCCCAATCAGCTCGCGCTGGGCTGCATCGTCATGACCGGCATGTATCTCTACGGACTGAGCCGGTTGTGGGAGACCGAGGCGGATCTGGCCCAGACCCGTTGGCGCCAGCGCGTTTACAACTGCGTCGCGGTGCTGTCGACGGTGGTGATAGTGCTCGCCGGTCCGGTGGCGGCGGACGCGGGCAGGCTGAGCGATCAGACGATCAACTGGGGCGGCATCGTCGTCTGGACCGCGTTCGCCCTGCCGCAGGCGGCGGCCTCGGTGGTGCTGGTCCGGTTGTCCGTCCGGGAACTGCGCCGTGGCACGCTCGGCACCTTCGTGCAGGTGGTCTGCTGTTCGATCGTCGTCGCGTGCCTGCCGTTCTGGTTCGAGCAGCAGCTCCCGTGGCTGCGGTGGGCATTCGGGTGGGAGGTGGCGTATCCGCATATCGCGCGGGTGGAGTTCCTGTTCACCTTCGATACCGCGCTCGTCGTCGCGACCCTGTTCGTGGTCCCGGTCCTCGGCCGGTTGCCCGGGCTGGTGGGCTGGGATCGCGACGGTCGTATCTGCCGCCGGTTGCGGCCGCTGTGGCGTGCGGTCACCACCGCGGTTCCCGAGATCGTCATGGACCCCGTGCTCAGCGCCGGCGGCGATTCCACCGCGCGCCTGCTGCGCATGACCGTCGAGATCCGTGACGCCCTCTTGCATCTCGGCCCCTACCTAGCCACCACCGATCCTGCCTCACCCGGGCGAAACACACCTGATCAGCAGTTGCGCGACTACGCGGCCCGGCTCCAGCAGGCCGCGCACGCCCGTCGGGCCGGACTCGCCCCGCCCGGCTCGGGCCCTGTCCCGCAACCCTTCCCGACCGCCCAAGACTTCGACACCGAACTCCGCCACCTGCTGGACCTCGCTCGCGCATGGCCTTCGCCGACCCCCGCTCCTCCCCGCGCCCGCAGGACGGCCGGCTGAGAAGCCCTGCGGGCCCTCCCGGAGCGTTTCGTCCAGTCGACTCAGCGGGGATCCCCAAACGTTCCGGCGGACCTTCCTATTTTCGCTCTGTACTGTTGATCTCATGCGCACCGGGCGAGTTGTCGCGTTGGCTCTGTTCGTCATTGCCGTGTTGGTCGCGGGGTGTTCGCGGTCGGATTCGAATCCACCGGAACCGACTACGGGCGAGTGGCACGGGGCGATCGAGATACCCGGGCAGCCGGTCGAGGTCGGGGTGACGTTCACCGACAAGGGCACGGCCACCATCGATATTCCGAAGCAGGGCATGTCGGCGGTCGAGTTGAAGGATGTGCGCTCCGATCGCGACGGGGTGTCCTGGGCGATCGCCGATGTGCCCGGCGATCCGAAGTTCCAAGGCATCTACGACAAGGGCGCCGACCGGATCAACGGCGACTTCGTCCAGGGCGGACAGACTTTCAAGCTGTCGTTGCAGCGGGGCAAGATCGCGCCGCTGGCCCGCCCGCAGACCCCGCAGCCGCCGTTCCCGTACAAGTCCGAGGACGTCACCTACCGCAACGGCGATATCACCATCGCGGGCACCCTGACCAAGCCGGAAGGCAACGGTAAGTTCCCCGCCGTCCTCATGATCACCGGCAGCGGCCCGCAGAACCGCGACGAAGAACTGTTCGGGCACAAGCCCTTCCTGGTGATCGCGGACAGCCTGACCAAGGCGGGTTACGCGGTGCTGCGCACCGATGATCGGGGTGTCGGCGGCACGAGCGGCAAGCTGGACGACGCGAACTACACCGATCTCGCCGGTGACGCCGCGGCCGGCGTCGGCTTCCTGCGCGGCCGTCCGGACATCGACCCGGCGCGGATCGGCCTGTTCGGGCACAGCGAGGGCGGCTACCTCGCCCCGCTGGTCGCCGCCCGCCCGGACAGCGGCGTCGCCTTCGTCATCGCGATGGCCGGGCCCGCCGTGAGCGGCGCGGATGTGCTGATCGAGCAGACCAAGCTGATCGGCGCGGCGAACGACACGCCCGCCGACGAGCTGGACAAGTCGGTGCGCCAGACCACCGAGATCTCGGCGCTGCTGAAGGCGGGCGACATCGCGGGCGCGAAGGCGTTGGCGCGCAAGCAGAACGCCGAAGCCCCGCCGGACCAGCGGGCGACCGACGAGCAGATCGACGCCAGCATGACCACGTACTTCGCCGCACTGATCGCCTACGACCCGGCCCCGGCATTGCAAGCGCTGCGCATGCCGGTGCTCGCGTTCTACGGCGGCAAGGATCTGCAGGTGCCGCCCGCGCAGAGCGAAGGACCGATGCGCGCGAACCTCGCGGGTGACCCGGACGCGACGGTCCATGTCTTCCCCGGTCTGAACCACCTGATGCAACCCACCCAGACCGGCAATCCCAAGGAATACGTCGACATCGAGACCAGCGTCGCACCCGAGGTTCTCACCTACGTCACGGCCTGGTTGACCCAGCGCATCCCGCCGAAGTAGGCGGGGTGTGAGCCGTTGCGGTCAGGTCTAAGGGGTTACATAGACTGTCAGGCATGAGTGAGCGCAGCGAGCGAAAAATGGGCACAGCCACCGGTGCGGTCATGCCGGAGCTGAGCGTCAGCGAGGCGCAGGCATGAGTGCACCCACAGTCGACTTGATGGACTATTCGGATGTCATCGCCCGGTTCGAGCCGGTGCTTGGCATGGAGGTTCACGTCGAGCTGTCCACCGCGACCAAGATGTTCTGCGGTTGCCCGACCGAATTCGGCGCCGAGCCGAACACCCAGGTGTGCCCGGTGTGCCTCGGTCTGCCCGGCTCGCTGCCGGTGGTGAACGAGAAGGCCGTCGAATCGGCCATCCGCATCGGGCTCGCGCTGAACTGTTCGATCACGCCGTGGGGCCGGTTCGCGCGCAAGAACTACTTCTACCCCGACCAGCCGAAGAACTACCAGATCAGCCAGTACGACGAGCCGATCGCCACCAACGGCCACCTCGACGTGGTGCTCGACGACGGCAGCACGTTCCGGGTGGAGATCGAGCGCGCGCACATGGAGGAGGACACCGGCAAGTCGACCCACGTCGGCGGCGCCACGGGCCGCATCCACGGCGCGAGCCACTCGCTGCTCGACTACAACCGCGCGGGTGTGCCGCTGATCGAGATCGTCACCAAGCCGATCACCGGTGCCGGGGAGCGGGCGCCGGAGGTGGCGCGCGCCTATGTGACCGCGCTGCGTGAGGTGCTCAAATCGCTCGACGTGTCCGATGTCAAGATGGAGCAGGGCTCGCTGCGCTGCGACGCCAACGTCTCGCTGATGGATATCGGCGCAACGGAATTCGGCACCCGCACCGAGACCAAGAACGTCAACTCGCTCAAGAGCGTCGAGGTCGCGGTGCGCTTCGAGATGCGCAGGCAGGCCGCGGTGCTGGCCGGCGGCGGCAGCATCGTGCAGGAGACCAGGCATTTCCACGAGACCGACGGCACCACCTCGCCGGGCCGGGTCAAGGAGACCGCCGAGGACTACCGCTACTTCCCCGAACCGGATCTGGAACCCGTTGCGCCCGCGGCGGAATGGGTGGAGCAGCTGCGCGGCACCATCCCGGAGTACCCGTGGTTGCGCCGGGCCCGGATCCAGGCCGACTGGGGCCTGTCGGACGAGGTGATGCGCGATCTGGTGAACGCGGGCGCGCTCGATCTGATCATCGCCACCGTCGACGCGGGCGCTCCGGCCAACGAGGCCCGCTCCTGGTGGGTCGCCTACCTGACCGAAAAGGCCAAGGAGCGCGAGGTTTCGCTGGAGGACCTGCCGATCACCCCGGCCCAGGTCGCCGCGGTGATCAACCTGGTCGAGGCGAAGACGGTGAACAACAAGGTCGCCAAGCAGGTCGTCGACTTCGTGCTGGCGGGCGAGGGTGATCCGGCGCAGATCGTCGAGGCCAAGGGCTTGGGCATGGTCAGCGACGACAGCGCGCTGCAGGCCGAGGTGGAGAAGGCGCTGGCCGCGAACCCGGATATCGCCGACAAGATCCGCTCCGGCAAGGTGCAGGCCGCGGGCAAGATCGTCGGCGACGTCATGAAGGCCACCCGTGGTCAGGCCGACGCCGCCCGGGTGCGCGAACTCGTCATCGCCGCTTGCAGCTGAGTGCCAGAACAGATCAGGGGCCGGCTCCGCGGAGCCGGCCCCTGATCTGCGTCCGCGGCTAGTCCGGGCCGCCGCCGCCCGCCTGCGGCGGCGGAATGCGTACCACCCGATCGTCATTCGGCCCCGGTTGGCCGTCGGTCTTGTTCACCGTGCCCACCCAGATGGTGCCGTCGGGCCCGACCGCCGCGCCACCGAGCTGGCCGTACTTGTCCTGCGCGAGCATCGTGGGGGCAGCGGTGACGGCGTGCGTGTTCGGGTCGGCGGCCGCGATGGCCAGCGCCTTGCCCTTGGTCAGCGCGATCGCCACGCCATCGGTGGCGGCGGCGCAGCCCGCGACACCGGGACGGTCGGGCCAGGTCCACGCGGTGGTGACGCTGCCGTCGCCGCCGAGCCGTTGCAGCCGGTCCTCGACGGCGGTGCGGTCGGTGATCCAGACGCTGTCCTTGTTGTCCCGGCAGATATCACCCGCGATCCCGATGCCGGACAGGGCGACCTCGGCGTTGGCGCCGGGGGCGGGCGAGTTCACCCGTAGCAGCTTGCCCGCCAGCGAGGCCGGTGAACTCGCCGCGCCGGGATTGCCCGCGTCGCCGGTGAGCACCAGCATCTGGCCGGGCGTGGCGAATTCGATGGCGCCGTGATTTCCGCTCGGCCCCTTCGGGATTCCGGTCAGGATGTCCTTGGGCGGGCCGCCGCCCTCGGCGATCCGCACCACCCGGTTGTCGCTCGCCGTGGTGATGTAGGCGTAGATCAGCCCGTCTTCGTGGAAGGTGGGGGAGAGCACGATATCGCTCAGGCCGCCGTCGCTGGAGCCGTCCACGTCCACCCGGGCGAATTCGGTGGTCGGCGTCTCGGGCGCCACCTTGAGGATGCGTCCGGTGCGGCGCTCGGCGACCAGCGCGCCGTCGCCGAGCGCGACCAAACCGCCGGTGGTGTCCAGGCAGGTGGCCACCACGGCCGGATCCGGGTCGATGCACGGACCGCTGGGGCGGGTGGTCGAGGTGGGCGGTTGCGACGGCTTCTTCGGGTCGATGTTCGCGCCGTGCAGCGTCGGCTCGGGGGTGAACGGGCTCGACGCCGAATCATCGAACCGCGCGCATCCGGTCACCAGCGCGGACCCCACCGCCACGGTCACCGCGACGCGACCAATGCCAACCAACCTCATAGCTCAGACGTTACGGAAATCTTCTCGCCCGCGCCCCTTCGCCCCACCTTTGGGCCGGGGTATTTCGTACCGGGGCGCGCCGGCTCGGAATCGGGCGTGGCGCTGTTGCCCGTGACACAGCGTCTCGTGCGCCGTGTTCGGGGCCTGTTCCGGGGGAGCGCAGCTTAAGGTATTGGCCGTGACCGACAAGTCGAAAGACACTTCCGAATCCTCGGCGGCCCAGGGTTCGACGCCGTCCACGGCCGAGCAGTCGGCGGTGTCGTCCACCGGTCGGGGCGTCAGCAGCCCCTTCGATTCGCCGACCGAGCAGTTCCCGAAGCTGACCAAGGACGTGCCGCGCACGGAGGACGAACTCGGCCTCGACCCCGGTCCCGACGTGCCGACCGTCGGTGCGGACGGCCTGTCCGCGGACACCCCGACCTACGCCTACGCGAGCATCCCGCCCGCCGCGAACCCGCCGGGCGACACCGCCCGGCTGCGTCGCCGTAACCGCGAAACCCAGCGCGGCACCCTGGATTTCGGCTTGTTCCTGCTGCGCCTGGTGGTCGGCGGCACGTTCATCTATCACGGCCTGCAGAAGTTGACCGGCTGGTTCCACGGCCCCGGCCTGGACGGCACCCGCGACATGATGGCCAACGGCGGCTGGGATCACCCCACCCTGTCGGCCATCCTGGTCACGGTCGGTGAGCTCGGCGGCGGTGTGCTGCTCGTGCTCGGCCTGGCCACGCCGTTCGCCGCGGGCGCCCTGCTCGCCGTCATCCTCGACGCGTGGGCCTGGAAGCAGGGCATGATTCCCGGCTTCCAGTACAAGGCGGGCGTGCAGACCGGCGTCGAAATGGAGAGCATCCTCGTCGGCGCCACCGCCGTTCTCATTCTCACCGGGCCGGGGCGCTGGGCGCTCGATCGCAACCGCGGCTGGGCCACCCGCCCGTTCGCCGGTTCCTTCGTGGTGCTCGTCCTGGCTGTCGCGGCAGCCGTACTCGCCTACTGGTACCTGCACGGCGGCAATCCCCTGACCGGTATCGGCTAGCCCGCCTCTCCGCGTATTCAGGCCGGACTGAGGCATCTCTACGGTGCCGTCGGCGTCCGGCGGTCGAGCCGAGTGTGCGTTGGCTCGTCCCCGGCGAGTTACCCATGTTCTCGCGAGATCTGTAGTCGAGTTGGCAGGTGCAAACGACGATGGCGCCCTCCGCGGAGGGCGCCATCGTCGTTTCGAGGGCTTACGGCACGTAGCGGACCGCGCCCTTGTCGGCCGAGGTGGCGAGCGCGGCGTAGGCGCGCAGCGCCGTGGTGACCGGGCGGTCGCGGTTCACCGGCTGCCAAGGGCGTTCGGCGGCTTCCATTTTGGCGCGGCGCTCGGCCAGCACGGCGTCGTCCACCAGCACCTCGAGCGTCCGGGTGCTGACGTCGATGCGGATCTGGTCGCCGTTCTCGATCAGGCCGATGGTGCCGCCGCTGGCCGCCTCGGGGGAGATGTGGCCGATGGACAGGCCCGAGGTGCCGCCGGAGAAACGACCGTCGGTGATCAGCGCGCACTGCTTGCCCAGACCCGCGCCCTTGAGGAATGCGGTGGGGTGCAACATCTCCTGCATGCCGGGCCCGCCCGCGGGACCTTCGTAACGGACGACGAGCACGTCACCCGGCTTGATCGTCTTGTTGAGGATCACCGAGACCGCCTCCTCCTGGGATTCCACGACGAGTGCGGGCCCCTGGAAGGTGAACAGCTCCTCGTCGATGCCCGCGGTCTTGAGCACGGCGCCGTCGGGAGCGACGTTGCCGCGCAACACGACCAGGCCGCCCTCCTTCGTGTACGCGTGCTCGATATCGCGGATGCAGCCGCCCGCGGCATCGGTGTCGAGCGAGGACCAGCGATTCGCGGTGGAGAACGGTTCGGTCGTGCGCACGCCGCCCGGCGCGGCATGGAACAGCTCGACCGCCTCGTCGGAAGCCTTGCCGGAGCGGATATCCCAGGTGTCGAGCCACTCGTCGAAGCTGCGCGAGTGCACCGTGCGCACATCGGTTTCGAGCAGCCCGGCGCGGCGCAGCTCGCCGAGGATGGCGGGGATGCCACCGGCCCGGTGCACGTCTTCCATGTGGTAGTCGGAGTTGGGCGACACCTTGGACAGGGTCGGTACCCGGCGGCTGGTCTCCTCGATGGTGTGCAGATCGAAGTCGATCTCGCCCTCCTGCGCGGCGGCCAGCGTGTGCAGCACCGTGTTGGTGGAGCCGCCCATCGCGACGTCGAGCGCCATCGCGTTGCGGAAAGCCTTGGCATCGGCCACGTTCCGCGGCAGCACCGACGCGTCGTCCTCGCGGTACCAGCGGTTGGCGATGTCGACGATCACGGTGCCCGCCCGCTCGAACAACGCCCGGCGCGCTTCGTGGGTGGCCAGCGTGGAACCGTTGCCCGGCAACGCGAGTCCCAGCGCCTCGGTGAGGCAGTTCATCGAGTTCGCGGTGAACATGCCCGAGCACGACCCGCAGGTCGGGCAGGCGGACCGTTCGACCTCCGACAAACCCTCTTCGGACACAGCCTGATTCGCGCTCGCGGAGATCGCGGTGATCAGGTCGGTCGGGGCCTGCGCGACGCCGCCGACCACGACGGCCTTACCCGCCTCCATCGGCCCGCCGGAGACGAACACCGCCGGAATGTTCAGCCGCATAGCGGCATTCAGCATGCCCGGGGTGATCTTGTCGCAGTTGGAGATGCACACCAGCGCGTCGGCAGTGTGCGCGTTCGCCATGTATTCCACGGAGTCGGCGATGATTTCGCGCGAGGGCAGCGAGTAGAGCATGCCGCCGTGGCCCATCGCGATGCCGTCGTCGACGGCGATGGTGTGGAATTCGCGGGGCACACCGCCTGCCGCCCGTACCGCCTCGGCAACGATCTCGCCGACGTTCTTCAGGTGCACGTGGCCGGGCACGAACTGGGTGTAGGAGTTCGCGATGGCGATGATCGGCTTGCCGAAATCGGTGTCGGTCATGCCGGTGGCGCGCCAGAGCGCGCGGGCGCCTGCGGCATTGCGGCCGACGGTGGTGGTGCGTGAACGAAGCGGTGGCATAGCGGGTCCTCGGTCTGGTCGCGGGGGCTGAGGAGCGACGGGGGCGGAGGCTGGCTCCGCGGCCGTTCCACGGTACTCCCGCGTGGAGGTGGGTTTACTGCCGGTCGGGCACGGCTCGTGGCCGTCGGCCTGGACGGTGCCAGGTGGTGCGGTGTCGTGGGTCGCCGCGAGTGGTGGTCGTCGGCGCTGACGGTGTCGCCGGAGGTGCCGGCCCGTCGGGCTCGCGGGGTGCGCGCCGGGACGGGTCCGCCCGACGCGGTGATCGCATCGCATAGCCGACAACATCGTAGCGCCGGCACTTTGTTCCGGCCCGCGCGTTATTGCGCGTTCTTGTCCCCGGCGGTGTTCTGTTCTTTGCCGTCGGCATCGGTGTTCGCGTTTTCGGCGCTCGCGGTGTCATCACTGGGTTCGTCGGCCGATTCCGCGTCCGCCGAATTGTCGGCCGGCTCTTCCTTGGGCACCACATACGGATCGGGAATCCACCCGTGCGAGGCCGCCGCCAGATCCCGCACCCGGTCGTAACTCACGGCGGGCAATTTCACCTCGGTGCCGTCCACGAGATCGGCGCGCACGTATCCACGCTTCGGGATACGCACCCCCTTCAGCTGAGACCAGTCCAGGTGCCGCGAGCCGAATACGGTCCGCAGATCGAGCCCGGCGTCGGACACCGTGGTCTGCGTCCGCTGCACCCAGACGGCCACCGCGACGGGGATCAGCAGCAGCGGCCACAGCCCGGCGGGCCAGCCGACGAACATGAAGAACATGCACATCAGAAGGATGAACACGCCTAGGAAGGCCAGGCGTGGGATGCGGATCACAGTGGCGGTCGAGGCGCTACCCGTATCCGATCCCTCGGTGGCGGTGTGGGACGATTTAGCCGGTGGCACGGACTGATGCGGTGATGACACACCACCATCCTCGCATCCTGGTGAAGGACCCAAGCAGCCGCACTATCCCACATAATGGGAGCTGTTTGACTCTTCGGCCAACGCACACATACCGTCATGCGCGTGAACCGAAACGAGTTGCTCGTAATCGGCCGGCGCGTCCAGCGTTGAGCCTGACTACCTGAGTCGAATACGTCAGCTCGCGTTGCGACGCGCCACCCTCGAACAGCCATGCGCTGTCGGGGGCTTTTTTGTGTTCGGACGAATTGTCCGACAGGGCGAGTCGCAAGACACCGCATGTCAGACACAAATCCGGGGTCAGAACGACAAGCAGTTAGGAACAAGACGGTGAGTGCACCTACCGCACGGCCCGGGCCATCGGCCCGCAGGCCGGCGCCTGCGGCCCATCAGCCGGGCGCCGGCAGCTCGACGACGCAGGCCAACCGCCGCCAGGTCCCGCCCGAGCGGGTCACCGGCGCGCAGTCGGTCGTCCGTTCGCTCGAGGAGCTCGGCGTCGACACGGTATTCGGCATTCCCGGCGGCGCGATTCTCCCGGTCTACGACCCGCTGTTCGACTCGACCAAGGTGCGCCACGTGCTGGTCCGGCACGAGCAGGGCGCGGGTCACGCCGCGACCGGCTACGCGCAGGCCACCGGCAAGGTCGGCGTCTGCATGGCCACCTCCGGTCCGGGCGCCACCAATCTGGTCACCCCGATCGCCGACGCGCAGATGGACTCGGTGCCGATCGTCGCGATCACCGGGCAGGTCGGTCGCGGACTGATCGGCACGGACGCCTTCCAAGAGGCCGACATCTCCGGCATCACCATGCCGATCACCAAGCACAACTTCCTCATCACCGAGGGCGTGGACATCCCGCGCATCATCGCCGAGGCGTTCTACTTGGCCGCCAGCGGCCGCCCGGGCGCGGTGCTCGTCGACATCCCGAAGGACGTGCTGCAGATGCAGACGACCTTCAGCTGGCCGCCGGAGATGCGGCTGCCCGGCTACCGTCCGGTCACCAAGCCGCACGGCAAGCAGGTGCGCGAGGCCGCGCGGATGATCTTGGAAGCCAAGTCGCCGGTGCTCTACGTCGGCGGCGGCGTGATCAAGGCCGACGCCTCGCCCGAACTGCTGGAACTGGCCGAGCTGACCGGCATCCCCGTGGTCACTACGCTGATGGCGCGGGGCGCGTTCCCGGACAGTCACCAGCTCAACATGGGCATGCCCGGCATGCATGGCACGGTGGGAGCCGTTGCGGCACTGCAACGCTCGGATCTGCTGATCACCCTCGGCGCGCGCTTCGACGACCGGGTCACCGGTCAGCTCGACTCGTTCGCGCCCGACGCCCGGGTGATCCACGCCGATATCGACCCGGCCGAGATCGGCAAGAACCGGCACGCCGACGTCCCGATCGTGGGCGACTGCCGCGAGGTGATCATCGAGCTGATCGAGACGCTGAAGGCCGAGCCGACCGCCACGACACCGCTGCTCGACCTGGCCGACTGGTGGAAGTACCTGGACGGCGTGCGCAAGAGCTACCCGCTCGGCTGGACCACGCCCAGCGACGGTTCGCTCTCGCCCGAATTCGTCATCGAGGCCCTGGGCCGCTTGGCCGGGCCCGACGCCGTCTACTGTGCCGGCGTCGGCCAGCACCAGATGTGGGCCGCGCAGTTCATCAAGTACGAAAAGCCGCGCACCTGGCTGAATTCCGGCGGTCTGGGCACCATGGGCTACGCCGTGCCCGCCGCCATGGGCGCCAAGATGGGCGCGCCCGAGAAAGAGGTGTGGGCGGTCGACGGTGACGGCTGCTTCCAGATGACCAACCAGGAGCTGGCCACCTGCGCCGTCGAGGGCGTGCCGATCAAGGTCGCGCTGATCAACAACGGCAACCTCGGCATGGTCCGGCAGTGGCAGACGCTGTTCTACGAGGAGCGCTACTCCAACACCGATCTCGGCACGCACACGCTGCGCATCCCCGACTTCGTCAAGCTCGCCGAAGCCCTTGGCTGCCACGGCATCCGGGTCGAGCGCGAGCAGGACGTGGAGGCCGCGATCCGCGAGGCGCAGGCGATCAACGACCGCCCCGTGGTGATCGACTTCATCGTCGGCAAGGACGCCCAGGTGTGGCCGATGGTCGCCGCGGGCACCAGCAACGACGAGATCATGGCCGCCCGCGGCATCCGCCCGCTGTTCGACGAAGACGAGCAGGCCGCCGAGCCCGCCGTCATCCACGAGGCGATGTCGCACGAGAAGAACAAGGGGAGCGATCAGTGAGCGAGCGCAGCGAGCGAACAATCGACGCAGCTACGACTGTGCTCGTGCCGGAGCCGAGCGCCAGCGAGGTGCAGGCATGAGTACGACACACACTTTGAGTGTGCTGGTCGAGGACAAGCCGGGCGTGCTGGCTCGGGTTGCGGCACTGTTCTCGCGCCGCGGGTTCAATATCGAGTCGCTGGCCGTCGGTGGCACCGAGCTGCCGGAGATCTCCCGGATGACCATCGTCGTCACCGTCGAGGACCTGCCGCTCGAGCAGGTCACCAAGCAGCTCAACAAGCTGGTGAACGTCATCAAGATCGTCGAGCAGGACTCCGACACCTCGGTGGCCCGCGAGCTGATCCTGGTGAAGGTGCGTGCGGATGCCAGCGTGCGGACCCAGGTGATCGAGGCGGTTACGCTCTTCCGGGCGAAAGTGATCGACGTCTCCCCGGACGCGCTCACCGTCGAGGCGACCGGCACCCGGTCCAAGCTCGACGCGCTGCTGCGCATGCTGGAGCCGTACGGCATCCGGGAGATCGTGCAGTCCGGTGTGGTCGCCGTCGGCCGTGGGCCGAAGTCGATCACGGCGACGCGCTAGCGCTCGCAAATCTCAGACCTATACAGAAAAATCCAGAAGGGAACCAACCAGTGGCAGTCGAGATGTTCTACGACGACGACGCCGACCTGTCGATCATCCAGGGCCGCAAGGTCGCTGTCATCGGCTACGGCAGCCAGGGCCACGCGCACTCGCTGAGCCTGCGCGACTCCGGTGTCGAGGTCCGCGTCGGCCTCGCGGAGGGTTCGAAGTCGCGGCCCAAGGCCGAGGAGGCGGGCCTGACCGTCGGCACGCCGGCCGAGGTTTCGGCGTGGGCCGACGTGATCATGGTGCTGGCCCCCGACACCGCCCAGGCGTCGATCTTCACCAACGACATCGAGCCCAACCTGACCGACGGCGACGCGCTGTTCTTCGGCCACGGCCTCAACATCCACTTCGGCCTGATCAAGGCGCCGGAGTTCATCACCGTCGCGATGGTCGCGCCGAAGGGCCCGGGCCACCTGGTGCGTCGTCAGTTCGTCGACGGCAAGGGCGTGCCCGCGCTGATCGCGGTCGACCAGGATCCCAAGGGTGAGGGTCAGGCGCTGGCCCTGTCCTACGCGAAGGCGATCGGCGGCGCGCGCGCCGGCGTCATCAAGACCACCTTCAAGGAAGAGACCGAGACCGACCTGTTCGGCGAGCAGGCCGTGCTCTGCGGCGGCACCGAGGAACTGGTCAAGACCGGTTTCGAGGTCATGGTCGAGGCCGGTTACGCGCCGGAGATGGCGTACTTCGAGGTGCTGCACGAGCTCAAGCTCATCGTCGACCTGATGTACGAGGGCGGTATCGCCCGGATGAACTACTCGGTCTCCGACACCGCCGAGTTCGGTGGCTACCTGTCGGGCCCGCGGGTCATCGACGCCGACACCAAGAAGCGGATGCAGGACATCCTCAAGGACATCCAGGACGGCACCTTCGTCAAGCGCCTCGTCGCGAACGTCGAGGGCGGCAACAAGGAGCTCGAGGGTCTGCGCAAGCAGAACGCCGAGCACCCGATCGAGGTCACCGGCGCCAAGCTGCGCGGCCTGATGAGCTGGGTCGACCGCCCGATCACCGAAACCGCCTGAGTTTTCCAGCGTTAGTGGCCCGGCCCCTGAATGGTGCCGGGCCACAACCTTTTCCGGGGACTAGCTGCTGCCGAACAGGCCGTGCGGGCGGTTCTGGCGGAACTGCCAGAACGGGTCGTCGTGCCTGCCGCGGTCGAACGGGCCGTTGTTGCAGCGCCAGTTCTCGAACGGGCCGAAATCGCAGTTGTGGTTGTGGTGCGGCCGGTGCCGGACCTCGGTGACACCCGGCACGGCGATGTTCGCGTCCGCCGAGGCCGGAATCGCCATGGCGGTCAACGGAACAGCGACGATCGCACCGGCTACGGCGGCCCGGGCCAGCAGACGCCGCGACGGCGTGGACTTGGTGGTGGAGAACAACGTGGATCCTTTCACTCTGCGGCGAACTGTGCGTTCACCATCCCCCGGCTGCGGTCTGCCCACGTCGCACAGCGGTCGCTGACATGCGCGCCGCGAACAGGTCGGGATCAACTGTGTCGCCGCTGCTTCGCGAGGCGCCCCCGGCATACCGGCGCAGCACCGACTGCACGGTCTCACTCTCGCGCATCCGGCGCGCGGCGTCACGGGTGTTGTCCCCATTCCGGAGAATTTCAGTCATTGGTATTAGGGGTTAACCCCCATACACAGATCAGCTGCGGGCCCCGGGCGAATCATGCCCCCGCGGCTATTCCTTTGTCGCGCCTTCGCTTACCGAGACGTTCCGCGATCAGCGGCGCCCCGACGCCGTGCAGGATCACGCTGCCGACGACCACCACCAGGGTCACGCCGATCACGAGAAACGCGTCGTCATCGTCGCGCAAGCCGTTGAAGGCCAGCAGCGCGAACACGATCGACGCCACACCGCGCGGCCCGAGCAGGCCGATCATGAGCCGTTCCCGCCTGGTGAACGGTGAACCGAGCAACGAGAGCGCGACCGGCACCAGGCGCACCAGCGTCAACGCGAGCAGACCGTAGACGACGACCTGCCAGCTGAGCCAGGACAGCGTCGCCGCCGCCACGTTGCCGACGATGAACCACATTGCCAGGCCGGAGAACTCGGCGACGTCCTCGGTCGATTGCAGTGGCTCGCCGGGGAGTTCGTGCCGGGTCGTGCTGTAGGCGATGCCCGCCAGGAAAGCGGCCACGAATCCGTTGCCGTCGAGCCAGACCGCGACGCTGTAAGTGAGCACCGGGATCGCAATCGTCCCGATGCGCACGGCGCGCGCGTCCGTCCAGCGTTTGCGGGCGGCGAAGGTCATGCAGTATCCGGCCAGCGCGCCGATGGACAGTCCGATGAGGATCGATTTCACCACGGCGGGCACCGCGTGACCGAGGGCGTTCAGCGCCTGGTCGGAGTCCGCGCTGGCCTCCGCCGCAGCCAGCGCGAACAGGAAGATCGGGGCGACGAGTCCGTCGTTGAATCCGCTCTCTACGTTGAGCGCGTGCCGAACCCGTTCCGGCACCCGCAGATCCCGCACGATCGCCTGCGCGGGCACCAGGTCGATCGGGATCACGATGCACGCGATCAACAGCAGCACGGTCCACGAAACACCGGGCAGCAGCACGAATCCGAGCAGATACGCGGCGCCGAGGCTCAGCGGGAAGGCGAGGAAGAGCAGCCGGAAGATCCCGGTGTGCCGCCGCCCGGACAGGCCGTCGCGCACCTCGGTCGCATCGGTGAAAAGGAACAGCGCCAAGATGAATTCGACGATCCGCTGCGCCGTGTCGGTATTGATCGCCGCGGTCAGCCAGTGGTCGCTGCTCCAGCTGACCACCGCGCCGACCACCACCATCGCCAGCGGTGCGGTCACCTTCCAGCGCGCCATCGTCCGGGACAGGCACGACCAGATCAGAATGACCGTCATCGTCGCGGCGATCGCAATGAACATGAGTCTCCCGATTCCGGCCCATGAGCGGGTGTCGGCCGCTGCGCAGCAGCCCGCCCGTTGACAGCAAACGACGAGCTTACTCGGGGCCGGACGGTTCCCTGCGGTCCAACTCGGGAATTCATGAGCAACGGCACATGACGGTGCGTTTTGCCCGCCCGTCAGCCGACGTTGCGTGACTCCCCGTCCGGGTTGGCTGGGTCGAGGTGCCAGCTCTTGATCCTGCGCGGGTGGATGCGAATGATGTCGTTCGAGAACCACTCCGGCGCGACCGGCGGCACGTCCACCGTCAGTGTCTCCACCACGCCGCGGATCTCGATGCCGCGACCCCAGCCGGGTTTGACGGTGCCCGGCTCGTCCGGCGTCATGTCGTCGATCAGCAGGCTGACCCGCGGGTTCCCGAGGATGTTCTTGTAGCGTTGTGTCGCAACATGATTCGGCCCGCCGATATCGATGGTGTCGTCCGCGTTGAGCCGGAACCCCAAGGCGGTGAGCTGTGGTGCGCCCTTGGCGGAGACGGTGGCGAGGCGGGCCAGCCGCTGGCCGGCGAGATAGGCGCGTTCGATGTCGGTGAAGATCATGGATCGACCGTAGAACCTCGAGCGCGGTTCAGTTCAAGTCATGCGTCGAAGCCCTGGTAGCCGGGCGCTCTAGACTGGCTACCGATGAGTAAGTTCTTCGACTCCGTCGGCGCGGTCACGCAGCGGCTCACCGAGGCCGGGTACATCCCGTCCCTCGATATCGCCACCGCGGTCTTCCTCGCCGGGCACCTCGGCAAGCCCCTCCTGATCGAGGGACCGGCCGGCGTCGGCAAAACCGAGCTCGCCAAGGCCGTCGCCGCCGCGGCGTCCGCCGATCTCATCCGGCTGCAATGCTACGAAGGCATCGACGAGGCCCGTGCCCTCTACGAGTGGAACCACGCCAAACAGCTGCTGCGCATCACCTCCGAACGCGAAGACTGGGACAGCACCCGCGACCACGTCTTCACCGACGAGTTCCTGCTCGCCCGCCCACTGCTCGCCGCCATCCGCAACTCCGGCCCCACCGTGCTGCTCATCGACGAACTCGACAAAGCCGATGTGGAACTCGAAGGGCTGCTGCTCGAGGTCCTCGGCGACTATCAGATCAGCATCCCCGAACTCGGCACCATCGCCGCCGTCCGCGCGCCGTTCGTCCTGGTCACCTCCAACGCCAACCGCGAACTCTCCGACGCCCTGAAACGCCGCTGCCTGTATCTCCACATCGACTATCCGACAGCCGAATTGGAGCGGGCCATCGTCCGGATGAAGGTGCCGGAGCTGGACGAAGCGCTCGGCGAACCTTTGGTGCGGGTCGTCGGTGCACTGCGCGAACTTTCGCTGCGCAAGCCCCCGTCCGTCGCCGAAACAGTCGACTGGGCGCGAACTCTCGTCGCGCTGGGCGCTCGCGCCGTCACCGGCAACGTGATTCGCTCGACGCTGGGGGTGCTGCTGAAATATCAAGCGGACCACCGGATCGCGAGCGAGAAGCTGGGCTTGCCGGAGTCGGACGAAGGTGGGTCGAGGTGACCGTCGGCGCTCACCGCGTGCTCGTTCCGCACCCGCCGCGGCGGCTCCTCGCGCAGCTACCGGCTGTTCGCAACGAAAGCGGCTACCTCGCCGCGGCAATGCGCCGGGCCGATTGTGCCGCCTCGGTCGGCCCGACCGCCGTTGACGCCACCGCTTCCCGCTGCACCGCGATGACGTGGGCGCTGCACCCAAACTGGTCTACCGCCGATATCGAGAAGAACGTCGAAGTCATGGCGCGGCGGCAGTCGCGGCTCACCGACAGCGCGAACGCGCTCGACGGGCTCCACAGGGGAGTGCCTGCCCGAGGAAGGGTGACGGCATGACCTCCTCCACGCAGCGAGGGCGCCCCGCCGCGCAATCTTCCGAGACGATGACGGACCGTTTGGTCGAGTTCGTGGGTCTGCTGCGGGATCACGGCATCACCGCAGGCCCCAGTGAAACTCTCGACGCCGCAGCGGCAATGGTCGCGCTCGGCCTGTCCGACCGCAATCGGCTGCGATCCGGGATGGCGGCGTGCCTGCTGCGCCGCAACGGCCAGCGCGCCGTCTTCGACCAGCTCTTCGACCTCTACTTCCTGACCACCGAGCAGCCGCACGCGTCGACACCCGCCACCCCGGAATCCATTGCGGCGCTGCGTGATCGCCTGGTATCCGCACTGGCTGACGACGATCCCGAAGCGACAGCCGAACTCGCCCGCCAGGCGCTGACCGAACTAGGCGCGTACGGAGGAGCGGGCTCCGGCCAATCCACCACACCCGTCACCACCGCGTCCGGTGCTGGCTGGTCCTCCTACCTGACCATGAAATCCCTTCGCCCCGAAGAGCTCTTGGACCGAGTCGTCGCCGGCATGGGCGGCGCATCCGCCCTCGACAGCACCGTCCACACCATCGAAGCCAACCGCCGCCTCAACCGATTCCGCACCGCCGTCCAATCCGAGGCCCGCCTGCGCTCCGCTCAACTCCGCGGCACCGAGTACATCGCCCGCCGCGGCGTCGACACCAGCTCCGACCAGATCGATTTTCTCGGCGCCCGCGAACAGGACCTCGCCGAAATGCGCCGCCTGGTAAACCCGTTGGCCCGCAAACTGGCCACCCGCCTCGCCGCCCGCCGCCGCAAATCCGTCCGCGGCCACATCGACATGCGCCGCACCCTGCGCCGCTCCATGGCCACCGGCGGCGTCCCCATCGACCCCGTCCTGCGTGCCCGCAAACACGGCCGCCCCGACCTCGTCGTCCTGGCCGACCTCTCCGGCTCCGTAACCGGCTTCTCCGAGTTCACCCTCCAACTCATCCAAGCCCTGCAAGACCAATTCACCAAGGTCCGCAGCTTCGGCTTCATCGACACCTGCGACGAAATCACCCCCCACTTCACCCCCGGCGACCCACCCACCCCCGGCCTGGCCGCCCGAATCATCCGCGAAGCCAACGTAACTCGCTACGGCAGCTCCAACTACGGCGAAGCTCTCCAGGGCTTCGTGGACAACTACCTCGAAGCCCTAGGCCCACGCACGTCGTTGTTGATCCTCGGCGACGCCCGCACCAACCGCACCGCCCCCAACCTCGAAGCGCTGGAGGTCATGTGTGACCGAGCCAAACACGCTTACTGGTTGAACCCGGAGCCCTCCCGCTCGTGGTCCACGGGAGACTCCGCCGCCCACGTGTACGCGGAGCGCATCACCATGCACGAGTGCCGAAACGTAAAGCAGTTAGCCGAGGTCATAGGCCGTCTCTTGCCAACCTGAGCACCTTCGTAACGATGGGTCTCCGTTGACGGATCTTCCACTAAAGTTCTGTACTCGAGCTGTGGCGGTGGAGTGATCGTGGGGTTGGCGATGACGGCAGAGTGGCAATTCGACGTCCCGACGGCAGGGACCAAGTACTTGCCGCCGGACGCGCGGTATATGGACGCACTGACCAGTCAGGGCTACGGCTTCGAGGCCGCGATTGCCGATCTGATCGACAACTCGATTGATGCAGGTGCGAACGACGTCGTCGTGCACTTCTTGCGAGATGGTGACAACCTGGTCAGCCTGCTTGTCATCGATGACGGCCACGGGATGACCGACGAAGAACTCGATGTCGCGATGACGGTGGGTGGCCGCCGCAATTACGCTGCCAACGCGCTCGGCATGTTCGGTACCGGCCTGAAGTCCGCGTCGCTGAGCCAGGCGTCTGCGGTAACCGTGACGAGCAGGACCCGCAAGACCCGGCCCGCTGGTCGACGTTGGGAAATGGACCGCGCTCGCGACGGATTCCAATGCGACATCGTTGAGCCTCGTTACGCCCAGTCACTGATAGATCGCTACAACGGTTGCCCGATCACGTGGCAAGGTACGGTCGTTCGCTGGGACGGGGTCAAGAATTTTCCTCAGCATGGCGGTGGTGGCCAGACCGACCGCTACCTCCATCGCACGATCAACAAGCTGGGGTTGCATCTCGGGCTGCAACTGCACCGATTCCTGCTTCGAGAAGACTTCAACATAACCATCGCTGTCGAGGACATCCGGACCGGCGACGTGTACATGAATTTCGGCGTTGTGCCCCTCGATCCCTTCGGCTATCCCATGAGCGGACACCCCGGCTATCCCCGGACTTTTGTTGCCGAGATTCCATCGATCGGCCCGCTGGCGTTGCGCGCGCATGTCTGGCCTGCGAAGTCTTCGCTGGACGAGTACAAGTCCGTTGGCTCGGTCATGGACCGCCAGGGCTTCTATTTCTATCGTCACGGCAGGCTGGTCCAGGCCGGCGGCTGGAACAACTTTCGTCAGCCTGAGCAACACCTCTCACTCGGGCGAGTCGATATCGATCTGCCCGCGGACAGCCACGATGTGCTGCGGCTGAGTGTGAAGAAGGAGGGTGTCGAGGCGTCCCCCGAGTTCGTGTCGGCTGTCGAGGACGCCCGTGACTCGGATGGCCGTCCCTTCGCCGAGTTCGTGCTCGACGCTCAGACGGTTTATCGGGAAGCTCGAAAACGTTCCGGCACTCACCGGCGACCAGTGATCCCGCCCGGCGATGGATTCGCACCGGCAGTGCGTGAAGCCATCGAAGAAGAACTGCCGCTGATCCCAGGCGAGCAGCCGATCACCATTCAATGGCGCAAGTTGGCCGGCGACGTCTTTTTCGAGGTGGATCGCGATCGGCGGATGATCGCGCTCAACCGGCGCTATCGAACAGCTATCCTCGGCGGGCGGCGCGGAACCCTCAACGATGCACCGATGCTGAAGTCGTTGCTGTTCTTCCTGCTTCATGAGGTGTTCGAGAAGGAGTTCAGTGGCTCACGGGTCAAGGACAATCTCCAGCTATGGCAGTCGGTTCTGGTCGCAGCCGCGCGGGCAGAATTGGACCAAATCGACGACGGCGCTGGAGATTCCGAATGACCGACCTCGAAGCACTGCGAATCGCGCTGCACAGCGCTGTTGTCGCGGACATGGGAGCCAGCAGGCCCAAGAACCTTGTGCGTGCAATGGAATACCAGGCCGAAAACATGGTACGCGAGGCTGTGTCGCTGGCGCGTGAAGATGACTTCCGACAAGCATTGTTGGTTGCGTCGCCCGGTGATCGGCTCGTTGGTATGTGGCGGAAACTGTTGACCCAGTGGGATATCGCTGAGCAACCGATGTGGTCGACGTCGTTGTCCAGAACAGACGAACGGCGAGCAGACATCTACCGGCTCCTCGGGGTCGACGGTGCGACTCACAAGCTGCTCGAGGCATCGGTGCCGAGAGCGAACGTGGCGCCTCCCGTTGTAATCAGCACCAAATTTGTACCTTGGTACACCCCGCAATCGCAGCAGGGGAGGCCGTGGTATTGGCCGTCGTACGAAGGTGTGTTGCGAAGAAAAGGCTGGTCCGAGGAGGCAATTGCGGGTCTGGACTTGGCTACCGACCGTGTAGTCGAGCGATTGGCGGACCCCACGCGGTTCGAGGCATACCAGTCGAAGGGCCTCGTCGTCGGGTATGTCCAGTCCGGGAAAACGGCGAACTTCACCGGCGTGATCGCCAAGGCAATCGACGCGGGTTACCGCTTGGTTATTGTGTTGGGTGGCACACTCAACCTCCTGCGCGGCCAGACACAGCGTCGGCTGGACATGGAGCTCGTGGGTCGAGAGAATATTCTGCGCGGTGCCAATGAGTTCGAGTCCGACTACGCCGATGATCCTGCGTGGATCAAACGGCGATTCGTCGAATTCGGTGGCCTGCCTTCATCATTGGGTGCTTTCGATATTGTGCGCATGACCACGCGTAACGATGACTACAAAAGCTTGCTGCAAGGCATCGTCGCACTCGAGTTCGAAAAGCAAGAGCCTGCGTTACCGCTCTACGACACGAGGAATCTGCACCGATCATCGGCCCGCCTGATGGTGGTCAAGAAGAACAAGTCCGTGCTCGCCAAGCTGGTCAAAGACTTGAACAAGATAAAGACACCATTGACCGAGATCCCCGTACTGATCATCGATGACGAGTCGGACGAGGCCTCCGTCAATACCTCTCGGCCCAAGCCCGACGCCGACCGCACGGCTATCAACCAGAAGGTCTCGGACTTGCTTACGATGCTGCCACGTGCGCAGTACGTCGGCTACACGGCGACGCCATACGCGAATGTCTTCATAGATCCGAGTGATACCGCCGACATCTTCCCGAAGGACTTCATCGTCTCGTTGCCACGCCCTGACGGCTACATGGGCGCGAGTGATTTCCACGATCTCGACTCGGAGATAGCGGAAGCTGAACGCACAGTGTCAAACTCGAACGAGATGGCACACGTACGTGACGTCGTCATCGAGTCTGATGACGACACTGCATGCTTGCAGCAGGCAATCGACATGTTTGTCCTGACGGCCGCTATGAAGCTGTATCGTGAGGACAGAGGCGGACTCGGGGACCGCTACTTCGTGCACCACACGATGCTGATCCACGAATCCAGTTGGATCGATGTCCATCGAGAGCTTCTCGGTCGTGTCACCAAATTGTGGTGGAACGCTGGGTATCTCGGATCTGCGGGGCATGAACGATTGCGCACATTGTTCGATGATGATGTGGCACCGGTGTCAGCCGCACGTAGCGAAGGGCTTGCTGTTCCCGACACCTACGACGAGTTGATGCCCTACGTCGGTCCTGCTGCTGTTCGTATCGGCGGTGACGACAAGCCCATCATCGTCGTCAACGGTGACAAGGATATCGAGACCGGCGAGGCGGACTTCGACAAGCGTTCCATCTGGAAGATCCTCATCGGCGGTCAGAAGCTGTCGCGCGGGTTCACCATCGAAGGATTGACCATCTCCTACTTTCGGCGACGTGCATCCAACGTGTCGTCCTTGATGCAGATGGGGCGATGGTTCGGATTTCGTGCCGGGTACCAGGATTTGGTGCGGCTGTACATTGGACGCGAAGAACTCGGTGTCAAAGACAAGGCGATCGACCTGTACCGGGCATTCGAAGCCGTCTGCCTTGATGAGGAAAGCTTCCGCAGTGAATTGAATCAGTATGCGGTGCTTGTCGACGGGGAGCCGCAGGTGACGCCTGGGCAGGTGCCACCGCTTGTCGCACAGCATCTTCCATGGCTCAAGCCGGCTAGCCCGAATAAGATGTACAACTCCAAGCTGGTCGAGATTCATAGTGCAGGGCAGTGGGAGGAGCTCACCGCCTATCCGACAGCGGAATCTGAACTGCGGTACAACACACACCTGTGGCTGCCGGTATTCGAATCGCTGTCTACTGAGACTGTCGGTCTGTCCTATAACTTTGCGGAGACCGGCAAGAAGCATACGTTCCCTGCCCTGACGGGCAAAATGGGCGCAACTGAGCTTCTAGATCTCGTCGGTGCGCTGAAGTGGTCTGCCCCAAGCCAATTCGCCCCGCATTTCGAGTATCTGAGTGGTATCTCAAACGGCTGCAGTCGTATGGTTGACGACTGGGTGATCCTGGCACCTCAGCATGTTCGAGGAAATAGTCGTATAGAACTTGGGTCCAGCAGACGCACCTTCTCATGGTTCGGACGGGCGCGACGTCGCGGCCCCCTTTTCGGTGTGATCAGTGATCCGAAGCACCGTGCCGTGGCCTCCCGTATCGCTGGGGCGCTTGGCAGTTCAGGAGATCCGAACACGGAGCAGCTGGTCCAGGCTAGGCGAGGAGTGGTCGTGCTCTATCCGATCATCGAGACCGATAGTCGGGCCGAGGTGTGTACGGATGTGCCCTTCGATCCTGCTCACCTGGTCGTAGCCTTCGCGTTCGTAGCACCGGCCGATGCCCGACGAGGCGACCAACGTGTCGTCCGGTTCACCACCATCGATTCCTCAGCCGAGTCAGCAATCATCGATACGAAGCAGGTAGTCGTCTAGCATTGTTCAATGCTGGGTGTGCTGAGACTCGGTGAATGTTTGGTGCCCCAGGACGTGCACCCCACGATGTTCGGGGCTTCGGGCTGCAGGGCACAAGGTAGTGACGAAGGGGAGCATTCAGCTCAGAGATCGACGGAGAGCTGCTGGGAAACCACTTAGGAAGCTCGCTGCGGTTGGCTGGACACGCCGACGGAACTTGTCAGACCAGTAGCCTACGGTGGCACAAACGAGAGCTACCCCAAGGCAAGCTAGGATTCCACGTCATGCCGTCTGAAGTCGCCCACCCGACACCCATCAAGATGCTCGATCTGTTCGCGGGTCCTGGCGGGCTGGATGTTGCAGCACAGTGGCTCGGGATCGACGCCACCGGCGTCGAGCTGGATGACAACGCTTACTCCACCCGTAAAGCTGCGAAACTGAAATCCCGTAAGTCGGATGTTCGGAAGCTCGGTCCCAAGAACTTTCCCGGTACGACGGTGCTCACTGGTGGGCCCCCGTGTCAAACCTTCTCGGTGGCGGGGGCAGGGCTCGGACGCAAGGCGTTGGAGCAGGTGAGAGGTTTCGCGAAGCGAATGAACGCACACGATGAGACCGTAGCCGACGAGATCAAGCGGCTGAGCGATGAGCGGACCGGACTAGTCCTCGAGCCGCTACGTTGGACGCTTGATGCAATCAGGATCCGCAAGCCGTACCAGACCATCGTATTGGAGCAGGTACCTGCAGTCCTTCCGGTTTGGGAGTCATACGCTGAAATACTGGAATCTAGGGACTATCGAGTAGCTACAGGTGTCCTGCATACCGAAGATTTCGGTGTTCCTCAAACTCGCCGGAGAGCTATTCTTATTGCAAGTATGAGTAGTAAGCCGCGCCTCCCGGCGGCGACTCACCGTCGCTTTCAAAAAGGTGTCTCTCGGGATGAAGGCGAGCGCCATCTCTTGAAATGGCGTACGATGGGCGATGCTTTGGACCGGGACTATCCTTTTGTGATTGTGTCCAATTACGGTACTGGAGGTGACCCGAAGGATCGTGGTCGACGGAGCTCGGACGAGCCAGCATATACGGTTACCGGAAAGGTATCGCGCAACCGAGTGGTAACGCCAGGGGACGAAATTGATCTCGATCGACTTAGTCACTCCGAGATCGGTCGTCTGCAGACATTCCCCAAAGATTACCCGTGGCGTGGCAAGGACATCTCTCAGCAGATCGGCAATGCGATGCCACCTCGATTGGCTGCACATGTGCTGGCTGTAGCCATCTTCGGCCGCCAACCAGATGAAAAGGCGTTGGACGCAGCGGTTGCAGGAACATGGGCCGGTGCCAGGAAGGGTAAATATCAGCTGTTGCCTGGGTTGGAACGGCCGGTATTCGAACAGCTGGGCGGAGAGGGCAGTCTTTTCGGGGTAGGTGCAAGCGATTAGTAGCATCAATTTAACGCCGCCTCGGCGAAAAGTTTGTGAGCGAGCTCAATACATTGGCAACCGCATAACTTCCTCGACGAGGTCCTGATAAGGCCGGATGCGGCGTTGTGCCACCATGCGTTCGAGCTGGCCTCTCGGTTCCCACGCAATCCCTCGCTGTACTTCGATGTCTTTCGCGGCGGCACGGAGTTCAGGTAGGGCCAGATGATATATGCAGTCAACCGCTCCAGAACCGTATGCAATGTGTTTGAGCATGTTTGGTCGCGGTTCCATTGTCAGCACTGCATAGTGTGGCATGTGTCCACGTCGCATATTCACAAGTTTCGATCCTTGCGATACGCAGTCTTGAGCGCGATCGGTCCTCAGTGACCATTTAGATGACAAGCCGACCAGCAGGCGGTCGGCCGGATCTGGTCCACGAACAGTAATATCTATTTGAAGCATCGATTCTTCAGGCATGGTCTCTTTGAGGCGCGCCACGAGATCGTGATTAGCTGCTACGTTCTTTTCAGCTATTCGAATGAGTTTTTGTATAGCGATCAGCATCGGGGACTGTTCGAGGTTGGCTAAATCTTGAAGTGCTAAACCGAGTTCACCAGTCGGTGTACGGTACGAACTCGAGAACGTGCGGAATACATCAAGATGCTTGTACTGCTCGAAGGCGAGAGCCGGCTGGGAGCGCTGGAACACCAAGTCTGGTCGCACGGAGCTGAGATGACGGGTCACCTCCTCCTCCATCTTGATGCCTACGTTCGGAATTTCGGGCTTCGTGAACGCAACGCCGAGCGCCTGGAACACGGCGTGGCCCCATACAATCGATCCTTTGTCGTGGTTGTCCGAGGTCGATGGGTTGCCGTTGGTTCGGTAGCCGCAGAGTGCAGCCGCGAATGGAGCCGTCATGCCTCAACTTTGCCATGGACGTCATCGAAGAGGATGGGCACAGGGCGAGATCGGCAAGCGGTCGGACAGCTCGGAGCCAATCGGCAGGCGGTGACTCGCCGGTCGAATCACATTGATGTCATTCCGAGGTCGTATGATCAGCCGTATGCCAACCATGATCGACCTCTTCGCTGGATGCGGCGGCATGACCAGCGGTTTTCGCCCTGAAGGGTTCTTGCCGATCCTTGCGATCGAGATCGATCTTCATGCTGCTGCTACTTACGCGGCGAACTTCGGTGAGGATCACACGCTCTGTAGGGATATCGCAGATGTGCGATCCAGGGACATTCCGAAAGCTGACCTAGTGATCGGGGGCCCGCCCTGTCAGGGGTTCTCCAATCTAGGCTCCAAGAACGTAGATGATCCGCGTAATAGTCTCTGGCGTGAGTATCTACGGGTTGTGCGAAAAGCGAACCCGTCGGTATTTGTAATAGAAAATGTTGACCGCTTCATGCGCACCAGCGAATTCGCTTTGCTGCTCGCCGAAGCCGCCAACGGTTCACTGAAAAAGTATCAATTGTCCTACGGCGTCCTGAATGCGGCAGATTTTGGGGTAGCGCAACGTCGCAAGCGAACGATCGTTATCGGGTCACGGATTGGGTGTATAGAACTCCCAGAACCGACTCATGTGCGCGATATCGCGGACAGTCCAGAGCGGAAACAATGGGAAGGCACGCGCGGCCGTATCGGAAACTTGCCCGAAGAACCGTGCTCGACCGCGTTGCCTTCACGTGAAGTGAAGGTATTTGGGAGCGTCGTTCCGGGATGTTTCAAGGGCCTAGAGATACATCTAGGCAGGACTCCGACACCTCTATCGCTTGAACGGTATGATCATATACCACCAGGAGGCGGGCGCTTGGATCTACCGAATCATCTTCTGCCGCGTTGCTGGCGTGAGAAGCCATCGGGGACCGTTGACGTAATGGGTCGGATGCGGTGGTCGATGCCTTCGCATACGATCAGAACGGAGTTCTTCAAGCCTGAAAAAGGGGCATATCTGCATCCGCAGTGGGAAGCGTCAGGAAATCATCGAGTTAACAGGCCGATCACGCATCTCGAAGCTGCACGTCTGCAGGACTTTCCTGAGGACTTCTTCTGGTGTGGCACCAAGATTTCGATTGCGCGGCAGATCGGCAATGCTGTCCCCGGAGGACTTGCGCAGGCTATAGCTGCGCAAGTCAGGCACCATATGAATTGATGGCATCCGGATGCATGCTGGTCGATGAACCTACTGTAATTGCTGCTAAAAGTGTATGTGCGGTGCGGACTGAACGGGGTCGCCACTCTGTGCGATGGCGTAGTACGTGCCGCTAATTGCCGCAGCTGGACGATCGGCTGTCGGCCCCGGAACTTGTACCAGCTGCACCGATATATAGGTGCCCTTTTTGATTCGGGGCAAACCCAGTTCTCGAGCTATCCGTGGCCCGTCATTTTGATGGCCGAGGAGAACTATCCCGGCATCTCTCAGGTGGAGGCGTGCGTCACGGCACCGCTTCATGCCATCTTGTTGGCGGGCAACGGTTATGGCCGTAGTGCGGTCAATGACTTGTCCCTGGAATCGACGGAGGAGTTCATTTATACGCTGTTGCCCCGACGGGCTTTCCATTATTGCTTTGATGCCGGCAGGGTCGTTGCGAGAGAGATCCAGCAGAAGATTTTGAGGCAGTGCTGCATTTCGGCACAGCCATATAATGTCCTGCTTTCCAGACTTGCTGATGGTTTTCTTTCCGTCTTGGTTCTTGCCTTTATTGAGAATTTCTGATGTAACCCGTATCAACCCGACGTCGAAGGTTCCTTGAAGGTCATTCGCAGTGGTTAACAGGCATAAGTGACCCATAGCCTCGCGAGGAATCGTCCATCCGCCGGTCAACGAGAACTTCGAATCAACCGGGCATCCGCTGATACGATAGTCCATTTCTTTCGGACCGCCTCGTTCTAGTTCGAACTCGGTGCGTATGATGATCTCGACTTTTGTGCCGAGATAGGTCTTTTCGGTCTTTTCGAGAAATCTGACGTCGTACCTGCCGGTACGTTGCCCATCGAGTACCTCGTCGAAGGACTGACGTAGGACAGAACCGAACCGCGCTTCCATGTTGCGTTCGCGTCTGAACCACTCGAGGACCGCCTGTAGCTCTGGATCCACCCTGTTGTGTCCAGCGTTGTCGGGGAGCTCGAGTTGGAACAGTCCAGACTGATCTACCACAGCTCGAATATAGCGCGATCCGGACGTCCGGTTCGAGAGTGCTGTTGACTGCTTGGCGGTCGGTGCCGATAGACGGCGGTCTATGCCGGAGCGACGACTCAGCGACGGACTTCGGCGACTTTCACCGGACGCCCCTCCCGCCGCGAGAGCTCACACGCCTCGGCCACATAAAACGCCTCCAACGCATCCACTGGACTGCAAGGGTTTTCGAGCTTCCCCGTCGCCACCGCGACAAACGCGACCAATTCGTCTGTGTACGCCCGACGGAACCGCTCCATGAATCCTGGATACGCGGGGAAGGAGGAGGGGATGTAGTCGGGTTCTACGGAGGTGAGGGGGGAGCGGTCGTCCAGGCCGACGATGGCGTTTCCTTTGGAGCCGAGGGCTTCCAGGCGGACGTCGTAGCCGGCGCCGTTGTAGCGGGTGAGGGAGACGGTGGCGAGGGTGTCGTTGTCGAGGTGCAGGACGACTGCGGCGGTGTCTACGTCGCCGGCGGCGGTGAAGAAGGGCTCGCCCTGGTTGGTGCCGGTGGCGTAGACGGAGACTATTTCGCGGCCGGTCACCCAGCGGATGATGTCGAAGTCGTGGACGCCGCAGTCGCGGAAGATGCCGCCGGAGCGAGGGATGTAGTCGGCGGGGGGCGGGGTGGGGTCGAGGGTGGTGGCGCGCAGGGTGTGCAGCCAGCCGAGGGAACCGGCGGCGACGGCTTCGCGGGCGGCGCGGTAACCGGCGTCGAAACGGCGTTGGAAGCCGATTTGCACTGGGACGGAGGAGGATTCGAGGTGGTTTAAGACGGCGAGGGTGCCCTCGATGTCGGCGGCGACGGGCTTCTCGCAGAAGACGGGGATGTCGGCGGCTACGGCGCGCAGGATGAGTTCAGGGTGGGAGTCGGTGGCGGTGGCGATGACGATGCCGTCGAGATCGGCGGCGAACAGGGCGTCGAGGTCGGGGGCGAATTCGACACCGAGCTTGGTGGCGGTGGCGCGGGCCCGGTCGGCGTCGGCGTCGGCTACCACGACGTTGGCGACATTCGGGAGATTCTTGAGGGTTTCGGCGTGCGCGGTGCCGATCCGGCCGGTGCCGGCGAGACCGAGGGTGACGGCTTGATGGGATGACATCGGCTTTCCTCCTGGGGGCGTGCGGAACTGCCTTGTGGGCAGCGAGAATTCAGTTGCTGGGGGCGCTGGTCGTCGCACGGACGACGAGGGAGGGCTGCAGGCGGCGGCGGACCGGCTCGGTGCGGTCGTCGCGTAGCCGTTCGACGAGCGCTTCGACTGCGAGAGCGCCCATTTGGATGCGCGGCTGGTCGATGGTGGTGAGCGAGACGTGGCGCAGGGCGGCGAGCGAGGTGTTGTCGTAGCCGACGATCGAGACGTCGTCGGGCACGCGCAAACCGGCCTCCTCCAGCGCGGACATGGCGCCGACGGCGTTGAAGTCGTTGCCGCACAACAGGGCAGTCGGAAAGTTGTCGCGGGAGAACAGGTTGAGCAGTTTGCGGACCGCGGCGAGCCCGGCGGCATCGGTGTGCTCGCTGGGGATCACCATCGGCTCGAGGCCGTGCCGTTCCATCGCGGCGCGGTAGCCCTTGCGGCGAGGTGCGGCAGTGAAGGCGCCGCCGCCGTCGAGGTGCACGATGCGCCGATGGCCAAGGGAGACAAGGTGGTCTACGGCGAGCGCGGCACCGACCTCGCCGTCGTCGTTGACGGTGTCGACGTCGGGGATAGCCGAACTCCGAGATACCAGAACCACCGGAGCCTGCTGTGCCGCATCGCGAATGGCGGCGGCGGGCAGGATCGGCGAGAGCAGGATGATGCCGCCGGGGCGGAACGCGAGCAGGCTTTCCAGTGCAGTGCGTTCACGGGCGGCGCTGCGCCGGCCGGTGTTGAGGATGAGTTCGAGCCCGAATTCCTGGGCGGCGGTGTCCATGCCCTCGACGACATCGGCGAAGAACGCGTTGCGCAGGTCGGAGACCATGACGCCGACGATGTTCGAGGTCCGGCTGGCCAGCGAGCGCGCCATGATGTGCGGTTGGTAGCCGAGATCTTTCGCGGCTTCCAGCACGGCACGGCGACGATGCTCGCTCACCTTGGGGGAGTTGCGCATGACCAGCGACACGAGCGCCCGGGAGACGCCGGCGCGCTCGGCGACATCCTCCATGGTCGGCCGTGCCATGTCGCCTCCGTTCGATGATGTGTGCAGTGTCGGACGTTACAAGGTTGGAGCGCGCTAATCAATAGAGCGCTCTAATCGGACTTTCCGTGCGACAGAGTTCTGGCAGTTTCCGCTGATCGGCGGCGTAATACCAGGTAGTAGCGATATTCCGGCCAACGGTCACCCTCTTGACACACTATGACCCACGTTACATAGTTGGAGCGCTCCAATTGTTTGGAGCGCTCCAACTCGACATCGAAGGTCGGAGAAGTCCTGATGACCGAACCGCTCTACCCGCTGCGCATCGCGGCCGCGCCAATCTCCTGGGGAGTCTGCGAGGTTCCCGGCTGGGGCCACGTGCTCGACGCGCGCACCGTCCTCGCGGAAATGGCCGCCCTCGGCCTGACCGCCACCGAACTCGGCCCGCCCGGATATCTGCCCCGCGACCCGGACGAACTGCGGTCGCTGCTGGGGACGTTCGGCATCTCGTCGGTGGGCGGATTCCTGGCGTTGGTGCTGCACGAGGCGCCGGAGCGGGCGATCGAAGCGGCCGGGGAGTCGATCGCCTCGTTCGCCGCCACCGGCGCCGACGTGGTCGTGCTGGCCGCTGCCACCGGGCTCGGCGGATACGATGCCCGCCCGCAACTCGACGACGACGAATGGCGCACCCTGATCGGCACCGCCGCCGCCATCCGCGATATCGCCGCGGAGCACGGCCTGCGCACGGTGCTGCATCCGCATGTCGGCACGCACGTGGAGACCGAGGCGGAAGTCGAGCGCTTCCTTGCCGATTCGGAGCTCGACCTGTGCCTGGACACCGGCCACCTGCTGATCGGCGGAACCGATCCGGTGCGGCTCGCGCAGCGCCATGCCGAGCGGATCGGGCACGTGCACCTGAAGGACGTGTGCATCGCCGTTGCCGACAAAGTACGCGGCGGCGCAATGGAATACAGCGAAGCCGTGCGGCAAGGCCTGTACGTCCCGCTCGGTGACGGAGACGTCGATGTCGCCGCGCTGGTGCACAGCATGCAGGCCGCGGGCTACCGCGGCTGGTACGTGATGGAGCAGGACACCGCCCTGCAGCCCACCGACTCGGCGGAGTTGCCGAGCCGGCATACCGAACGCAGCCTGCGGCATCTCGCGGGTCTCGTGTCTACGGCCGCACCGATCCAGTAGGGAAGTGATGACAACGATGTCTCATCGACTGCACCGCGGGTGGCAACGCTCGCGTCGCCTGGTGCCGTGGCTCGCCGCGGCCACGGTCCTCGCCGCATGTAGCGGACCGGGTGCCGACGTGGTCGCGCCGAGTCAAAGCCCCGTCGCCGCAGGCAAATTGAACTCGGTCGCGGTGGTCACACATGGCAGCCCGGGTGACGCGTTCTGGAACGTGGTCAAGAACGGCGCGGAAGCGGCGGGCAAGGATCTCGGGGTCCGGGTCGAATACAACTCCTCGGGCGATCCGAGCCAGCAGGCCAAGCTCATCGACAACGCGGTCGCCCAAGGGGTGGACGGGCTGGTCGTCTCGATGGCCAACCCCGACGCGCTGCGCCCCTCGATCGAAAAGGCGGTCGCCGCGGGCATTCCGCTGGTGACCATCAACTCCGGCGAGGCGGAGAGCGTCAAGTACGGCGCCATTGGCCATGTGGGACAGAGCGAGTCGCTGGCCGGGCAGTCGGCCGGCAAGCGACTGGCCGACGCGAAGAAGACCAAGATGCTCTGCGTGATCCACGAGGCGGGCAATATCGGCGCCAATCAACGCTGCGAGGGCGCGAGCAAAGCCTTCGGCAACGCGGCGACACTCCAAGTGGACATCAACAATCCGACCGACGCCCAGTCCCGCATCAAGGGCGCGCTGGAGGCGGACCACTCGATCGACGCGGTGCTCACGCTGAACTCTCAGGTCGCCGCCCGCGCGGTGGACGCGGTGCAGGAGTCCCGCTCGGCGGCCACGGTCGCCACCTTCGACCTCAATACCGATGTGGTGGAGGCGATTCGGGGCGGCAAGCTGCTGTTCGCGGTCGACCAGCAGCAGTACGAGCAGGGCTACCTGCCGGTGGTGCTGTTGCAGGCCTACCGGACGAACCTGAACACCGTCGGTGGTGGCGCACCGGTGCAGACGGGTCCGGCCTTCGTCGACAAGAACAACGTCGATGCCGTCGCCGCGCTCGTGGCACAGGGCACGCGGTGAGGTCAGGAGTGAATGAGATGACTACTGCTACAACGACGACCGAGACCACACCGGCCGCGCAGGACGGGCCGTCGCTGCTACAACGGCTCGCCGTGCGGCCCGAGATCGGCGCCGCGCTCGGCGCACTGCTCGTGTTCGTGTTCTTCTCGATCATCACCGACCGCTTCCTCAGTCCGCTCGGCGTCGCGACCTGGCTGGACGATTCGTCCACGCTCGGCATCATGGCGGTCGCGGTGGCGCTGTTGATGATCGGCGGCGAATTCGATCTGTCGGCCGGTGTGATGACCGCTTCGACCGCGTTGGTCACCGCCTTGCTGGCGGTGCACGCCGGATGGAACGTCTGGTTCGCGCTACTGGCCTCGCTGGTGCTGGCCCTGCTGGTCGGCGCGTTCAACGGCTGGCTCGTGATGCGTACCGGACTACCGAGTTTCATCGTCACGCTCGGCACTTTCCTTGCGCTGCAGGGTCTAAACCTCGGCGTGACCCGCCTGGTCACCGGCACCGTTCAGGTGTCGGGCATTCGGAGCGCCGACGGTTACAACTCGGCCGGGTGGGTGTTCGCCTCGACGTTGAACATCGGCGACGCCCGGATCCAGGCCTCGGTCATCTGGTGGATCGTGCTGACCGCGATCGCCGCGATCGTGCTGGTGCGCACCAGGTTCGGCAACTGGATCTTCGCGGTCGGCGGTGCGCTGCCGAACGCGCGGGCGGTGGGCGTGCCCGCCGACCGGACGAAGATCATCCTCTTCATGACCACGGCCTTCGCCGGCTGGGTGGTCGGTTCGTGCAGCATCCTGCGCTTCGCCAGCGTGCAGGCGAATCAGGGCGTGGGGCTCGAACTGCACTACATCATCGCCGCGGTGGTCGGCGGCTGCCTGCTGACCGGTGGTTTCGGTTCGGCCGTCGGCGCCGCGATCGGTGCGCTGATCTTCGGCATGGCCCGCCAGGGCATCGTGTTCGCACGCTGGGACAGCGACTGGTTCATGCTGTTCCTGGGTGTGCTCCTGCTGGCGGCGGTGCTGGTCAACAACAGATTCCAGAAGCGAGCCGAAAGGGTGCGCCGATGACTACAGCAGCGCGGGGTGATGCGACGGGCGTCCCCCTCATCGAGGCGATCGACCTCGGCAAGAGCTACGGCGGTGTGGTCGCGTTGCAAGATGTGTCGACCGTGGTGAACCCGGGTGAGGTCACCTGCATCCTGGGCGACAACGGCGCGGGCAAGTCGACTCTGATCAAAATCCTTGCGGGCGTGCACCAGCACGATCGCGGCGAGCTGCGGATCGAGGGCGAGGCGGTCCGATTGCCCTCCCCGCGTGCGGCATTGGATCACGGCATCGCCACCGTCTACCAGGATCTGGCGGTGGTCCCGCTGATGAGCGTCTGGCGCAACTTCGTGCTCGGCTCGGAGCCTACCGTCGGCTACGGTCCGTTCCGGCTGCTGGATCGCGCGAAAGGGCGGGCGATCGCTCGAAAAGGTTTGTCGGACATGGGTATCGAGTTGCGCGATATGGAGCAACCGGTCGGCACGCTGTCCGGCGGGCAACGGCAGTGCGTCGCGATCGCGCGGGCCGTGCACTACGGCGCCAAAGTGCTGATCCTCGACGAACCGACCGCCGCGCTGGGCGTCAAACAGGCCGGTGTGGTGCTGAAATACGTGGTGCAGGCGCGTGATCGGGGCCTGGGCGTCATCCTCATCACGCACAATCCGCATCACGCGTATCCGGTCGGCGATCGCTTCCTGCTGCTCAAGCGCGGAGCCATGCTGGGCTCGTACGAGAAGTCGGAGATCGATGTCTCCGAACTGACCCGGCAGATGGCGGGCGGAGCCGAATTGGACGCGCTGCAACACGAATTGCAGCGGGTGGTGTCGTGACCGCCCTGGAGGTTCTGACGATCGGCCGGGTCGGCGTCGATCTCTACCCGCAGCAGAGCGGCGTCGGGCTCGCCGAGGTCGAATCGTTCGCGAAATCGCTGGGCGGCACCGCGACCAACGTCGCGGTGGCCGCCGCCCGGCTCGGCCGGGACAGCGCGGTGCTGACCAAGGTCGGGCCGGACGGCTTCGGGGACTATGTGCGAAAGGCGCTGGGCGAGTTCGGGGTCCGCGCCGACTACGTGTCGACCGCCCCGGATCTGCTGACGCCGGTGGTGTTCTGCGAGCTGAACCCGCCCGCCGACCCGCCGCTGCTGTTCTATCGCGCGCCCATCGCACCGGATCTCACGCTCACCGTGGACGAGGTGCCCTGGGACGTGGTGGATTCGGTGCCGCTGCTGTGGGTCACCGGTACGGGCGTCAGCGCGGAACCCGGCCGCGGCACCCAGCGCGCGGTGCTGGAGCGTCGCGCACGTCGCGGGCACACGGTGCTCGATCTCGACTATCGGCCGATGTTCTGGCCGGATGTCGCGACCGCGCAGCGAGAGATCGGTTGGATGATCGATCACGTCACCGTTGTCGTGGGCAATCGCACCGAGGTCCAAGTCGCCGTGGGCACCGCCGATCCCGATGCGGCGGCGGATCGGCTGCTCGCGCGTGGCGTGCGGCTCGCGGTGATCAAACGGGGCGCCGAGGGCGTGCTCGTGGCAACCGAATACGAACGCTGGACGGTGCCGCCGTGCCGCGTCGAGGTGGTGTGCGGGCTGGGCGCGGGGGATGGTTTCGGCGGTGCCCTGATCCACGGCCTGCTCGCGGACTGGGATCCACACCGCATCGCCACCTACGCCAATGCCGCGGGCGCACTGGTGGCCTCGCGCCTGGCCTGCGCGGACGCCATGCCGACGGCCGCGGAAATCGAGGAACTGCTATGCCGCTGAATCAGCGGGTGAACCCGGAATCGGAGGAACTACGGTGCATTTGACCGACGAACGCTGGCGTGAGCTGCTGCGCGTCCGCGCGACGGACCCGGCGGCGGTCGAACGGGCCTATGCGAAGCGGGTGCGTCGCGCGAATCTGCTCGCGGACAAGCAAACCCTGTTTTTGGTCGCCGCCGATCACCCGGCCCGCGGCGCCCTCGGCGTCGGATCGGACCGCACCGCCATGGCCGACCGGCGCACGCTGCTGGAGCGGTTGCTGATCGCGCTCGCGGACCCGGATGTCGACGGCGTGCTCGGTTCCCCGGACATCGTCGAGGAACTGCTGCTGCTGGACGCGCTGGACGACAAGGTGGTGATCGGTTCGATGAACCGCGGCGGCCTGGCCGGCGCGGAGTGGGAGATCGACGACCGGTTCACCGGTTACGACGCGGACTCGCTGGCCCGGTTCCGCCTCGACGGCGGGAAAATGCTGCTGCGCCTGGTCGATTCGGACGCGGGCACGGTGCCGACACTGCAGGCCTGCGCGCAGGCGGTCTCGGAACTGGCCGCGAACGGATTGATGGCGATGGTCGAGCCGTTGCCTTACCACCGCAACGAATCCGGGGCGCTGGTGATGAGCAAGGACGCGCCGTCGCTGTCCAGGGCGATCACGGTGGCCTCCGGGCTCGGCGTCACCTCCGCGTACACCTGGCTGAAGATCCCGGCCCCGCAGGATGTTTCGGTTCTCGACGCGACCACGCTCCCCGTCGTGGTGCTGGGCGGAGCCCCATCGGGTGACCCCGCGGCCGACCTCGCCTTCTGGGATGGTGCGCTCGGCCACGATGTGGTCCGCGGTCTGGTCGTCGGTCGCACGCTGCTCTACCCGCCGGACGGTGACGTGGCCGCGGCCGTCGATCAGGCGGCGAAGATGCTTCGGGAGGCGCGATGAAGCTGCACCGACCGGCCGGAACCCTCGGGGCGGGCAACGATCCGGTCGTCCTCGCGCCGGAGGACGCCGGCTGGCACTACACCGGGCTGCGCGTGCTCACCTTGGCTTCCGGTCAGAGCCGGACACTGCGCACCGGCGAGTTCGAGGCCTTCGTGCTGCCGCTGTCGGGGTCGTGCACGGTGCGGGTCGAAGACGTGACTTTCGAATTGACCGGCCGGGACTCGGTTTTCACCCGGGTGACGGATTTCGCGTACGTCCCGCGTGACGCCGAAGTCACGCTGCACGCCCAGAGCACGCTCGAGGTCGCGCTCCCGATGGCCCGCTGCACGAACCGGCTGACCCCGAAATATGGTCCCGCCGAGCAGGTGCCGGTCGATGTCCGCGGCGCGGGCCGGGCCACCCGCCAGGTGACCAACTTCGGGGTGCCGGGGGTGTGGGAGCACGCCGACAAGCTCAACGCCTGTGAGTTGATCACTCCCGACGGCAACTGGTCGTCCTATCCGCCGCACAAGCACGACGAGGCGAGCGACTGCGAGGTCGTCAACGAGGAGATCTACTACTTCCGCATCGCGGGACGCGACGGCATCGCCCCGTCCCGGGCGGGTTTCGGCATGCACCGCACCTATACCGCAGACGGCCTGCTGGACGAGAACGTCGCGGTGCGCGACGGCGACGTCTTCCTCGTCCCGCACGGCTATCACGGACCGTGCATCGCCGCACCGGGCTACCCGATGTACTACCTCAACGTGCTCGCGGGTCCGGGGCCGCAGCGCTCGATGGCCTTCTGCGACGACCCGGCGCACAGCTGGGTACGCGGCAGCTGGGACGACCAACCGCGGGATCCGCGCTGCCCGGTCACCACTCACGAAGGACGGATCGGATGAAACTGACTGCGGCACAGGCCCTGGTCGCGTGGTTGGTCGCGCAGCGCTCGGAGACGCTGGACGGTCGCGAAGTTCCGCTGTTCCCGGCGGTTTTCGGCATTTTCGGACACGGCAATGTGCTCGGCCTCGGCACCGCGCTGCACGAGCGGCGCGACGAGATCCCGGTCTGGCGCGGTAATACCGAACAGGGCATGGCGCTGGCCGCGGTCGGCTACGCCAAGGCGACGCACCGGCGCCAGGTCGGCGTCGCGACCTCCTCGATCGGTCCCGGTGCGCTGAACATGGTGACCGCGGCAGGCGTGGCGCATGCCAACCGCCTTCCCCTGCTGCTGCTTCCGGGCGACACCTTCACCACCCGTGCACCCGATCCGGTGCTGCAGCAGGTCGAACATTTCGGCGACGCGACCGCGACGGTCAACGACGCGTTCCGCGCGGTGAGCCGGTACTTCGATCGGATCACCCGGCCGGAGCAGTTGATTTCCACACTGCCGCAGGCAGTTCGGGTGCTCACCGATGCGGCCGACGCAGGGCCGGTGACGCTGGCCCTGCCACAGGACGTGCAGGCCGAGACCTACGACTTCCCCGACGCGCTGTTCGCGCCCGTGGTGCATCGCCTCGTGCGGGCCCGTCCTGATCGGCGCGCACTGGCCGATGCCGGTGCTGCGCTGCGCGCGTCGACCCGTCCGTTGCTCGTACTCGGTGGTGGCGTGCGCTATTCGGGTGCAGGTCGCACCGCCCTGGAATTCGCCGAACGACACGGCATTCCGGTGGTGGAGACGACGGCGGGCCGCACGCTGGTACCGCACGTGCATCCGCTCTACGCCGGTCCGCTCGGAGTCACCGGCTCCGCCTCCGCGAATGTCATGGCCGCGACGGCTGATCTGGTGCTCGCGGTCGGAACTCGGTTGCAGGACTTCACGACTGCGTCGTGGACGGTGTTCGCGCCGGACGTCCGCCTGGTCACGATCAACGCGGCGCGCTTCGACGCGGTCAAACACGGCGCACTCGCGGTGGTGGGCGACGCCGACGCCACCCTCACCGACCTGACCGAGCAGCTGGCGCAATGGCGTGTCGACCCGCAGTGGACGTCCCGCGCCGCCCACCATCGCGGCACTTGGGACGCGCATATCGACAACCTCCGCGCGCCCACCCCGGGCACACCGAGCTACGCCCAGGTGGTGAGCGTCGTCAACGAGCTGAGCGGCCCGAGCGACTACGTCATGACGGCCTCGGGCGGCATGCCCGGCGAGCTGGTCGGCGGCTGGCGAGCCGCCGGTGCCACGCCGACGATGGACGTGGAATACGGCTTCTCCTGTATGGGCTATGAACTCGCCGGTGCTTGGGGCGCCGCCATGGCGCATACCGACGGTCTGGTCACCACGTTGCTCGGCGACGGCTCCTATCTCATGTTGAATTCCGAACTCTTCTCCGCGGCTTTCGCCGGACATCCGTTCGTTGCGGTCGTCTGCGACAACGACGGCTACGCGGTAATCGCCCGATTGCAGGAAGGCCAGGGCGGCGCGCCATTCAACAACTTTTACGCTGATTGCCGCAGCGCCCATGCCGACCCGCCCCGGGTGGATTTCGGCGCGCACGCTCGTGCGCTGGGTTGTGCCGTGTATACCGCGACCGACCTGGTGGAATTCCGGGCCGCCTATGCCGAGGCCCGGACAGCCGCGGTCCGCGAATCCAAGCCCGCGGTGCTGGTGGTGCGCACGCAACCGTCCTCCTGGACCGAGGCGGGGGCGTGGTGGGAGGTCGGTGTGCCCGAACATCTTTCCGGCCGCGTGGCGCACGCCGAGGCCAAGCCGCGTCAGGTGCGATACCTCCGTTCCTGACCGAGATGTGCTGCGCGACACCGGGAAAAGTCGTAGGATGACTTATCGACGTCTGGTGCAGCGGGCGTCGATGGCCATTGCGGCACAAGGCAACTGGTTGTGAACCAAGGATCGGCGGGTACTCGTCGAAGAGGAGTGGGCCCGTGCGGATCGAGGCGATCGGAGCGGGACCATGACCCTCAACCGAGGTGACCACACCGCATTGGCACTCTGGGCCGCCGCCTGCGCCGAACACGTGTTGCCGCTGTCGAGCGGCACGCCCGGACGACGCACGCCCGCGCGCGGCGATCGAGGCGGCGCGCGCCTGGGTGCGCGGCGAGCTGACCATGCCCGAGGCGCGCCGGGCCGCGTTCGCAGCGCACGACGCGGCGCACGGGCTGGAAGGCGCGGGCGAATACGCGGCCCGTTCCGCCGGCCATGCCGCGGCGACCGCGCACGCCGCGGGCCACGTCGTGCACGCCGCCAACTATGCCGTCAAGGCCGCCCAGGCCGATTCGTCGGAGGACAGCGACGAACGCGCCTGGCAGGAATCGCAGGTGCCCGCGCGGCTGTTTCGCGTCGTGTTCCCGGATCGGGGCCTGTCGGAGCATGGGAGGTGAGGGCCACACCCCACCGTGAGGGTTGGATTGCTCACAGTTGGGGAGGGTAGAAGTGGAGAAATTCGTCGGATCATGGCATCGTTGATCTACGAGACCAGGACATTCCATTGTCAGAATCTGGCTCGTCTACAGAAAGTATGAAATGGCTCAGGGCATTGTGAAGTGGTTCAACAGCGAGAAGGGCTTCGGCTTCATCGCGCAAGACGGTGGAGGTCCCGACGTCTTCGTGCATTACTCGGCTGTTAGCGGCTCGGGTTTCCGGTCCCTCGACGAGGGGCAGCGCGTGGAGTTCGAAATCGGCCAGGGTCAGAAGGGCCCGCAGGCGCAGGACGTTCGCGTTCTCTGATCTCGCTCCCCAGCTTTTAGAAAGGCCTCACACCGGCTCGGTGCGGGGCCTTTCACCGTTTCCGGGGTCTGCGGTCAGGACTCGCGGATGAACTGGACGTGGGTGACCGCGGGGGAGCGGACCACGGAGCTTCGGCATGATGCTGTCCTTTTCGCTGCTGGTTGCATTTCGCAATCGCTTGTGGACAGCGTAGGGGGCGACGATCGAGGTCATCGGGGACCGGTGGGCCCTGCTGGTGCTGCGTGACGTGATGTTCGGGACCAGGCGCTACTTCCGGGAACTGCTGGCCGGGGCGGAGGAGGGCATCGCCGGCCCCGACCTCTGGGCGGACTTCATGGACGAACTGCGCGAATCCCACCTGGGCATACCACGCCCGGACCCGGACCGGCCGACCGCCACCGACCGGCTGGCCCAGGCGTACGCTGCGGCGCTCGCTGAGGCGTACCCCCGCTAACGCATGGCTTCACGGCGGAAGAACTCCGCCGTGCGAGCGCGCGCGTGCGCCAGATCCGGTTCCCGTGTCTTCGGGAAAGCGTCTGCGGCCAGGTCGAATTCGGTCGCGATGAACGATGCGATCGGCACCGGCACTGTGCCACTGCCCATTTCACGGGTCCGCGACTTGAGCTCGGTCAACTCCGCCACCGCGGCGACCAGATCCGCGGGTAGCTCGCACTGGTCCATCAGGGTCGGCAGATGCATCGGCGCGACCGCCGCGTCCGGATGCCGACGCAGCCACCGCAGCGCCATGGCGGGGCGCAGTGAATAGAACACCTTCTTCAGTGATCTGTTGCGATCGAACAACTCCCACTGCTTGCTGCCCAGATGCAGGTAGTGCCGAGCTACCCGGCCGCGGTCGGCGACCTCGTCGGCCAAGGCGCGCAGTTCGTCGCGGAACGCGGGGTCGCCGCGGTACACGATCGGCGACATCAGCCATTCGATGAGCACGGCGTTGCCCGCGACCAGCAGGCGCAGCGCCTTGGCGAGGTCCCAGCCGTTCACGTCGAGCAGCCCCGCCAGCGGCGTCTCGATGACATCGCGGGTGCGCCACGGGGAAAGGTA
>NZ_BAUA01000089.1 GCF_000710915.1 Nocardia brasiliensis IFM 10847
GGTGACAGCGGTAACTCCCAAGCCGGAACCGGAATTGGTGGCGCAGCGGCCGTACCCGGCGCGGCGGTTGCCGAAGGGTTCGGCGCTGTACCGGATGGTCACCACGACCGATCCGAAGGTGCTGGGTCAGATGTATCTGGTGACCTCGATGACGTTCTTCCTCATCGCGGGCGTCATGGGCTTGCTGATCCGTGGCGAGCTGGCGCGGCCGGGTCTGCAGTTCCTCTCGCCGGAGCAGTACAACCAGCTGTTCACCATGCACGGCACGATCATGTTGCTGTTCTACGCGACCTCGATCATCTTCGGCTTCGCGAACATCCTGGTGCCGTTGCAGATCGGGGCTCCGGATGTGGCGTTCCCGAGGTTGAACGCGTTGAGCTACTGGCTCTATCTGTTCGGCGCCTCGATGGCGACCGCCGGGTTCGTGACGCCCGGTGGCGCCGCCGATTTCGGCTGGACGGCGTATGTGCCGCTGACCGACATCATCCACTCGCCGGGCGTGGGCGCGGATCTGTGGATTCTCGGGGTGGGAGTCTCGGGGCTCGGCACGATTCTCGGCGGGGTGAACATGATCACCACGGTGGTGTGCCTGCGTGCCCCGGGGATGACGATGTTCCGGTTGCCGATCTTCACCTGGAACGTGGTCGTGGCGAGTGTGCTGATGCTGATGGTCTTTCCACTGCTGACCGCGGCGGCGTTGGCGCTGTTCTACGACCGGCATCTCGGCGGGCACATCTACGATCCGGCGACCGGTGGAGTCATCCTGTTCCAGCATCTGTTCTGGTTCTTCGGCCACCCCGAGGTGTACGTCATCGCGTTGCCGTTCTTCGGCATCGTGTCCGAGATCTTCCCGGTGTTCGCGCGTAAGCCGATCTTCGGTTACACGGCGCTGGTCTATGCGACCCTGGGCATCGCGGCGCTGTCGGTGGCGGTGTGGGCGCATCACATGTACGCCACGGGAGCCGTTCTGCTGCCGTGGTTTTCGCTGATGACGTTCCTGATCGCGGTGCCGACCGGGGTCAAGTTCTTCAACTGGATCGGCACCATGTGGCGCGGTCAGTTGACCTTCGAATCGCCGATGCTGTTCTCGCTCGGGTTCCTCGTGACCTTCCTCTTCGGTGGACTCTCTGGTGTGATCCTGGCCAGCCCGCCGCTGGACTTCCACATCAGCGACACCTATTTCGTTGTCGCGCACTTCCATTACACGTTGTTCGGCACCGTCGTGTTCGCCACCTTCGCCGGCATCTACTTCTGGTTCCCGAAGATCACCGGGCGAATGGCCGACGAGCGCCTGGCGAGATGGCACTTCTGGACCACCTTCTTCGGCTTCCATCTCACGTTCCTGGCCCAGCACTGGCTCGGGAACGCGGGCATGCCGCGGCGCTACGCCGACTACCTGCCCGGCGACGGATTCACCACGCTCAACACGATTTCCACGATCGGGGCCTTCGTGCTGGGCGGGTCGATGATTCCGTTCCTGTGGAACGTCTTCAAGAGCTACCGCTACGGCCAGGTCGTCACCGTGGACGATCCGTGGGGTTTCGGCAACTCACTGGAGTGGGCCACCACTTGCCCGCCACCTCGGCACAACTTCTACGAACTGCCTCGAATCCGGTCCGAGCGACCGGCCTTCGAGCTGCACTATCCGCACATCGTCGACCGGATGCGGTCCGAAGCGCACGTCGGCTGGGGCCACCGTCGACCATGATCGGGCTCTGGGTCGGTTGCCGACCCCGGCCGGAATAGGTGCTCGCCTTCGGGCGTAGGCTTCTGTATCGTTCTAGTAGAACGTTTCAGTAGACCTTGGGGAGTTGTTCGGCATGCCACCCAGAGCGACCATGAAGTCCGTTGCGGCGGCGGTGGGTGTCTCGCTGTCGACGGTCTCGAACGCCTACAACCGGCCCGAGCAGCTCTCGGTGGCGGTGCGGGAACGGATTTTCGCGGCGGCGCGGGAGCTCGGCTACACCGGTCCCGACGCGGCGGCGCGGACGCTGCGCGGCCGGCGGGCGGGTGCGATCGGCCTGATCCTCACCGAAGAGTTGTCCTATGCGTTCTCCGACCCGTTCGCGGTCGGGCTGCTGGCCGGATTGAGCGAGGTGGCCGAGCGCACCAGCACCGGCCTGCTGCTGATCCCGTTGCCGCGCTATGAGTTCGGCGCCGATGAGCAGGCCATTCGGGAGTCCGTCGAGGCGGTGCGCAACGCGGTGGTCGACGGCGTCGTGGCCTATTGTGTCGACCCGGACCACCCCGCGCTGGACGTGGTCGCGGCTCGCGGCCTGCCGTTCGCGCATTCCGACGACGAATTTCCGGGCCGCCGCGTTGTGATCGACGAGGTGGCCGCCACCAGGGCGGTCGGCGCGCACCTGGCGAAGCTCGGCCACACCCGGGTGGCCGCGGTCGTCGACTGCGGCCGCGACGCTGCGGGCGTACGCGAGATCAGCGACCTGTCGGTGCTCTACAACAACGCCCGGCTGCGGATCGGTGGCCTGCGCGACGGTCTCGGTCCGAATGCCGAGATCACCGTCGTCTCCGGCGGTCACAACTCGGTCGACTCCGGAATCGCCGCTGCCGAACTGGTATTGGATCGTCGCGACCGCCCGACGGCGATTGCCGCGATGGGCGACGTGCTCGCGCTGGGCGTCCTCGATGCCATGCGGCGGCGCGGACTGGCTCCGGGGCGCGATATCTCGGTCACCGGTTTCGACGACATCTCGGCCGCGGAAACCGCCGGCCTCACCACGATCAGGCAACCGATCCGGATGAAGGGACAGTTGCTCGGCCGCATGCTGCTCGACCCCGACTACACCGAGGAACGAGTCGTGCTGCCCACCGAATTGATCGTCCGCTCCAGTACCGGACCGGTGCGCGGCTGACGATCCGGAAAGGAATGACAATGAATCCTGTCGCGGCCACCATGGCCGTCAAAGCTGTTCGTGCGCAGGCCGACTCGGCTCGACCGGACGCGCCGGTGATGCGCGCGGAACCGGCACGGAACTCTCCGGCACGGCGCTGGATCACCGCCTATCTGCGCGCGTCGGCGCACCGGCGGACTTCGCTGGCCGATCGCCTCGACCACAGCCGGGCGACTCGCACAGCCTCCGCCACCCGATCGCTCGGTGGCGTCGGTGGCTGCCCGGGCGCCCGCGCGTCCACCTGTACGCCCTGAGCTACAGCACGGCAAGAACGAGGGCGGCCAGCAGCGCCAAGCCGAAAGCCGCCAGGACGGCGAGCGTGAGCGCGCGCAGCAACCCCGGCCCGACGGCTCGGGCGATGCCGTAGCCCGCACCGCCGCCGAGCGCGGCGAGCACGAATCCTTCGCCTTTGACCAGATAGAACACCGAGGCCATGGCCGCGTTGCCCGCCTCGCCGACACCCTGCGCATGGTCGCCGAACGGGATCGGAAACCGGTAGACCACACCGACCAGGGCGGCCGCTACCGGGGCCGACAGCACGGCCGCGATCAGCCCCCAAGCCGCCACCGCCCACAGCGCGGGCAGGCCCAGCCGCTCTCCTTCGATCCCCATACACGCCCTCTCTGCTCGCCAGGTGTTCGTGTTCAGCGCAAGGCTCAACTGTAGGGGTGCGGTAGCGGCGAGTCAGCACCTCCCGAACAGCCAATAGCCCGGCTGGTCGCGGGTGGGCCGCGCACAGAAGGCGCGCACCGCGTCGACGAGTTCGGTGACGCTCACCGCGCCGTCACCGTCGCGATCCAGGCGCGCGAAGATCTCGCGCGACTCGGCTCGGGAAAAGTTGCCGCCGAGCAGGATTCGATCCAGCTCGGCCGATTGGAGCAGGCCGTCCCCGGTATCGGCGAGAGCGATGACGGCGCGCGCCAGCGGCTCGATGTCGCCGGCGAACTCGGCGCCGGAACCGAGCCAGTCGGCGAATTCGGCTGCGCTGACCCGGCCGTCGCCGTCGGCGTCCGCGGCCGTGCGGACCGCATGCCACAGCGCGCGGTATCCGTGCCGGACGGCCTGGGCTTTGGCCGAGCCGGGTGGCTCACCGGCCGCTTGCACCAGGCGCAGGGCCAAGGCGTCGTAGTCGTCGCGAGTGAGGAAACCGTCGCCGGTGCGGTCGAGCAGATCGAACCCGCAGCGTGCGGGACCGCTCGAGCAGGTCTGCGGCCGTTCGAGCACATCGTTTGCCCACGTGTGGATTTCGTCGAGTCCGGCGGTGAGCATCGCCGCATGCGTGGCGTCCGGGTACACGGCGTAGGTGAGTTCGGAGCCGGTGTCGCGCAGGTCGGCGGCGAACTGCTCGACCACCACGAGCGGAATCACCTCGTCCACGCCGCCCGCGGCGAGGAACAGCGGCCGATCGAGCCTGGTGAGCGGGACCCTGCACGAGTCGAGGACTGCCGCGATCAGCGGGCGGTCCACCAGCAGGTCGGTCGTACCGATGTGGTCGTTGGTCGCGGTGGAGATCGCCTTGAACATCTGGCCGAGAGAGGCGTGCGTAGCGAACTCGACCATCGCTCGCCCGGCCGGGGTGAGGAACGCGCGTGCGTCGAAGTCGGGCCGCCCGGTGCGCAGACCCGCGAGCAGGAACGGCACGAAGATGGTGAGCGGGCCGGCGCCGTCGCTGGTCTGCAACCGAATGATGGTGGTGGCGTGCACCGGTGGCGCCAGTGCCACCGTGCCGCGGAAGTCCAACTCGGGCGCGTAGCTGGTAGCCGCGATCGCGGTGAACAGGGCCGCGTGCCCGCCCTGGGAGAAGCCGACGACGATCCACGCGGTGCTCAGCGGGTGCGCCAGCCCGTGCGCGGCGCGCACTGCGTCGATGACGTCGTCGAACACCGCCTCTCCGTTCAGGTATGGATGGGGACCCGGCGTCGCCAGACCTTCGTAGTCGGTCGCCGCCACTGCCCATCCGGCGGACAACCACGCCCCGACGTGCAGCCGTTCCAGCTTCGACAGGCCCGCCCGGGACGGTGCCGTGGTGTCGGCGAGACCGCAGGTGCCGTGGGCGTAGCCGACCACCGGCCACCCGCCGGGCGGCGCGGCGCCCGTGGGCACGAAGACCGAACCGCCGATGGTGCGGCGCGCGCCGTCGTATCCGATGCTGCGGTAATGGATCCGATAGCAAACGGCGCTGCCGACGGGCCACAGTTGCTCCGGTAAGCGCTCGTGGTGGAGCAATGTGCCAGGTGCCCGGTCGTATCTCGCCGATCTCCCGCCCATCACCGACCTCCGTACAGAGACGACGCACCAGCGAACATCGTGGCCGCGGCAAGCTACTGGCAACGGCTGCGCCAATTATGTCGCGAGGTCGCGCACCGGGTCGGCGGAATCGGGAACCGGACCTAAGGTGAGGCAATGGTCTCGACTCCTCAGCGGCGGCCGCGCGCCGACGCGGTCCGCAATATCGAGCGCATTCTGGATGCCGCGCGGGTGGTGTTCGCCGAGCACGGCCCCGACGCGCAGTTGAGTGCGGTCGCTCGGCGTGCCGGAGTGGGGGAGGCGACGCTGTATCGGCATTTCGCGGGCCGGGACGAATTGATACACGCCGTGCTCGCCCGGCGCTTCGACGAGGCGATCGCGCCGGTGGCCGCCGCGGCGTCGGACACCGCGGATCCGTGGCAGGCGATGGTCGACATGCTGACCGTGGTGCTCGAGGTGGCCGCGGACGAGCAGCGCACGATCGCGGCCGCGCAATCGCCGAATATCTTCACCGGGTTGGCCGCACAGTATTTCGAGACGTTCGGTGTCGTGCTGCGGCGGGCGCAGGACGCCGGGGTGGTGCGTGATGATCTTGTCGCCGCCGATCTGCCCCGGCTGACCACGATGCTGATCGGCGCGCAGCGGCTCGGCGGCGCCGCCGACGCCATGTTCCTCGGGATGGGCACTGCGGGGCAGGGGCCGGGCGAGGGATGGCGGCGCTATCTCGCACTGATGCTGGACGCGATGCGGCCCGCCGCCGCTACCCCGTTGCCACCGTTCGATGCGGCCGCAACCACGGAATCTCCCCGCGGCCGTTGAGTTCTCGCTGATCAGCACGTCCGGTCAAGGCTCGTAACGAGAGTCGACTCTCATTTGTGCTACCTTCGGGTCAGCGACGCAAGTGAGAGTCGACTCTTGCTTCTCTGTCGCGGTCCTGCGTGCTGAGTGAATGGGATTCGATCGATGACGCACACCGCCTCCGTACCGTTCTATCGACGACGAGAACGATTCGACCCGACCGCCGAACTCGTGCGGCGTCGACAAGCCCGGCCGGTGAGCCGGGTCGAGCTGCCGATGGGGCCGGTGGCCGTCCCGGTGTGGCTGGTCACCCGCTACCATGATGCCAGGCAGGTACTGAACGATGCTGCGCTGTACAGCAATTCGTTCGATCGCATGGCCGAGCACCTGGCCGAGCTGCTCGGCGCGCAAGCCGCCGCCCGGATGGCCGACGTCGCACCCGGACCGCTCGTCGTCGCCGATCCGCCGGAGCACACGCGCCTGCGCCGAGTGCTGACCCCGGAGTTCACGGTCGCCCGGATGCGCAGACTGCAACCGCGCATCGCGCAGATCGTCGCCGAACATCTGGATGCGATGGCCGCGCACGGCGGTCCGGTCGACCTGGTCCAGAGCTTCGCGCTGCCGGTGCCGTCGCTGGTGATCTGCGAGCTGCTGGGCGTGCCCTACGCTGATCGCGCGGAGTTCCAGCAATGGGGCGCGGCCCAGCTCGATCGGTCGTTGAGCCATGTCGAACGCGCTGCCGCAGGCGCCGAATCGCGCTGGTACATGGCTGAATTGGTGCGTAGGCAACGAGCGGACCCGGGCGAGGATCTGCTCGGCATGCTCGTTCGCCGGCACGGCGCCGCCCTCTCCGACGCGGACCTGATCGGTATCGGCGCGTTGCTGTTGCTCGCCGGACACGAGACCACCGCGAGCATGCTGGCGTTGAGCACTCTGCTGTTGCTCGAGCATCCGGATCAGTGGGCGCTGCTGCGCGACGATCCGGCGAGCACGGATCACGCGGTCGAGGAACTGCTGCGCTATCTCTCGATCGTGCATCACCCCGGTATGCGAACGGCGCTGCGGGACACGGTGATCGGGGACCAGCCGATCGCCGCGGGCGATATGGTGCTCTGTTCGATTCCCGGCGCGAACCGCGATCCGGCCCTGGGGCCGGGCGGTGACACCTTCGATATTTCCAGGAAGCCCAGCGGTCATCTGGCCTTCGGCCATGGCATCCACCACTGCGTCGGCGCACCCCTGGCACGCTTGGAACTGCGGATCGCGCTACCGGAACTGGCTCGCCGATTTCCCGCGCTGTGCTTGGCCGTGGCGCCGGACGAACTCGTGTTCCGCGCGGATTCCATCGTCTACGGCGTGCAGTCGCTGCCGGTGCGGTGGTAGTGGCGCATGCGGGTTCAGGTGGATAGAAATATGTGCATCGGGTCCGGGAATTGCGTGCTCGCCGCGGCGGCGGTGTTCGACCAGGACGACGACACCGGCCTGGTCCGGCTCGTGGCGCAGCGACCGGCGGCCGGGCATCGACTCGCGGTCGAGCACGCGGTGGCGCGCTGCCCGGCCGGTGCGATCACCGTGCTCGACGATGAGAGAGCAAGTCCGGCAAAGACTTCCGGGGTGCTGGTTGCCAAGACGGTCGTGGTCGACGTCGGGGTGCCGTACGCCGCCTATCTCGCGTTGACGCTCGCGGGAGTCTCCGATGTCGTCGCGCTCGTCGCCGCGGGCGGTGTCTCGGCGCTGCGGGTCGGGGTGGGCTACCTGAGGCATCGACGGGTGAGTGCGCTGTCGGTGCTCGTGCTGAGCCGATTCGTGCTCGGCGTCCTGGCCGGTCTGCTGACCGGCAATGCCACGGTCGTGCTGCTCAAAGATCCGATAATCACCGCGGTGATGGGCGCGGTGATCCTGGTGTCGCTGGCGCTGTGGCGACCGTTGACCTATTACATCCGTAGAGATTTCGTCCCCGACGGACTCAGCTGGGACGAAGCCTGGCGGCAGTCGCGGGCCTTCCGGCGACAGCACCGCACCGTCGCCGCGGTGTGGGGTGTCGGCCTCATCGCGGAATCGCTGGTGCGGGTCGCGCTCGTGCTCACCAGCCCGGTGCAGGTGGCGGCCGTCGCGTCGCCACTGGTCGGCACCGGGTGCATCCTGCTGCTGTTCGCATGGATGAACTGGCATGTGCGAGTCGGCGAACCGAGGAAAAGCCAAGCGGCGGCAGATCGATGAGTCAGCCGATGCTGAACGGCTGTCCCCACAGGGTGACCACCGAATTCACCGTGGCGGTGGCGACTTTCACGCGGACGAAGGCGCGGGCTTGGGCGTAGCCCGCACAGCCTTGTACACCGATCGTGGAATCGGCCCAGGTGACGCTGCCGCTCGTGCCCTTGAATTTGTTTCGGGTGCTGTGTGATTCGTTGCCGAAGTCGTCGGCTTCTTCCTGGTCGAGCAGATACAGGGACTTGGCCTGGCCCGGACCTAGGGTGAGGTTGCCGCCCGCCTTGCCGCCGATCTCCGGTTTCTTGCCCTCCCAGTCGGTCTTGGCGTCGACGCCGCCGTTCACGCCGCCGCCTTTGAGCGTGACCTGACAGCCCACCACGTAGCCGGGATAGATCTTGCCGCCGACCGCGTCGGAGCCGGACAGTTCGACCTGTGCCGAGCCCGACACCCACGCGTTGCGGTGGACCGGGGTGGCGCCCATGGACGGACTGATGGTGGCGGATTCGCCGACCAGCCGGACCGTCAGCACCGTGCCGTCCGACAGCGTCTTGGTGAGCTCGCCGCCGGGCAGCGCAACGACGGTGTCGGCGTGGGCGGCGGTGGGGCACAGGCCGAGGGCCGCGGTCGCGGCGACGCCGGTGGCCAGGCGTGCCACGGCAGCGCGATTGATCATCGAGGTATCCTTGGGTCGAATGCTGTTGTGCGAGGGGGGCTTCGGTGTCATCCGATGCTGAACGGCTGGCCGTAGAGGGAGACCTTGGCGTAGTTGTCGCCGATGATCTCGGCCACCGTGTACGAACGCGCCTGGGCGTATCCCGCACAGCCCTGGATCTGTATCTCGACGTCGCGGTACTCGATCGAGTAGACGCCGGGGCGCAGGATGTCCTTGCCTTCGATGCCGACGAAGCTCACCTGGCCGGGGCCGAGCTTCAGGCCGATCGAGCCGCCCACTTTTCCGCTGGTGAGATTGGCGCCGGCGGACAGCCCGGCGGAAATGGCGTTGTCGCTGATGCTGACCTGGCAGCCGACGATATACCCCGTGCTGAGCCGCGACGCTCCGTGCGTCGAGGAGTTGTTCGTGCCCGGCGCGTTCTTGGCTCCGTTGTTGGGGCCGGGTTTGCCGGGCGGGGTCGCCGTCACGTCCGCGATCACCGTCCCGGTCAGCCACGCTACGCGTCCGGCTCCGTTGGCCGCCAGTGACTGCGAGATCAGCGCACTTTCCTGCGTGCGACTGATCTTCAAGCCGGGGCCGAGTCGTTCTCCGTCCGGTAGCGGCACAAAGGTATCGGCATGCGCCGCACCGGTAGCCGACAATCCGAGCGCCACAGTCGCCACGACACCGAGCCCGGCAGCTCGCACGCCGCGGTTGCCCGCGCGAAATCTATTCATGCCTACCCTCATCACCTTGTAGGGGTGCGAAATACGCACCGCAAGAACAGATCACCGCTCCGTCCGTGCGCCGGAGCGGTGATCGCGCTGAGCGTAGGCCCGCCTCGTAGCCCCCGACCACCCCCCAACCGGCCGAACCCCCCATCCATCCGGCTGGTCACTCTTGGTGGAGGGGGAGGCCTTCGGTGGTGAGGTGGTGGTGCAGGGCGGTGCGGCCGGTGGCGAAGAGGAGCAGGGCCTTGATGGGGCCGTGGATCTCGCGGCCCGTGCCGAGGGACCAGTCGATGTCGGTGGCGCACAGGCGGATACCGTCGAGGCGGTGCCGGGCGAACACCGGCCAGCCGATGGCGGCGGCGCGCTGGGTGGCGACGGCGGCGGCGAGTGGCGGCACGTCCAGGTTGCGCCCGAGCGGAAGCGCGATGTCCTGGCCGTGCACCATCGTGTCGAACAGGATGTTGCGATAGTTGGTGAGTTTGGGCAGGGAACGGTCGGCCGCGTGTGCGCGGATGTCCGAAACGAGCTGTGCGACAGGATGTTCGGCGTATGCGGTGGTGAGCTGGTCGATCATGCGGTTGTAGTCGCCGCGCGCCCGGACCGCGGCGGTGAGCATCGTCCAGCTCGAGGGAACCTGCGGGGTGAGGGCGAGATGCGCGGCGACGTCGCGGATGCGCCATCCGGCGCACAGCGAGGGGCTTTCCCATTCGGCGGGGGTCAGTTCGGTGAGCAGGTCGGCGATCGCGTGGCGCTGGGCTTCGATGACCCGCCAGCTGCCTTCGCGGTCCAGCGTGACTTGTTCGGTCGGCATGGCGCACCTCCCGCTAGCATTGGTCAGTGACTCTGACTAGTATCGTCAGTCTCTCGTACTAATGTCAAGGAGTGTGATGGCAGACGAGCAGCTCAACGTGGGTCTGCTGATGATGATCGCCTACCGATCGATGGAGAACCGGGTCTTCGCCGCGCTGGCGGAGTCCGGCTACGGCGACCTCACCGTCGCGCAGGGCCGGATCGTCGCGCAGATCGGTGCGGAAGGCACCCGTCTCACCGAACTGGCCGAACGGGCTCAGGTGACCAAGCAGACCGCGGGCTTTCTGGTCGACCAACTGGAACGCGCCGGCTACGTGGAACGCGTCGCGGACCCCAGCGACGGCCGCGCCCGCCTCGTCCGGCTGACCGCACGCGGGCGGGCGGGGGCGACGTACGCGAACTCGGTCGCCGAGCAGGTGCAGACCGAATGGGCCGAGGAACTCGGCACCGCGAGTATGCGCCAATTGCGGCGGACGATGACCCGGCTGCGCGCGATCACCGACCCCTACGCGTGAGTGGGCAACGCGGAGAGCGGATTCGGCTCCTCCTCGGTCGCCCCTGTCGAAAGTCTCCGGGCGCAAGTAAAATCGAGGCATACTCTGGGGGCATAAGGAGGGACCATGTCATCTGGTCCGCGAAATTCGAAACATCGCAGCCTCGTTCGAGCAGCTCGGGCTGCCACCATTCTGGCGATGTGCACCGGCTTCGCCCTGGTTCCCGCCGAATCCGCCGCGCAACCCTATCCGATCTACGGCGCGATCCGAATCGAATACGACGCGGCCGGTGGTGTCGCCTTCTTCGGTGTCGCGGTGAACCCGGAGTCCGATGCTTCCCGCGGCGGGCGCTGGCAGGCATTCGAGAAGGACAGTTCGATCTATTGGCATCCACTGGTCTCCGACGGGCATGCCAATCAGATCGGCGGTGCGATCCGTGCCAAATGGGGCGAACTCGGGTGGGAGGACGGCGCTTTGCGATATCCGACCAGCCGGGAAATGCCCACCCGTAAACCGGGGCGTTTCAACCACTTCGAGGGCGGCACCATCCATTGGTCCCGGGCCACCGGAGCACACAACACCTGGGGCGCGATCCGCGACAAGTGGGCGACGCTGTCCTGGGAGGACGGCCGGCTCGGGTTCCCCGCCACCGACGAATTCCGTGCCAAGAACAACGGCGCGGGCCAGCATTTCGAGGGCGGTTCGATCTACTGGTCGGCCGATACCGGCGCCCGCGTGGTGGTCGGCGCGATCCGCGAGATCTGGGCGAGCCAGAACTGGGAGAACGGCCGCTACGGGTACCCGATCAGCGACGAGTACGACTACAACAACGGCCGCGCCCAGGATTTCCAGGGCGGCCGCATCGAATGGCAGCCGCCCCGCTGACGATGAGCCCGTAGGGTCGGGTCAACCGCAGAGCGCGAGTTGGGTGAAAGCGTGTAGTGCGAAGTCGATGGGGTGTGGCTGCGGCTTCTGCGCGGAATCGAGTTCGTTCCACCGCTGCATGTTCACGGCCAGCGCCAGTTGCCGCTGTCCGTCGGCGCTGATCATGGCAAATGCCCCGCTGCCCCAGGCGGAGCCGTCGTGGCCCCAGAAGACGCCGTGACCGGGCACGGTCAACTTGTGCAGGCCCAGACCGTAGGTGATGGTCTTGCCCTCGAACGAGATGACCGGACAGGTCTGCTGCATCTGCGCCAGTGACGACGGGCTGACTATGTCACCCGCCAGCAAGAGGCGATAGAAGCGGTTCATATCCGTGACGGTCGAGATGAGCGAGGCGGACGGGCCGACCCACGACATGTCGAAGACGCTGAAATCACGGGGCGGATCGAACATGCCGAACCACGCCTCGTAGTGCAGGGAGTGCGGACCGGTGAGGTAGGGCTCGGTGGGGAGTTCGGTGTCCGTCAGTCCGGCGCGTTCGATGACGTCACGGGTGATGCACTGCTCCGCGGACAGACCGCTCACCAACTCCAGAAGTTGGCACAGCAGAAGGTAATTCGTGTTCGAGTACACACCGGGTGTACCGCCGGGCGCGCCGGCCGCAGGCGCACCGACACCCAGTTCGATCAGCTCGACCGGATGGAAGCGGGTGAAACGGTTGTCCTCCAGGCTTTTCGGCGTAGTTCTGCCGACGGCAGGGAAGGCGGCGAGCGAAGGATAGGCCAGCGGCAGGTATTCGGCGAGACCGCTGGTGTGGTTGATCAGCATCCGTACGGTGATCGCCGCGCCGCGCGTACCGGGAACCAAGTGCGGCAGGTAGTGGCCGATCGGTGTGTCCAGGGCTATTTCGCCGTGCTCGACCTGCTGCAACACCGCGGCGGCGGTGAAGGTCTTGGTGATGCTGCCGACCCGGTGCCGCATCTCGGTGGTGACCGGCTTGCCGGTGGCCAGGTCGGCGACTCCGGCTGCGCCGCGCCAGGTTTGGTCGCCGGCCCGCACCTCGGCGAAGGCGCCGGGCAGTCCTGCGGCATGGACGGCGTCCAGGGCTGCTTGCAGTGCCGCGGGGTCAAAAGTGCTGTGCACGACAGCTGTCCTCTCGTTGTCGATGGGTGACGCCCCGGCGGCAATGGGCCGACCGGGGCGAACACCACTATCGATCGAGCGGGGCTGCGGGGTATTGGAAGAATTTTCCCCACGCCCGGTACCGGTGCCGCGCGATGGCAGGCAAATACTGGGCCTGCAATGCCCCGGGCGTATCCGCGGCGAAGATCGACACGTCGCGGCAGAGGTGGGCCTGGTCGGTGTAGCCGGAATCCGCCGCGACCGCGGCAGCGGGCCGTCCGGCCAGCAGGCCGTCGACCGCGTAGCGGAATCGGGCCAGCATCGCCGCGCGCTTGGGCGTCAGCCCGATCTGGGATTCGAACCGCGCCCACAGTCGCTTGTGACTCCAGCCGAGAGCTTCGGCGAGAGCGCCGATCCGTACCTGCCCCCGCGCGGCAAGAATGCGGTGCCAGCCCGCCGATACCTCCGGGTCGAGCGTGTGCGATCGCCGATCCTGCTGTGCCAGAAACGATTTCGTCAGAGTAAAACGCTCGTCCCAGCTCTGCGCGGAGGCGAGTTGGTCGCGCAACTGCCGGGCGCGCTGCCTCCACAGATCTTCCAGGGCGACGGGCCCGCGGCCCAGCTCGGCGGGCGATACGCCGAGCAACGAATACGCTCGCAGCGGCGAGAGACGAAGCTCGACGCATTCGGCGCGTGCGCTGTGCACTCGCATCGGGTCGAGTGCGAGCCCGGTCACGAAGCTGTCGAGGGTGCGCCGTCCGCTCGCGTCGTCGACGACCACTTCCCGCGTCCCGAACCCGATCACCACGGTGATCGCCGTAGTCCCGGCGACGCGCAGATCCAGCCCGCTGCCGTCCAGATCGCGGTAACCGATGATCGCGGCCCCCGGCGGCGCGGCCGAGGCCGCGAAATCCCAGCTCGTTTCGGGCTCGCGGTCGATGTGCACAACTCCCACGCGTTCAGGCTACGCATCGCCCGACGGGCGCGTTTCGGCTCATTTATGCAGGTTGTGCATATGTCGGTGCGGCGGGGGTAGGCGGTAGGAGCAGTTACTTCGACGAATGGAGGCTCTGATGAACGTCGATGACAACGTTGCTGCCGACCGCGGCCCGGCACTCCGGATACCCCGCAGTCGCGGCGCCCTCGGCGGGCTCGCGGTGCTGCTGCTGGGGATCTGGGGCGCGCTGATTCCGTTCCTCGGACCGTACTTCGATTTCGCGTTCACCCCGGACGGCTCGTGGGTGTGGACGTCGGCGCGTGGCTGGCTCGAGGTGCTGCCCGGCGTGGTCGCGATCGTCGGCGGATTCCTGATGTTGACCAGCCGGAATCGGCTCGTCGCCAGTTTCGGCGGATGGCTGGCCGCAGCGGCCGGTCTGTGGTTCATCGTCGGTCCGTTCCTGGCGGATCTGCTGAACCTGGGTGCGCTCGGTGAGCCGGTCGCGTCCTCCGATCTCAAACGGGCACTCTTGCAACTGACCTTCTTCTACGGTCTCGGCGCACTGATCCTGTTCTTCGCCGCTACCTCGCTCGGCCGGTTGTCGGTGCGCAGCGCCCGCGATATCGCCTTCGCGCGCCGTGAGGTCGACGCGCGGACCATCCGCACGGACAACCGTGGCGCCGTGGTCGCGCCGGAACCGGTACGCACGACCGACCGTGGGGCCGTGGCCGCACCGGAATCGGTGCGCACGACCGACCGCCCCACCTTCGAAACCCAGCCTCGACTGCACAAGCCGGGCCTCGGCGGCGGGCACGCCTAGCCGCTGCCGCCGAACAGTTGCCGGCCGATGGCCCGGGCGGTCGGTGGTGCGACGGCCGCCCGGGACGCTCGGTTATTTGTGGCGGGTGATCACCACGGGCTTTATCTCGGTCGGGACGTTGGCGAAGGCCGAGACGGGGATGCCGAACGACGCGGCGAGGACCTCACGGGGAAGCGAGTTCAGGGTCGCGACGATTCCGATATCGTCATTGGGTTCCTTGGCGCTGGTGTTGAAGGTGACAAGAACGTCCAAAGGCGTGTCGGCACTGGCATTTTCGAAGTAATGGAAATAGCCCTGCGGCGCGAAGACCAGATCGCCCTGGTCGGCCTCGAAGACGTCGTTGTGATAGGTCCCGTCCGGGTGCGTGCCCAGGATCGTCCACTTGGCTTTGCCGGAAATGATGTAGTTCAGTTCCCACGCCGAGGGATGCCAGTGCGGTTCCCGAATGCCGCCACCCTCCAGGTGCACGAAGTAGACCGACCCCTTCTGTCCTTGCAGCACAGGGAAATTGTCCTCGTTCGCCCCTTGCAGGTACCCGCCGTCGAAGTTCGCCCGTTCGGCGGCGCGCAACTTGAACAGGTGGGAGGCGTTGTTGAGATTGCTGTCGAGTGCGCCGTCACTCGCGAGCGCGGGCGGGTCGGCGGGACTCGCCGCGGCCGCCCCGACCAGTCCGCCGCCGAGCGCGGCCGCGCCGACGGCGGCGACGCCGGTGCCGAGCAGCGCTCGACGATCCATCCCGCCGTTGTTGTTGTCCTGCTTGGCATTCGAGTCTTCTGACATTTCGCCGTCTCCTGATGCGCAAGAACCGAGTGAATGGGTAAGCACCTCTGCGATCTAAGTTAACCTTGCAACACTTCTGTCGCCAGGTGACACGCGTCATAATCCGGTAAGTCCGATTCGGTGCCGTCGCGGCGCGGAACTGTTGCGGGTCAACGGCTCCCGTTAAGGTCGTCGGCATGACGGTCTTCAACCGCACCTACCGGGAAGTCGACGGCGAGCGCATCGAGGGAACGTGGCGGCACGCGTTCATCCGCAACGGCGACTACTTCCTGACCGATCTGAAGATCTACGCCGACGGCATGGTGGACTGCTGGGGTCTGGTGAATCTGACCGAGTTCGCGGCGAAGGTGCGATCGGGCTGGGTTGCCACGACTTTGCCCGCGGGTGCGAAGGCCAGCGTGCACGAGCTGGCCCAGTGGACGTTCGACGACCCGCACTCGTGGATCGACGCCGACGAGCTGATCGGCGAGGTCGCCGACGAGGTGGAGCGGCTGGCCGGGCGACCCGACGCGCGCGCCCGCTGTCGACTGGCCGTCGACGCCTGCCTCGCCGAGCCGACCGGGCAGAACCGCGACGCGTTGCGCGCCGCGTACCTGGCGATCCCGGCGCACCTGCGGGTCTACACGCTCGGCGACATGGATTACAAGGATCGGCCGATCGTCGCGCTGTTCGACGACGACGAGCAGGAACGCGCGTGGGCCGTGGAGTACTTCGCCCGGCGTGAGCGGGAACGGGAGGCCTCCGCACAACGAAGGGCAGCCGATGGACCGGAGGAGCCGCAGGCACTGGCGGTCACCTTCGGTGGCATCGGATATCCCGGTGGCTGGCCGGCGGAACCCGGCCTGGAGGCGCTGCAAAACCGTTACCCCGCACCGATCGTCGTCGCCGGGATCACCTATCCCACTGTCGAGCACGCATATTGGGCGCTGAGCACGTCCGACGAGACGGCGCGCGCCGATATCGCCGCCGCCGAGACCGCGTACCGGGCCGCGGAAGCGGCTCGTGACCTACCCCGGCGGCCGGGCTGGTCCGATGCCCGGCTCGCCGTGATGACGGGCCTGCTGCGGGCGAAGTTCCGTCAGCATCCGCACCTGGCCGACCTGCTGCTGACGACGCAGGACGCCAAACTGCTGTCCAACGAACACTTCTCGCGGTTCTGGGGTCCCGGCCGCGGCTGGGTCGGGCGGCTGCTGGAGGTGGTCCGCGCCGAACTCGCCGCGGAACGCGCGGGGATTACGGATTTCTGAGAGCGGCCTGCCACCTGCTCAGGGGAAGCCGTGCTCTAGCGCCTCGCTCGCGTGGGTGGCGCCGATCCAGTGCAGGAGCCGGTGGATCGTGTCGTCGGCGAGCCGGTACCGCACGATCCGGCCTTCCTTGCTGCTGGCGACCCAGCCCTGCTGCCGCAGAATGCGCAGCGCCTGGGACGCGGCGGTGGCGGACATGCCGACGGCGGCGGCAAGATCACTGACGCTGATATCGGGCGCGTAATGCAGGCAGACCAGCAGGCGCAGGCGGTTCGCGTCGGAGAGCAGGTCGAACCGGCCGGCCCAGTGCTCGATCGCCATGATGTCCAAACCGGACGCGGCGCGGCGCGCGTGCTCGGGATTCAACGGAGGACTTACTGCCACTCTTCTACTCTGCCACCTCGCCGATCGCCGTTCGCCGTGGACCGATCCGGCGAGCCGAACACGTATACATCTGTTCACGTGAAAACATGACCGCGTATTGTCTCGCGAGGTGAGCACTACGTTGGCAATGCATATGAGCGACGGCATCGTCGATGTCCCGACCAGTGCCCTCTTCGCCGTCATCGCCGTCGCCGGACTGGCTTTCGCGGCCTGGCGGGCGCGGGCCGAACTCGACGAGCGCGCCGCGCCGATGGCGGGATTGGTCGCCGCGTTCATCTTCGCGGTGCAGATGGTCAATTTCCCGATCCTGCCGGGCGTGAGCGGTCACCTCCTGGGCGGGGCACTGGCGGCGATCCTGGTGGGGCCCTACGTCGGTGCGCTGTGTGTGGCGATCGTGCTCGTCGTTCAGGCGCTGCTGTTCGCCGACGGCGGGTTGAGCGCGCTGGGCACGAACATCACCAATATGGCCCTCATCGGCGTCGCGGTCGGGTATTCGGTCGCGCGCCGGCTGCTGCCGGTGCTTGTCGACCGCGTCCGTTCCGGCATCGGCGTCGTCGCATTCCTCGCCGCGTTCGTCGCAACGGTGTGCGCTGCGATGGGATTCGTGCTGGAGTACACGATCGGCGGTGCGGCGGGCTCGACGGTCGGCGCGGTGGCGGGGTACATGCTGATCACCCACGCGCTGATCGGCGTGGGCGAAGGGGTCATCACCGCGATCACCGTGGTCGCCGTCGTCAACGCGCGCCCCGATCTGGTCTATTTGCTGCGCCGGGCGCGGGGCGGCGCATCGCCGGTGCGCGCGCGAGTGTCGACGACCGGTTTCCTCTGGGCCTTCGCCGCGGTCGCGGTGCTGATCGCGGGATTGCTGTCCTACGTGGCCAGTTCGCAACCCGACGGCCTCGACGCCACCACGCAACGCGGCTGCACGGTGGTGCAGACCGAGGGTGTCGAAGAACTGCGCGGCGAATGCATCGCGCAGAACGCCGAGGAGCACCGGTTCGCGAATTCGCCGCTGGCCGACTACACGATCGCCGGCGACGACGGACTCACCGGGTTGGCAGGCGTACTGGGCGTCGCCGCCGCGTTCGCCGCTCTGTTCGCCGTGCTCCGGATGATCCGGGCGGGGCGGGCCCGGGAGGGAGAAGTTCACGCGCACAACGAGACAACAGACGACCGCGCGACCCCGGGATCGCCGTAGGTGCCCGGTACGAGCAATCGTCTCTATCTGCCCGGCGCCTCGGCCGCGCACCGAGCACCGGTCGAGGTGAAGATCGTCTGCGCGGTGCTGACCGTGTGCGCCGTCGTCGCGACCCCGCGAGAGTTGCTCTGGCCCTTCGCTTGCTACGCGCTCGGGTTGCTCGCACTCTGGCGGTGGATCGGCATTCCGGCGCGCTGGATCGCGCCGCGCCTGCTGATCGAAGTGCCTTTCGTGGTGTTGGCGGTGCTGCTGCCCTTCGCGACGGGCGAACCGCGCACCTCGGTGCTCGGACTGTCCCTGTCCACGACGGGCCTCTACGCGGCCTGGGGCATCGTGGCGAAAGGGACTATCGGCGTAGGTGTTTCGCTGACCTTGGCGGCGACCACCGCGGTCCGGGAACTGCCCGGCGGCCTGACCCGGCTGCGGGTCCCGGGCCTGATCGTCACCATCGTGGTGCTGATGCTGCGCTACGTCGATGTGCTGGCCGACGAGGCCGCGCGCATGCGGCTGGCCCGGATCTCGCGCGGTGACGACCCTCGCACGCTGCGCCAGGCCGGCGCGACCGCGCGCGGGGTGGGCAGTCTGTTCCTGCGGTCATATGAAAGAGGTGAACGGGTGCATCTGGCGATGCTGTCGCGTGGTTTCACCGGCGTCGTGCCGGATCTCGGTGAGCGGGCTGCCGGGCTGCGGCACTGGCTGCTCGGCTGCCTGCCCGCGGTCGTGGCCATCGGAATCTGCCTGAGCGCCTGGGTGGTTCGGTGACCTCGGCGCCGGCGCCCGCGGTGCGCCTGCTCGACCTGCGGTTCGCGTACCCGGACGGCACCGCGGCGCTGCACGGGGTAGATCTCGAGATTGCCCATGGTGAGCGTGTCGCCGTGCTCGGGCCCAACGGTGCGGGGAAGTCGACGCTGATGCTGCACCTCAACGGTGTGCTCCGGGCAACATCCGGCGAAGTCCACATCGGCGGAACACAATTGGGCCGCGAGACCGCGCGGGCTATCCGGGAGCGGGTGGGCGTGGTCTTCCAGGATCCCGACGACCAGCTGTTCATGCCGACCGTCGCGCAGGATATCGCGTTCGGACCGGCCAATTTCGGCGTGCGCGGCGCGATGCTCGCCGAGCGGGTCCGCGACGCACTCGCGGCGGTGGGGATGACGGACCAGGCGCAGCGCTCGCCGGCCCGGCTCTCCCTGGGCGAACGTCGCCGCGCCGCCTTGGCCACCGTATTGGCTTGCCGGCCCGACGTTCTCGTCCTCGACGAGCCCGCCGCCAACCTCGACCCGGTCGCGCGTCGCGAACTCGCCGAGATCCTGCTGACCCTGCCGACCACGCTGCTGATGGTCACCCACGACCTGCCCTACGCCCACCGCGTCTGCGACCGCGCCGTGATCCTCGACGGGGCCGGATCGTCGCCGACGGCCCTATCGACACCATCCTCGCCGACGCCGAACTCCTTGCCGCGCACCGCCTCAGCTGACGCGCAGGCGTCCGGTCACTCGCCGAGGCGGTCAAGCGGTCTGCGTGGTGGCGGCCAAGCGGATGTGGTCGGCGAGCGCGGTCAGGGCAGGGGAGTCGAGGTCGGCCTTACTGCCCCAGGCGATCAGGTGGTGGCGGTGGGACCAGGCGTCGGACAGCTCGCACAGGTCGAGGGTGGAGTCGGCGTGGATCGCGTTGCGGGGGACGATCGCCAGGCCGACGCCCGCGGCGACGAGCGTGATGACGGTGGTGAGGTCGGCGACGCGGGTGCGGTAGCGGGGCAGCGGACCGCCCTGCACCCCGACGTGCTGTTCGATCCACTGCTGCAGCGACGAGCCGGTATCCAGACCGACCAGGGGATGCTCGGCGACTTCCCGGAAGGTCAGCATCGTTCTTCCCGTGAGGATTCCACCCGCCTGTCCGATGGCCACGAGTGAGCCGTCGCAGAGCGGTTCTACCCGCAGCCCGCAATCGCCGGCCTCGTTGCCGATCACGATGCCGAGGTCGGCCGCGCCATCGGTGAGCATCCGGACCATTTGCGGGGTACGGCGTTCCGCGACAACGACATCGATGCCCGGTTGCGCACGCAGGAACGAGATCAAGGCCCGCGGCACGATCTGATGCATCGCGCCGCCGCCGCTGAGCAGAGTGAGTGCGACCTCGGGTGAACTCGTGTAGCCGGCCAGCGCGCTGTCCAGCCGCGCGGTCTGCCGCAGCACCTCCCGTGCATGCCGTGCCAGCGTGGTACCCGCGGGAGTCGGGCGGACGCCGCGACGGCCACGGATCAGCAGCGGCAAACCGGCCTGATGTTCCAGCGCGCGGATCCGCGCGCTGGCCGAAGGCAGGCTCAGGTGCATCCGTTGCGCGCCCGCCGTGATGGACCCCTCCGAGACGACGTCGAGGAACAGCCGCAGGTCGACCAGGTCGTAGTGCACCCAGTCAGCCTAAGGCGCTGCCTGAGGCTGCATGCGTGGATTGCGCATTGTGGCTGGGCGACCGTTAGGTGACGCTAGGTACCTGGCGTGCTGGTTTCACGCCGCAGACCGAAGCGAGGCGGAATCGAGATGCCGTGGTGACTAAACCTGTCGCGAACCCTAGCGAACTGGGGCCTGCGCCGGACGATCCCGATACCGATGTCGTGCGGCTGTTCCGGGTCTTCGGCAGGCGCGCCTTGTTCTCGGCCGCGGTGGCACTGCTGGCGGGGCAGCATCTGCTGGCGGTGTTGCTTCTGCTCGCCGGTCTCGGTCTCCTGGCGGTACCCGGATCGGGCTGCTCGGATGGTGAGCCGCCGGACCGGTAGACCTACGGGTCCGACGACTCACCTGCGGTCGAACCGATCAGGCAGCGGCGCCGAACCAGTGCGCCAACGCCTCGTGCAGGCTCGCCGCGGCGGTGTCGGCGGGCTCGCCCGCCCTCGCGGCCCAGGCGATGTGGCCGTCCGGGCGGATCAGCAGTGCGTCGGCCAGCTGCTCGTCGGTCTTGGCGGCCTGAATCTCGATGCGGTGCAGCCACTTCCGGCCGATCTCGGCGAACTCGGGCCGATCTGCCAAGACGAGCAGTACCGCCCGCCCGCCGCGCATGAGTTCGGCGACGCTCGTCGCGCTGCGGTCGGTGTGCAGGGGGAGATCGGGGACGAAGGTGCCCGTCAGGGCGTGGTCGCCGGGCATCGGGTAGCGAATGTCGGTGCCGCCGACCATGGCGCCGATGCGGCGCAGGGCCGGTTCGTCGCCGAGTATTTCCTGGAACACCGTGCGCAGCGCCTCTGCGGCCTCGTCCTGCCCGCGGCGCAGCGCGACCTGAGCCCGGGTCTGCAACCGAGCCCGCGCCCCGGCGAAATGACGTTCCTCGTGGTAAGTGTCCAGCAGTCCGGCCGGCGCCCAGCCCTGCACGTCGGCGGCCAGTTTCCAGGCCAGGTTGACCGCGTCGATCATGCCGACGTTGAGCGCGGTGCCGGTGGCGGGCAGCAGATGCGCCGCGTCACCGGCCAGCAGCACACGCCCGGCACGGTAGGTTTCGGCCTGCCGATCCTTGAAGGTGAAGCGGGACAGGCGTTTCGGATCCAACATCGGCAGGTCGACGCCGAGCACCCGCCGCACGCTGTCGGCGAGTTCGGCCAGGGTCAGCGGCTCGTCGTCGTCGTAGTCGGTCGTGTCGTCCTCCACCGTCTGCAGGAACAGCCCACCCGGATTGGGCGCGAACGCGAACATGCCGCGGTCGGTCCGGTTGAACCCGAAGGGCAGCCGGCCGAGGCCGGGGACCTCGATATCGCCGTTGTCGTGCACCGTGACCGAATCCCCAACGGACACTTGGGCAACGCGATTCACCTCCGGATAGGTGGTGCCCGGGAACGCGATACCGGCGAGCTCGCGGATGCCGCTGCGGCCGCCGTCGCAACCCACCAGGTATCGCGCGGTCAGCTCGTACGGCCCGTCCGGGCCCCGCACTTCCACGGTGACCGCGGTCTCGTCCTGGCGCAGTCCGACCACCTGGTGGCCGCGACGGATCTCGGCGCCGAGCTCACCGGCGCGCTCGGCGAGCAGGCGCTCGATCTCCATCTGCGGCAGCGGCACCGCGCGCAACGGTGGATCGGCCAACTCGGTGAAGTCCAAATGGGTGCCACCGAAGGGGAACCGCGCGGCGATGTGCGGGTTGCTGCTGGCGGCCTCGAAACGGTCGAGGATGCCGCGGTAGCGCAGGACGTCCAGGATCTGGCCGGCGATGCCGCTGGCCTTGGGGACGTCTCGGGGTGTCAGGTGCTTCTCCAGCACCAGCGGCCGGACACCGGCCAGGCTCGATTCGGCGGCCAGCGTCAGGCCGGTCGGTCCGGCGCCCACGATGATCACGTCGATGTCGGTCACGCATTACTCCCAAAAGTCCGCAGTTGATGCTTCAGCTCGGCAATTCTGCGGCACACCCCGGGTCTTGCCGCAAGGGCCCCGGTGAGCTATATGTTGAGAAGGGAAGGGGTCGACTACTCTCCGTTTTCCCGCAAAATCCTCCACACGGTACGCGAGGCCGCACTGCGTCCGGTCTCAGGCCCTGTTGTCCGGTGGTTAGCTGTCGGCCTCCGAGCCCGCGCCCGGTGTCAGATCTCGGCAGTGGGTTCCGGCGGGGAACCGTCGGGAAGTACCAGTGTGCGTCGTAAAAAGCTATGATCGGCGTGGATACGGTGTTGTTTGCGACGGTGACGGGCGCGCGCGCCGTCGGTGGTTTCCAACATCGGAGTAGAAGCTCATGGCCGCACAACCGAGCCGCATCGGCGTCGATTCCAGTGTCGCCGAACGCGGTCCGACGGCGCTGCGCATCGCGGTGGGCGGTCAACTGCGCAAATTGCGCGAAGCCCGAGGCATCACGCCGCAGGTCGCGGCGGATCACATCCGCGGCTCGTACGCCAAGATCAGCCGGCTCGAGCTCGGTCGAACCGGCTTCAAAGAACGCGACATCGTCGACCTGCTGAGTCTGTACGGGGTCACCGACACCGAACAGCGCGACAAGTTCGTCGATCTGGCGCGCAAAGCGAACCAACCGGGCTGGTGGCACCGGTACAGCGATCTGCTGCCGCAATGGTTCGAGACCTACATCGGCCTCGAGGGTGCGGCTCGCACGATCAGAACCTTTGAGGGACAACTGGTTCCGGGCCTGCTGCAAACCGAGGACTACGCCGCGGCCGTCGTCGCGGTAGGCCACCAGAACAGCGAAGCCGTGCGGCGCGCCGAACAGCGCGGCACGGGTCAGCACATCGATGTACAGGCGGCGCGCCGGGTGGAGCTGCGCACGAAACGCCAGGAGATCCTCGACGTGCCCGGCGGGCCGATGCTGTGGGCGGTGCTGGACGAGGCCGTGCTGCACCGCCCGGTCGGCGGTAGGCAGGTGCAGCGCGCGCAGCTCGAGCACCTCATCGAGATGTCGGCCAAGCCGAGCGTGACGATCCAGGTGCTGTCCTACCGGACCGGCGCGAACGCGGCGGCGGGCAGCTCGTTCACGATGCTGCGTTTCGCCGAGCGCGAGCTGCCCGACATCGTGTATCTGGAACAGCTCACCACCGCCCTCTATCTGGATCGCCCGGAAGAGGTCCGGCTCTATCGCGAAGTGATGGACCGGCTCGCCGTGCAAGCCGAAACCCCGCAGCGATCTCGGGATCTCATGATCGCCGCGGCGGCCGAACTCTGAATCCGGCCGGCCGTCACCGCGTGCGCCGCCGCGTCGGCCTCGGCGATGAAGGCGGGGCTGACCATCCGCCCCGGGAACGTCCACAACGCGCGCCGGTGACCGGTGGGTGAAATTGTGGAGACGAGGTGGGGCGGGGGGTAGTGGCGGGGGCGCGGTGTGCGTCATCGTGGACTGCGGCGGCCCGGCTGACTGCTTGCTTGTGTAGGCATGCGGTCAGATGTGCTGGGGCGCTGTGGGTTTGATGGTCGCAGCGCGGACGGGGCGGAGCGGGTCTGATGAGTTTGTATCTCCCGGAGGAGCTCCGCTGGCTCGGCTGGATCGCCGGATCGACCTGGCCCGACGGCGACGAGGACGCCATGTGGGCGATCGCCGCGGCCTGGAAGACCGCGAGCGAGGAACTGCAGGCGCAACTTTCGCAGATCGATGCGGCCAAGCAGCAGACGATGCTCGCCTATCCGCAGGGCGCGGCGAGCGAGGCGATGGGACGGCTCTTCGACGGGCTCCGCAACGGTGACCAGTCTTTGGAGTCGCTGGCGCAACTGCTACAGCAGATTTCGGACTCGACCTTCGATCTGGGCACCCAGCTGCAGGCGACCAAACTGACCATCATCATCTCGCTGTGCTGGCTGGCCATGGAAATCCTGTGGGCATGGCTGTTTCCACCGACCGCACCCGTGGTCGAAGCCGCGGCGGTCAGCTACACCCGCTCGTTCCTGCGGGTGTTCGAGGACATGGTGCAGAACGCGATCACCAGGTTGGCGCGCAAACTGGGCGCCTCGGCGGAGAAGCGATACTTCTGGAAGTCGTTGGCGGGCGGGCGTTTCGTGCTGCCGACCGCGAAAGGCTGGGGCGTCTACACGGTGAAATTCGGCGAAAGTGCCCTCACCTCGGGGGGACTGAACGCGGCCGTGCAACTCGGCCAGATGGCGGACGGGAAGCGGCGGCACTTCGACGGCAAGGAATTCGGCGTATCGGTCTTCGCCTCGGTGGCGAGTACCCTGCCCTCGCGCGAGTTCGCGCGCTACCTCGGCCGGGGGATCGACAAGTTCGGTGCGCGCTCGCTGGACAATGTCTGGGGGCGCACCGGACGGGGTGCGTTCATCGGCGCGGCGTCCGGCGTGGTGGGCTCGGCGACGGGCAATCTCGCGGTGGGGGTGGCGACCGGGGACTGGTCGTCGTTCGCGTCTCCGACCGGGTGGGTCGGCGGTATCGCGCGGGGCGGGCTCGTCGGCGGCGCGCGTGGCGCCTTCGCCAAGTCGAGCCCGATCTCCTCGTCCGATGTGCGGTACCCGCTGTGGATGCACAAGCCCGGCGCTCCGCGCAGCCCGGCGTCCGATGCGGCGAGCCGCGGTGGTTCGTCGGTGCACGACGGCTCGAGCCGCGGGTCTGGCGGTTCGTCGATTCCGTTGCGGTCCTTGAACGGAAGCGGTGGCACTCGTGCCGGTTCGGCCACAGGTGCGTCGGCGGTGTCGGGCGGTCAGGGAGCACACGGGGATTCGCAGCGCAGCGGCAGCGGCGGGAGCCGCCCGATCTCGGTCGGCGAAGGGTCGGTGGGCTCGGGCGCGCAAGGGACACAGGGCGGTTCACACAGCGCAGGCTCGCGCGCGGCCGGTTCGTCCGGTGACGGCAGTTCGCACGGCACGGGTCCGGCGCGCTCGGTGACCGAAAGCGCCGTCGGATCACAACAGTCGCAGCCGTCGGTGCGTGGCTCGCAGGGTGCCGCGGTCCATCCGGCTGACGGCACGTCGGTGCGCGGCGAGACGAACAGTCGCGCGAGCGTGGACGGTGACGGCCGGTCCGTGCACAGCGACGGTCGCGGCACGCTGGACAGCGAGGGGCGGTCCTTTCACACCGGTCACACCGGCCGGGGGACGGTCGACAGCGACGGGCAGTCGTTCCACACCGCGCGGGATTCGTTCCATTCGGCGCAGGAGTCCCTCGGCAGTGGTCAGTCGGTGCACGGGTCCACAGGCGGCGGTTCCGCGGTCTCCGGTGGCAGCGGCCAGCCGTCCGTGCACGGTTCGGCGGGTGGCGGTGCCGTGGTTTCCGGTGGCGGTAGTCAGTCGTCCGTGCCCGGGTCAACAGGCGGTGGCTCTGCGGTCTCAGGTGGTAACGGTCAGCCGTCCGTGCACGGGTCGGCCGGTGGTGCTGCGGGCACGGGTGGCAGTGGTCAGGCGTCGGTGCATGGATCCAACAGCACCGCAGGGTCTTCGGGACGTAACGGTTTCGTCCCACCCACTTCGTGGCAGGCATCGGTCGACGGCGGATGGCGGCCGCCGAGCAGTCACGGTTCGGTAGTGGACGGGAGTGCGCCGGCCGCACCCGGGCGCGCCGCCACGGCGGGCACCGGATCGCCTGCGGGCAGCCATGTTCCGGGTGGATCGGTACCGGGTGGTTCGGTGCAGGGTGGTCCGGCCGGCCAGCACTCGAACGGTTCCGGCGGTTCCTCCAGTGCGGGCTCCTCGATCACCGATCCGCCGTCCGGCCGGGGTGGTTCCACACAGGGCGGCGGTGGCACGAACAACCCTGGTACGCAGGTCAACCCGGGCACCGGGGCGCAGGACCCGTTCCTCGGACCCGGCAAGGACATGAAGAGCAAGACCCGGCCGAAACAGCTGCCGCATTGGGCGCCGCTGCCCAGGCCGTTCCACGGGCCCGAAGCTCCGGACGACTCGGTGTGGGTGCTCGAGCCCACCGGGCCGGACAACGCAGAGCCGGGCGGGGGCGACGAAAAACCACCGGTGGACGTGCCTTTCAAGCTCTGAACGAACCCGAATGCACAGGGAGAGGAATAAACGGTGGCCGACAAGGTCGAGGTCGACACGAACCAATTGCGCCGGGCCGCAGGTGACTGCGATCGGATCCACGACAGCATCTCGCGCACGCTGGGCACCCTTCGCACCACGGTGGCCGGTTCCGGCACCCCCTGGGGGAAGGACAGTTTCGGCAACAAGTTCGCCCAGGGCGAGAAAGGCTATCTCGCCGCCAGGGAGAACTTGCTCGCGGCGATCGATCAGATGTCCACCACGTTCGCCGATTACGCCACCGGCCAGCGCAACGCCGCCGACCAGATGGACGCGATGGACGCGGCGAACTCCGGCCGCTGAGCGGAAGGCACACAGAGGGCGGCGGCAGGCTGATCCGCCGTGTGACGCCGCCTCGCGGGCCGATGTCATTGCGGCGGCGTGGTATCCGCCCTGCAACTAGGGTGACGCTATGGAGCAGGACGTGCGGAGGGTGCATGCCTCGTCGTTCGGCGCCGCGGCGCAGGCGTACGCCGCGCACCGCCCGGACTACGCGCCCGCCGCGGTGCGCTGGGCGCTGGAACGCGCGCCCGGGCCGCGAGTGCTGGATCTCGGGGCCGGAACCGGCAAGCTGACCGGCACTTTGGTGACCTTGGACGCCGATGTCGTCGCCGTGGAACCCGATCCGGCGATGCTGGCCGAGTTGCGCCGTGCCCTGCCGTCCGTCCGTGCGTTGCCGGGCAGCGCCGAGTCGATTCCGCTGCCGGACGGGTCCGTCGACGCGGTGCTGGCGGGTAATGCCATGCATTGGTTCGATATGGGTGTCGCGGGTCCCGAAATAGCCAGGGTCCTCGCGCCCGGCGGCATGCTGGCCGGACTGTGGAACGTCATGGACGACCGGGTCGATTGGGTGGCCGGACTCGAAAAGGTCAGCGGCAGTGCCGCAATCGGCCCGCGGGACACCCGCACCAACTGGCGGGCCGCCACCGCGAACTTGCATCTGCCGGACACCGCCCTGCCCGCACGATTCGGTGCGCCGGAACAGTCCGAGTTTCCGCACGGGCAGCGGCGCACGGCCGACGCCCTCGTCGCGACACTGGCGACGCGCGCGGGCATGCTGGTCATGCCGGAACCGGAACGCGCGGCCGCCCTCGGCCGCATCCGCGCGTTCCTCGCGAGCACACCGGAGACGAGCACTGGCGAATTCGTCCTTCCGCTGCTGACGGGCGTGCTGCGCGTCCGGCAGTTGTGAACGTCACCGAGATTCAACCCGCCATGGCGGACTCGCCCACATGTGACAACACCCGTCCCAGCACCGCGGGAGCGAGGAGCGTGTCCGGGGTCGCGGTCAGTTGGAGCACGCTGACCACGGCCGCCGCCACTAGGTCGTCGGTCGCGGCCGCCCGAGCCATGCGTGCGATATAGCGGTCGAGCAATCTGCTCTCGAGGGTAGGTGCGACACCCGACGCCGGGAACCGCGAATCCATCCTGGTCGCGAACGTCCACGTGGCCTCGATCGGGCCGGCGACCGCTCGAAAGAACCGCTGTGCCAGATCGTTCGGACCCGCTGCGAGTAGATCACGCAGGATCACGGCCGACAGGGCGGCAATCGACATGCCGTGCCCGTGCACCGGATTGAAGCTGCACACCGCGTCGCCGAGGACGAGATATCCGGCCGGGAACTCATCGAGTTCTTCGTAGTGGCGGCGGACACTGGTCGGGTAGCGCATCTTGACCGGATCACTGATACGCGTCGCGGTGCGCAGGAAGTCCGCGAAATCGTCGACGGGCAGCGACTGTGCGAACGTCAGGAGGGCGTCGTCGTCCATCGGTGGTTGTGCGCCGAAGAGGCCGCCGAGGGTGAAGATGAACTCGTCGTTCTCCTGGGCGAGCAGGAACCCGCCGCACGGCGACCCGGGGAACGGGCTGACGATGGTACCGGGCCGGCCGTCCAAGTGCTGTGGCTCGCGTCGGTACGAGCGTGTCACATAGGTCGTCTCGACGGTCATCTTGGATTCCCGCGGCGGCTGGAAACCGAGCTCTGTCAACCAAATGGCCGACCGACCGCCGCGGCCGCTCGCGTCCACCACGAGATCTGCCGGCAGCAGGGTGGGCGTGCCGCCGCGCGCTTGCGATGCCAGCAGCACACCGGTCACGCGGCGGCGGTCCGTCGTCGCGACCGGATTCAGCACGGCACAGTTGTCGACGAACGTGACGTTCGGCAGGGCGGCAACCCGGTCCCGCAGTATCGATTCGAGCAGGGAACGGCTCGACACTACACCGCGTCCACGTTGCGGCGGCGCCTGAATGCGGTGTCCGTCGAGGTACCAGTCGACACCGGACCAGAACGGAACGGCGCCGGCGAGCACCATATCGTCGCCGAAGCCGGGAAACAGGTTCTCGAGGGCGATCGCGCCTGCGGCGAGCAGGGAATGGACGTGCTTGTCCTGTGGCACGGCCCGCCGGTGCCCGGCACCGGCCGGGAGCACGTCCCGCTCCACGACGGTGACGTGCGCGAAGGTGTCCGAAAGTGCCTGTGCGGCTGCCAGTCCGGCGATACTGGCGCCGATCACCACGGCGCGGTCGGTATTTTCGATCGTTGCTGTCGTACTGCTCATTCGAGCTGGTTTCCGTCCCGTTCGTCTCGGCGGCCAGCAGCCTGTCGATATGGGCGTCTGCGTGACGCGGGGTTCTCGTGTGGCAAGGGGTGGCCGCGCGAACCAACTGGTCGTACGCAACGCTACTGCGGGACAACAGGTTCGGTGCCGGGCCGAGCGGCTGAATGTGACATCCGATCGGCCGGAAGCAAACCGGCGAGTGGCGCGTGTGCCAGCGATGCGGCCGGGTGCCGGAGAAGTTCGGGCCGGTTGGGGGATGGACCGGGCCGAGCATCGGGTCTATCCCGTGCGACGGGCACCGGCACTCGGTGGGCTCCGCGGCGGCCTGGCGTCGGCTAGATTCTCTCCGGGGTCGCGGCACGGATTCGGGTGTCCGGTCCGTCAGGTTGCCGGGGAGGAACGTCGTGGTTTTGCAGCCGGGGGCTCGGTTCGCCGGGTTCACCATCGAGCGGGTGCTCGGTGCGGGCGGAATGGGGACCGTGTATCTGGCGCGGCATCCGCGGATGCCGCGGCGGGTGGCGCTGAAGGTGCTGACCGAGAGCTTCAATGCCGACCGGAAAACGCGCTCGGCCTTCGATCGGGAGGCGCGCCTGGCCGCCGGGCTGGAGCACCCGAACATCGTCTCCGTCTACGACCGCAGTGCCGCCGACGACCCGGCGCTGTGGCTGGCGATGCGCTACATCGACGGCGGCGACGCGGCGGGCTTGCTCGGCGATCATCCGGACGGGCTCGCGCCGGAGCGGGTGGTGCGGTTGCTCACCGACGCCGCGCACGCGCTGGACTACGCGCACGCACAAGGGGTCCTGCACCGCGACGTGAAGCCGGCCAACCTGCTCATCGAGAACGATGTCCGGCACGGGGAACGCGCGGTGCTCACCGATTTCGGGATCGCGCGCACGCTCGATGACACGGTGACGTTGTCCGGTATCGCCGCCACTTTCGCGTACGCGGCACCGGAACGTTTCAGTGACGCGGTCGCCGACCATCGCGCCGACGTGTATTCGCTGGGCTGCACCCTCTTTCAGCTCTTGACCGGACAGCATCCGTTCTCGCGCAAAGATCAGGCGGCGGTGATCGGCGCACACCTGGCCGCCCCGCCGCCCACCCCGCGTGCGCGTCGCCCCGACCTCCCCGCCGCCCTCGACACCGTCATCGCCACGGCCATGGCGAAGTCGCCCCGGGACCGCTACGACAGCTGTACCGCCCTCGCCGAGGCAACCGCCCGAGCCCTCGCCCCTGCCCCCCGGCCCGTGGAAACCTCACGGCCGGAGCCTTTTTCGGTCAGCGCTCGCCACGAACCGGCACCGACGACCTTCGCGTCCGGCTCGGCCGCTATCCCTCTCGCAGCGGGCGACGGAGCGCAGGTCCCACCGGCCGCGAACGTGGGGCCGCGAACCGGCGTCGACGAGTCGGCTCGATCGGCCCCGACGGTCGGCAACGACTTCGGCGGGGCGGTGCCTGCCGCGGGCCGTGCGGCGGCGAATGTGTCGCCGCCCGTAAGTGGTGATCCCGCTGAGACCGCCGGCGCAGGTGGCGAGCCACGTGTGCGGCCGCAGAACGCCCGAGTGGTGCGGATCGGCGATGCTGGTGCAGATCGCTTGGCACCCACTGTTGTGCGTGGTGCGGTGGGAGCGCATTCCTCGACGCCCGCAGGTACGAAATCCCTTTCGGGGCAGAAGAGTTGGGGGAGTCGGCGGCGGATCGCGGTGGCGGCTGGGGTGCTGGTGACCGGGGTGGGAGTGGTCATCGCGACGGTGTTCGCGGTGCGCGGAAACGATGCGTCGCCTGCCGAGGGGCCGACGACCTCTGTTGTGCGGGAACAGACTTCAGCGAAGACACCGGCTCCGACGACAACGGTCGCACCGACTGCCGCCGCCGTGACATCGGCACCGTTGCCCGCGGATGTCCCACCGCCGGACGATATCGCGCCGTCCGGCGACACTCTCTCGCCCGCGCAGCCGGCGCCGCCGGTGCTCGCGCCGCCGGTCCAGCAGCGGCCGCAGCCACAGCAACAGCAGGCGCCGCCGGTGGTGCCGCAGACCCGAGTTCACCAGTGGCCCGGGTGAACTCGGGGCGCCGCTAGGCCCTGTCTAGCCCGCGTTCGAGGTGCAGATGGTGTCGAGGATGAAGGCGGGTCTCACGATTTCCAGCAGCGGCGTGCCGACGTTCGGGCCGGCGAGCCGTAGCGCGTTGCCCTCCGCCTCGGCCGCCGTGCGGCCGGTGCCCGCGAAGTACATGGGCGAGGTGCCGAGTGGGGTGCGCCCGTCGACTTCGGCGACCGCGCCGCATTCGTTGTGGATCCGGGCCACGATGTGGCACACTCCGTCACCGCAGGCCGCCAGGGCCGCCTGATCCGCCTCGAATTGGGTCGGATAGTCGGTGGCCTCACCGACTTTCATCGGTGCGACGGCGATGGCGCCGTACAGATCTCCGGCCGCGGTGGCGGTGCCCGCACCACTGCCGAGGATGGCCCAGGCGACGGCGGACACGGCCATGACCGCGGCGAATTTGCTCGAGACCGTCATGCGCTCGCCCTCATCCCGCGTTCGACGTGCAGACGGTGGCCCGGATGAACGGGTCCAGGTGCATCGAACTGCCCAGGGCGAGGCCCATCATGGTGCCGAACGGGGTATGGGGCACCTGCTCGAGGGCCATGCGCTCGGCGTCGGCGGCCGTCGCACCCGTGCCGTAGTAGAAGGTGGTCACCGGCCCCCACAGCCCGCGTGAATCGAATTGGGCCGCAGCGCCGCAACTGTTCTTGATCTGCAATTTGACCGAGCAGTACGCGACGCCGCAGGCGTCCTTGGCGGCCTGGTCCGCGGCCGCCTGGGTCGGATAGTCGGTGACATAGCCGATCTGGTGCGTGCCCACGGCGATCGCACCGTAGAGATTCCCCGCCGCGTGCGCGGGTCCGGCGGCGGCGCCGGCGATCGCGCCCGCCACCGGAATCACCATGGCGAGCGCGGACTTTCGTATCGAAGACATGCAAACAACCCCCGAAGTCGGACAGCAAGTACCGGGCGATCATTGCGGTAATCGCGCCGACTGTCCAGCCCGAGTGCGCGAATCGAATCGCAGGACCCGGACCGGAGCCTGCGATTCGACCGGTATCACATCGGATACACGGCATGCTTGCGTGGGTTGAATTCCGGCTTGACCGTGGGCTTTTCGCGGAGCAGGCGCAGTGCGTGCCGGATCTCCAGGCGGGTGCGGGAAGGTTCGATGACGGCATCGATGTACCCGCGTTCGGCGGCGATCCACGGGGTCGCGATCGTCTCGTTGTAGTGGTTGACCATGAATTCGCGCGCGGCGGCTCGCTGTTCCTCCGGCACCGCCGCCAGTTGCCGCTTGCCGATGAGATCGACCGCGCTCTCCGCGCCGATCACCGCGATCCGGGCCGTCGGCCAGGCGAAACTGATATCGGCGCCCACCTGCCGGGCCGCCATCATGCCGTAGGCCCCGCCGTAGGACTTGCGCACCACGAGATTGATGATCGGCACCGTGGCCTCGATGATCGCGCGCGGGACCCGCCCGCCGCGGATGATCACGCCGTTGGCCTCCTGTTCGAGACCGGGCAGCACGCCGGGGGTGTCGACGACGAACACCAGCGGAATGTTGAACGCGTCGCAGAGCCGGATGAAGTAGGTCGACTTGTCCGAGCAAGCGGCATCGATCGAACCACCCAGTACCAGAGGCTGATTGGCGATCACGCCGACCGGAACGCCGTCGACCCGGGCGAAGCCGGTGATCAGGTTCGGTGCGAATGCCGCACGGATCTCGTGGAATTCGCCGTCGTCGAAGATCCGCAGCAGGATCTCGTGCATGTCGTACCCGGTCCGGTCGGAGTCGGGGATGATCGTGTCGAGTTCCCGGTCGGTGGCGGTGATCTCGGGCTCCAGGCCGGGATTCACGATCAGCGGCTGTTCGAGGCAACTCGTGGGCATGTAGCTCAGGTACTGCCGGGCCCACTCGTAGGCCTGCTCTTCGGTCTCGGCCACATGATGCAGGGTGCCGCGTTCGGCCTGCACCTTCGCACCGCCGAGCGCCTCGGCGGTGATGTCCTCGCCGTTGACGGCTTTGATCACCTCGGGGCCGGTGACGAACATGTAGGAATCCCGGGTGCCGATCAGCACATCGGTGTTGATCGGCCCGTACACCGAGCCCGCCGCGCACTTGCCGAGGATGATCGAGACCTGTGGGACATAGCCGGACAGTTTCTCCAGCACCCGGGAGATGTCGCCGAACGAGGCGATCGAGCCGACCGCGTCCTGGATCCGGGCGCCGCCGGAGTCGTTGATGGTCACCACCGGGCAGGCGTTGTCGAACGCGAACTGCAACGCCCGCATGAACTTTCGTGCGGACGTGATACCGACAGAGCCGCCGTAGACGGTCTGATCGTGCGCGATCACCACCACCGGACGCCCGCCGATCAGCCCCCGTCCGGTGACCAGTCCGTCGCCGTAGAGCGCGTCCTTCTGATCGGGTTGCCGGGCCAGGGCGCTGGTCTCGATGAACGTTCCGGGGTCGAGCAGCATGTGCACCCGCTGCCGGACGCTGGGAATACTCTTCTTCTCGCGCTTGGCGATACCGGCCTCCCCCGCCGGCTCCGCAGCGATCGCCAGGATCTTGACCAATTCATCCAGCTTCGCCTGGGTATCCACCACGCTCGCCGCCACCTTCCTCACCAACTGTCGTGCTGTCGTGCAGACGCGACGTTAAGCGGTGTGGACACCCGCACGGACCATCGGCCCCCATATGCGGGACAGGTCACAGTCGCGGCCCGATTCCTATGGCCTCGCGAACAGTCGGAACGCGGTGTTGTCGGTGGTTATGGGTAGCGTCTGGTGCTGTGGAAACTGGGGAACGTATCCAAGAGCTCGCGGACCGCATCGTGGCGCTGCGCGACGCGTATTACCAAGGCGCGCCGCTGGTCGCGGATGCCGACTACGACGCGATCGAGGACGAGTTGCGGGCGCTCATCGAGGCGCACCCCGACCTGGCCCCCGATCCGAACCCGCTGGAGCAGGTCGGCGCACCCGCGGTGCTGCACGCCCCGATCCGGCATGCGCGGCCGATGCTCTCGCTGGAGAAGGCGACCAAGCCCGAACAGGTCGCGGCCTTCTTCAACCGGTTCCCCGGCCAAGCGGTGGTGGTGATGCCGAAGCTCGACGGGCTGTCGCTGTCGCTGGTCTATACGGACGGGCGGCTGCAGCGTGCCGTGACCCGTGGCGACGGCACCACCGGTGACGACGTGACGATGCTGGTGCGCGCGTTGGTCGACGGCGTGCCCGAGCGGATCGAGGTGCCCGGACGGGTCGAGGTGCGTGGCGAGGCGGTGATGCTGCGCTCGACCTTCCTCGCCTACAACACGGCTCATCCGGACAAGCCGCTGATCAATCCGCGCAACGCGGCGGCCGGTACGCTGCGGGCCAAGGATCCGGCCACCGTCGCCGAACGACGCTTGCAATTCTTCGGATTCGATCTGGACACCTCCGACGGCGGCGCCGCGGACGACCTGGGGGAGGGGCTGCGCGCGCTGGGCGTCGCCGGTGCCCAGATGCGCCTGTGTGCCGACGCCGAGCAGGCGCAGGCCGCGATCACCGCGATCGAGCAGGGCCGCAACGAACTGGACTACGACCTCGACGGTGCGGTGCTGCGCCTGGCCGATCGCGAGGCCTACGCGGCGGCTGGCACCCGGTCCAACTCGCCGCGTGGCGCACTGGCGTTCAAGTTCGCCGCGGAGGAGAAGACCACGTTGCTGCGTGAGGTGATCTGGGACGTCGGCAAGACGGGCAAGATCGTCCCGGTCGCATGGCTGGAGCCGGTCTTCGTCGGCGGCACCACGGTCACCAAGGCCACGCTGGCCAATCAGGAGGTGATCCGCGCCCGCGACATCAAGGTCGGCGACACCGTGCTGGTGCGGCGCGCGGGCGATGTGATCCCGTTCGTCGCGGGTGTGCTCGACGCCGCGGCACGCACGGGCGAGGAGCTCGAGATCGTGCCGCCCACCAGCTGCCCGTCCTGCGGGCAACCGGTGACCGAGCAGGGCAACAGCCGAGAGTTGTTCTGCACCAACGTTTCCTGTCCGGCGCAGACGGTGCGCAGGCTGATCCACTGGGCCTCGCGAGCCGCCGCCGACATCGACGCGATCGGGCAGGTGTGGATCGAACGTCTCGCCGAGGCGGGCATTCTGGAGAATCCGTCGGATTTCTACATTCTCACCAAGGAGCGGCTGCTCGAGTTCGATCGCGTCGGCGAGGTCTCGGCCCAGCGGATGATCGACTCGATCGAGACCAGCAAGCAGGTCGGCCTGCGCCGCGCGCTCATCGGGCTGGCGATCCCGATGGCCTCCGACGGCACCGCCGCGCGGTTGGCGCGCGCGGGATTCGGTTCGCTGGAAGAGGTGGCCGACGCGGGCGAGGAACGCCTCGTAGCGGTGGAGGACATCGGGCCGAAGGTCGCCGCGTCCCTGGTCGCGCACCTCACCCGGCTGCGACCCGAACTGGAGCGGTTGCGCGCGGCGGGCGTCTCCCTGGACGTGCGCGCCGAGGACCTGCCACCGGTGATCGCGGCGGGCGCGCCGCTGGCGGGCAAGACCGTGGTGATCACCGGCGCGATCAGCGACCCGCGCTCCGGTGAGAAGGTCGCCCGGCCGACGTTCCAACGCCTGTGTGAACAGGCGGGCGCGACGGCGGCCTCCTCGGTCTCGGCGAACACGGACCTGCTGATCACGGGTGCCGGCGTCGGCGACAGCAAACTGACCAAGGCGGAGAAACTCGGCGTCGAGGTGGTCGATCAGGGCAAGATCTGGACCCTGCTGATCGACGCCAAGATCGTCTGAGGCCGCGCCCGGCGGTGGGTGCCGGGCGGCAGCTTCGTCTCCAACGGGCACGAACGGTTACCGATCGCCCTCGGCTCCGGGGCGAGTTCCTTCGTCAGCTCGGATAGTGTTGTGACGCAGTCGAGTTGAGCGCGTCACGGCGCATCACTGCGGGAACTCACCAGCTCGCGCCCAAACCCGGTGCTCCGGCAAGAGCGCGGCGAGCGCGTCCAAGGCCGAGCCGATGGTGTCCGCCGCCGCCACACCGGCTGACTCCTCGGCGATGCCGGCCGAGCGGATCGCGTCGGCGCCCGCCGAGGTGTAGGCGATGGCCTTCAGATGGCGGTGTGCTTCTTGCAGCAGCAGCGCCAACCGCGGATCCGCGGCGTTGCCCGCGATGAGCAGGGCGTCGAATTCGATGGACCGTGCGGTGTCCAAGGTACGGGAGACGGGGACCTGCCGTGCGCCCTTGCCGAGCTCGCCGCCGTGCGGGGCGATGACCAAGGGCGTCATCGACTGATCCGCGATCGCGGCGACCGCGCGGGCGAGCTCCGCCGGGTCGGTCGTGTCGTCGGCGAAGACGCCGATGATCCGTCCGTCGGTCGGCCACTTGCCGCCGAGTTGTGAGAGTGCGGGCGACACCGTCACTTTGACCTTCTTGCTCGGTTTGCCGTCCAGCGGCAGGCCGAGCCCCTGCGCGACCGTTGCGGCCAGCTGCTCGTCGATCTGGCGCAGCACCGTCACGGCCCGCTGTTTGATCGCCTTCTCGTAGCATTTGCCGAGCTCGAAGGTGTAGGCCTTGGCGACGTGCGCCTGCTCGATCGGGGTGAGGCTGGCGTAGAAGAGCCGCGCCGAACTGAAGTGATCGTCGAAGCTGCGGGGCGCCTCCCGAACCTTCTTTCCCGCAACGGCTTCGGGGTATTCGATCAAGGCGGCGTCGGCGTTCCCGGCGAGGAACGGGCAGCCGCCGTCGAGACTGTTGGGCCGGTACGGTGCGACTCCGGAATGTATTGCGGTCTGGTGCATTCCGTCACGGAACATATCGTTCGTGCCGACGTGCGGCCGATTGATCGGCAGCTGCGCGAAGTTGGGGCCGCCGAGGCGGGAGATCTGGGTGTCCAGATAGGAGAACAGGCGACCTTGGAGCAGCGGGTCGTCGGTGTGGTCGATGCCCCGTACGAGGTGGCCGGGGTGGAACGCGACCTGCTCGGTCTGCGCGAAGTAGTTGGTCGGGTTGGCGGTGAGGGTCATGGTGCCGATGATCTGCACCGGCGCCAGCTCTTCGGGCACCAGCTTGGTGGGGTCGAGCAGGTCGATGCCCTCGAAGGTCTGTTCCTCGGTGTCCGGAAAGACCTGCACGCCGAGATCCCAGCGCGGGTAGGCGCCGGACTCGATGGCGTCGGCGAGATCGCGCCGATGCATGTCCGGATCCACGCCGGCGGCGATCTGCGCTTCCTCCCACAGCAGCGAGTGCACGCCGAGTGCCGGCTTCCAGTGAAACTTCACCAGCACCGTCTTGCCGCGCGCGTTGACGAGCCGGAACGTGTGGACGCCGAAGCCCTCCATCATCCGGTACGAGCGCGGAATGCCACGGTCGGACATGTTCCAGAGGGTGTGCGCGGTGGCTTCGGTGTGCAGGGTGACGAAGTCCCAGAAGGTGTCGTGGGCGCTCTGCGCCTGCGGGATCTCCCGGTCCGGATGCGGTTTGCCCGCGTGGATGATGTCGGGAAACTTGATCCCGTCCTGGATGAAGAACACCGGGATGTTGTTGCCGACCAGGTCGAACACGCCCTCGTCGGTGTAGAACTTGGTGGCGAAACCGCGGGTGTCGCGCACCGTGTCGGCTGATCCGCGCGAGCCGAGCACCGTCGAGAAGCGCACGAAAACCGGTGTCTGCTTGTCCTTTTCGAAAACCGACGCACAGCAGATCTTGGTCGCGGCGCCGTTGGCGGTGAAGACGCCGTGCGCGGCCGCGCCCCGGGCGTGCACGACCCGCTCCGGGATCCGCTCGTGGTCGAAATGGGTGATCTTCTCGCGCAGGTGGTGGTCTTGCAGGAGCACGGGTCCGCGCGGGCCCGCCTTCAGGGAGTGGTCCGTGTCGGTGAGCCGGGCGCCCTGCGCGGTGGTCAGGAAGGCGCCCTGCTGGCCTGCGGCACGGACGGGCTCGTCGACCGCCGCTCCGGTCGGCGTGCTGGGCCGCGGCACCGCCTGGTCGGGTTTCGGCGGGAGCGGTTCGCGGGGCTGCGTGGGTTCGGCCACCGTGGGTGCGGCACTGGCCGGCGCGCCCGGCGCGACAGGCTGCGGTTTCGGCTTCGAACGTCGGGTGGATCCGGGCATTCGTGGACACCTCCTACGGTCGGGCGGACAACATCTCTCGCGACCGCTATGCCCGGCTGATGCGGAAGCAAACAGTCTCGTTGCGGTGGGGAAGATCGCGCGGCTTTGCCGGTCGCCGGCGCTAACCTGGTGTCATGACCGGAATCGGCTCGATTCCGCGTCCCCGCACGTGATCTCGCGGCCGAGACGGCACGGCGGACATTCCATACCACCCAGGACCCGACGACATGAGCCAGTGCCATTCCACCGCGGTGATCGCCTTGCAGGCGGCGATCATCGGGTACGACACCGACCGAACTCCGACGAGCCTGCACGAGCTCAGGCGCGCCGTCGCGGCCGCCCGCGCGGCGGGTGTCAACGTGTCGGCGGTGCTGGCGGCCACGGTCACGGTGCTGTGCACCGAGGAGGAGCTGCGCCGGATCGCCGACGCGGCGTGAGCGTGGCCGCGCGGCGTCACTCGCTCGGCGCCAGCGGCTGGGTCGCGGGTCCTTCGAGCACGCTTCCGTCCGGGGCGAATCGGGAGCCGTGCAGCGGGCAGTCCCAAGACTTTTCGGCGTCGTTCCATTGCACGACGCCGTACAGGTGCGGGCAGATCGCCGAGACCGCGGTGGTCTTGCCGTCCACCGTGCAGGTGCCCACCGGCCGCAGACCTGCGCGGCGCACCTGGCCGTGACCTTCGGCGGGGGTGTCGCCGTCGCCGTGCAACTCCGCGCGGGCCCAGCCGCTCGCCATGGCCAGGCCGACGCCGCCGTTGGTCTTGATCGCCGTGGCCAGCCCGGTGAGTTCCCGCGGCCGCCACGCTTCGAGGGTGCGCGCCCACTCCGGCGGCCTGCCGGACACCCGGCCGGCGATCGCGAGCGCCGCGGCGACGCCGTTGGTCATGCCCCACTTCGAGTAACCGGTAGCCACGAGAATGTGCTCGTTGCCCGGCACCAGGGGGCCGACGTAGGGCAGCCCGTCCATCGGCGAGTAGTCCTGCGCCGACCAGCTGTGCGTCAATTCCGCTGCGGGCCAATAGGTTCGCGTCCATTCGACGAGATCGTCGACTTGGGCCCGGGTCTGCTTGTCTCGGCCGACGACGTGTCCGTTGCCGCCGACCAGCAGCAGTTCGCCCTCGGGCCGCGGCGCATAGCGCAGCGAACGGGTCGGTGCGTCCGCGGACAGATACATGCCGTGCGGGATCGGCTCCGGTACCCGAAAGGCCAACGCGTAGGACCGATTCGGTTCCAACCGGGCGAAGAACCCGCCGCGGTCCAGGATCGGCGTACCGGTTGCGAGAACGATCGTCCCGGCGTGGATCTGGCCGTGTTCGGTCCGGACGGTATCGCCGCTGACGGTCAGCACCCGGGTGTTCTCCACGATCACCGCGCCCTGCCGCTCGGCCTCGGCGGCCAGTCCGTGCAGGACCGCCATGGGATCGAACTGGGCTTGGCGTCCACGCGGACCGCGCCGTAGGTGGGGAACGGCAGATCCAGTTCCTCGGCCCGGTGCGCGTCGAGTCCCGCGGTGCGGCACGCCGCGAGCTCCGCTTCGATCCGCGCGGTGCTCGCGCGGCTGCTCGCATACGTGAAGGCGGGCGCATGCTGGGTGGCTATGCCGTGGTCGGCACAGAAATCCAGCAGCCAGCGCTGGCCCTGCCGATTGGCCTCGACGTAAGCGCGCAGCGTGTCGGCGGAATGCTTCTTCGCGATGCTGGAGAGGTGGGTGCCCTGCAGCAGACTCAGTTTGGCTGTGGTGTTGCCGGTCGCGGCCGCACCGAGCGTGCGGGCCTCCAGCAAGGCGACCGAGTCACCGCCGCGAGCGAGCAACAGTGCGGTGCTCACGCCGGTGAGACCGCCACCGACCACCACATGATCGAACCACCGTCCCGGTTCGAACGGCGAGTACGTCCTGGCGGGCACGTTGTCTAGCCATAAGGAGGTCACGTCGGCCGATTGCCCGGACCGCGCCCGTCGAAACGCCCGCCCGCGGGCCGGTGTTCATGAGGTGCCGCGCAACCGTTTACGGTGGCTGGTATCGCAGAGCGGGTAATTCTTCGAGCGCTTGCACAGACACAGGGCGACCTGGAAGCGGTCGCACTCGATGCGGGTGCCGTCGGTCGTGACGATCTCCACCGGGCCCTCGATCAACGCCGGGCCGTCGTCGGTGAAAGTTATTCGCCGCCGGTCACTTTCGGGTCTTGTCGGCACGGATCACCACCAATTCCTCCTCCTGCTGTCCCGGCTGGACAATGCCCTGCTCGACGAGATGTCCGGCGCATCGGTGCATCACCGGTCCGAACGGGATGGTCGTGCGGGCGACCACGGCCGCCTTCAGGCCGCCGTGGCGCAGCTGGGTGATGGTCAGATCCGGGTCGGCGACCACCGAGTGCACGATCAAGGCGGTGCCGTCCAAGGCGAGCAGGTCCGGCGCGCGGGCGCAGAGCCGGTCGAGGAACGAACGTCCGTCCGTTCCCGCGTTCCAAGCCCGCGCCCGGCCGCGCACCGGCCGCTCGCACGGGGCCGGGACATACGGGGGATTGGCCAGCAGCAGATCGAATTCCCGGTTCGCCAAGGCGGTTTCGAAATCGCCGCGCAGTATCTCGACGTCGATGCCGTGCAGCCGGCAATTGAGCCAGGTGGACATGCTCGCCGCGCGGGAGATATCGATCGCGGTGACCGCGGCCGCGCCGGCCAGGCCCGCGCGGACGGCCAGCGCGCCGGTGCCGCTGCAGACGTCCACCACCCGGCCGCCCGGTGGCAGCGCGGCATCGGCCAGCGCGGTGGCGAGGAGCCAGGTATCGGTCTGTGGCCGGTAGACACCGGGGGTGCGTATCAACATCACCTGTACGCGATGCCCGCTCGTCGGCGAGTCAATCATGATCACAGCGAGGAAAGCGGCTCACGTAACGAAGTGCGGTCCTGACGCCACGCGCCGAGCACGTGCTCGCCGAAGCGATCCTCGAGCAAATTGGTCACCTGGATGCCGAGGACCACCGATTCCCGGAGCTCCGGTTCCTGCGCGAGCAGGTCGGTGATGGCCTCGCGCATCACCTGCTCGTGCACCGCGTCGGCTTCGACGTGCTCGTTGTAGAACAGCGCGCAAGCGGGATCGGAGTCCCAGCGGCCCAGCGCCTGCGCCATGCGGCGTGCGCCGGGCGGGGAGGTGATCTCGACAGTGGCGAAGTGTCCCATCAGCGCACCGCGCCAAGCGCGATGCAGACCGAACAGCGACATCATGTCGACCAGTGCGAGCATCGGGGCGGGCACGATGTCGACGTAGTGCAGGTAGCACGGATCGAGTCCGGCGCCGGCCAGCAGGTCGGCGTAGAGCTGGGCGTGCACCCGTTCGCCGCGACCGCCGCCGAATTCGTCGAATTCCACCGCGACCAACGACGCTTTGGCTTGACCACGCAGCCGGGGGATCGCCCAGGCGTACGGGTCGGCCTCTTTGTGGTGGTAGATCGAGCGATGCACGAAGTATTCGCGCAGCTGCCAGGGTTCGCCTTCGTCGCGCAGGAACGCGCTGACGCCGGTCTCCTCGGCCGGGACGGCCAGCAAGGCCTCCAGCTCGGCCTCCAGATCGGTGCCGCCGGGTACATCGTCGCGCAGCGCGCGCAGATACCGCTGTTCCAGCGCCGCGCGCAGCGTGAGCAGTCCGGGATCCCATTCCCACCCGCTGTCGACCGCGCCGAAGCCCTGGTAATGCAGCTCGTAGCAGGTGTGCAGGGCCAGCTGGAAGTCCTCACCGTACGGGTCGAGATCGGGCAGGGTGGGGACAGCGCTGCCCGGTTCCCGCGACAACGTCTCGATGACGGCGGCGGACAACTCGCCTCGGGGTGCGGGCAGCACGCTGACCTCGGTGACAGTAGAGGAAGTCATGCGCTGGACGTACCCAGGATCCGGTTTTCGATGCACGCAACACCCGAGCGACCCCCTTGCGCTCTTCTGTGCTTCGAGCTAAAACTTATCTATGTCAGATGGCACAGATAAATAGCCATCGACGCTTGACATCCGCCCCGGCCGCGCGCGGCCGTCGTCCGACGAGCGAGGTGATGCCTGTCCGAAGAGTGATCTCGTTGTACAGACCGTCAGATTCTTTCCGTCGATGGGTGCGCCCGGCAGTCGTGCCGGGCGCACCCGGCCCTTCGCGTGATCCGGCGCGATGAACTCGAGGGATGACATCCAGCATGAGTACCACTGCCACAGCAGCCGAACTGAGCCGAACGTCCACGCCCGCAAGCGATTCCGACGTAGTCCCGGTGGTCTACTGGCCTGAACCCAGCCCCCTGGACACCTGGTGGACCAGCATCATGAAATCCACCAGCCCGCCGTGCGGGTGTCCGCGTCAGGGGCGGAAAACGGCTCGGATGCAACCTTCTTGCTTGTGCTTGAAGAGGTCGTAGCCGCGCACCCCCTCGGTGGACGCCGGGTTCGAGCGCCCGCCATCGGAAGCGAATTCATCGGGGGCGCAGCGGAGGTCGGCACGGATAAGCCTGCTTCGCGCAACATCGTCGCGGCGCTCTCGACGGCGAAATCGGCGGTGCCGGATGCACGCGATCGTGCCGCTGCTACGGCAGCACTTTGCGGAGCCACTGCAGCGTGGTGTCGGCGACGGTGTGCCAGCCGCTGTCGACGACCAGAGAGTGGCCGCGGTCGTCGAAGCGCTGGTAGTCGGTGAGCGCCTTGGCGTGCCGGTAGCGCTTGAAGGTGGCGCGGGTGAGGACGTCGGGGATGGTGTGGTCGAGCTTGCCGGACAGCAACAGCAACGGTCCGCGGGTGTCGTTGCGGACATCCACCGCGGCGGGGGAGTTCGGGACGAAGTTCGCGTAGGCGAGCTGGAACAGCGGCCGGGCCGGGCTGGGAATGGACCACTTCTCGTGCAGGGCGTCCGACTCCGCCGTGGAGACGGCGTTGCCGAAGCAGAAGCGGAACTGCTTGGCGGACAGGGAGACCGCGCGTTTGACGTGATCCGGGTTGCCCAGTATCGGCAGCACGGCCCGGCCCTGGGTGAGGCTGACGGCTTTGACGCCGCGGATCTGCCCGGGCGAGATGGCGACCGCCGCGGCCCCCAAGCCCTGGCCCAGCAGATGCTGCACGACCCAGCCGCCCATCGAATGGCCGACGAGGACGGGCGGGCGCGGCAACCCGCGAATGACCTCGGCGTAAGCCGCGGAGATCTCGGCGACGCCGACGCCGGCTTGACGTTCCGGCACCGCACGGGCCGCTGAGACGGTGTCGGGCACACCCGGCCACTCCGGCATGAGCGGGTCGAATCCGGCGTCGGCGAAGCATTGCGCCCAGTCCTGCCAGCTCGTCGCGTGCAGCCACAACCCGTGCACGAAAACCACCGGTATGCGCTCTGTCATCTCGTCTACCTCCGTCGAATCGGGGTCCGCATGGAGCCAATCTGGTAATTCAGATTCTCCAATTACAGCAAACAACTGGTAAATCCGCCAGGGCTTGTGTTTTTCAGGGTTGTCCCGGATGGCGGGGGCCGATGAGCGCGACATACTCGATTAGTCGATATCGACTATATGAGTATGCGGAGACGTGCTATGTCAGTCCGAACAACTTCGAAACCCGCGCCCGCCCAGCGACATCGGTCCCGGTCCGGGCGAAACATGCTGGTGGCCTTCACAATGGTTGCGGTCGCGGCCATGCTGTCACCCCCGGTCTTTCCCGCGACGCTGACGGCCGCGCGCGTCCCGATGTGGTGGCTGATCATCGCGGTGGCCGGTGGTCTCATCGTGCTGGTGACCGTTGTGCGCGCCGTGCCGCGCCGCATCCTGCTCGGCGGCGGCTGGCTGCTGGTCGTCGCCGTGGTGCTGCAAGCGTTCGTCGTCGGCGATCTGGTGGCGATGTTCGCCAGCTGGCTCGCGGTGCCGATCCTGGCCGCACTGGCCGGGCAACTGCGCCCGAGACCGCGCAAAGCCCTTGTCGCGGCGCATATCATCGCGGCGTGCTGCTGGGTCGGCATCGCGGTGACCATCTCCGCCATGGCGGTGGTGGCGATGACGACGCGCGACATCCACACCAGCCGTGTCACCTATGAACTGATGGCTGTCTTCGACCTCACCCTGCTGCCGTGGGCGAATTTCGCCACCTTCCTCACCGGCTTGGCGGTGGCCCTGACGACGAGCTGGGGCCTGTTCCGGTACTACTGGGTCGCGGCCAAGCTGGCCATCGCGGTGGGAATCCTGTTCGCAGCGTTCGGGTTTCTGCACGATGCGCTGGAACACGCGGCAGCGCGCGCGGCCCAGTTGGCCGAGACCGGCGGCAGCCCCGCGGAACTCGGTGCGTCCGCCGCGGTGGCGTTCTGGGGGTTCGGTGGCTCGACGCTCAGTTTGGTTGCGGCAGTGCTGCTGTCGCTGTACAAGCCCGGCGGCAAGACCCGACGCGGCCGCCGTGTCCTGACCGGGCGCAAGCAGCCGGTCATTCCGGCGGTGCTCGCCGACCGACGCGAAATCGCCGACGGCACAATCGCGCTGACGGTACGCGGCGAGGGCCAGGCATTGCCGGAGTGGGCGCCGGGCGCGCACATCGATCTCGTCTTGCCGTCCGGCCGGGTCCGTCAGTATTCGCTCTACGGTGATCCGGCCGATTCGGCGAGTTACCGAGTGGCCGTGTTGCGTGAGCCCGACGGGCGCGGCGGATCGGTGGAGATCCACGACCTTCCGGTGGGCACGCGCATCGGTATCCGCGGACCGCGCAACAACTTTGCGCTGATCGACGCGCCCGCGTATCTGTTCGTCGCCGGTGGTATCGGCATCACGCCGCTGCTGCCCATGATCCGCCGGCTGCACGAAGCCGAATGCGAATGGCGACTGGTCTATCGCGGGCGATCAGTCCCGACGATGGCCTTCGGCAACGCACTACTCCGGCAATATCCGGACCGGGTTACGCTGTTGCCCGCCGACACGCACGCTCGCCCGGATCTCGACGAGCTGCTCCGGCGCACACCCGCGGCCACCGCGGTCTACTGCTGTGGTCCCGAAGATCTGCTCGCCGCAATGGAATCCGCCGTTGCCCGGCAGCCGCACGTCACGCTGCACACCGAGCGGTTCGCCGCGAGCAATCGGGGCGAGGACCGGACGAACACGGCGTTCGAGGCCGAGCTGCGCCGCTCGGGCGTGGTGGTGCCGGTGCCCGCCGACCGCACCCTGCTCGCAGCGATCCAGGCGGTCGATCCCACCGTGGATCTGTCCTGTACGGACGGTGTGTGCGGCACCTGCGCGACGCGGGTACTGGCCGGTGTCCCCGACCATCGCGACGATGTCCTGCAAGCCGACGAGCGCGACCGGGTCGATATCATCTACCCCTGTGTGTCCCGCGCGCGAGGGGATCGACTCGTGCTCGACGTCTAGGAGGAGGGTCCCGTGGCAATCCGGCGGGACCCACTGCACAACCCGCTCGCGCTGGTCGTGCTCGCCTACGTGATGGAACGGCCGATGCACCCCTACGAGGTCGGCAAACTGCTGAAGGGGCGCAACGCGGACCGCAGCATCGACTTCAAACACGCTTCGCTGTACATGGTGTTCGACCAGCTGACCCGGGCCGGCTACCTGACCGCCGAGCACACCGAGCGAGCCGGGCAGCGCCCCGAACGCACGATCTACCGGCCCACCGAAGCCGGACAGGAGCGCCTGCGCGCGCGGATGCGGGAAATGGTCTCGGTGCCCGCCAAGGAGTTCCGGCAGTTCGAGGCGGCCCTGTCGCTGATCGTGGTGCTGCCCCCGGCCGACGTCGCCGCCCTGCTCGACGAACGGGAACGTACCCTGGCGCAACAGGCTGAGCAGCAACGGGCGGTCTTGGCCTCGGCCGGTGACGTCGACCGAGTTTTCGTGATCGAGTACCACTATCGGCTCGAGCTGATCGAAGCCGAACAGCGCTTCGTGGCACGCTTTCGCGATCTCATCGCGCACGACCCCGCCAGTCTGGGCGAATTCTGGCCGCGGCTGCACCCGCGGTGATGACATGACCGTGGCCGAGGCTGCGGTTAATGTCGGGGGATGAGTCCGCAGCCGCTTGCCCTGCCGTCCGCCGAATGGTCCGAGTGGCTTGCCGACTATGTCGACGACGGTCTCGCGACGGCGGCGCGGACTTTGACACGCTTGAAGGACGGAGCTGCGCGTGACACCGCCGAGGTGCTCGGCCTGTGGAACGACGCGGATATCGCACTGCGTGGCGTCGACGCGGCCGCCGGCTTGTTCGTCGAAATCCATCCCGAGGGCGAAGTGCGCGGGCTCGCCGAGGAGCTCGTGCAGCGGATCGATCGCGCCCGGACCGATCGCGGGCTGGATCGCGGGCTCTACGACGTCGTCGCGGCCACCGACGCGGCGGGGCTGGACGCGGCGGCGCGCCGCATGCGCGAACACGTGCTGCGCGACTTCCGCCGCACCGGCGTGGACCGCGACGATCCGACGCGGGCACGGCTGCGCGTCATCGCCGAGCGGCTCACCGTGCTCACTCAGGACTTCGGGCGGGCCATCCGCGACGACGTCCGCTCGATCCGGCTGACGCCCGACCGGCTCGACGGCCTACCCGCGGATTTCGTCGCCGCGCATCCGGTCGCCGCGGACGGACTGGTCACCGTCACGACCGACTACCCGGACTACCGGCCGTTCCGGTCGTTCGCCGGCGACGCCGCCGCCCGGCGCGAACTGACGGTCGAATTCGAAAGCCGCGGTTGGCCGGTCAACGACGAGGTGCTGCACGAGATGCTCGAGCTACGCGACGAACAGGCCCGCCTGCTCGGCTTCGACAGCTGGCCCGATTACGACGCCGACGTCAAGATGATCGGCACCGGCGCGGCCATCGCGGATTTCATCGAGCGGATCTCCGCGGCCGCCGCGGCCGCGGGCCGGCGCGACCTTGCGACGTTGCTCGCGCGCCGCAGCCAGGACGACCCGGCGGCGACCATCGACCGGTCCGAGGTCGGCTACTACACCGAGCTGATCCGGCGCGAGCAGTACGACGTGGACGCCCGCGAGGTCCGTCGCTACTTCGACTTCACCCGGGTACGCGACGGCCTGCTCGACGTCACCGGTCAGCTGTTCGGCCTGGAGTATCGGCCGGTCGACGGCACCTCCTGGCATGCGGAGGTCACCGCGTACGACGTCTACTCCGACGGTGCGCGCTGCGGACGGATCTACCTCGACCTGCACCCGCGCGCCGGAAAGTACAAGCACGCGGCGCAATTCGAGCTCGTCGGCGGGATCGCCGGCCGACTGCTGCCCGAAGGCGTGCTGGTGTGCAACTTCTCCCGGGGGTTGATGGAACACCACGAGGTCGTCACGCTGTTCCACGAATTCGGGCACCTCCTGCATCATGTGCTTGCCGGACAGCAGGATTGGGCGCGGTTCTCCGGCGTGGCCACCGAATGGGACTTCGTCGAGGCGCCGTCCCAGATGCTCGAGGAATGGGCATGGGACCCAACGATTCTGGGCCGGTTCGCAATAGACGAGGACGGGGCCGCGATCCCCGCCGAGCTGGTGCGGCGGATGCGCGCCGCGACCGACTTCGGCAAGGGCATCCAGATCCAGACCCAGGTCGGCTACACCGCGGTGTCGTATCTGCTGCACCGCGATCGGCCCGCCGACCACACCGCGGCGGTGCTGCACGCGATGGAACGCTACGGACTGATCGCCATGCTGCCCGGCACCCATTTCCAAGCGTCGTTCGGTCATCTCGCGGGTTACACGTCCGCCTACTACACCTATCTCTGGAGCCTGGTCATCGCGAAGGACCTGTTCTCCGAATTCGATCCCGCCGATCTGCTCGATCCCGCGGTGGCCCGCCGCTACCGCGACCGCGTCCTCGCCCCCGGCGGATCGAAGGACGCGGCTGACCTGGTGGCCGACTTCCTCGGCCGCCCCTTCACCTTCGACGCCTTCGCGGCCTGGCTCGACCACGCCCCCGACTCGCCCGCGCCCGCGTCCTGAGTCACCTAGTCTGACCAGCATGACTGTCGAATTGAAGCTGAGCGTCGTCATGCTCGGGGTGGCCGACGTGGACCGGGCCAAGAAGTTCTACGTCGAGGGCCTGGGTTGCACGGTCGAGCAGGAGTTCCCGGGGTTCGTCCGATGCGGGCTCGGCGCCGGGTCGTCGTCGCTGGCGCTGTACGAATGGGACGCCGTCGCCGCGGACGCGGGCGTACCCGCCGCGGGCACCGGCTTCCGCGGCGCCTCGTTCCATTTCCTGGCCGCATCCCGGGCGGAGGTGGACGAGGTCATCCGTGCGGCGATCGCCGCGGGCGGCACCGTGACGAAGGCGGCCGCCGCCACCGACTGGGGCGGCTATGACGGTCACTTCAGCGACCCCGACGGTCACCTCTGGAAGGTCGCCACCTCGGATTGAGCGTCGGGGTCAGGGCGAGTCGAGCGCGGTGGCGGGGACGCCGTAGGGCAGGAAGCGGACGCGGCGGCGTTCGTCGGTGTTGTCGCGGTGGGCGCGCAAGGCCTCGAGTTCACTCGGGAACACCTGCTCGACCCGGGCCTCGCCCGCGTCGTCGATGCTGTAGATGACCCAGACGCCGCTGCCGGTCTCGCCGGTGGTCTCGCTCTCCGGCTTCGCCGCGCGCGGGCGCTGCGGCTGGACGAACTGGCCGAGCAGCGACGCCAGCGTGTTCACCCCGGCGCGGTCGACATATTGGCCCGCCTTGCCGAGCAGGTCGCGGATCTCGATCCCCGCCTCCCGCAGCGCGCGTTCGAAATCCTCCGGATCGATCCCAAAAGGCCTCTCGGCTGCCATCACATCGCTCCTCGGGACGAATACGGTATTGGTCTTCAGTGTCCTCGCGTAACCGGGACTTCGCCACGTCGCCCGACTCGACCGGGTGGATCAGGCGCTCAGCGGGGCGGCCGTGACCGCGTAGCCCAGGTTGGTCAGCACCTCGGTGGTCGCCTTGGCGAAGTTCAACGTGATGAAGTGCAGGCAGGGTGCGCCCTCATCGATGAGGCGCTGGGCGAGTTCGGTGGCGAGTTCGATACCGACTTCACGGACCGCGGCGCGGTTCTCCTGCGGCCCGGTGCCCGCCGCCCGGAGCAGGCGCGCCATGATCGGCGCGGGCAGCGCGCGGCCACTGAGTTCCTCCGCCCGCGCCACGGTGCGCAGCGACGTGACGGGCATCAGCTCCGGAATGATCGGCTTGGCCCCCTGCTCGGGGTCGGCGGCCGCGAGCCGGTCGCGCAGGCGCAGGTAATGGTCGACCTCGAAGAACATCTGGGTGATCGAATAGTCTGCTCCGGCACGGAGTTTCGCGGCCAGGAACGCGGTGTCGGTGTCCAGGTCGGGGGAGCGGTGGTGCATCTGCGGGAACGAGGCGACCCCGACGTTGAAGTCGCCGAGATCCCGCACGATCCGCACCAGTTCCTCGGCGTACTCGACTCCCTCGGGATGTTTGTGCCAGTCGCCGAGCGGATCACCCGGCGGGTCGCCCCGCAGCACCAAAATGTTGCGGATGCCGTAGTCGGCGTACGAGCCGACCAGCGCGCGCAGTTCGGCGATGCTGTGCCCGACGGCCGTCAGATGCGCTACCGGCAGCAGAGTGGTCTCCTGCGCCAGCGCGCCGGTGATGCGCGCGGTCCGGTCCTTGGTCGAACCGCCCGCGCCGTAGGTCATCGAGACGAACGCCGGATGCATACGCTCGAACTCGCGCACCGTGCGCCACAGTCGAGCTTCGCCCGCGGCGTCGCGCGGCGGGTTGAATTCCACCGAGAACGGCACCCGCTGGTGCGCGTGCAGGCGCAGGCTCTGCACGACCGACGGCACGCCGCGCACCGCGGGTGCGATGCGGGCGGGAAAACTCCTGTGAGGGTTCAGCATTGATGAACTCCGTGGTAGCGCCCTGTGGCCACCACCCATAACGAGCGAAACGCTGACGGAGCCCTCGAAGCATCAATCCCGTGCCCGGGTCCACTCGGCGTTACGCCCGATCCACGAGGCGACGACCGCCGGATACGGCGTACCCGGCACAACCGGCAGGTCTTCGGACTCATGGGGCGCGCCCATTCACCGTTGCGGGACAGTCCCGGATTCGCACCGGGTTCCCTCTCGTCCGGGCGCACGCGAACGCGGCCCGAACTCGACGCCGGCCGGTGGATCAGGGGCTCCTCGACTCCACCTCCGGCGAACCAGTTGTGCTCGCGAATATAAGCGACGACCTCGAGGCGCGCCAAGCGCGCCCGGCCCCGTGCTCACCGATTTCCGCTTTCGCGACCCTGGTGACCTGGGAGGTCTACCGTAGAGACCAGCAATATTGATCTCTCAGGAGGCTCGTCCCATGACGAGAAAAGTAGCCGACTGCCGCAGGTTCCCCAGCGAAACTAATTGCACGCTCACCATCGCCGGTGAAGAGGACGAAGTCGTGCGGGCCGCGAGCGAGCACGCGATCTCCGTACATCAGCACGAAGACGGACCGGAGCTGCGCGTGCAGATCCGTGCGTCGCTCGAAGACGAAACGGTCAGCAGCTAGATCGTCGGGCTCGGCGTCCGTGGTACCGCGCCCCCGCCGGGCGGCGGCGTGCTGCCCTGGCTGCACTTCGGTCTCGGCGTCGGCATGGTCGCGCTCGGCCTGCTGCTGCCGCGGGTGGCGGCGAATCAGGCGAGCGGATCGTTCGGTACCAGCCCGTCACTCGGCCGGCACTGATCGCAGCGGCACTACGCACGACAGCGAACCCCGCGACAAGTACATGTCGCGGGGTTCGCCGTTGCGCTGCCGGGGGGTCTCAGTCGTCGCGGAACTGTTCGATACGGTGTGACAGCTGCTCCGAGAAGCACTCCTCCCACGCTGTCGACTCGGGCTGATCGAGCACGGGATGTGCTCGCCGGCGCGGCTCGGGAGGCGCGGTGGATGCCTGGGGCGGGTTGCCGCCGGGCCTGGATTGCAGCGCCAAAAGCTTTACACTCCAGCGGATATAGTCCTCGACGCTCATGCCCGCACAATCGGCCGCCGCGCTGATGGCGCGCCACTGGCCCTTTTTCACTCGCACGGTGATCTGTTTGGTCTTCATACCCACCGTCCCGATCGTCTTTCCCACCGTAATCCCCGTGGCGCGACGTTCAAACATGCTGTGGCCGCGACTATCTGGTGCTGCCCGCCATCAATCGTCATCCGGCAGTGCGCTTTCGCGCAGCTGGGTGAGCGTTTTGGTGAGGATGCGCGAGATCTGCATCTGGGAGACGCCGAGCTGTTCGGCGATCTGGATCTGGGTTTGCCCGCGAAAGAACCGCAGATGCAGGACCAGGCGTTCGCGGGCCGGAAGTTCGTCCAGCAGCGGCGCGATGGCGAGCGCCTCGTCGGTCAGCTGATAGCCCGGATCCTCCGTGCCGAGCAGGTCGGCCGCGCTCGGCGCGTAGTCGTTGTCGTGCGCCGAGGTGTCGAGCGGATCGCTGGTGTAGGCGTTGGCGGCGAGCATCGCCTGGGTCACCTCGAGCAGATCGACGTCGAGTTCGACGGCGATCTCGAGCGCGGTGGGCATCCGGGACAGCCGGTGACAGAGCCTTTCCACGGCGGGTGCGAGCATCAGCTGAATTTCCTTGGTGCGCCGCGGAACTCGTACCGACCAGCCGAAATCGCGGAAGTGGCGGCGGACTTCGCCCATGATCGTCGGCACGGCGAAGGCCAGAAACGGTGTCGCCCGCGCCGGGTCGTAACGGTCGACGGCGGCGACGAGCCCGAGGCTCGCGACTTGGAACAGGTCGTCGTAATTCTCGCCGCGGCCGGTGTAGCGCCGGGCGATGTGCTCGGCCAGCGGTAGGCATCGCCGCAGAATCTCGACGCGCAGCCGTTCATGCTCGCGCGAGCCGTCGGGCAAGCCCGCCAGTTCTGCCAGCACTGGTTCGATCCCGTCGTAGGAATCAGTTCCACGGCCGCGACCTGCGCGAGTTCGGCGGGCGACGATGGTGGGTTGGACGGTCATAAGAAACCTTCCCCATGCGGCGAGCTCGCCGTGAGGTTCTGCTCCTGGATTGAACGCCCTCATTCGACACGTCGCTCAGTTCAGCCTCCCAGCCGCCGAGCGGTGGCGTCTGTCCCGATAACGAAGTCTTGCGATAGCGCCAGCCGGAAAACGAAAACCAGACGCGTTGCGTTCCGGGGATCGTTCGCCGGACAGAGGTCCGCAACGTCACGTAACACGTTGCTCGCCAGTGCGATTCAGTACATACAGGCGAGGGCAGGACTGTGCGATGCGGGAACTTGTACTGATCTGGTGGTGGTCGCGATCGCACCGTCGGCATGTGCGGGAGCTGGCTGAACCATCCAGGGTCAGATTCGTTCGCCCGATACTGGGCGTGGCGGCGGTACTGGGGCTGGTCGCCGGTGGGGTGACGGCGTTGAGCTTCGACCCCGCCCCCCGCCGCGATCCCGGTCAGCGGCAATGGACGATCTGTATGCCGGTCGTCATGCAGCCGCCGCCGACGGCCGCCGGGACGAACCATGCGGTATGCCGGTAATTCTGTTGCCCGGGGTTGGTGGTCGTGGATGAATTATCCGGCATGGTCACCCAGGTACGTCCGGCGCAGCGGTTCGTCCGGATCGGCGCTCTCGTTCCCCGCACCCGGCCCGGTTGGGTCGAAGCCGGCGCGCACCTGCTCGCGGGTCTCGAGCTGGCGGTCGAGGACATCAATACCGCGGGCGGGATCCTCGGACGACCGCTCGAGCTGGTGGTCCGCGATACCGCGGCGGATCCGCAGCGGGCCGTCGCGGCTGTCGACGAACTCGCTCACCTCGGCGTGGCGGCTCTGGCGGGGGAGTATCACAGCGTGGTCGCGCGTGCCGTGGCTGCGCGCGCCGACGCGCTCGACCTGCCGTTTCTGTGCTCGTCCGCGGTCCTCGACGAACTCGTCGAGCAGCCGACGGACCGGGTCGCGCGGCTGGCCCCACCACAATCGCATGGCTGGCAGACGTACGCGGATTTCCTGCTCCGCGCGGGGCGCGACCGCATCGCGGTAGCCACCCAGCCCAGCGTCTACTGGGCTGCGGGAACGCGCATCCTGCGGGAGTACTTCGCCTCCCGCGGCGGTACCGTGCTCGAACTCGATACCCGAGTGCTCGCCCCGGCGGCGCTGTGCGACGTGCTGGTCGAGCAGGGCGCGACCGCCCTGCTCCTGCTGGTCGGCCATCCGGATCCGGCCGTGCCGATCGTCGAAGCCGTCCGGCGTGATTCGCGGCTGGACGAGATTCTGCTCGGCGCCCCGGCCGGGCAGCCGGAGTTTCCCGAATGGACGAAGGCCCTGGGTGACGCCGGAGCCGGAATTCCGTTCCTGCGCTACCTGCCGCAACGGCTCAGCGCCCGCGGCGACCAGGTCGAGCCCCGGCTGCGTGGACGGTTGGGGACGGCACCCTCGTTCGTCGCTTTCGAGGGCTACGACACGATCATGGTTCTCGCCGAGGTCTTGCGTACGCGCGACGCGGGCGGGTCGTGGTCCGGGGTGGCCGTCGAAGGCACCCGCGGATCGATCGGCTTCGCTCGCGTACCCGGCCTGAATGTCTGGCAGTGGCCGGGTGCGCCGATCCAGGTCGTCGATCGGGACCCGGCGGAACCTGAGCGCTTCCGCGTCCTGCACGTCCGTTCCGTCGAGTAGCCGGGCGATCCGAAGCAGCCGCACCCCTTCTGAGTTCCCGCACCCGCTGCGCCACGTCGGAACGGGTGTGCGGGAACGCGGAAGGGGTGCGTCGAGTCAGCGGCGTGCGGGGACCTCCGTTCCGGCCGCGACGCGTGTCGGGGCCGGTGTAGCGGACCGGTTCAGCACCCACAGCGCCACCGCGCAGCCGGCGCCGATCACCGTGAGGACGGTCCAGATCAACGCCGGGCGACCGGATTCGGTGAGCGCGTCGAAGAGAGCGCCGGTGGTGAGATTGCCGAGCAGGACGCCGGTACCGACGATCGTGTTGTAGAAACCGTAGTGGGTGGCCACGATCCGGCCGCGCGCGAGCGTGACGACAGTGTCCATCTCACAGGGGAATACAGCCGCGCTCGCCAGGGCGAGAAGTGCGGCGCAGAGCAGAAGGGCGGCCACGGCGACCGGTTTGCCGCCGACTACCCCCGTGTTCGGTGCACACAGCAGTGGCACGAAAGCGGCCGCCATGATCGCCATGCCGACCACCAGCCCGCGACCGGAGCCGCCGCGCCGCGCGAGCCAGCCGGTCACCGGCAGCTGGCCGGCGAGGGCGACGACGCCGCTGACCGCGAAGATCGCCGCGATCAGCCCGGTACCGGACTGCGCTGAGCCGCTGACGATTCCGGCTTGCAACGGCAGCGCCAGGTACACCTGGAAGGACAGCACGTAACAGCCGACCATGACGATCGAGAACAACAGGAACGGTCGATTGCGCAGCACCGTACGCCAATTGGCGAGCACCGAGGCGCCCTCGCCCGCACGATCGAGGTCACGGGTGGGCAGCCAGCGCAGCTGAACGGCGGTGAGGGCGGCGAACACGACCGCGGCCACCCCCGCAGTGGCGCGAAAGTCCCACGCCGTCAACGCCAAACCCACCAGCGGCCCAGCGAGAATGCCCGCCTGATAGAAGATGTTGAACATCGCGAAGGCCGCCACCCGGCGTTCGGCCCCGGCGTCCGCGGCGAGATAGGCGCGCACGGCCGGATTGAACAGTGCACCGGCGAAACCGGTCGCGGCCACGGCGATCAGCACGGCGGGCAAGGTGTCCGCCAGCGCCAGCAGCGTGAAACTCGCGGTGCGCAAAGCACATCCGGTGACGATGAGCGGCTTGTAGCCGAACTTGTCGGCGAGGGTGCCGCCCACCAGGAACATGCCCTGCTGGGCGAAATTCCGCACGCCGAGCACGAGTCCGACCGTCCACGCCGCCATCCCGAGTCCGCTCGACAGGTGCGCGGCAAGGTAGGGCATCAACATGTAGAAACCCAGATTGATGCCGAACTGATTGACCATCAGCACCTGACTCGGCCGGTCGAAAGCGGCCCAGCGGCGCCACCATCCGCTCATCGGGCGAGCGCCGCGGTCGGCGCGACGACGGTGGTGCAGCGCGTCCAGTGCCGCACCACCTGCGCGTGCGGATCGTCGACCAGATCGGGTTCGGTCGGCACCGGCTGATCGAAAAGCCCGTGCTCGGCGCAATAGTCGTCGTTGTAGACGGTGTCGGTGTAGCGGTGTGGCCCGTCCGGGAACACCGCCGCGATCCGGGTGCCGGCCGGTTCGGTGCGGGCCAGCCAGCCCGCGACCAGGGTCACCGCGCCGACGCTCCACCCGCCGCTGCAATAATGCGTCGAGGCCAACGTTCGTGCCGCCCAGACCGCTTCGTGCGGGGCCACCCAGTGCACCTCGCTGAAGGCCGGATAGTCGACATTGGCCGGATGGATGCTCGAGCCGAGCCCGCGCATCAGCCTGCTCGCGGCGGGTTGCCCGAAGATGGTCGACCCGATCGTGTCCACGCCGACCAGGCGCAGCTCCGGTTGGAAGCGGCGCAGCACCCGCGCGACCCCGGCCGAATGTCCGCCGGTGCCGACCGAGCACACCAGGACATCGATGTGCCCGAGCTGGGCGAGCAGTTCCAAGGCCAGCGACTGGTAGCCATCGACGTTGTCGGGGTTGTTGTACTGGTCGGGGCACCACGAATCGGGTTGCGCGGCAAGCAGTCGCGCGACCCGATCGCGACGGGCCTGCTGCCAGCCGCCGACGGGGCTCGGCTCGGTGACCACGTCGATGGTGGCGCCGTAGGCGGCCAGCATGCGCCGCAGCATCGGCTCCATCCCGGGATCGGTGACCAATGTGACCGGATGGCGATGCACGATTCCCGCCAGCGCCAGCCCCAAACCCAGTGTGCCGCTGGTCGATTCGACGATCCCGGCGCCCGGCCGCAGCGCGCCGCGCGCGATGGCGCGTTCGACCATGTGCAGCGCGGGGCGGTCCTTCATCCCGCCGGGGTTGTGGGCTTCGAGTTTGGCCCAGAATCCGTGGCCCGCGGTGGCGAACGGTTCCCCGATCCAGAGCACCGGGGTGTCCCCGACGAGGGTCGCCGGTCGGCGGCGGCTCTGCTCCCGGGGGTGAAGATGGTTGGCGGACAAGACGACACGATCGACAACGGCACTGCACATGAGCGATCTCCTAGCGTCGAAGCGGCATCCGGGATGCCGTGCTGTATCGGACGAACCCGCGGGCCGGCGCGCCGAGATCCGGCGGCCGACGGGGTCAGCCGTCAGCAGCGATCGATACAGAGATTTCGCAGAATGCCGCGTCCGTCGGGGGCGGCGATCCGCCACGTTCCCCAGCCGGCGAGCCACGGCCGGCTCGGATTCGCTTGTGCGTCAGCGTGGTCGAGGTCGACGGCGGTGGTCGTGGCGCTGGGCTCGGCGGCGCGCTGCGGGATGCTCATGAGGCAGCCCTGATCGTGCGCGTCGGTGGGAGCTTGGGCGTGGTGGGTCGTACCGAGGGTCTGCTCCGCGGCCACCAGGGCCGGCGCGGTACCGGAGAGGTTCGGCAGGCCGAGCACGCACATGAACAGTGCGTGGGCGAGCAACAGCGCGGACGCCGCGAACACGACGGCGATGCCTCGCCTGCGTGGTGCCTCGACTCGCACGGTCACAAGCGCCAACCATAGCCGAACCTGAGCCGGTGCCGGGATCTGCGGCTCCCCAGTGCGGTCCCCGGCCCAGGTTCTGCCTAGCCGCTGCCGCCGCGGTAGATCGTCGGCATGGAGCCGAGGTCGGCGAAGTGGAGTGTGTTCTGCCCGTCGGTGCCGAACCAGGCGACGTAGGTGACGCCGTTGACGGTCGCGACCGCGGGCGGCCAGGGGCTGGTATCGGCGAACTTCCACCGCTCGGTCTGCCCCTCGTTCAGGTTGTCGACACCGAAGAGGAAGTAGAGGTTGGTGTTCTTGCCGGTGTATCCCGCTACGTAGCGGCCGCCGAGGGAGAACAGATTCGGGCCGCCGATGAGCCGGTCGCTGAAGGTGGCGCGGCCGGGCGGCACGTTGACGCCGATATAGCGCGCGTTCAGATTGTTCGCACTGTCCATGCCCGTCCACGCCAGCAGCACGCCCTTGTCGGGCCGGATCACCAGTCCGGGTGTGTCCACGCTCTGCTCGGCAGGTTCGGGGCTGCGCCCGTACTGGCTGAACGGCGGATTCTGTGATTGCACCGCGTTGACCCGCAGATCGCGCTGGGCGGTGTAGGTCAACCACATCGAGACGTTGTCGGACTGCATCGCCGGCCCGCCGATCGGCGGTTCCAGCCACTGCCGGCGGTCGTGATAGTCGAGGCCGTTGTGCGACCACGCGAGCCACATGTTGCCGTCGGTGCGGGTATAGCCGAGGTAGAGCAGGCCGGTCTGTGCATGGGCGGCCAAGGCCGGGCGTTGCAGACTGAAATCCGCAGGCAGCGGTTTCGCGTCGACGACTCCGTCGGCTTCCATTCCCGACGCCGCGTACATGGTGCCGCTCTGCGTCGACCAGACCAGTACCAGCCGGTTGTCGAAGACCGTCAAGGCAGGCGCGGCGATCGGCTGATTCGACGGCCAGAGTGTGCGTCCGGTGAACATATGCTCCCCCAATCCCTTGCGATTCCGAGCTACTCGAGGGCGAGCGTAGGTACCGCCCGGCGGGAAGTCAGGGCTTTGTGTCGGCCAGCGGACCGATCGTCGCACGCCACGACAGCGGGTGCGGCGGTTGCGTGCGCGCGGTGCGGGCACCACGGGCGATTGCGCGCACCGTCGCCGCGACCTACGGTCGAGAGATGCGAAAGTTCCTGCCCGCCATGGAAATCCGGAAGGAGGTCGGTTGAGTCACGAGACGGAGCCGAGTCCTGCCCGGGTGGAATTCTATTTCGACCCGATCTGTCCCTATGCCTGGATCGCGTCCCGGTGGGTGCTGGAGGTGGAGAAATTCCGCCCGCTCGACCGCCGCTTCCGGGTGATGAGTCTTTCGGTGCTCAACGCCGATAATCCCGATCTGCCGGAGAAGTACCGGGCGCGCTTGGCCGACGGGTGGCCGCCGGTGCGGGCGGCGGCGGCCCTCGCGGCGCGCGATGACCCGACCCTGGTGGACCGCTACTACACCGAGTTCGGGACGCGTTTCCACCATGCGCGTATGCGCGACCGCAAGCAGATCATCGAGGAATCGCTGGCCGCCATCGGCGCTCCGCGAAGCGTCCTGGCGGCCGCGTACACCACCGAATTCGACGACGCGGTCCGCCGCAGCCACCGCCAGGCGACGGCGGCGGTGGGACCCGACGTGGGCACGCCGATCATCGAGATCGATGGCGCGGCGGTGTTCGGGCCGGTGCTGTCGTCGGTGCCCCGGGGACGGCGCGCGGTCGAACTGTTCGACGCCGTAACGGTATTGGCGGCGTGCCCCGCCTTCGCCGAGTTGAAGCGCGCGCGTACCGACGAATCCGAGCTGGGCTAGGCCGCCGCCGTCAGGCGATCTCGTAGATGGCGTAGGCGGCCCGGAGTACCGGTTGGGCCACATTGCGCACCCGGATCCCGCCAGGGGTGGTACCGCGCTCGGTCCCCGCGTGGGCATGGCCGTGTAAGGCCAGGTCGGCGGCGTGCGCATCGATGGCTTCGCCGAGCAGGTACGAGCCGAGGAACGGGTAGATCTCCCGCGGTTCGCCGTGCAGGGTGTCGCTGACGGGGGAGTAGTGGGTGAGCGCGATCGTGACATCGGTGTCGAGCTCGGCCAGCGCCGCGGCGAGCGAATCGGCCAGTGCGACGGTGTGGCAGGAGAAATCGCGCATCTGCCGCTCACCGAAGATGCTCGCGCACTTTCCGGCGAAACCCCCGCCGAAGCCTTTCGTGCCCGCGACGCCGAGGGTCCGGCCGTGCACGTCGAACGTGACGGAGCTGCCTTCGAGCACGGTGATACCGTGCTCGACCAGGAGCGCGGTGATCTCGTCTTCGGCGTCGCTGTGATAGTCGTGGTTGCCGAGCACCGCGACGACGGGCACGCCGAGTTCGGCGAATTCGGTCGCGACCACCTTGGCTTCCTCGACGGTCCCGTGGCGCGTGAGATCGCCTGCCAGCAAAAGGATATCGGCGTGCTCGGGCAACTCGCGCAGCGTCGGGCGCCACAGTCCGTGCGAGTCGACGCCGAGATGTACATCGCCGACGGCGGCTATCCGCATGCGGCTCAACTCCTTCCGGTGTCGACAGAGCCCAGGGCCTCGCTGACGCCGGGGCCGCCCGGCGGGGTGACCCGGACGTCGTTGTGGATGCGGGCCTGCGGAAGCTCTTCGCGGACCACGGTTTCCAACTGTCGTTTGCGTTCCGCGGTGGCGACTTCGCCGTCGAGGGCCACCACGTCGCCGCGGATCGTCACGTGCACACCGAGTTCCGCGGTGCGCGGGTCCTCGGCGAGGGCGCGGCGCAGGTGCGCCACCAGGTATTGCGGCTGCTCCATCTATTCCACCTTTCCGGTGTCGGTGATGCCGAGATCGTCGATCAGGCCGAGGAATGCCCTTGCGTAGGGCGAGCTTTCGGTCTGCGCGCGGGTCGCGGGCCAATCGATCTGCTCGCGCAGGTCACGCGCGATGTGCAGCAGCGGGGCGAAGTCGAGCCGGTGTGCATCGAAGACCAGCAGTTTGTCCACCATCAGATCGGTGCCGCTGACCACGGGCGCGGAGGTCGGGCCGATCCGCATCGGGGTCGCGCGGTCGAGCAGTTCGTCGGTGACGTCGCGGTAGTTCGGCCGGTAGATCACGTCTATCAAGACCTCGCCCGCGTAGACCTTGCGTAGCCAGTCCTCGGGCGGGTCACACACCCGCAGGCCGGCTTCGGCCAGGATGCGCACCGCTTTGTCGCAATCCTGCGGTTTGACGAAGATGTCGACATCGTGCTGCGAAGCCGGTCCGCCGCGCGCGTACACGGCGCAGCCGCCGGCCACCGCGAACTTGACATCCGCCGCGGCCAGCGCATTGACGGCTCGGGTCAGTGCGTGCAGCAGCTCATCGATCGTGGCGACCATGGTGGGGCGATACCCGGAAGGCGGTCGACTATGCGGTCCGCCGGCGTGGTCGCCCGCCACCCGGGTTTTCCGGTGGCGCAACGGGGTATCGCCCTGCTATGACCTCTGAAAGGGACGGCCGGGGTAGCCGCGTGGGTTTGCCCGATGCGATCTCGGTGGCGCTGTTCGATCTCGACGGGGTCCTGACCGATACCGCGGCGGTGCACCAGCGGGCCTGGCGGGAAGTGTTCGACGACTATCTCCGGGAACGCTGTGGGCCGGATTTCGTGCCGTTCTCCAGTGACGACTATCTGCGCTTCGTCGACGGCCGACCGCGTGCCGACGGTGTGCGGGAGTTCCTGCGGTCCCGCGACATCACGCTGCCGGAGGGCGAGCCGGACGACGAGCCGGGCACGCGAAGGGTGCACGCGCTGGGCAACCGGAAGAACAGTCTGCTGCTTTCGCTCATCGAGCGCGAAGGTGTCGACGTCTATCCCAGCTCGGTCGATTATCTGGCGGCGGTCCGCGCCGCGGGGCTGCGGGTGGCCGTGGTGACGGCCTCGGCCAATGCTGCTGCGGTGCTACAGGTCACGGGGATCGCCGGCAGTATCGACGTCCGGGTCGACGGCAACGATGTGGTCCGACTCGGCCTGCACGGAAAGCCCGCGCCGGACGGCTTTCTGGAGGCGGCCCGGCGCCTGGACGTGAAGCCGGACGCGGCAGCGGTTTTCGAGGATGCGGTGGCCGGGGTGGCGGCGGGGCACGCGGGTGGTTTCGGGTTCGTCGTCGGTGTGGATCGAGTCGGTGACGGCAGGCATCGGCAGGATTTGGTCGCGGCGGGCGCGGACGTCGTCGTGGCCGACCTGTCGGATTTGAAGGAGCAGCAGTGACCGCGGATTGTCGTGGCTTCGAGGTGGATCCATGGCAATTGCGGTGGTGCGGACTGGATCCGACCGCGTTGAAGCGCACGGAATCGATCTTCGCGCTGGCCAACGGGCACCTCGGCCTGCGCGGCGGCTTGGACGAGGGCGAGCCGGTCGGCGAGCCGGGCACCTATCTCAACGGCTTCTACGAGAAGCGCCGATTGCCTTATGCCGAAGTAGGTTACGGCTATCCGGAGCAAGGACAGACCGTCGTCAACGTCACCGACGGCAAGATCATCCGACTGCTCGTCGGCGACGAGCCGATGGATCTGCGCTACGGCCACACCGAGACCCACGAACGCGTGCTCGACTTCCGTTCCGGCACGCTGCGGCGCAGCACGGTGTGGACCTCGCCCACGGGCCGGTCCGTCCGGATCCGCTCGCAACGCCTCGTCTCGTTCACCGAGCGGGCCCTGGCGGCGATCCGCTACGAGGTCGAGCCGATCGACGACGATCTGGATCTGGTGATCCAATCGGATCTGCTCGCCAACGAACCGCTGGCGGCCCAGCACGGCGACCCGCGGGCCGCGGCAAGGCTGGACCGTCCGCTGGTGTCCGATTTCGCCGCGGCCCGGGACTTCCAGGCGGTGCTCGCCCACCACACCGCCCGCTCGGAGTTGCGCATGGCGGCCGCGATGGACCACGAACTGACCGCGACGGCCACGCCGCGATGCGCGATCCACGCGGAAGCCGACCTGGCCCGGTTGACCATCGCGGTCGATGTGGCCCGCGGCGATACCGTGTGCCTGACGAAATATCTCGCGTACGGCTGGTCCGGTCAGCGCTCGACCCCCGCGTTGCGCGCGCAGGTCGAAGCCGCGCTGGCCGCCGGTATGGAGACCGGATGGGACGAACTGCTCGAGCGCCAGCGCGCCTACCTGGACGACTTCTGGTCGAGTGCGGATGTCGAGATCGACGGCGATCCCGAGATGCAGCAGGCCGTGCGCTTCGCGCTGTTCCACGTGCTGCAGGCGGGGGCGCGCGGCGAGACCAGGGCGATCCCGTCGAAGGGGCTGACCGGCCCGGGCTACGACGGGCATTCGTTCTGGGACACCGAGACTTTCGTGCTTCCCGTACTCATCCACACGGTGCCGGCCGCCGCCGCGGACGCGCTGCGCTGGCGGCACACCACACTCGACCTGGCCAGGCAGCGGGCCCGCGAACTCGGGCAGCCCGGCGCGATGTTCCCGTGGCGCTCGATCAACGGCGAGGAGGGCTCCGGCTACTGGCCGACCGGAACCGCGGCGGTGCACGTCAATGCCGATATCGCCGATGCCGCCATCCGGTACGTCACCGCGACGGGCGACGAGCGCTTCGAACGGGAGTGTGGGGTGGAATTGCTGGTGGAGACCGCCCGTATGTGGACCGGTCTCGGCCACCGGGATTCGGGCGGAACCTTCCGGATCGACGGCGTCACCGGCCCGGACGAGTACTCGGCGCTGGCCGACAACAACATCTACACGAACCTGATGGCGCAGCGGAACCTGCGCGGGGCCGCTACCGCGTGCGCACGGCACCCTGACGTCGCGCGGCGTCTCGAAGTCTCGGCGGCCGAGATCGAACGCTGGCGTACCGATGCCGAGCAGACGGCGATGCCGTACAACGACGAACTCGGGGTACACGAGCAGTCCGAGGGGTTCACCCGCTATCTGCGCTGGGATTTCGCCGCGACTCCGGCCGATCGCTACCCCTTGCTGCTGCACTATCCGTATTTCGACCTGAATCGCAAACAGGTGATCAAGCAGGCGGACCTGACGCTCGCGATGTATTTGTGCCCCAACGCTTTCACGCCGGAGCAGAAGGTACGGAACTTCGACTACTACGAGGCGTTGACCGTCCGGGATTCGTCCCTGTCGGCCTGCGCCCAATCGATCCTCGCGGCGGAGGTCGGCAATCTGTCGCTGGCCTTCGACTACTTCGTCGAGTCCGCGCTCACCGATCTGCACGATCTGCACCAGAACGTCGCGAGCGGACTGCACATCGCCTCGCTCGCGGGCGCATGGAGCTGCTGCGTCGCCGGTTTCGGCGGCATGCGCGAGTGCGACGGCGAATTGCGTTTCGCCCCAA
>NZ_BAUA01000088.1 GCF_000710915.1 Nocardia brasiliensis IFM 10847
CGCGCGCCGTTCCCGGAATCTCCGTCCATTGCCGCACGCTTCCATCTCAGCACAGCCCTGACCAGGCGCCATCCGCCGAAGTGATGACCGCACCGGCGGACGGACGAGACCTCGGTCTACGCTGGAGTGTGTGAATGTCGACGTCACTGCGCTACCCGGAATTGGGGTCCGAAAAGACTTCGAGGTGCGGTCGGGCCGCCGGATCGGCGTGGTCGCGCATCGCGACGGCGACATCGATCTGATCGTCTCCAAACTCGACGATCCGGACGCCTGCGCGGCGCAGATTCCGCTGAGTACCGACGAGGCCGCCGTGCTGGCCAACCTGCTCGGTGCGCCCCAGCTCGTGGCCAAGCTCAACGACGAGCACAGCGATCTGCCCGGCATCACCACCCGGCAGATGGCGATCGCGGAGGAGTCCCCCTACGCGGGTCGCACCCTCGGCGAGACCGCGATGCGCACCCGCACCAAGGTGTCGATCGTCGCGGTGATGCGTGCCGGGCAGTTGCATCCCTCACCCGGACCGGATTTCACCTTCACCACGGGCGACCTGCTCGTGGTGGTCGGTACCCCGGACGGCCTCGACGCGGCCGCGAAGATCTTGACCCACGGCTGAGCCCGTGACCGAAACCGCGCTCGCCCTGATCGAGCTCGGAGCGATTCTCTTTGCCCTCGGCATGTTCGGGCGGCTGGCGGGGCGCTTCGGGATGTCGCCGATCCCGCTGTATCTGCTCGGCGGCCTCGCGTTCGGCCAGGGAGGCTTCATCGAACTCACCGCCGCCAACGAATTCGGCCACGTGGCAGGCGAAATCGGCGTCGTGCTGCTGTTGCTGCTGCTCGGCCTGGAATACACCGCACCGGAACTGATGACCGGACTGCGCCGCTCGTGGGCGGCGGGTCTGGTGGACATCGTCGCGAACGCGACGCCCGGCGTGGTGGTGGCGTTGATCCTCGGCTGGGGACCGATCGGCGCCGTCACGATGGGCGGGGTCACCTATATCTCGTCGTCGGGCATCGTGGCGAAGGTGCTCGACGATCTCGGGCGGCTCGGCAACCGGGAGACACCGGTGATCTTGTCGATCCTGGTGTTCGAGGACCTGGCGATGGCGGTGTACCTGCCGATCCTCACCACCATCCTGGCCGGGGTGAGCTTCGCCAGCGGACTCAAATCGCTCGCCGTCGCGCTGACCGCGATCACAGTGGTGCTCGTGGTGGCACTGCGCTACGGGCGCTACGTCTCGGCCATCGTGGACAGCAACGACCGCGAGGTGTTCCTGCTCAAGCTGCTCGGCGCGGCGCTGCTGGTGGCCGGTGTGGCCTCCGCGTTGAACGTGTCCGCGGCGGTCGGGGCGTTCCTGCTCGGCATCGCGATCTCCGGATCGACCGCGCACGAGGCCGCGAAACTGCTGGAGCCGCTGCGTGATCTGTTCGCGGCGATCTTCTTCGTGGCGTTCGGCCTCACCACCGATCCGACGGCGATTCCGCCGGTGCTCGGCTGGGCGGTCGGGCTGGCCGTGGTCACCGTGCTGACCAAGGTCGCGACCGGCTGGTGGGCGGCGAGCAGGCAGGGCATCCGGCGGATGGGGCGCGCGCGGGCGGGCGCGGCACTGGTCGCGCGTGGGGAATTCTCGATCGTCATCGCGGGCCTGGCGGTGACCGTGGGTGGGGTCGACGGTCAGCTGGCCGCGCTCGCCTCGGCGTATGTGCTGTTGATGGCGATACTCGGGCCGATCGTGGCGCGGGTGGTGGAACCGGTCGTCGGGCTGGTGCAGCGGCGCGCCAAGCCCGCTGTGCTCACCGGCTGACCGGAACCGGCTCTTTCGCCGCCGTGCGCCGCTGCACCCAGCGGCCGAGCAGCGTCGCCAGCGCGCCGACGACGAAGCCGATGGCGGCCCCGCACAGGTGGCCGTAGTCGGTGAAGGTCGGCCCGATCCACAGCGCCGCGACCAGGACCACGGTGAGCGTGCCCGCCCACAGCAGCCGGACCGGTCCGCGGAACCGGAACGCCATCGCGGCCAGCACCGCCGAAAAGCCGTAACTGGTACCGACGTCCGCGGCGACCGCCACCTTCAACGGGATGACGCCGCGGTCGATGGCGTGCGAGATACCGGTGACGGTGAGCAGCGTCGCGCCGATGTGCCCGGTGGCGAACAGCACGATCCAGCGGCCGGTGCCGAGCCAGCGTTCGGCGTAGGCCATCACCACCAGGAAGCTGACGATGGTGGTCCACGGGAACCCGCCGTCGGTCCAGAACGCCGAGGCGACCAGCACCTGCACCGGGTTGTGGCGCATGTTGTAGAGATTGGTCGAGGCGGAGAAGATCAGCCTGCGCTCCACCGAGTCACCCACACCCCGCAGCGTCCACCACGTGACGAACAGGGTGAACGCATAGGCGGTGCTGGCCGGGGCCGCGCCCAGATGGGTGCGGATCGCGGGGAGGACACGGCGCACCAGCGCGGGACGGCGCAGCCAGTCCCACGCGGTGCGCAGCTCGGTCCTGAGGTCGATGGTCTGAGTCCAGGGCGACCGGAACTGGACCGGGGAGGCAACCACCAGCCAAGTGTGCCGTGTCGTGCGGACGCAGGCACGCGACCCGCCCGGCGTGTGCGCTGCGTCACCGGCGGCGAGGCGGCGTCCGTAACCTCGTTTCACACCCGGGCAACATTCGCTGCCAAGAATTGGTCCACCGACCAAACGGTATGTGGATGAGGAGTGCGCTGCGTCTATGACGATCGAGGACATGAAGGTCACCGCGGGCGCGGACTATCTGGCCAAACGCACCCTGCGCTCGGGCTCTGCGGGGTGGGTCCTGCTCGCCGGGCTCGGCGTCAGCTATGTGATCTCCGGCGACTACGCGGGCTGGAACAGCGGCCTCGCCGAAGGTGGATTCGGCGGGTTGCTCATCGCGACGGTGCTGATCGCGGGCATGTATCTGGCCATGGTGTTCGGCATGGCGGAGCTGTCCGCGGCGCTGCCCGCGGCGGGCGGCGGCTATACCTTCGCGCGGCGCGCGCTGGGGCCGTGGGGCGGATTCGCCACGGGCACAGCGGTTCTGCTGGAGTACGCGATCGCGCCCGCCGCCATCGCCACGTTCATCGGCGGTTACGTGGAATCGCTGCACCTGTTCGGCGTCACCGACGGCTGGTGGGTGTATCTCGGCGTGTACGCGCTGTTCATCGGGGTGCATCTGACCGGGGCGGGGGAGGCGCTCAAGGCGATGTTCGTGATCACCGGGATCGCGCTGGCCGGTCTGGCGGTGTTCGCGGTCTCGGCGTGGGGGCGGTTCGAGGTCGGCAAGCTGACCGATATCCCGGCGGATCCGGATGCGCTCGGCAGTTCGTCGTTCCTGCCGTTCGGGGTGTTCGGCATCTGGGCCGCGGTGCCCTTCGCGATCTGGTTCTTCCTCGCCGTGGAAGGGGTGCCGCTGGCCGCCGAAGAAGCGCGGGAACCCGAGCGCAACGTGCCGAAGGGCATCATCAGCGCGATGCTGGTGCTCATTGTGACCGCGGCGACCGTGCTGTTCCTGGCCACCGGAGCCATTGGCGCACAGGCTGTTTCGGCGTCGGGTAATCCGCTGGTCGAGGCGCTCGGCGACAGCGGTGCGGCGACGGTGGTGAACTACATCGGCCTCGCTGGGCTGGTGGCCAGCTTCTTCTCTATCGTCTACGCGTACTCCCGGCAGACTTTCGCGCTGTCGCGGGCGGGCTATCTGCCGACCCGGCTGTCGGTGACCAACGCGCGCAAGGCACCGGTGCTGGCGCTGATCGTGCCCGGCATCGTCGGTTTCGCGTTGTCGCTGACCGGCGAAGGGGCGATGCTGTTGAACATGGCCGTGTTCGGCGCGGCACTGAGCTATGTGCTGATGATGGTGAGCCACATCGTGTTACGCGTGCGTGAGCCGGACATGGCGCGCCCCTATCGCACACCCGGCGGGGTGTACACCACCGCGTTCGCGCTCGTGATCGCCTGTGCCGCAGTGATCGCCACGTTCCTGGTCGATCCGGTCGCGGCGGCCTGGACGCTCGGCGCGTTCGTCGTCTGCATGGCGTACTTCGGCCTGTACAGCAGGCATCGGCTTGTGGCAGGCACGCCCGATGAGGAATTCGCCGTACTCGCCGAGGCGGATGTCGCATGACCCGCTACACGCAGCAGCTCGGCGGCGTCACCTACACCTTCGACGGGCTGGTGGACTTGCTCGCCAAGGCCACGCCGCAGCGCAGCGGAGACGAGTTGGCAGGCTGCGCCGCGACTTCCGACGCGGAGCGGGCCGCCGCGCAGTGGGCACTGGCCGACGTGCCGCTCACCCGATTCCTCGACGAACTCGTGGTGCCCTACGAGACCGACGAGGTCACGCGGCTCATCATCGACAGCCACGATCGCCTTGCGTTCCACACTGTTTCGGCGCTCACCGTCGGCGGATTCCGGGACTGGCTGCTCGCCGTCGCGGCGGGACCGGGTGCGGCCGCGATCCTGCGGGCGGTGGCGCCGGGGCTGACGCCGGAGATGGTGGCCGCGGTCAGCAAGATCATGCGCAACCAAGATCTCATCGCGGTGGCGCGAGCCTGCGTGGTGACCGCGGGTTTCCGTACCACCGTCGGGCGACCCGGCACACTGGCCACCCGGCTGCAACCGAACCACCCCACCGACGACCCGCGGGGCATCGCCGCCGCCACCCTCGACGGGCTGCTGCTCGGCTGCGGTGACGCCGTGATCGGCATCAATCCCGCGACGGACGCACCGCAGGCGACCGCCGACCTGCTCAACCTGCTCGACGAGGTCAGGACGCGGTTCGACATCCCGACCCAGTCCTGTGTGCTCGCGCACGTGACCACGACGATCGGGTTGATCGAGGCGGGTGCGCCGGTCGACCTGGTGTTCCAGTCGGTGGCGGGCACCGAAGGGGCCAACGCGGGCTTCGGTGTGACGCTGTCGCTGCTGCGCGAATGCAACGAGGCAGGCCGGTCGCTGCGGCGCGGCACGGTCGGTGACAATGTCATGTACCTGGAAACCGGTCAGGGCTCGGCACTTTCGGCCGGAGCGCACCTGGGCACCGGCGGCAGGCCGGTCGACCAGCAGACGCTGGAGGCCCGCGCCTACGCCGTCGCCCGGGAGCTGGATCCGTTGCTGGTCAACACCGTTGTCGGGTTCATCGGGCCCGAATACCTCTACAACGGCAAGCAGATCATCCGCGCCGGCCTCGAAGATCACTTCTGCGGCAAGCTGCTCGGGCTGCCGATGGGCGTCGACGTCTGCTACACCAACCACGCCGAAGCCGACCAAGACGATATGGACACCCTGCTCACCCTCCTCGGCGCCGCCGGATGCGCCTTCGTCATCGCGGTGCCCGGCGCCGACGACATCATGCTCGGCTACCAGAGCCTCAGCTTCCACGACGCCCTCTACGCCCGCCGCGTCCTCGGCCTGCGCCCTGCCCCCGAATTCGAATCCTGGTTGTCCGGACTCGGCATGATCGATGCCGCAGGGCGCGTCCTTCCCGTTCCGCCGCTGTCCTCGCCGTTGCGTGCGCTGGCGGGTGCGTGATGAAGGTGGGAGATGGTGCGCGGCAAGGGGTTGATGGGCGGCGAGTGGGTGAGGAGAGTGAAATGGGGCGGAGTGTCTCGGTGGCAGGCGACGGAGAGTGTGCGCAGTGGGAGTCGCGGGATCGGTCGGGTGCGGCGGAAAGTGCTGCCGAGCAACAGTTCTGGCAGGAGTTGCGGCGTAGTACGCAGTCGAGGATCGGGCTGGGGCGCTCCGGTGACGCGCTGCCCACCGCGCGGGTCCTGGAATTCCGTGCCGCGCATTCGGCCGCACGCGACGCGGTGCACACCCCGCTGAACCTCGGCGACCTGACCAGTCGCGTCACCGCCCTCGGCCTGGGTGATCCGGTGCACGTCCGCAGTGCGGCTCGCACCCGAGCGGAATACCTCCGCCGCCCGGACCTCGGCCGAATCCCCGGCGAATCCGCTGTCCTCACAACGAGTTCGGGCCAGGCAGCACACGATACAGCCGAGGGTGCAACAGGTTCGGTGCCTCGGTCGACCGCTGACTCAGCGTCTGCTGCGGTAGCTTCGGAGTGCGCTGTCAGCGCTTCGATACCAGGCGCGGTGATTGATTCGGTGCCTGCTGCCGATGCTTCGGCGCAGTGCTCGGCGGTTGAGGTAATGCTCGCTGCCACGGCACCGGTGCAGTGGGTGGCCGCTGACTCAGCATCTGCTGTCGGGGCTTCGGCGCACAGGTCGGTGGTTGACTCAGTGCCCGTTGCGGGGTCCTCGGTGCAGTCGGCCGCTGAATCGGCCTCTGTCGGCGCGGCTTCGGTGCTGCGGCCGGCCACTGAAGTAGCGCCCGCGGTCATGGGCGGGACGCGACGATCGGCCGTTGAATCCGGCACGGAGGGTGTGGGCTCGGCGCCTCCTTTGTCCGCGGTGCCCTACAGCGGGGCGGAGATCGGGTTCGTGCTGGCGGACGGGCTTTCGCCGCGCGCCCTCGCCGACCACGGCGTACAAACACTGGCCGCCCTCATAGCCGAACTCGCCCCGCACTATTCGCTCGCACCCCCGGTGATCGCGACGCAGGCCCGTGTCGCGCTGGGCGACCACATCGCCGCGGCGATGGGCGTCCGCACCGTCATCGTCCTGATCGGCGAACGCCCAGGTCTCTCGGTAGCCGACAGCCTCGGCATCTACCTCACCCACCGACCCCGCCCCGGCCGCACCGACGCCGACCGCAACTGCATCTCCAACATCCACCCGCCAGACGGCCTCACCTACACCCGAGCCGCAAAAGTAGCGGCAGCCTTGGTCACCGGCGCCCACCGCCTGGGCCGCTCGGGCGTAGACCTGAAAGACACCTCCCGCGCCGGCACCCTCGACTCCGCCGGCATCCTCGGCCTCGGGTCACCCTGAGCGCCACCGAGCATGACGCTGAACTGCGAAAAAGCCGTTCGCCCCGGCGATTCTGCAGCCGTATCGTGGTGCCCGAGCCGGTAACGGAGGTGTGATGGCCTAGGGGCTTGGTCGGGGCGTCGCGGACGGGAGTGTCAGGGACGCGGGTTGATTCGCGGTCGGTGCTCGAGATTCGGGTGAAGTGGCGGTGAAACTCGGGGCGGTGAGGGTGGGGGCATGTTCGAATTACGAAGTCGTAGGGTCGTGTTGGGGATTGCGCTGGGCGCTCTGCTGGTTGGAGTCGCGGCTGCGCCGGCACAGGCGACCAGGCACGTGTTTTCCGAGGTGGACACCAGTCCGGGACAGGTGGGCTGCATTCTCGATGATCAGGAGGTGTTCTGTGTGGTGCACGGGTGGGCGATCACGCTGCCCGGACCGAAACCGGACTGCGGCGGCTACGGGCCGTATCCGAAGTTCACGTTGCGCAATCAGGGGCCCGCGGAGGCGAGCTACAGCTGTACCCAGATCGTCATGCTGGGGGAGCGATTGCCCTTCCGCAAAATCATCGCCAGTGACGCGATCACCTGCACCGGACTGCCGCGCGAATCAGGCATCCAGTGCGTGAATGCCGAGTACGGGTTCAATGTGTCGCGGACCAGGTACACGCTGCGATGAGTGGGGGCCGATCGGGCTCGGCTCCGTGGAGCGGTTCGCTCAGTAGCCACGTCCACTGACGCGGTTCGACGGGCCCGTCCGGAGTGCTGCCTCGATCGGCGCTGCCCGGACGCGCCCGCCGACACGCGAGTTCAGTGAGCGCCACGAGCTGTTGCGCGCTGCACAGCTATTCGCGTGCCGCGCCCGTGTTGGTCTGCCGCGCAGGTCTTCGCTTGTCGCGCCTGTGTTTGCTTGCCGCGCCTGTGTTTGCTTGCCGCGCCCGTGTTGCCTGCCG
>NZ_BAUA01000087.1 GCF_000710915.1 Nocardia brasiliensis IFM 10847
TGCCGCGGTCGAGCGCCTGATCGAGCAGGCGCCGGCCCGCGGCGGTACCGATCCGGGCAAAGGCGGCGACCAGCCGGTCCATCGGCTCGTCGCCCTGCCACAGATGGTCCGCCATCAGACGGGTACGCGGCGTCTCGACCGGGATCGGCCGCACCTCCAGCCACGGCGAGAGAATCGATTTCCTTGGCTCGTACCATAATTCGGTGGCCACGGCGCGAGGCGGAGCGGGTCGCAGCGGCATCCCCGGTCGATAGTAGTAGTCGTAGGGATGGTCGGTAGGCACGTCGAGCATCGGTCAGAATCCTGTCAGTTGGCGAAATCTCGTCACCGGCGTGCTGCCGTGATCCGCGTGCACGGGGCAGTAGTGTTTGGGATCGGCGCGATGTTCCGGTGCGGGCCACAGCAATTCGGGCGCTTCCGGTGGCGCCAGCGTCGCCGGGCGCAGGCCCCGGGCCCGACGCCGCCCGGCCCGGATCCGCGGAAAGAAATAGCGGATCTCCTCCGGCGTCACCCGATTCAGCGCGGTGAACAACGCGCACCACCGGTCGAACCAGAACTGGTCCCGCGGGGTCCAGTCGAAGCCCATGGTGCGCCGGATCGCCGGATCGCACAGGCCGATCGTGACGAACTGGTAGAACCTGGCGCCCGCCGGGCGAAACAGCCTGTTCCACAACGGTTCCGGCAACAGCTCCAGGATCGGGAACGGCGGCACGGGGGCCTGCTCGGCCAGGCGGTACACCTCCCATGCGGCCTTGGTCGGCTCCAAGACGTGCGCGCACATGTGATTCCAGTACTCCTGGAACTCCGGCCAGCTCTTCGGCACGACCCGCATGCTCATCCCGTACATCTCGTACCACTGGTATTGCTCGCGCCAGAGCTGCTCGCGCTGTTGCGGCGTCAGCCCGCCCATGAAGAGCTCACCGGCCCGCAGAGTCTGCACGAAGAACACCGCGTGTGCCCAGTAGAACGTGCCGGGATCGAGGGCGTGATAACGCCGCCCCCGTTCGTCGCGGCCTTTGATCGTGCGGTGATAGTCGACGATCTCGCGCGCGGTCTGCTCGGCGCGCGGGCCGTCGAAGACCACGCCGACGATCGGATACGCCGACCGCAGCACGCGCTGATAGAACTCGTCTTGGATCTGCGAATGATATTCGACCCCGGCGCCGAGACCCGGATGCATGTTCTGCACCATGCCGAGGAACAACCCGCTCGGCGCGAAGTACAGCGAGCCGAAGATCTTCCAGGTCAACGAGTCCGGGCCGAGCGGAACAGGTACACGGCGACCCTCGTGCACCACGTCATTGTGTGCCACCATGAATCGATGCTGACACGAATAAATACTCGCGTTCAATTCGTCTTCTGATGCCGCCGAAGACCCGGAAAACCCCGCAGCAGCAGCGGTCTCGAGCCATGGTCGCGCGCCTGGTCGACGCGGGTCAGGACGTGCTGATCCAGCACGGCTACGACGGCGCGTCCACCAACCGGATCGCCGAGGCGGCCGGGGTCAGTCCCGGCTCGCTGTACCAGTACTTCCCGGACAAGGACGCGATCGTCACCGCCGTGATCGACCGCTTCAACACCGAGGTCGCGTCCGTGGTGCACGGCAGTGTGCTGGCGAACCTTGCCGAGCCGCCCGAAATCGCCGTTCCCGCAGCGATTTCCGTGCTGCTCGAGGCGCTCGGGCAGCATCCCGCGCTGCTGCGCGCGGTGATCGAGCAGACTCCGCGGCTCAGCGGCGCGAACACGGTGTTCGCCTTCGAACAGCAGATCGGCGGTATCGCCAGGGCCGCGCTCGCCATGCACAGTGCGGCGCTGCCCGACGACGTCGACTTCGACGCCGCCTCGTGGCTGCTCGTACGCACGGTCGAACATCTGACGATCCGCTACGTGCTGGACCAGCCGCCCATCTCCCGCGAGCGGTTCCTGGCCGACATCACCCGGTTGATCCTGAACTTCTTCTATCCCGCGCCGAGCGGTCTACCTGCGCAGAGGCCGACGCCGCGCCGGTCACGAGCAGAACGCGAGTAGCCGATACGACAACGGGCACGCGCCGCTTCCGCGGTCGCGTGCCCGTTCTCGAACGCCTAGTGCTCGGCAGCCTTCGCGCGCGCTCCGAACCGCGTCAGGCCCACGTAACCGGCCGAGACCAGCACGGCCCACACCAGGCCGACCACGAGCGCGGTACGCCCGCTCTCGGTCCAGAACAGCAGCACGACCACCAGGGCCAGGAAAACCAGCGCTGCGACGGTGGTGTACGGGGCGGCGGGCAGGCGGTAGTCGCTGGCGGGCAGTTCGCCGCGGGCGACCTTGGCACGGTAGATCAGGTGGCAGACCAGGATGATGCCCCACACGAAGATGATGCCGATGGTGCTCACCGAGGTGATGTAGGCGAACGCCTTGTCCGGCGAGACGACGTTGACGATCACGCCGATCACCATCGCGGCCGCCGACACGCTGATGCCGACGTAGGGCACCTGCCGCGAGCTCAGCTTCTCCAACGCCGACGGGGCCTCGCCGTGCATCGACAGGGTGCGCAGCATGCGGCCGGTCGAGTAGATGCCCGAGTTGCACGACGACAGCGCCGCGGTCAGCAGCACGAAGTTGATGATGCCGGCCGCGCCGGGGATGCCGATCTGCTGGAACACCTCGACGAACGGACTCTTGCCCTCGTGGAAGGTGCGCCAGCTCGCCACCGACATGATCACCAGCAGCGCGCCGACGTAGAACAGGCCGATGCGGAACGGCAGGGTGTTGATCGCCTTGCGCAGTGTCTTGCGCGGGTCGCGCGCCTCGCCGGCCGTCACGCCGACCAATTCGACACCGACGTAGGCGAACAGCACGATCTGCAACACCAGCAGCGACTGCCCGAACCCGTTCGGGAACACCCCGCCGTCGGCCCAGAGGTTGGTCACGGTCGGGTTCGCGGCGTGGCCGAAGCCGATGGTCAGCACGCCGATGCCGAGCAGGATCATGCCGATGATCGCGGTGACTTTGATGGCGGAGAACCAGAATTCGCCCTCACCGAACAGTCGCACGGAGATCAGGTTCGCGGCGAACATCACGGCGAGCACCACCAGCGCGGTGATCCACGGCTCGATATCGAACCAGTACTGCACGTACTTGCCCGCGACGGTGATCTCGGCCATGCAGGTGGCCACCCACACCGCCCAGTAGGACCAGCCGGTCACGAAACCCGCGAAGCGGCCGAGGAATTCGTGCGCGTACTCGGCGAAGCTGCCCGACACGGGGCGATAGGTGAGCAGCTCCCCCAACGCGCGCATGATGACGAAGATCGCCAGGCCCGCCGCCAGGTAGGCCAGGATCAGCGCGGGGCCCGCCTGCTCGATCGCGCCGCCGGCGCCGTAGAACAGGCCGGTGCCGATCGCGCCGCCGATGGCGATCATCTGAATGGTGCGCGGGCTCAGACCGCGCGCGTAGCCCTCCGATTCGCCGGTGCCGGTTTGGTCGAGCGTTCCGGCGTCCGATACTTCACGGTCGGCGGCTGTCATAGTGCGGTCCTTCTCTCTTGCGGCAACGACGCGACGGCCGGGATCGTCGGTCGGTGACCCCGGACACATGACATGGGATCATCGCATGTTTGCGCATCGATCAGTACGTCACGCTACCGGTTGCGCCCACCCGCCGGGCACCGAGCAGCACCCGGCGAACCCGACTTCGCAGGTAAAAGGCCTGAATACGTCAGGTCGCCACAATCGGGCCGGTCCGCTGAGCGCGCTACTTCGAAAGCCGTGCCGGGCCCGAACGATTCCGCGGCGACGGCCGCACCGAACGCCGCGCCGCATCGTTCACGATCAACGGGGAGTAGTGTCAGTAAGGTAACCCTAATTCTAATCGTGGGAGGATTACCTATGGCTCGACCTCGCACCACCCTCACCGTGCAGCGCACCGAATGGCTCAGCCCGCATCTGATCCGGGTCCACCTCGGCGGACCCGGTTTCGCCGCGTTCAAGGACAACGAGTTCACCGATTCCTACGTCAAGTTCATCTTCGAACGCGACGGCATCGAGGTGCTGCGCACCTACACCGTCCGCTCGGTCGATCACGAAGCCGGCGAACTCGCCGCGGATTTCGTGTATCACGGCGCCGAGGGCATCGCGGGACCGTGGGCTGCCGAGACCAAGCCCGGCGACACCATCGACCTGTACGGTCCCGGTGGCGCGTACGCGCCCCGGTCCGATGCGGACTGGCATCTGCTGGCCGGCGACGAGGCAGCGCTGCCCGCCATCGCCGCGGCACTGGAAGCGATGGACGCGGACGCGGTCGGCTACGCGTTCGTCGAGGTGGCCGGGCCGGACGACGAACTGCCGCTGCGCAAGCCCGACGGCATCGAGTTCACCTGGCTGCACCGCGGCGGCCGCGGACCGGGCGAGGTGCTCGCCGAAAGCGTGCGCAGCGCGCCGTGGAAAGACGGCCAGGTGCAGGTCTTCATCCACGGCGAAGCCCAGGCCGTCATGCACGACCTGCGACGCTACGTGCGCCGCGAGCACAATGTGCCCGCCGAATGGGCGGCGTCGATCTCGGGCTACTGGCGCCGTGGTCGCACCGAAGAAGGCTTCCGGGAATGGAAGGCCGAGCTGAAGGCGAAGGACGCGGCCGAGCCAGCGGCTTCGCAGAGCTGAGCCGAGTTCGGCCCGAGCCGAGGGCCCGCGGACGCGTGCGGATCGATCATGACGGCGTCGAAGTCCCGGAGTCCTTCAGCACCCGCTCGATCGCCGTACGAGTCGCCGCCACATACTTTTCCGGCTCGGCCAGGAAGACGTCATGGGCGGCGTCCAGCTCGATCACCTCGGCGCCGAGCAGGGCGGCCAGTTCTCGTTGGTCGGTGGGTGGCACCGCCCCGTCGCGGGCGGTGACCACCACCGCCGTGGGCAGCCCCGCGAGTTCGGCCGCGTGCGGCCGGAAGTCGAAGGCGTACTCGGCCAGGATCACGTCGACGATCACGCGCGGATGACACTGTCCCAGTTCGGCACTCAGCCACGGCCATAGTCGGGCCACCTCCGGCACGCGCGCTCGCGCTCTGCGGAAGTAGGCCAGCGGCAGGGTACGCCCGATGCCCGCGCTGACATGTGCGAGCGGGCGCAGCCCGCGGAAGAGCACCCGGCCGATCTGGTCGACGCGGCTGTCGAAGGCCATCGCGGTCGCCTCGAACACCAGCCCGCGCACCCGATCCCGGTGGCGCCGAGCGAATTCCAGACCGACCGGCCCGCCCAGCGAATACCCGCACACCACCACCTGATCGATGCCCAGCGCGTCCAGCACCGAGGCGGCGTCGTCGGCGCACCGGGTGATGTCGAATCGTTCGTCGGCGGCCAGCGGCAGCCCGCGGCCGTGCCCGCGCAGGTCCAGTGCGACCAGACCGTGCTCGGCCGCGACCGGCGGCATCAGGTGACAGAAATTGACGTCCGCCGTCAGCGCCCAACCATGCAGCAGCAGAACCGGATCGGGGCCGGGCACGAATCGGACCGCGATCGTCGACCCGTCGGGTAGCACGATCGTCCGGCGTGGCGGCAGCCCGGCCGGCCCCTCGACCACGTCCCCACCACCGGGCTCAGCACCCCCCGAAAGGCTCGCCATCACCCGAACGACGGTAGCCGATGATCGCGATCAGGAAAGGGGTAACGCCTGCGCCGCCCGCCGGATCTCGGGCAGCCGCGCGGGGTCGGCGAGCAGACCGGTCAAGGCGAATTCGACGATCTCCGCCGGGCTCACCGCGATCTCCGGCAGTGCGAGGGCATCGAAGAGGGCCTGCACGAGGCGCGCACCGGAAACCGGATCCATCGCCCGCACGTCACCTTCCCGCTGACCCGCCGTCACCAGTTCGATGACGATCCGATCCAACCTGGTGACCAGGCCCAGTTCGGCAGTGAAGCGTTCCCTGGTCAGCTCCTGGGTGGTGAGGATGGACGCGAGTACATACGGCGACCCTTGCAGATGGTCCAGCGCGTCGCGCAGCCACCGATGCAGTTTCACCACCGCGGGCGCGTCGAGCGCTGCCAGTTCGTCCGCCAGCGCCAGCGGACGTTCCAGACCGAGGCGGACCAGCGCGGCGAGGATGTCGTCCTTCGCGGCGAAGTGCTTGTAGATCGCGGGTTGGCGTACCCCGACGGCGGCGGCGATGTCGCGCGTCGAGGTGGCCGCGAATCCGCGCACGGCGATGAGCTCGGCGGCGGTACGCAGGATGCGTTCGGCCGCCGGGCTCGATTGGGTCGTTTCCGCCGTCATGCGTTCCAGGCTAACGGCCGTACGGTTCGTCCCCGAGCAAGGCGGTGGCCAGATTCCGGTAGAAGGCCAGGATGCCGGGCTGCTCCTTGGGGCTGAGGTGGCCGCGCGCGGTGAATCGCGCGGCGACACCGCGCTGCACGGCTTCCAGGCCGTCGCGATCCTCGTCGTTGATCATCATGGTGACCGCCTGCTGGGTGCGGCGCAGCGCTTCGGAATCGGTGGCCAGTTCCGGCAGGGTGAGCACGCCGCCGATCACCTGGACTCGGTCGATCGCCGTCGGCGTGAAGCTGAACCACACCACCTGGTCGCCGATCGCGATGAGCGCGCTCACCGGGAAACCCAGCAGCAGCATGCCGTTGTTGCGCTGGATCTCGTTCAGCCGCACCGCTTCCGGCTCCACCGGCAGGGCGAGCGGGATTCTGGCGTGCAGCACCCACGGCGAGTAGTGCTCGACGTGGATGTCGCTGCCGCCCGGCATGAACGGTTCGAGCGTCTCCCGGTGCAGGCCGATGACGTGATAGTTCTCGTGCCCGTTCTCCATCACCAGTTTCCAGTTCACCTGCCATTGCAGCGACCACGAATCCACCTGCACCATCTCGCCGAGGCGGTACCCGTCGAACTGGGCCGCGGCCCGATCGAGGTGGTCGCCGATCGGTTCGGCGTCCGCGTCGAGGTTGATCCAGACCAGCCCGTTCCACTGCGCCAACGCGAATTGCGGTAGCCGGCACTGCTTGGGCGCGAAGTCCAAGTTGGCGCCCATGTACGGCGCACCGCGCAGCCGGCCGTCGAGGCCGTACTTCCACAGGTGGTAGCGGCAGGTGAACGAATCGGTATGGCCCGCACCGGGTTCGACGAGCGGCATCAGCCGGTGCCGGCAGATCGAGGACATCGCGCGCAGTTCGCCGTCCTGCCCCCGGGTGAGCACCACCGGCTCCCCCGCGATCGACAACGCCACATAGTCGCCGGGACGCGCGAGCTGATCGACGTGCGCGGCCAGGATCCAGCTGCGCCGGAAGATCAACTCGCGCTCCAGCTCCCACAGCTCGGGCGAGGAGTAGGCGCTGGGCGGCAGAGTGAGCGCCGGAGGTTCCGGCTCGAGGTAGCGGTGCAGTTCCGCGAGGATCTCGCGGATGCCCGAGGTGGTGATCGCGGTCATAGGGGCCTCCCGAACGTGAGGTTATCGTTCGATAACTATGTTCAGGTTATCAAGCGATAACCACCCGTCAAGGCATTATTTCCGGTGCCGACACGTACCTCGAACGCGCTACTGCTTCGGCGCGCGCAGCGCCTCCTCGACGAACCGGGTGGTGTAGGTCTTCGACAGATCGATGCGGTCCCGGACGGGGCGCACGTTCTTCGAATACTTGCCGAGGATGTCCAGAACATTCTGGGCGCCTTCGGGTTTCATCACACCGTCGCCGTTGAACATGCCGATCGAGTCGCGGATGGACTGGACGTAGAGGTCCTTGCCCGCGCTCGCGTACTGCGAGGGCATCTGCGCGGCGATCTCCTCCGGGGTGTGCGCCTTGATCCACTGCAGGGTCTGCACGAACGCCGCCGCGAGCTTGCGCACGATCTCCGGGTGCGCGTCGATGGTCGCGCAGCTCATGTACAGCGAGGTGGCCGGATACAAACCACCCAGGGCGGCCCGGGTGCCCGCCTCGGTGCGCATGTCGACCAGGATTCGCGCCTCCCCGGAATTGACCATCTGCGCGACGGTCGGGTCGGTGGTCATGCCCGCGTCGATGCCGTTGTGGTTCATCCCGGCGATGAACGTCTGTCCCGCACCGACTTTCACCCTGGTGTAGTCCGCGGTGGACATCCCCTGCTGACCGGTGAGCGCCTGGGTGAGGAAATCGGTCGACGAGCCGAGCGAGGTGACGCCCAAATTCTTGCCGCGCAGATCGGCCGTCGACTTGATCTCGTCCGCGTCCGCCGTGGACACCAGCTCCACCTCGCCGGGCACGTCCGAGAACTGCACCACCGAACTGATGCACTGATCCTTGGCCTGCAGGTCGATGGTGTGGTCATAGAAGCCGACCACCGCCTGTACGTCGCCGGTGAGCAACGCCGTCTCGGCGTTCGCGCCGGACTGCTCGCCGAGCAGCTTCACATCGATGTCGTTGCTCTCGAAGTAGCCGAGTTGCTTGGTGAGCATCGCGGGCAGGTAGATCACCTTCTCCAGCCCGCCGACCATGATGGTGATCTCCGGCCGCCCGTTCACCATCGGAATATGGCGCGAATCCCGGCATCCGGTGGCCAGCAGCAGTGCCGCCACGGCCAGCACGACGATCGTCACATGCTTGCGATATCTCATGCTCAGATCCCGTGACTCGTGTTCGCCTGCGAGGGACGCCATTTCAGCAAGCGGCTCTCCGCGTAGCCGATCGCCCACTCGGCGAGCAGCGCGATGACGGTGATGATGATCATGCCCGCGTAGATGCCCGCCGAATCGAAGGTGCCCTGCGCGTTGCTGATCAGCAGGCCCAAACCTTTACTGGCCCCCGCGTATTCACCGACCACCGCACCGATCAGCGCGAAGCCGAAGGCGGTGTGCAGGCTGGACAGGATCCAGGTGGTCGCGCTGGGCAGCACGATCGCGGTGAGCACCTGCCGCTTGCCCGCGCCGAGGATGCGCGCATTGTTGATCACGTTGCCGTCCACCTCCCGGGCGCCGGTGAACGCGTTGAAGAACACCGCGAAGAACACCAGCACGACCACCGTCGCGACCTTCGAACTCAAGCCGAGGCCGAACCAGATGATGAACAGCGAGGCGAGCACGATCCGCGGAACGGCGTTGAGCCCCTTGATGAACGGCGCGAGCACATCTGCCCAGTAGCGACTGCGGCCGAGCAGCACACCGAGCACGACACCGGCGACGGTGCCGATCACGAAGCCGAGCACCGCCTCCTGCACGGTGGTGTAGATCTGCAACCAGATCGAGCCGAATTGGGTCCCGTCGGTGAACCACTCGACCAGCCGCGCCCAGATCAACGACGGCTTCGAGTAGAAGAACGGGTCGATCCAGAGCGAGGCGGTCAGCTCCCAGGACCCCAGCCACAGGGCCACCAGCGCCGCGCGCAGTCCCCAGGTGCGGATACCCGCGCGCCGGGCGTTGGTGCGCACCCGCGCGAGGATCTGCTCCTCGGACTCGTTCTCCGGGACCGGCGCTGCGGCAGAACTCTTTTCGAGAATGTCATGCGACACGGGTCGCTCCTTCCTTGACCGCCCCGCCGGCACCACGTGCCGCCTCGACCTGATCGCGCAGCGTTTCCCAGATCTCTTTGTAGATATCGCGGAACTCGGTGGTGAGCCGCACCTCTTCGACATTGCGCGGGCGCTCGAGCGCGACGGTGAAGTTGCCGCACACTGTCGCCGGGCTCGCCGTCATCACGATCACCCGGTCGGCGAGCACGATGGCCTCTTCGAGGTCGTGGGTGACGAAGATGACGGCGGCGCCGGTGCCCGCCCACACGCGCAGCAGTTCGTCCTGCATGAGCTGGCGGGTCTGCACGTCGAGCGCGCTGAACGGCTCGTCCATCAACAGGATTTCCGGGCCGTTGACCAGTGTCTGTGCCAGCGCGACCCGCTTGCGCATGCCGCCCGAGAGCTGATGCGGATAGTAGGTTTCGAACCCGGCCAGGCCCACCTTGCGTACCCAGCCCGAAGCCTGCTCCCGCGCTTGCGCTTTCGACTTGCCGCGCAGCCGCGGGCCCAGGGCGACATTGTCCAGCACGCTCTTCCACGGCAGCACCGCGTCCTGCTGGAACATGTAGCCGATGCCGTCGGGGATGCCCCGGACGTCCTTGCCGCGCACCAGGGTCCGGCCCGCCGAAGCCGGTTCCAGGCCGGACACCAGGGACAGGGTAGTGGACTTGCCACAACCGGTCGGGCCGACCACGGCGACGAATTCGCCGGGCCCGACCTCGAGGTCGAGGTCCTTGACGGCGGTGTGGATGCCGCCACCGGTGCCGGGGAAACGCTTGGTCGCGCTCCGCAGCTCGATGAGTGGGTTGGTCATGATTTCTAGCTCCTGCGAGTCGAGATAGAGCGAACGTACGTGGCCCCGGTCACAGGCCGGAGCTTGTGCGCACAAGCCGTGCAAAGTGCCGATTCGCCAGGTTCTGCGCATTCTGCTCACCTCGAGCGGGTGGTCTATGCTGCGGCAATGGCCACTGAGGGCGCGCCGGCCGTGCGATTGAGGACGCAAGTTCTGCTGCTGCAGATCATGGTGGTCACCCTTACCCTCGGCGTCGCCTTCGCGGTTTTCGGCTATCTCAGCGATCAGCGGCTGCGCGACGGTTACGGCCAGCGCGCCCTCGCGATCGCGCGCACGGTCGCCGCCGATCCCGTGGTGCGCCGCGAGGTGGCCCGGTACGCGCCGGGCGCCATCGACGCCGATCCGGCGCTGCGCCGCGAACTCGCCGACGGACCGCTGGAGCACATCGCAGTCGACACCACCCAGCGCACCGGCGCGCTGTTCGTGGTGATCACCGACGATTCCGGGATCCGGCTCGCGCACCCCGACGCCACCCGGCTCACCGAACACGTCAGCACCGATCCGTCCGGCGCGCTGGCCGGACGCGAGGTGATCGCCGAGGAACGCGGCACGCTCGGCGACTCGGTACGCGCGAAAGTCCCAGTGCTCGAACCTGATTCGGAGCAGATCGTGGGTGCGGTGAGCGTCGGGATCGCTACCGACGCGGTGCGCGATCAATTGCTCGACGACCTGCGCACCGCGGGACTGCTCGTCGGCGCCGCGCTGCTGGTGGGGATCGCCGGATCCATGGTGCTCGCCCGGCGCTGGCGCGGGCTGACCCTCGGGCTCGAACCCGCCGAACTCGCCGAACTCGTGCGCGGCCAGGCAGCGGTGCTGCACGGTATCGGCCGCGGCGTGCTCGCCGTCGACGCGCGGTGGCGGACCACGTTCGTCAACGACGAGGCGCGCCGACTGCTCGGCATCGGCGCGGAGACCGGACGCCCGGTGGCGGAGATCGGGTTGACGCCACGGGTGCTCGAGGTGTTCCGCGGGCTCGACGAACAACCCGCGTCGGCCACGGTCGGCTCGCACATCGTGGTGGTCGCGGCCCGGCCCGTGCAGCGCGACGGCCGCGACCTCGGCGCGGTACTCACCGTGCGGGATCGCACCGACGTCGAAGCGCTCACCCGCCAACTCGACGCCGTCCAATCGATGAGCACCGTGCTGCGCGCGCAACGCCACGAGTTCTCCAACAAGATGCACCTGATCAGCGGGCTGCTGCACAGCGGACACACCGAGGAGGCGTCGCGCTCGCTGGACGAGATGATCGGCGCCGGGCCGCTCGGCGCCGCCGCGCCCGGCATCGACGCCATCCACGACGCCTACCTGCAGGCCTTTCTCGCCGCGAAGGCCGCGCACGCCCGCGAAGGCGGCGTCGAACTGGTGCTCGGCCCCAACACCTGGGTGGACGGCACCCTCGCCGACCCGGTCGACGTCACCACCGTGCTCGGCAACCTGCTCGACAACGCGATCGAGGCCGTGCACGCCTCGGGCAACACCGTGCGGCAGGTGGAAGTAGAGCTGGTTCAGGAGGATTCGACGTTGCACATCGTCGTGGCGGACAGCGGTGACGGTGTCGCACCGGAGCTGATCGACGTGCTGTTCACCGAGGGCGCCTCGACCCGCGACGGCCGCGACGTGCCCGGCGGACGCGGGGTCGGGCTCGCGCTGATCCGGCAGATCGCCCGCACCCACGGCGGCGACGTACATCTGGCCAGTCCGCGCGGCGGCGCGCCACCGCTGACCGGCGCCGAATTCATCGCTCGCATTCCCGGCGTGCTCGTAGACAGCAAGGTGTCATGGCCCCAACAGATTTGACCGTTCTCGTCGTCGACGACGACTTCCGCGTCGCCAACCTGCATGCCGCGATCGTGGACTCCATCGCCGGATTCACCGTCGCGGGCACCGCGAACACCCTGGCCGCGGCCCGGGTGATCCTGGACGCGGGGCAGGTCGATCTCGCACTCGTCGACGTGTACCTTCCCGACGGCTCCGGAGTCGACTTCGTCCGCGAATTGCGGTGTGACGCCATGGTTCTGACCGCGTCCACGGACAGCGACACCGTCCGTGCGGCGCTGTCCGCGGGCGCGCTCGCCTACCTGGTCAAGCCGTTCCAGCACACCGAGCTCGCGGCCCGGCTGGCCGCGTACGCGCGTTACCGGCGCATCCTCTCGGCGCCCCAGGTCGACAACGCCCGGGTCGACGCGGCCTTGCAGGCCTTGCGCCCGGCCGCCGCGGCGGCCGCCTCGGCCGCCGTCGCCTCCTCCCCCACCAAAGACCTTGTCCTCCAGTCGATCCTGGCCGCGGACAACCCCCTCTCCGCGGGCGAGGTGGCCACCGCGATCGGCATCTCCCGCGCCACCGCCCAGCGCTACCTGGCCACCCTCGTCGGCACCGGCACCCTGCGCATGAGCCTGCGCTACGGCAGCACCGGCCGCCCCGAACAGGAATACTCCGCGACGAGCCGGAGCTGAAGTTCAGTTCGGGAAGCGGCGCGCCCAGGATTCGTGCGGGACCTGCGCGGCGTTGATCACCGCGCTCAGCAGCCGATACCAGCCGGCGATGGTGACGAGTTCGAGTACCTGGTCGTCCCGGTAGCGCGCATGCAGTTCGGCCCACAGGTCATCGGAAACGCTTGCGGTCTCGTGGATTTCGTCGGCCAGGCGGACCAGTGCACGGTCGCCGCCGGACCACGCCGGGTCGGTGGGCGCGCCCACCGCCGTCGCGTCGATCTGCGCCGGGGTGAGGCCGACTTCCGGAGCTTGGAGCACCGCGTGGACGCCCCATTCGTACTCGGCGCCCGCCCGTGCACAGGTCCGCAGGATGACGATCTCGCGGGCCCGCGGCGGCACGCGGCCATGGCCGAGGATGCCCGCCCCGAGCGGGCGCATCCGGCCGAAGAGTTCGTCGTGCACCGCGAGCGTACGGAACAGGGCGAGCGGCTCGACCGCTGTCTCCGGCGGCATCCACTTGATGAGTTGCGCAGCGATATCAGGAGCATAGGGCGGCTGCAGCGGCGCGATTCGCGGCCGGGATTCGGTGGTACTCATGGCGGATCCTCACGACTGCCGGGCGGACGAAGTACTCTTGCTTCGGAAACCAGAGCAAGGATGGTGACGATGGTAGCTTCGGATTCCGAAGCAGACAAGGGTCCGGCGGTCGGACGGCCGGTGCGCGGTTCGCAGTCCGGCCGCCCGATCATGGTGCTGCTGGATCTGCTCGGCAGGCGCTGGACGCTGCGGGTGCTGTGGGAACTGCGCGACGGCCGAGCTGTGACGTTTCGCGAGTTGCAGGCCCGCTGCGGCGGCATCTCCGCCAGCGTGCTCAACGATCGGTTGCGAGAACTACGCGAGGCCCGGGTCGTCACCGCCGAGCCGGACGGCTATCAGCTGAGCCCGGACGGGACGGACCTGCTGGCCGCCCTCGCGCCGCTGCAGGTGTGGGTGCAGCGCTGGGCGGAATAGGGGGCAGCTACTTCGGCGGCGCGCCGATCATGGCGACTTTGCTACCGTCCCAACGGAATTGGACATGGGTCACGGTGCCGTCGTCGCACGCGTTGCAGCTGCCGGGTGTGCGGTAGAGCAGGCCGACCGTGTCGTCGGTGGTCCGGTCGACGTCGAGTGAGGTGAAACCGTACGCGCGCGGCGTCGCGGTACCGAGGTAGGCACCCTTGTGGAACAGCAGCGCGTGATTCGGCGAACTGCCGGTGGCGCCCTCGACCGTGACGATGACCGTCGACAGGGTGGCACACGGATCGAAGTTTCCTTGGAAACCGCGCGCGTCGGCGGACCACGGCGCCTGCGTGACCGGTTCGACCGGCAGCGTGGCGAGCGCGGACTGGATCACCTGCGCCGACAGGTCGATACCGCAGCGGACCGGCGTGGCCGAGGTGGTGGGCACGGCCGCATGTTCGTACGGGCCGACGGCCGCCGGCTGCCGATCGGCCGCGCACCCGGCGCAACCGAGCAGGAGCACAGCACAGGCGACGAGCACAGGTCGAGCAATCCGCACCACGGAAATCCTTCTCGGTCCACCGACAGGTTCGAGCGAGCAGAGCACAGTCTCGCCCATCCGGCCGGCGATGTCGATCACCGCGGGCAGGCCGCCCCCGACGGCCGGCCCGGTACCGCGGCACGAACCCGCGCTAGGCCCTGTCTCGAAATCCGGCGCACTGGACCGTGGAGGCGCCGGATGGGACTTCGAGACAGGGCCTTAGGCGGTCTTGGCGGTGGTCGCGGCGTTCACCGCCGCGACGTACTCGATGACCCGATTCAGGTCCGGGTAGAGCCGGTGCGCGATCCGCCGCGACTCCTCGGTCGGCTGCACCAGGTCCGGGACCAGGATGCAGCGCAGGCCGGCCGCGACGGCCGCGCGGATGCCGTTGGTCGAATCTTCCAGCGCCAGTGTGGTTTCCACGTCGCCGTCGAGTGCGGCCATGGCCTTGCGGTAGGGCTCGGGATCGGGCTTGCCCTTGGTCACGTCCTGCCGGGTCACCACCGCGTCGAAACGGTCGGCGATGCCGGCGAGTTGCAGGTGATGGTCGGCCCGGTCCCGGGACGAGGAAGTGGCGATCGCCTTCGGAATACCCTGCGCCTCCAGGGCGTCGAGCAGCGCGAGGGCGCCGGGCTTGGTGGCCAGCCGTCCACTGTCGACCAGCTGACGCAGGTGCACCTCGTGCAGATCGAAGTACTCCTCCAGCGGAAAGCCCCGCCCGTAGGCGGCCGCGGCGAGCGTACGGCAGCGATCGGCGGGAACGCCGATCATGCTGCGGCAGAACTCGATCGGCATGTCGTAGCCGAGTTCCGCGCCCGCGCTCACCAGCGACTCCATCGCCAGGCTCTCCGAATCGATCAGCAGACCGTCCATATCGAAGACGACTGCGCGCACCGGATTTTCGGCGTTCACCTGTTGCTCCCTTCCCATTCCGGCGCGAGCCTGCGCCGTACCGCTGCGTCCACACCGTCGCGCATCAGGTCCGCCAGGGCGTCGCCGACCTGACGCTGCACCCGCTGCGCTTCCGGCAGCGTGCCGAAAATATCGGTGCGCTGCAAGAACGCCTGCGCACAGCGATGCGGATCGGCGTCGACCAGCTCGGTGAGCGAGTCTTCCCTGGGGTCGATCAATTCCATCACGGCGTCCGGGTGGTGACTCGCGGTGAACCACCGGATCCAGGCGGCGATCAGCAGCGTCGCGCCGGGGGTCGGCCGACCCGCGGCGATGTTGTCCCGCAGCGCGTCGACGACCCGCGGGATCATCTTGTCCGAGCCGTTGCGGCCGATCCGGGTCATGTCCTGGGCGATGGCCGGGTTACGGAAGCGACGCATCAGGTCGTCCACCGTCCGGCGCAGCTCGGGACCGGGCAGGGCCAGCGTCGGACCCTGCTCGTCCAGCATGAACTGCCTGGCCAGCGCCGCGAGCGCCGGATCGGCCGTCGCCTCGGCGATGGTGCGGTGGCCCGCGACGCCGCCCAGGTAGGCGAGCAACATATGCGTGCCGTTGAGCAGGCGCAGCTTGGCCAGCTCGTAATCCTTGACGTTGGCGACGAATTGGGCGCCGCCGAGCTCCCACTGCGGGCGCTCGCCCTCGAAATCCTCGATCGTCCAGGTCATGAACGGCTCGGCGGACACGGGGGCGTGATCGTCGATGCCGCCGAGCCAGTTGCGCGCGATCGCGGCGTCGGTGGGCGCGGTCGGTTGCACGATGCGATCCACCACGCTGTTCGGGAACTGGACGTGCCGGGCGATCCATTCGGCCAGGTGGTCGTCGCGCAGCAGCGCGAAGTCGATCACGGCGCGGCGCAGCGTGCTGCCGTTCGCGCACAGGTTGTCGCAGCTGATCACCACCGGCGGCGTGCTGCCGCGGCGCCGCACCAGTTCCAGTCCCTGGGTGAGCATGCCGATCGGGGTGATCGGCCGGGTCGGGTGCCGCACGTCGTGGCGCACACCTGGACAGTCGGTCTCCAGCCGTCCGGTGACCGGCGATACGCAATAGCCGCTGGCGGTGACGGTCAAGGTGACGATCTTGACCCGCGGGTCGGCGATCCGGTTGGGCACGCCGATCAGGTCGGAGGGGGCGTGCACAGTCTCGGTGAGCGCGCCCACCACCTCCACCCTGGCCTGCCCGTCCTCGTGCAGCAGGGTCGTGTACAGGTTGTCCTGGGCGCGCAGGGCGTCGACGATCGTCGGCCGGTTGATCGCGACGGCGGCGATGCCCCAGCGCGAGTCGCCGGTCTGGTTCATCGCATGCTGGGTTGCCAGCGCCTGGTGCGCCCGATGGAACGAGCCGCAACCCAGATGCAGGATGCCGGTGGTCAGGCTGCGCGGCGCGAAGCCGGGGCGGGCCACCGAATCGGGCAACCGATTGAGCAGGTCCGCCGACAGTCGCGGGACCACATGGCCGGGTACCCGGGTGTTCATTTCGGTGCGGGGTTTCTTCGCCGTAATCAGCGGCACACGCATGTGCGGCCTCCGTTGGGTTATACGAGGAGCAAGCGGCAGAACGCCTAATCACCATTGACTCAGCGACATTTCAAACGCTAGATCAGGGTTGCCAGTATTTCGACAGCTAATCCGTGATCCAGCTAACTGAAGGCAGGGCGCAGCAGGTCACTCGCGGTATTGCAAAAATTCCGTAAAGTGCCACTTCAGCGCGGGCGAATCCATACATGAATTCGGACATACCCGATTTGCCGACAGCGGCGAGTGAAATGCGTCACCGCCGAGCAATGGTGATATGTCTGATACGACAGCATTTAAGTCTGTTCTCAGATTTGCCAAATGATTGCCGATTTTTTGGCGGAGAATACAACGCCACGGTCGAATGCACACCGGCCTACGCCGCGGAAAAGCGGTCCGACAGGGTTAGTTCCAGATGGAAGCGACCGGCCGGCGGGGTGGCGCACGACAGACCGGTTACGGCGTCGTCGAGAGCAGAAGCCCGAGTTTGCCTCGGCGTTGCCACGCTGTGCGCCGCCGGGCATGACCCGAGATCCACGGCGGACCGACTAGCGTTCAGGACTATGAGCGAGAGCATCCTGCGGGTCGCCGTGATCGGTTACGGATTGGCCGGATCGGTCTTCCACGCGCCGTTGATCGCCGCCGAACCACGGATGCGCGTCGCCGCGGTGGTCACCTCGTCCGCGGAGCGCGCCGCGCAGGCCGAGCGGGAACACCCGGGTGTCCGGGTGATCGCCACCGCCGACGAACTGTTCGCCGACCCGGGCGAGCTCGATCTGATGGTCGTCGCCACGCCCAACCGGACGCATGCGGCCCTGGCCACCCGGGCCGTCGACGCGGGACTGCCGGTGGTGGTCGACAAACCCTTCGCGGTATCGGTCGCCGAAGCCGAGGCACTGGTGGAGCACGCGGCGCGGGCGGGGGTGCCGCTCACGGTGTTCCAGAACCGGCGCTGGGACGGCGATTTCCTGACGGTGCGCGCGCTCGTCGAGGCGGGCACGCTCGGCGCGGTGCGGCGATTCGAGTCGCGGTTCGAGCGCTGGCGGCCGACGCCGAAGGGCGGCTGGCGCGAGACGGGCGGGCCGGCGGACGGCGCGGGACTGCTGTTCGACCTCGGCAGCCATCTCGTCGATCAAGCGCTCACCTTGTTCGGGCCCGCGAAATCGGTGTATTGCGAACTGGATCGGCGGCGCGAGGGCATCCAGACCGACGACGACGCCTTTCTCGCGCTGACCCATGCCGGCGGCGTCCGCTCGCACCTGTGGATGAGTGCCGTTGCGCCGCAACTGGGTCCGCGATTCCGGGTACTCGGCGCGCGAGCCGGGTACGTTACCTACGGGCTCGATCCGCAAGAGGCCGCGCTCCGCGACGGTCACCGCCCGGGCGACGGCACGCCATGGGGCACCGTCGAACCCGATCAGTGGGGCCTGCTCGGCGCCGAGGCCGATACCGCGCCCACGCCTACCCACGCGGGCGACTACCCCGCCTTCTACACCGCGCTGGCCGACGCACTGCTCGACGGCGGCGATCTGCCCGTCGACCCGCGCGACGCGGTCGCCGTGTTGCGCGTGCTGGCACAAGCCCGCCGCTCGGCCGACGCGGGCGAGGTCGTCGCGGGCTGAGAATCCGGTTGGCCTGACGCCTCGTCGATCATTAACGTCGACACCCGTGCCGGTCGCGTTCGGACCGGTCGTCCGGTGGAGAGGAGATCCGTATGGGGTCAACGATTTTCGCGGTGTTCCTACCGCTCGCCCTGGCCCTGGTGATGTTCGGGCTCGGATTGACCTTGACCGTGGCCGATTTCGCCAGGGTGCTGCGCTATCCGAAGGCGGCGGTGATCGCGCTGGTCTGCCAGATGGTGCTGCTGCCCGCGGTGTGCTTCGGGCTGATCTATCTGTTCCGGCTCGAAGGGGCGCTCGCGGTCGGCATGCTGCTGCTCGCGGCCTCGCCCGGCGGGCCGTCGGCCAATCTGTTCAGCCATATCGCCGGCGGCAACGTGGCGTTGAACATCACGCTCACCGCGATCAACTCGGTCCTGGCGGTGTTCACCATGCCGCTGGTCGTCGCGCTCGCGTTCCACCAGTTCATGGACGGAGACGGATCGTTCGGGCTGCGCCCGGACAAGTTCGCGCAGGTGTTCGCGATCGTGCTGATCCCCGTCGCGATCGGCATGCTGGTGCACCATCGGTTCACCGCGTGGTCGCAGCGGATGCGCGGCAACGTCAAGATCCTCTCGATCGTGGTGCTCGCGCTGGTGGTGCTCGCCGCGGTGGCGAGGAACTTCGAGACGCTCACCGAGAACATCGGCAAGCTCGCCTCGCTGAGCCTGCTGTTCGCGGTGCTCAGCCTCGCCGTCGGCTATTTCGTGCCGCGGCTGTTCCAGGTGGACGCGGATCAGGCGATCGCCTCCGCGATGGAGATCGGCATCCACAACGGGGCGATCGCCATCGCTGTGGCGGGCTCGGTGCTGCACAACGACGCGATGGCCGTCCCAGGCGCGGTGTACGGCGTGCTGATGAACATCCCCGCCGCGATCGCCGCGTACTTGCTCGCCACATACGTGCGCAAGGCCGAACCGGCTCCGGCGCCGAGCACCACTGGATAACGAAACCGCGCAACTGAACCAGACACCCGGCCCGCGGGTGGGTAGCCTTTCGCTGTTCGACTCTGGAAGGGAACACCCATCGCGATGCGACCGCTCGACGCGGATGATCCTGTGCGGATCGGTGAGTACCGGCTGCTCGGCGTGCTCGGTGCGGGCGGCATGGGCCGGGTGTATCTGGGCCGCAACGCCGGCGGCCGCACCGTCGCGGTCAAGGTGATCCGGCCGGACCTGGTCGGCGACAACGAGTTCCGGGTGCGGTTCGGTCGTGAGGTCGCCGCGGCGCGGCGGGTCGGCGGCAAGTTCACCGCGCCGGTGCTCGACGCCGACGTGCACGCGAACCCGCCCTGGCTGGCCACCGGCTACGTGGCCGGATTCTCGCTCACCGAGGCGGTCGAGACGTACGGGCCGTTCACCGAGAACTCGCTGCTGGTGCTCGCGCACGGGCTGGCCGAGGCGTTGCTCGCGGTGCACGGGGCCGGCCTGGTGCACCGCGACCTCAAACCGTCCAACGTGCTGCTCGCGCTCGACGGACCCAAGGTGATCGATTTCGGTATCGCGCGCGCGATCGAGGACAGCAAGCTCACCACCACGGGCAAGGTCATCGGCTCCCCCGGTTTCATGTGCCCCGAGCAGGTGACGGGCGCGCCGTTCGGCCCAGCGGGCGACGTGTTCGCGCTCGGCGGCGTGCTGGTGTTCGCGGCGACCGGCCAAGGGCCGTTCGGGGTCGGCGAAATGGTGCAGATGCTGTGGCGCGTGGTGTACGAAGAGCCGCACCTCGAGGGTGTGCCGGAGCGGCTGCGCTCGCTCGTCGCGGCCTGCCTCACCAAGGATCCCGCCGCCCGCCCGACACCCGAGCGGCTCCTCGCGGAACTGACCGCCATCGGCTTGCCCGCGCGCGGCGGCTGGCTGCCCGGCCCCGCGCTGGAGGAGGTGAGCCGGCGAGCCGTCGAACTGCTCGACCTCGATTCGGGCCCCGTCGACGTGCCCCCCGCCCTGGCCGCACCGGCTACCGAGACCGGGCGGACCGCCGACACCCTCGTGCGTCCGGGCACCGGGCCGAACGCGCCGACCGTCACCAGCGGTCCGGGCACCGAGCCACGGGATGTCACGGCGCGCTCCTGGTGGCAGGGCACGCCGGACCCCGGGCCGCAGGCCGCCTTCCCACCCGCGTATGGCCATGGGCCGCAGGTCGACTCACGTCTCGCCTACGACGCGCACCAGTCGGCGGTCGCCGCACCGACACCCTCGCCTCGGCCCGCCCGCCGCCGCGCCGCCCTCATCGCCGCCGCGGTCGCGGTATGCGTCGCGGTGGCTGCCGGCGCGTTCGCGATCACGACCTACGTCAACGGGAGCCCGGCCGAGCCGACCGCCACGGACGCGCCGAGCGAACCGGGCGCCGAACTGCCGGGCGACTACGTCGGTGAATGGAAGGGCGTCGCGAAAGACACCCTCGGCACCTACGACATCGTGCTGACGTTGCAGGCGGGCGTGATCGGCGATCAGGTCGGCAGTTCGTCCAACACGGGCCGGGTCGCCGGACTCACCTGTGGCCGCACCGAAACCCTCACCGCGGTGGAACCGGACAAGATCACCCTCACCGCGCAACTCGCCGCCGACAGCGGTCTCTGCAACGACGAGGGCGCCACCTCGGAACTGACGGTGCAGCCGGACGGGTCGCTGTCCTATCGCACCCGCGGCGTCCTCGGCGACATGGTGGGCAGCCTCACCCGAACACCCTGACCCGCGTCCGCGACTGTGAACCGCTGCGCCCGAGTCGGTCTCGACCAGCAGATATCGGCCGGATCCTGAGGGTATGAGACGTCATGTAGTGCCCGGATGGCAGACTGCGGGGCATGGAGGATGCTTCTGGCGCCAGCATGTCGACGCCCACCATCACGTGTGCGGGACGCGTGCGAACACAGCCGGACGCGCACCAGCGCGCGGGGCGGCTCGCGGCAGCGCTCGTGGACGCGGGAGTGACGCCGGGGAGCCGGGTGGCGGTGATGCTGCGCAACGACATCGAGTTCCTCGAGGTGTCGCAGGCGGTCTCGGCGTGCGGGGCGAACGCGGTGCCGATCAACACCCGGTGGCAGGTGCCCGAGGTCGCCCATGTGCTCGGCGACAGCGGCGCGCGACTGGTCGTCGCGCACACCGAATTCATCGATATCGTGGAGCAGGCTGCGCCGCACGAGGATACGAGCTTCGTCGAGGTCGCCATGCCCGTCGAGCTGCTCGCCGCGGTCGGCCGCGACGCCGCCCTGGCGACGCCGACGGGCAGGTATCCCACCCTCGAGCAGTGGATCGACGGGCAGGCCGAGCCGCTGGGCCGGATCGAAGGCGCCCGCGACGACGCCACCGGCCTGATCTACACCTCCGGCACCACCGGACGCCCCAAAGGTGTACTGCGCGAACGGATGACACCGCACCAGTGGCTGTCCATCGCGGGCAGCGCCGCGAAGCGGATGGGCCTCGCACCCCGCGGACAGGCCGTGATTCCCGGCCCGCTCTATCACGCCAGCCCGAACGGGATCGCGATGCTCGCGATGCGCATGGGCACCAACATCACCATCATGCCGCGCTGGGATGCCGAAAGCTTCCTGCGCCACGTCCACGAGAACCGCATCACGCAGGCAAAAGTGGTGCCCACCATGCTGTCTCGGCTGCTGTCGCTGCCCGAAGAGGTGCGCAAGCGCTACGACGTCTCCAGCCTGACCCACCTCATCCACTCCTCCGCGCCGTGCCCGCCCGCCGTGAAGCGGGCCGCGATCGACTGGTTCGGCGACGCGGTGCTCGAGTTCTACGGATGCGCGGAAGCGGGCACGATCACCTGGATTTCGGCGCAGGAGTGGCTGGCCCATCCGGGTAGCGTCGGACGGCCGGCCGACGGCGCCGCCGCCGTGGTGGTCGACGACGCGGGCGCGCCGCTGCCGGTGGGCGAGGTCGGGCGGGTCTTCGTGCGCGGCGCCGACTACTGGCCGAAGTTCCGCTACCTCAACACCGACGACGACCAGGCCCCCGTGCTGCCCGGCTTCTTCGAAGTCGGCGACCGCGGCTACCTCGACGAGGACGGATTCCTTTATCTCACCGGGCGTTCCAGCGAGATCATCATCTCCGGCGGGGTGAACATCTATCCCGCCGAGGTGGAGAACGCGATCATGGCGATCACCGAGGTCGAGGACGTCGCGGTGTTCGGCGTGCCGCATCCCGGCGATCTCGGCGAAGCGGTGGCCGCGCAGGTCCTCCCGCGGCCGGGCGCCCAGCTCACCGAAGACGAGGTGCGCACGCGGCTCGCCGGGCAACTGGCCGCCTACAAGATACCGAGCCTGTTGCGCATAGTGACCGAACTCCCGCGCGACGATTCCGGCAAGATCTACAAACGCCGGCTCCGCGCGCAGATGACGCCGGACGGTTAAGGTGCCCCGGTGGACAGAGCCGAATGGGTCGAGCGTGGCAGCTCTATCGCCGACCGCCTGACGACAACCCAAGCCCAGCCGCCGTGGTGGCTGGTCGCCGGCGCCGCCCTGGTGGCGCTGGTACTGGTCGGCTATACGCCGCTATGGCGGTTCACCCGCAACATCGTCACCATCGCGCACGAGGGCGGGCACGCGCTCGTCGCGCTGCTCACCGGTCGCAAATTGAACAGCATCCGATTGCATTCGGACACTTCGGGTCTCACCGTGTCCAGCGGAAAACCGTACGGGCTCGGCATGATTCTGACCACGATGGCGGGCTATCCCGCACCGCCGCTGCTCGGCCTCGGCTTCGCCGCGCTGCTCGGCGCGAGCCGGATCACCCTGATGCTGTGGACCGCGATCGTCCTGCTGGCCGGCGTGCTGATCATGACCCGCAACATCTACGGCATGCTCACCGTTTTCGCGGTGGGCGCCACCGTTTTCGCGGTGTCCTGGTTCGGAACCGACACGCTGCAAGCAGGTTTCGCGTACCTCGGCGCGTGGTTCCTGTTGTTCGCCGGGGCGCGGCCGGTGTTCGAATTGCAGCGGGGCCGTTCGCGGCAGTTGCGCAGCCGGCATCAACAGGACGTCGCCTCCGACGCCGACCAGCTCGCCCGGCTGACCCATCTGCCGGGGCTGCTGTGGGTGGGCTTGTTCGGGGTGATCGCGGTGGGCTCGCTGGTGCTCGGCGCGGGCCTGCTGATCTCCGACACCTCCGGCGTCTGCGTGCCGGTGCTGTCCGGCGGGACGTGTCCGGCGCCGCAGTAGCCGCCGTCCGATGTTTAGCTTTCCCGTTTCGCGGCACGCCTAGACGGGGGCCCGACGACGGAAGGAGTGTCAGATGCCGGACGACCTGAATGGGACGCGCGTACTGGTCATTACCTCGAACACCGGTGTGGAGCGGGACGAACTGCTCGTTCCGCTGAAGCAGCTCAAAGGCAAGGGCGCGAGCGTGGTGCACGCGGCGCCGGAGACCGACGAGGTGCAGACCTTCCAGCACGACACAGAGAAGGACGAAACCGTGCGACCGGACGCCGCGCTGTCGGAGGTGTCGGCCGACGATTTCGACGTACTGGTGGTGCCCGGCGGCACGGTCAACGCGGACAAGCTGCGGGCCGAGAGCCGCGCGGTCGAGCTGGCCAAGGAGTTCGCCGCGGCCGGCAAACCGATCGCCGCGATCTGTCACGGACCGTGGCTGCTCGTCGAGGCCGCACTCACGCCGGACAAGACGCTGACGTCGTATTCGTCCCTGCGCACCGACGTGACCAACGCGGGCGGCCGCTGGGTGGACGAGCCGGTGGTGCGCTCGCCGGAGAACGGCTGGCTGCTGATCACCTCCCGTAACCCTGGCGACCTCGATGACTTCTGCCGGGCCATCGCCGAGGAACTCGTCGCGGTTTCCTGAGCGCGGCCCGTTCCGCTCCGCCAAACTGAAACATGTTCTACTTTGGTGAGCATGGCCGGTTCGACGGAAGGGACGGGGAGCGCCGTGGGGAAGGTACTGGAGCGCATCGAGCAGTACGCGGACGAGATCCGGGCGGCAGGCGTTGAAGGCGACAAGCTCATGCGCCTGACCGACTCGTCGGCCAAACGACTGCGCGAAACCGGAGCGATCCGCATGCTGCAGCCGAAGCAGCACGGCGGACTGGAGGTGCATCCGCGGGAATTCGCCGAGACCACCATGGCGATCGGCGCGATGGACGGCGCGACCGGGTGGGTCACCGGAATCGTCGGCGTGCACCCGTGGGAACTCGCGTTCTTCGACCCGAAGGCGCAGGACGAGGTCTGGGCCAAGGATCCGGACACCTGGATGGCGTCGCCGTACGCGCCGATGGGGGTCGCGACGCCGACCGACGGCGGATACCGGCTCAGCGGCCGATGGTCGTTCTCCTCCGGCACCGATCACTGCCAGTGGGTGATGATCGGTGCCGCGGTGGGCGATCCGGACGGCAAGCGGGTGCTGCCGCCGCAGATACTGCACGTGCTGCTACCCCGCAGCGATTACGAAATCGACCAGGACAGTTGGGATGTCGTCGGACTGCGCGGCACCGGCAGCAAGGACCTGATCGTCGCGGACGCGTTCGTCCCTGCCTATCGGACCATCGACGCCGCCAAGGTGTTCGACGGCACCGCACCCAAGGACGCGGGGCGCAGCGAGACGCTCTACAACTTCCCGTTCTCTTGCATCTTCCCGCTGGGCATCACCTCCTCGCTCATCGGCATCGCCGAGGGCGCGCTGGCCTGCCACATCGCCGCGCAGAAATCGCGGGTGGCGATCACCGGCATCCCGATCAAGGACGACCCGTACGTGCTGTACGCGATCGGCGACGCGGCCGCCGAGATCGCGGCATCGCGGGCCGCGCTCCTCGAAACCGTGGACCGGTTCTGGGACATGGTCGAGCAGGGACGCGAGGTGAGTTTCGAATTGCGGGCGATCGGCCGCCGCACGCAGACCGCCGCGGCCTGGCGCGCGGTCCGGGCCGTCGACGAGATCTTCGCCCGCTCCGGCGGCGGCGCACTACAGATGAAAACGCCCCTGCAACGCTTCTGGCGCGACGCGCACGCAGGCCTGTCCCACGCCATCCACGTCCCCGGCTCGATCTTCCACTCCTCCGCCCTCACCCAACTAGGCGGCGAACCCCAGGGCATCCACCGCGCCATGATCTGAACCCCAGCCCGCCGCGATCAGTGCGGAAACACACTGGGCGGGCGCGGATTCGACCGGGTCGCGAGGTGCGCCTCGATGATCCGCGCCACCTCGCCCGCGTCCTCGGTCGGCTCGAGCAGCGGCAGGTACTCGACGCCGCGGGCGAGTGCCGACAGATCGACCGTCGAATACATTGCCATCAGAGGATTCACGAACAGTTCGGTGCCCGCGGTCCGGTCGGTAGCGTGTACGTCCCCGAACTCGCCGCACAGCGCGGCCGCGATCTGCGAGTGCACGATGCTGGGGCGCAGCGGGGTCTCGGTGATCGAATGCCGTACCGCCGCAAGATATGCCGCGCCCTCCACGCTGTCCCGCGGCACCGAGAACGTGCCCAGAAACGCGTTCTGCCGTTGCAGGGTGGCGAGATTTTCCAGCCGTCCACCCCTGCCACGGCCGCCAAGCTGGTCATGTCCTCGTGCGGGGTGCCGAGACCGGCCTCGTCCCCGCGCAGCAGGATGTCGGTGCCTCCGTCGATCAGCACCAGGGCATCCACGCCGAGGTGATCGATCAGCGAACGATAGGCCGCACGCAGCGGGCGCACCCCGGACCTCGGGAAGGTGTACACGACCGGCGCACGGCCGGTGCTCGCCAGCCAACGCGCCAGACTGCGTTCGGGAAAGTAGTCGTCATAGCCCTCGGATTCCGGGTGCACGGCCGCGACGCCGGGCGCGAGCCAGTCGTCCAGCGAAATACGGTCGAGGTCACCGAACGACAGGTTTGCTAGGTGGACCTGCTTACCGAGTCCCTCCAGCGCGACGGCGAGCGGCAGGCCGCCGTAGACATCGAAACCGCCGCCCGCCCCGGCGATGAGGACCACGGTTGCGTCGCGCATGCGGGTGAACAGCGGTGGTTCGATCAGGCGATACGAAGGCACACCACCATCATGCGCGACCCGTGCAGGACCCCGATATTACTGTAGCCTTACCTAATATGAATGTGGTGTGTACACTGCAGGATCCGGGCCGCGCCGACCGAACCACGGTCTGGCACAACGCCATCGATCGGCTGATGGCGTTCGAGATGCGGGCGCTCGGGTCGCGGGTGGGTTTCGAGAATGCGAGCGTGGCTGCGGTGGAGCGGGTCGTGCGCGCGCTCGGGCTCAGCGCCGAGCCTGCCGTCACAGGGCCGGCCGACCACGAATCCTCCAGTGCACTAGGGTATTTCGTGTCCAGCCAGGTTCAGGTGATCCGGGATATCGCAATCGCCCAGCACGACTACGCCAAGCGTCTGATGATCGCCGCCCGCCCGCTGCTCACCGAGGAACTGTTCGCTGATCTCTGGCTGGGGTTCCGCAATTCCGGCAGAACGCCGCGGGTGCGGGTCCGACGGGACAGTCCGACCCGGGTGGAGCTGAGCGAACCCACCGAACGGCAGGCCGCGGACCAGGACAGCTGACCGGCAAGCGCGGGCGCCCACGCGGCATGCCGGTCGGCTATGGTCGGACTCGATCTTGCCGACCACTCCCCTGCGACGGATCCCATGATTATCGAGCTCGTCCTCGCGGTTGTCGCCGCACTCGAAGCTGTCGGTCTGGTCGTGCTGTTCGTGCTGCTGCGGCGCAGCCGGCGCGAACTCGACGAAATGCACCGCAAGATCGAGGCCAGACAGCTGTTGCGGATCAGCGGGCGCGAAGCCGTCAAGACGGTGTGGGATACGGCGAACCTGTTGCGCAAGAAGGGTTTCCGCGGCGCCGTGCTCAGCTCGATCGAAGACCTGGCGGGGTGGGCCCAGGTCGAGCGACCAGACCTGGCGCGGCTGACACCCGACGGGCACGTGGTGATCACCTTCTCCGATATCGAAGGATCCACCGCGCTCAACGAGCGCCTCGGCGACCAAGCGTGGGTGAAACTGCTCGACCGCCACGACCGGCTGATCCGGAAGTTCGTGAGCAAACACGACGGGCACATCGTGAAGAGCCAGGGCGACGGCTTCATGATCGCCTTCGCCGAGCCCGAACAAGCGGTGCGCTGCGGCCTGGACGTGCAGCACGCGCTCGGCAACGGCAGCAAACTCAGTGGGCGCGAACGTGTTCGAGTCCGAATCGGCATCCACATGGGCACCTCGGTGCGCCGCGGCGACGACCTCTTCGGCCGCAACGTCGCCATGGCGGCCCGCGTCGCCGGCCAAGCCGACGGCGGCGAAATCCTGATCAGCCAGGCGGTCCGCGACTCGATCATCGACGAACCGGACATCGCCGTCGTCGCCGAACACGAGGTCGAACTGAAAGGCCTCCACGGCAAACACACCCTCTACGCAGTCGAGCGCACCTAGGCCAATCAGCGCAGGCCGCCGCGAGCGGCGCAGTACGCGCGTACGGCGTGTTCGCCGATCCCCGCGCACACCCCGCCACCCCGCGCACGTGTCAGTCGAACGACACGCGCGCGGCGCGCGAAACATTGCGCGGCGGCCGCCGCGGGGACAGCGCGGACTCCCCGCGCACGTGCCGCCACCCCGCGCACACCTCGCCACCCCGCGCACGTGTCGGTCGAAGGACACGCGCGCGGCGTGCGAAACATTGCGCGGCGGCCGCCGCGGGGACAGCGCGGACTCCCCGCGCACACCCGTCACCCTGCGCGCGTGTCGTCACCCCGCGCGCGTGTCGGTCGAACGACACGCGCGCGGCGCGCGAAACATTGCGCGGCAGCGGCCACCGCGGCGGACGCGCGGCTGACCGGACGCGTAACGCTGCGGATGTTGCACCCGCTCATCGGGTTTTGGCACGATGGCATCGGTATGCCGTCGACTCTTGATGCCGCGCGCGACAGCCTCGACGGGTTGTCCGTTGGTGATGCACTGGGCGCGCAGTTCTTCGTGCCGGGACGCTCTCTCGCCGAACTGCGCGCCGGTCGGCCACCGGCCGCGCCCTGGCAATGGACCGATGACACCGAGATGGCGTGCTCGGTGTCATCCGAGATTCGTGCTCGCGGTCGTATCGACCAGGACGCGCTCGCGGTCCTCTTCGCCGACCGATGTGAGCCGTACCGGGGTTACAGCGGCGGCACAGTCGCTGCGCTGCACCGGATTCGGGACGGTGAGCCATGGGCCGAGGTAGCGGGCGGGCTCCATGACGGACGTGGATCCTGGGGCAACGGCGCCGCCATGCGAGTCGCTCCCCTCGGCGCGTATTTCGCCGGACGGCCGGACCGTGCGGCGGAGCAGGCCGCACTGTCGGCGGAGGTGACACACCGGCATCCGGAGGCGATCGTGGGCGCCATGGTGGTCGCCGTAGCGGCGAGCCACGCGGCCGCTACGCGCGGAAATCACTGCTCGCCAAGCGAATTACTGGGCGCGATCGAGCCGTACCTGATCGCGGGCCGGACCACCGACGGTATCCGCCGAGCGCGAAAACTATTGGATCGCTCGGTGGCCGAGGCGGCGTACGAGCTCGGCAACGGCGCACAGGTGAGCGCCCAGGACACCGTGCCGTTCACGCTGTGGGCCGCCGCGTCTCATCTCGACGACTACCCCGCCGCGATCACAGCCTGCGTCGAAGCGGGCGGCGACGCCGACACCACCGCGGCCATCGTCGGCGGAATCGTCGCGGCACACACCGGCGCCGGAACCCGAGGACTTACCCGCGGAATCCCCGAGCCCTGGCTCGCATCCCGCGAACCATTACCTCCCTGGGTCGCCCCCTGAGAGTGCCGCCGCCTCACCGAACTAGCCGCGCAACCTCGTACGCAGTAGGTGCCGCACGACGCGCCGCGAGCGGCGCACTGCGCGCGCCTACGCCGCGCTCGCTGATCCCGCGCACACCCCGCCACCCCGCGCACACCCCGCCACCCCGCGTGCGTGTCGGTCGAACGACACGCGCGCGGCGCGCGAAACATCGCGCAGCAGCCACCGCAGGAACAGCGCGGACTGTCCGCGCGCACACCGCGCCACCCCGCGCACGTTTCAGTCGAACGACACGCGCGCGGCGCGCGAAACATCGCGCAGCAGCCACCGCAGGAACAGCGCGGACTCCCCGCGCACACCCCGCCACCCCGCGCACGTTTCAGTCGAGCGACACGCACGCGGCGCGCGAAACATTGCGCGGCAGCCACAGCAGGAACAGCGCGGACTGTCCGCGCGCACACCGCGTCATCCCGCGCACACCGCGTCGTCCCGCGCGCGTTTCAGTCGAACGACACGCGCGCGGCGTGCGAAATATTGCGCGGCGGCCGCCGCGGGGACAGCGCGGTCAGCGTGCCGTGTCGTCGCGCAATGCCGCGGCGCACTTTCGGGCCAGTTCGGGGGCGGGGCGGGTTGCGTCGACGACGGTGCCGTACTCGTCGGGGCCCAGCGGCTCCAGGGCGGCGAGTTGGGAGTCGAGGAGGCTGGCGGGCATGAAATGTCCGGTGCGCTCGGTCATTCGGTGGGCGAGTTCCGCGCGAGGTGCGGACAGGTGCAGGAAGAAGGCGGTGGGGGCGGCGGTGCGGAGGCGGTCGCGGTAGGCGCGTTTCAGTGCTGAGCAGGTGATGACGCCGCCGCGGTCGACATGCTCGGCCAGCCACGCCGCGACGGCGTCCAGCCAGGGCGCTCTGTCCGCGTCGTCGAGCGGGATACCGGCCGCCATTTTGGCGACGTTCGCGGCGGGATGGAATTCGTCGCCTTCGGCGTAGGGCACGTCCAGGGTCGCGGCGAGTTCCCGCCCGACGGTCGATTTGCCGGAGCCCGACACCCCCATCACCACCACGATCGGCAATTCGGGTCGTTGCGGCACATCGGCTCCTCAGCGTCGAGTCCGCCGCCGTCGGCGCCGGAAATCCAGGCTCCGAGACTACCGTGACCGCGGCGGCGGCCCGCGCTTCACGGATTGGCGGACTTGATGATCAGCACATCGGAGTGCGCCCGGCGCGCGATCTCGGCGGGGAAGGCCCGCAGGAAACGCCCGAACGGTGAGGCGAAGTCGCCGCTGCCGACGACGATCAGGTCGGCGCTGACGTGGTTGGCGATGGAGAGCAGCGCCTCGGCCGGACCGCCGCGCACCGCGTACTGGACGGCCGGTTCGCCGCCCTGGTCGTCGACGTGCGCGGCGGCGTCCTTCAGCAGTTCGTCGACGGCTGCGGCGGGCAGCACGCTGTAGCTGTCGGAGTCGAGCAGGTCGTTGATCATGGCCCGCTCGGTCGGCGGGAGTTCCGGGTAGGCGCAGGTCACCGTCAAGGTGGCGTGCGCGTCCCTGGCTAATCGGGCGGCGGTCTCCACGGTGCGTAAAGATCGTGGCGTGCCGTCGATGCCGACGATGATGGAACGGTAACTCGGGATCGAAGCGTATTCGGACACAACTGCTCCTCTGACGGGATCAATCGAGATCCCTGCGGACGAAACCGGCGGCGCCGAGCAGCGCGAGCAGTGCGCCGGCGGCTGTCAGCGCCAGCGACGACCGTGCATCGATCGACACCCCGGGAAGGTGCGAAACATGGTTGAACACAGAAACATTCATGGTTGACGCGGACAGCTTCATGGACGGACCGAGGATGGAGACCACCGCCGATTCGGCCAGCACCACCCAGGCGAGCCAGGTGATACGCGGCAGGATCCCGACGAGAAACACGCCGAGTCCGGCCAGGAAAACACAGGCGGGCAGTTGCGCGAGCGCGGCGCCGAGCAGCCGGGACACCTGTCCCGGATCGCCGGTCCGCAGCGCGTGCGCGGTCCCGAGGCCCAGTCCGGTCACCACGAGCAGCACCACCGTGGAGCCCAGCGCATAAGCCAGATGCATTGCGACGAAACGCCATTTCGGCAGCGTGCCGGACAGCAGCAGGTCCGCGCGGCCCGCGAGTTCTTCGCTGCGGATCTGGAGCACGCCGACGACGGTCGATCCGGTGATCGCGAGGGTGAGCAGCAGCGTCGACATGGCGAGGAAGCCGTCGACGACGTCGACGTTGAATCCGGCGAGCAGATTCAGCATGCCCTGCGTGCCCTGGGCCACCTCGCCGGCATCGTGTGCGGCCGCGCCGAAACCGAGACCGAGACCGAACAGCGCCGCGACCCACATGGCCAGCCCGGCGCGCTGGGCCCGCACCACCATGCCGAGCGCGGTGCGAGTCAGCGGACCGGCCGCGGGCGCGCCGGGCGGCGCCCGGAACAGCCCGGCGTCGTAGTCACGGATCTGCTCGATCCGGATCGCCAGCAGGAACAAGGCACCGGAGACCAACGCGCACAACAGGATCGGCCACAGCTGCAACTGACCGAACGGGTGGATGAACTGCGCCCAGCCCAGCGGCGACAGCAGCCGCAGCACATCGGAGTCGACGGTATCGCCGAGTGCGCGCAGCACATAGGCCAGCCCCAGCACACCGCAGGCGATACCGTACGCACCGCGGGCGTGCTCGGTCAGCTGAGCCGCGAGGAGTGCGATCGCCGCGAAAACGATGCCGACACAGGCGAAAGCGACGCCGAACGCGACCGCTCCCCCGCTCTCGGCCCCACCCGCGATCAACGCGAGCGCGGACCCGATGCCCACAACCAGGTTCGTGAGGGCGGAAACAATCAGCACCGCAACGGAATTCGCGTGCGCACCAAATCGCCCCGCGCGCAACAACTCCAGCCGCCCCAGTGCCTCCTGCGCCCTGGTGTTGCGCACGACCACGATGATGTTGACCAGCGCGACGGCGATCGACACGTACCAGCCGACCTCGAAGGCCGCGATGCCACCCAACGTGTTCAGCGCGGTCGGCGGGCCCTGCAACGCTTGCTGCGACGTGAGCGTGTTCGCGATCGAAGCGTAGGTCGCGCGCTCCAGGGCCGTGGGATACATCTTGTCGAGCCCGCGCACGCCCGCGTACATGCAGCCGATCACGGCGATCATCGCGGCGATCAGCCCGCGATAATTCAGTCTCAAGTTCAGTCGCATCGCGACGGTCAGGTTCGTCATTTCGCCGACCCCGCCTGCGCGGCACCGTAGTGGCGCAGGAACAGATCCGCCAATTCCACCGCCTGGGCGCCGGATTCGGCGCGCAGCTCGTCCATGCCCACGGTCTGCACCGTCGATCCGCCGCGAATGATCGTCACCCGGGAGCAGAGTTTCTCGACCTCGCCGAGGATATGACTGGACAGCAGCACCGTTTTCCCGCTGTCGCGCGCCTCCTCGATGCAGTGGCTGAACTGCTGTTCCATCAGCGGATCCAGGCCGCTGGTCGGTTCGTCGAGAATGAACAGTTCGACGTCGGCGGCGAACGCCGCGATCAACGCGACCTTCTGCCGGTTGCCTTTCGAATAGGTCGAACAGCGCCGGCTCGGGTCGAGTTCGAACCGCTCGATCAGCGCGGCCCGGCGTGCGGGGTCGATGCCGCCGCGCAGCCTGCCGAGGATGTCGATCACCTCGCCACCGGTCAGGGACGGCCACAGATTGAGATCGCCGGGCACATACGCGAGCCGGGCGTGGATCGTCATCGCGTCCGCGCGCGGGTCCAGCCCGAAGACCTTCACCTCGCCCGCGTCGTGCCGGAGCAGGCCGAGCAGCGTGCGGATGGTCGTCGTCTTGCCCGCGCCGTTCGGGCCGAGAAAGCCGTGTACTTCGCCCGCGGTCACTTCCAGATCGAGCCCCCGCAGCGCGGCCACTTTCCCATACCGCTTCACCAGCGACCGGACGTCGATAACTGCCGACATCGCAACCTCCCTCACTCGACAGCACGTGCTACGGGTCGAGTGTGCGCGGGTCAGGGGTGGTGGCGCTTGCACAGATCGGCAGATCCGCAAAGATCCTGCGGGCCGGCGCCGAGGCCGCGGAGGTCATCGACGCGGCAGGTGGATCAGGCTAACCTAACTCCATGGAGACTACGTGGGCGGGCACGTGGAACATTGCCCCTGACCGGCTCGTTCTCGCCGGCCGGTTCGGCACGACCAGCGAACACCACCACCCGGCCGTGCAGATCACCCTCGCGGTGCACGGGGAGCTGATCGCCACGGGTGCGGGTGAAACGGTGCGCTGCCGCGGCGTCATCGTCCCCAGCGGCGTCTCCCATGCCCTGCAATCCGGCAGCGCCGACACCCGAGTGCTGTCGATCTATCTGCATCCGGCGAGCCGAGACGCCCGCGAGATCGCCGCCCGCGTGCCCAACGGCACCGGGCCACGCGATTGGGCCGCCGCCGCGGCACCGCTGACCTCCGTGGATGTCGACGGGTGTGCGGACTTGGCGGCCGCCGCGGAACGGCTGCTCAGCACCCTTCGCGGCGAACCGGTCGCCACCGACGGCGTGCACCCGAAACTGCGGGACGCCCTGGACCTGCTGACCGTGCTGATGCCGCGCAAGCTGTATCTGCGCGACTTGGCGGAGGCCGTATCGATCTCGCAGCGCAGCCTCGGTCAGCTCTTCGTGAACGAGACCGGCGTGAACTTTCCCGGCGTAGTGCGCTGGGCGCGACTGCAATACGCGCTGATCGAAACGCTGGCCGGGCGCAACATCACCGACGCCGCGCACAGCGCCGGATTCTCCGACAGCGCGCACGCGACCCGGGTGTGCCGCGAGATGACCGGCGTGCCGCCGAGCGTGCTGCTGCGTGCCGTACATTCCGAGCCCGAACCGCACTAGCGCGAAAACGGCCCGGCGGCTTGCGGATTCGTACAAGCGACCACGGCATCGACCGTGTCACGATCGCGGTATGGCAGCACAACTGACGCCCGAGACCACCGAGGACGAGTTCAAAGAGTTCGTGCGCGACTCCAGCGACGCCGATCTCGCGGCGTTGATGAACGATCAGGAGCTGCGCCCGCAGCTCGTGGCGCGCATCTTCGAAATCTGGTGTGCCGCAGTGCTCGAACCGAAGACCAAGAAGACCGACGCGACGATCCACTGGCAGATCGGCGACGAACCCGACCGGTGGACCATGCACGTCTACCGCGGCACCTGCACCGCGACCCCGGGCCCGTCCGAGAAACGCGCCGACGTCGCCTTCACCCTCGGCGACGTCGCATTCCTGCGCCTGGTCGCCCGCGAGGTCAGCGGCGTCCAATTACTCGCCACCGGCAAACTCCGCCTCGAGGGCAACATGCTCACCGCCATGCGCATCGACAGCTGGTTCGACTAGACCTGCCTCGACCGGGGCGAAGCGTCCGCCGCGCACATCCCGTCGCACCGCGCGCGTGTCAGCCGAGCAACACGCGCGCGGCGTACGAAACATCGCGCGGCGGCGACGGGTCCGCGGCGCCGCCGTTCACAATCTGTTGAGCACCCGGTCGACGAAGGCGGCGGCGGCACCGAGATAGGTTTCGGGGCGGAGCAATTCGGTGATCTCCTGCTCGGACAGGTGGGTGCGCACCGCGGAGTCCTCCGCCAGCACATCGCTGAACGAACGGCCGCTGTGCTGGGCTTCGAAAGCCGCCACTTGCAAGACCTTCTTCGCGGCTTCCTTGCCGAGCAGTGGCGCGAGGCGCATGGCGAAGCGTTCGGCGAGCACCTGCCCCTGGGTGGTGGCGAGGTTCGATTTCATCCGCGCGGCGTCCGCGGTAAGTCCCTCGGCCAGTTCCACGGCGGTGTGCGCGGCCCCACCGACCAGCAGCAGGCATTCGCGCAGCGGCTGCCACTCGGCGTGCCATGCGCCCGCTGGTCGTTCGTCTTCGGCGAGCATCGCACCGAGCAGAATCGACGCCAGTGCGGGCACCTGTAGTGCCGCGGAACGGATGAGTGTGGCCAGCACCGGGTTTCGCTTCTGCGGCATGGCGGACGATTCGCCCCGGCCGGCCGCCGCGGGCTCGAACACCTCGGCGATCTCGGTGCGGGACTGGGTGATCACGTCCACCGCGAACTTGCCGAGCGCACCGGAGGCGACAGCCAGCGCCATCGCCAGATCCGCGATCGGCGTGCGCACCGTCTGCCACGGCACCGGGGCGGGGGTCAAGGCGAGTTCGGTGGCGAACTCGGTGGTCAACCTCTCGTAGATCTCCGCGGGCGCCGCAACGGCCAGACCCGAGTCGCTGATCCGCGCGCATTCGACATACGAGGCGTACGTTCCAGCCGCTCCACCGAGTTGCACGGGCAGGCCCGAGGTCGCGACCCGGCTCAGCCGATCCCGCGCATCGAGCAGGCCTTGCATCCACACCGCCACCTTCGCGCCGAACGTAGTGGGCACGGCATGCATTCCCAGGGTTCGGCCCGCGATCGGGGTGTCGCGATGCGCTCGGGCCAGTCGGGCCAGCGCATCGATGACGCCGTCCAGGTCATCGATGACGGCGGCGACGGCCCGCGCGGCGATCAGCATGGTCGCGGTGTCCAGGATGTCCTGGCTGGTCGAGCCGCGGTGTACGTAGTCCGCCGCCGCCGGGTCGACGGCGGCGACCGCACGATGCAGTTCGGCGACGAAGGCGACCACGGGATTCGCCGCGTCGCGCGCGGCCTGCGCGAGCGCGTCCGCGTCGAAGCGATACGTCCGTACAGCACGCGCGATGCCCTGGGCCGCCGCCGCCGGGACGATGCCCAGTCGCGCTTGCGCCCGGACCAGCGCCAGCTCGACGTCGACCATGGCGGCTATCCAGGCGTCGTCGCTCACCAGTCGCCGCATCGGCACACCGGCCCGCACCGGTGCCAGTAATCCATTGTCGTGCACGGTGATACACGTCCTTTCAGTCGAGCGACAGTGTCGTGTGCGGCCGTCGATGGCCAGTGCGGCGCGGGCGATCCGGTCGGCATCGGACAGGGTCACCGAGTTCACTTGCGGCCGCGGTCCGGCGGCGGTCACCCACCGCACCGATTCGGTCGGCACGCCGAGGGCATAGCGCCGCGGGTGCGCGTGCCCGGCCGCCGAGCGCACGGCGTGCGACGCGGCCGCCACCTCGAGTCCGCCGGTCCGATAGCGGCCGCCGTCGGGGTCGCACAGGGTGTAGCTGCGCACCTCGCCGCGGCGCAACAGGTTGCGCAGCAACGGATCCGCGGTGCTGCGCAGATCCGGATCGGGCAGCCTGGCATCGATCAGCAGGCCCGCGGTGGTCCGCGAGGACGCCACCCGAGGCGAATCCGCGACGAATCGACGCGACCGCTCATCGACGCGGACCCGGGTGCCCGGTCCGACGATGCGGACGACGTCCGCCCGAATCAAGGCTGCCAGCTCCGCAATTCGGCTGGCAGGCGGCCCGATCGACAGAAACGCGTTCAGCGGCGTGTACCAGCGGTCCAGGTCGTCCCGATACGAACCACCCGCGATACCGCCGTGGTCGACCACCAGCCGCACCTCGTTGCGGATGTCGCGCAGCACATCCAGCGCGGCCGGGACCGGCCCGGACACGTTGCCCTGCCGCGCATCACCCGCATCGAGGTCCAGGTAATCGATCAGCCAATGCCGGAACTCTGCCGGGGAACCGAAACAACGACCGCGGGTCGGGTCGGCGACCGCGGCCCAATCCCACCGCTGCCCCGGGCCGATGCCGAGACCGTCGAGGATCGCGGCGGCCGCGGGTTCGGTGGCCGCGTGCAGGAAACGCGACCGGAACCCGCGGAGTTCACGCGGGCTGACCCGATCCGCGATCAGCGCCGAGTAATAGACCGATTCCACTTCGCGGGCCACCAGCGGCCACACGTCGCGCCGGAACGATACGTCGCCGAATCGCTTGGCCCGCTTACGTAATTCGTCGATGGCCGCCGGGTCCAGCAGTACCGGCTCGTGCCTGCCCTCGACTCCCTTCTGGTTGGCGCCCCTGGCACGGTGCGGCACACCACGCCTGCTGCCCGCGAGGATCACCGGTTCGGCGCCCGACGGCAGGTATTCGAGCCTGCCGCCCACCTGTCCGAACGATCCGCCGCGGCCGACAGTGAGCAACGTCAGGTAGTCGAAGAAGGTAAGGCCGAGACCGCGGATGAGCACCGGTTCGCCCGCCGGGATTTCGGCGGTATCGACATCGGCGGCGTTGGCGGGCGCCACATAGGTCAAGCCGAGGCGCCGCGCTTCATACGCCGGCGAGCGGGCATCACTGTCCGCGCCGATCAAGGCGAGATGCCCTTGGGTCAACACGACCGCGTCCAGGTCGCGGATGCGCGCGCCGGTACTGAGCTCTAGCTCCTGCAGGCCCGAGTTCTGATCGCGGACATCGAGCGCGGTGGCCGTGATCTCGTTGGCGCGCACCGTGTTCGCGTGCAGGTCCCTGATGTGCTCATAGGCCCAGCGCAGATAGTGGCCGTACAGCGCCCTGGTGGGGTAGGTGTCCGGGCCCAATGCCCGCGCCTCGGCGTACATCGGGTCCGGCAGTTCCGCGAAATTGCCCAGTTTGGTGAGAAAGCTCGCCCATTCGTACAGGCTCGGCCCCTCGTCCACCGGTCCGTCCATCTCCACCGTGTCGTCGGTGAAGATGGTGACCTGTGCCGCCACCGTATTCATCAGCAGGTGCGGCGATTGATCGGTGCGCCAGACCGCCCCGGTGCCCACCCTGGTCGAGTCGATGAGAAACACTTCCACGCCGACCGGATCGGTGTCGTTGCCCGCGTTCGCGCAGATACGCTCGAAAACGCTCAGCCCGCGCGGGCCGACCCCGACGATCGCGATCCGGAGCGCGGCTGCTGTCGCAGTGCCCGCCATGGCGTCATGCTCCCTGTGACCCGGTGTAGCGATAGTGGTTGACCGGGGAGTACCGGCCGCCCCAGATGGCGCGGAGGAAGGATCCGGGGCGGATGTAGGCGACTTCGCCCTGGGCGTTGACGTAGTAGGTGCGGGTGCCGCCGTTGATCTCTTTGTAGTAGAGCTCGATATTGCGGCCGTTGCGTTGCACCGCACGGTGATACCGGTCGTGCGCGGCCTGGGTCACCTCGGCTACCTCGGCGCCTCGGCGCAGTGTCTCCTTGATGATCCGGACCGTGTGATCGGCGGCCAGTTCGGCGGCCGAATGCCAGCCCGTGCCGGTCCACGAATACGGCCCGACGATCATCCAGCGGTTCGGGAAACCGGGCACACTGAGCCCCTCGTAGGCCTGCATCCCGCGGGTGGCGAACAAGGTGCCCAGATCGGCGTCGTCGCGGCCCACGATGGTGCCGGGCGGGTAGGCGCGCGGATCGATGAACACGACGAATCCCGTTGCGAGCACGATCATGTCGTAGGTGCGGTCGACACCGGCCGTGGTGCGGATGCCCGTGCGGGTGAGCCGCTCGATCGGCTCGGTGATCAGGTTGGTGTTCGCCCGGTTGAAGGTCTGCAGGAACGAGTTCGACAGCACCGGACGCTTCACCACCAACCCGAACCGCGGGCGCAGCAACTGCCGCACCGCCGGGTCCCGGACCGCCTTCAGCAGCACGAGCGAATAGGCCGCACGCGCACTGAGATCGAACCCGACCAGCAAGAACCTCGCGACCGGTTTCGGCAGCACCGCGGCCAGCCGCAACATCAGATCGAAGAACGCCAACCCGATGCCGTGCAGGACCCCGACGAGCCTGCGCGAGCGCAGCACCCTGGCGACGCCGGAGGTCAGGTCGAAGTCCGGCTTCGGCAGGCACCACACCGGCGTCCGCTGATAGACGTCGACCACCGCGGCGTCGGGGGCGAGCGCGGGCACGATCTGCACCGCGCTGGCCCCCGTGCCGATCACCGCGACGCGCTTGCCCTCGTGCCGGTGCGCGTGCTGCCAGGAAGCGGTCCGCTGCACCACGCCCTCGAACTCGTCGATGCCCGCGATATCCGGCTCGGTCACCGGGTCGACGAACACGCCGACCGCGGTGATCAGGAACCGGGCCGTGATCGTTTCACCATCGGCCAGTCGCAGATTCCAGCACCGTTGTGCCGCATCCCATTTCTGCGCTACGACGTGCTTGCCGAACTGCAGGTGCGGGTAGAGGCCGTACTGCCGGGCGGCCCGCACGTGGTAGTCGCGGACCTCGGAGCCCTTCGGGAAGAACCGAGTCCAGTTGCGGTTCTTCAGGAACGAGTACTGATAGGCGAGTCCGGGCGAGTCGGCACAGATCGCCGGATAGGTGTTGCTGTGCCAGCTGCCACCGACATCATCGGCCCGCTCCAGGATGGTGAAATCCTGGATACCGGCCTGCTTCAACTTGATTCCGGTGACGATGCCACTCGGACCCGCCCCGACCACCGCGACCGTGAAGTCGGGAGCTGTCATGTCCACCGGCCCTTTCCGATGGCCTCGGCCGCCCCGAACAGTTGTTTGCGCAAGGCGACCCGGCGGACCTTCCAGGTCGCGGTGCGCGGGAACTCCGACCACTTGACCTGGATCGGTTCCGCGAGCTCGGGCATGTCGTGGGTCGCCGCCCGCCAGGCGTTGCGGTCCAGCTCGCGGTCACCGTCGATGCTGAGCACGGGCTGCGGCGGGCCGCCGGCGATGGCCAGCACGATGACCTCGGTCGTTTCGGGCAGCCGGTCGAGCAGCACGTCCTCGAGTTCGATGGTGCTCGATTCGGGCAAGCGATCGATCTCGCGGTCGATCATGCGCACGGTGCCCCAGCGGCTCACGATGCCGAGATCGCCGAGATCCCACCATTCGCCGTCCACCTTGTGGGTGTGCCGGTCCTGCTCGTTGACGTAGGCCAGGCAGCGCCCCGGCGCGGACAGCTGGATCAGGCCGACCTGACCGCGGGGCACCGGCCGCCCGGTCTCCGGGTCGACGCAGCGGACCTTGCCCCAGCGCGGCACCGCCCAGCCGAGCACCTGGGTGGGCGGCGGCCGATGCCCGACGCGGCGCACCGAATGCCGGACGTAGACGCGCACCGCGACCGGCCCCGCCTCCGACTGGCTCCACGACTGCAACCAGAGCGGTTGCCGACGTTTGCTGGCGTTCAGAAACTTTCGCATCGTGCGGGTGTGGATGCCGTCGTAGGAACTGACATAGACGCGGACGTCGGCGAACGGACGGCCGGGATCGTCGATGTACTTCTCCCAGTAGAGGAATCCGTTCGGGACGGTTTCCATGAAGGTCGGCCGGTAGGCGACGAGCGCGTCGCGCACCGCGGGATCCATCGGATCCGACAGGCACAGCATGGTGGGTTGCACGGTCGCCATCGCCAGCAGGCCGGTGATCACCCGCTGGTGGCAGTAGGGTTCGCAGATCGCGAACCGGTCGGTGGCCCGCAGCCCGACCCCGGGCCAGCGCTCGGCCTCGCCCAGCGCCAGCGAGTACAGCGAATTCGCGGAATGCATCACGAGTTTCGGCGCGCCGGTGGTGCCGGAGGTGTGCGTGATGACCATCGGCTCGAACGGCTGGCGCATCGCGTTCTCCGGCACGATGCCCTCGTCCAGGGCGAACCAGTCGTCGATGTCGGGCCGGTCGTCCGGGCGCCCGGCACAGGCCGTGCGCACGGTCTTGGCGACCAGTTCGGGGTCGATGCCCATCCGGTCCACCGCGCCGGCGTCGGTGACCAGAAACGGCGTCTCCAGCCGGCCGATCAGGATATCGAGTACCTCGCGGCTGTGGTTGTCCGAGATCAGCGCGGGGATGGCGCCCAGGCGGGCGATCGCGCTGGCCAGGAACGCGGTGTCGAGATGGTTGCGCTTGACCACCGCGACGCGATCCCAGGGGCGTACGCCCCACGCGTTCAGTTTCGCGGCGAGGTGATCGACGATGGTCGCGCAGTTGCCGTAGTTCAGTATCGTGCCGAATTCCGGGGCCAGGTCCGGGACGCGGTCCACGGTGATGGTGTTCAGCGAGCCGCGCTGCGCGGCCGCGTGCCACACCTCGCCGATCCGGCCGGTGGCCGGGATGCGCGAGACCGGGCTGATGCGCTTCTGGAAGCGCGACGGGGCGTACACCCGAAGGAAATCGGGGACCGGGCGCGCGGCGTGCGCGTCGGTGACTGTGCTCATGTTCTCTCCGTAACGATAGGTGCTGCGTTGTCGGGCAAGGGCGGTCGAGCCGGCCGGTCAGGCCGCGAAGAAGCCGTGCGTGCTCATCTCGCGGATGCTGCTGTCGAATGCCTCGGCGATCTCCCGGACGTCGTCCTCGGAGTGCGCGGCGTTCAACAGAATCGTGTGCAGCTCAGGCAGATACACGCCGCGGCCGCGCATGTAGTACGCGAGGGCGAGGCTGGCTTTGATGTCCGCGCCGGACAGGCGATCCCGGATCAGCGGGCCCTTCGCGTAGTCGAACGCGATGGAGAAGATCGAGTGCTTCGCCTTGATACCGCACGGCACACCGAGCTCTTCGACGCTGGCCCGCATCAGCTCGTACAGTTGCCGGGTGCGCTCCTCCAACCGCTGGTAGATCTCCGGTGCGCCGGACAGCTCGCGCAGCACCGCGACACCGGCCGCGGCGGTGATCGAGTTACCGCTCATCGTGCCGCCGACGAAGGCCCGCGAATCCACGTCGAGGAACGGATCCTCGCTGGTGCGTGCGACGTTCACGACCTCGGTACGGCCGACGACCGCGCCGCACGGCAGACCGCCGCCGATGATCTTGCCGAGGCAGGTCAGGTCCGGGCGGACCTCGACCAGATGCTGGACGCCGCCGTAGCAGGCCCGGAAGCCGGTGACCACCTCGTCGAAGATCAGCACGATGCCGTGCGCCGTGCAGACCTCGCGCAGTTCGCGCAGGAACTCGGCGTCGTAGGTCACCGTGGCCGAGGGCATCGGTTCGATGATCACCGCGGCCACGTCGGCGGACTGCTCGGCCAGCACACGTAGGGAACTGGGGTCGCCGTATTGCAGCACCATGGTGTCCTCGACCACGACCTGGTGCACGCCTGCGGAATTCGCGATGGCCGTCGGCGCGCTGCGGTCGCCGCTGTAGCGGAACCACGAGCTGACCATGCCCTGATCGGAGAACCCGTGGTAGTGGCCCTCGAACTTAGCCACCCGCTGACGGCCGGTGTGCGCCCGGCCGAGGCGCAGCGCCACCTGGACCGCTTCGGTGCCCGAATTGGCAAGCACCACTTTGGCATCCGGGCCGAACGCCTCGGCGATCAGTTCCGCCAGTTCGAGCTCGGGCCGGTTGCCGAGCGAATTCACGGCGCCGCTGGCGGCGGCCTCGCTGATCGCCGCGACCGCGCACTTGGGCGCATAGCCGAGAATGTGCGGACCGTAGCCGGAGGACAGGTCGATATAGCTGTTGCCGTCGATGTCGACGATGCGCGAGCCTTCCGCCTCCGCCACGATGAGCGGAAACGCGCTCGGCAGTGCGAATCGATCGAGGTGCGAAGGCGCGATCAGCGGCCGCTGCTTGTCGTTCTTCACCTGCATCGACAGCGGGATCCGGCGACCGAGCCGATTCTCGAAGTCCGCCTTCAGCTCGTCGCTCATATAGGGCGAGAACCGGTCGGTGAACTTGCGGCCGTTACGCCAGATATCGATCTCGGGATCGATCCGGCAGATATAGCCCTCGCCGGTCAGGAACGCGAGCGCGAGCAGGGAGAACGACGTGGTAACGCGCGCGCCGTAACTGCGCAGCAGCCGGGTGCCCTCGTCGAAGAAGCCGACGGTGGACCACTTGTAGGACTCCGTCTCGAAATGCTTGCGCAAGATGACGGCCAGCTTGGCTTCGTACTCTTCGCGGGCCGGACCGAGCCGGCCGGGCTGGGCCACGAACGCACGGGTGAACCGGTCCGAGGCCACCGACCACTCCTTGCGGACACAGGCGTAGAAGAACGACGCCAGGTTCCACTTGTCGTCTTCGCTCAGGTATCCGACCAACCCGAAATCGAGCGCGATGATGCCGCCCTCGTGGGTGAACATCATGTTCCCCGGATGCGGGTCGACGTGGAAGCAGCCGTGGAAGAACGCCATCGTGTAGAAGACGTCCTGCAACCGGCGCGCCAGGTCCGGATGCGAAGCCTGCACCCGCTCGACCTCTTCGCCGGACACCGCGTCGACGAACTCCATGACCAGGATCTCGGCGCGGCAGAGCTCCTCGTGCACGGCCGGAATCGTCAGGTACGGGTGGGTCCGGAAGTTGTGCGCGACGGCTTGCTGGCGTTGCGCCTCGCCCAGCATGTCGCACTGGCCGATCAGGGCGGGCCGCAGTTCACCGAAGTGCGCCGGGCCGTCCAGCGAACGGACCTGCGGGATGATCCGGTGACCGATCGCGAGCAGCATGCCGATCACCGTCGAGCTGGCGCGAATACGTTCGGCGACACCGGCTTTCACGATCTTCACCGCGACGGCACGCCCGTCGCGCAGGGTCGCCCGGTGCACCTGTGCGACCGAGCCCACCGCGAGGGGTGTCCAGTCGAAGTCCGCGAAGATCTCCTCCACGGCGACGCCGAAACCTTCGCGCACCTTCTTGCGCAGTTTCCGGCGGCTCATCGGCGGCAGACCGGAGAAGAACTCACGGAAATTGTCGGCCGCGTCCGGGGAGAACCATCCGGTCTGCGTGCCGAGGATCTGCCCCGCCTTGATGTAGAGCGGTCCCATGCGCAGCAGGTAGCGGCGCAACATCGCGGTCTTACGGACGTCGTCGGTGCGATTGCGCGGCACGAGCAGGTACTCGGCCGCGAGAATGCTTGTCCACCAGGCAAGTCGGACGGTTTCGGCGATCCCGACCACAAGGCCGGTGCCCGGCCGCCGTCGGGCGGCGGGCGTATGTGCTGTCATGCGTGGTCCCCCAATTCTGCGAAACGTGCTGCGGGCCTGCGGTAGAGCGACGCCGCGGCGACCGGGCCCGCACCCGCGGCGAGCAGCAGCAGGTCCGACGCCGGGCCGTCGGCGGTGGCCGCCGCGTACGCGACCAAGGAGGCGGCGGTGTGCGGATCGCGGCCGTACCCGGTCGGTGCGGCCACGACGAGCCCGAACCCCAGCTCCGCGGCGACCCGCGCGCCGAAATCGGCCACCGGCTGCGTGGTGACCAAAGTCGTTGTGGCAGGGTCGATATGCTCGGCGTCCAGGCAGTCGGACGCGGCCCGGACCGCGGTCTTGAAGACCTCGTCCTCATCGAACACCGTGCCGAAGCTGAGAGTTTCCCGTCCGGCGGCGCCCATCTCGGCGAGATCGACGTATCCGTGCGGTTCGAACTTGCCGGTGGTCGCCGCACCGTACACCTTGCCGAAACCTACTTGCTGTGCAACATGTTTCAGTACAGCTGCGGCGCCGGTCGAGGCATAGGGGAACGACCGTGCGCGGTCGGTGGAGGGGTGGCCGTCGCCCGCGACGACCAGGCAGCGGCCGCTGCCGCGCGTCCGCAAGATCGCATCACACACCTCCACGGCACCGAGAAATCCGCACGGGCCGTTCATCAAATCGAAGGACAACACCGGCTCGATATCCGAGGCGTACCGCAGGCCTATTTCGGCGCGTTTCTGGATCAATGCGGCCACGGCCGGTTCCACGATATTCCGGTCGCGGTAGACGCCGGTATTGATGAAGGTATGGATACCGGCGTCGCCCACCTCGGCCACACAGGCACGCGCCGCCCGCACCGCGTGCTCGATGGCGCTTCCGGTATCCGCATCATTGCTCACCTGGACGGTTTCGACCACGATACCCATGGCTCACACACCTACTTCACGCAGAGATACGGAGATGGTCCCGTAGACCATTCCGGACGCGGACGGAACGATCAGCACCTTCGACCCGGGCGGTATCTCGCCTCGTTTCAAATGGTCGTGCAGGACCACGAAATGGGATGTCGATGCGGTATTGCCGTATTTTTCCAGCGACGTGAGATGTTCCGGTTGCGGACTCTCGTATTCGCGCGCCATCAGGCTGTTGACGTAATCGAGCGCGGGCTTGCTGAACTGGTGGTGGATGACGAAATCGAAGCCTTCCTGCTCGAACGAAGACCCCCGGGTCGCCAGATAGTCACGCAATCGACGAATACCTTGCAGATACCGTTCCTCGTTCTGCATGGCGCGATTGTCGGTGTACATCGCGATGCCCTGGTTCCGATCGCTGGGCATGCCGATGCAGAGATCGGCGTATTCGGCCGAGGTCATCATATCGATGAATTCGATCGAATCGCCCGGGCTGCCTTCCGCGTCCAGGACCACCGCGGCGCCCGCGTCGCCGACGGTGAGCGCGGCGAAGTGCGGGTCGTACTTCTTGGAGATCTCCCGTACCGCGGTCTCCGCGATGGGGGTGATCTGCTCTCCGCTGACCACCAGGCCGCGCCGGACCAGGCCGGCCCTGATCATGCTGTCCAGGATCAGCACGCCGGTGGACATGCCCGCGCACGCGTTCGTGATATCGAAGTATTTCGCGTCGTGCGCACCGATCGTGTTCCGGACGAGCAGCGCGAACGACGGTTCATAATAGAACTTGGTCCCGGCGACAGTTCGTGTTATCGACGTCGAGATCACGATGTCCAGGTCTTCGGCCGTATATCGGGAATTGTCCAGGCATTGTTGCGCGGCGGTCGATGCCAGCACACAGGAATCCTCGACGACTCCGTCCGCGTTCCGATGCACCCGCCGCTCCCGAATTCCGGTGATCCGCTCCAGATCGAAGCGGAATTCCGGATCCAACCGTCCCACCAATTCCTCGGTGGTGACCACCCGTTCCGGCACGTACGTGCCGATGGATTCGATACGAGTCAGGACCATTAATCATCCTCCAGGGAAAATCGACACAGCCCAGCACTACCGCACCGCACCGAGCGGCGGGCAGTGTTGATTCTCGCGTGTCAGCCGAACAACGAAGTCGGCAACAATACCCAGTGACGGCACGGCACTACCGCCGTCACTCGCTGGTCGATGCTCCGAATTCCACGTCGTTGGGAGAATCATGCGATCCACATCGTTGGGCCTCGCACGGACAGAGCAATCGACAGAACCACCGAATTAATCGCAGCAGAAAACCGGATCCTGCTGGGTAATCAGGTCAGAAAGATTGACATCTCATTGGTTCGCATCACCACAACTAGACCCCCATTGCGTAGATAACGGCACGGACGATCCGACTATTTAAACTCGGTCTCATCTGGATCGTCTGGCAACTGAGGTTACCCGACCGGGTCAGGTCAGGCAATACTAAGAAACCGACTGCCCATGATTCCCCGACCACGCCGTCATCGAGATGCGTTCTGCCGCAGGATGTTAGACAGCCCCCTCGATGTTCTTGCGAATTGTGTTGCACACCAATATCTTTCACTACTTCGAAACCTGCTCGGGCACATCCGCTCTCGCTGCGGTGGGCGCCGCGGGCCGCCGCGTGGCAGGAACTTGCCATTGACCCTCCCGCGCGCACGCCGAGACGGGCATCACGACATCACACCCCGGCCCGCATCGGCGCAGCGGAGCTCGGGCACGATGGTGCCCATGGAATTGCGCATCTTCACCGAACCGCAGCAGGGTGCGAGCTACGACACCCTGCTCACCGTTGCCAAGGCCACCGAGGATCTGGGATTCGACGCGTTCTTCCGGTCCGACCACTACCTGAAGATGGGCGACGCCGACGGCCTGCCCGGCCCCACCGACGCGTGGATCACCCTCGCCGGACTGGCCAGGGAGACCAAGCGGATCCGGCTGGGCACCCTCGTCACCGCCGCCACCTTCCGGCTGCCCGGCCCACTGGCCATCCAGGTCGCGCAGGTGGACCAGATGTCCGGCGGACGGGTGGAGCTGGGCCTGGGCAGCGGCTGGTTCGCCGAGGAGCACGCCGCCTACGGCATCCCCTTCCCGGCGGACAAGTTCGCGCGCTTCGAGGAGCAACTGGCGATCATCACCGGGCTGTGGTCCACCAAGCCCGGCGACACCTTCTCCTTCGACGGCGAGCACTACCAGCTCACCGACTCTCCCGCGTTGCCGAAGCCGGTGCAGAGTCCGGTGCCGTTGCTGATCGGCGGCCACGGCGCCAAGCGCACGCCGCGCCTGGCCGCCGAGTACGCGACCGAGTTCAACATGCCGTTCTCCTCGATCGAGGACAGCGCCGCCCAGTTCGGCCGGGTACGCGCCGCCGCCGAGGCCCGCGGCCGCCGGGGCGAGGACCTCGTCTACTCGAACGGTCTCGTCGCCTGCGTCGGCGCGAACGACGCCGAGGTGGCCCGGCGCGCCGCTGCGATCGGCCGCGAGGTGGCCGAACTGAAGACGAACGGCCTGGCCGGCTCGCCCGCCGAAGTGGTCGACAAGATCGGTCGCTACGCCGAGATCGGTACCCAGCGGATCTACTTGCAGATCCTCGATCTCGCCGACCTCGACCACCTCGCGTTGATCGCGGACCAGGTGCAGGCCAAGCTCTGACCCGCGGACCGGCGGCGCCGCTCGGCTCAGTCGAGCGGCCTGCTGGTCGGCAGGTTGACGAAGCTCGGCGCGGCCGGATCCAGCAGCAGCGATTGCGGTTTCAGTTCGGTGTTGTTCAGCAGCGGCCGGAAAGCCAGCGCCTTCGGCGAGTTTCCGGCGAAGACGTCGACGCGCAGTCGATGCCCCGGTTGCAGCACCGCCTGCACCGGAATGACGGCGATATCCAGTACCGTCGGCTCACCGGGCACCACGGGCAGTAGCCGATCCAGGGTGATCGGGTTGTACGGTGCGGTGAAATCACCGTTGGCCGAACGGGTGCTCTTCGCCTCGTCGATCGCGCGCATCGACGCGGTCAGCTGGCCGGTGCTCAACACGGTGGAAGTACCGTCCGGCGCAACATCGTTCACGGTCACCGACCAGTAGCCGTCGGTCGCGTCGTGCACGGTGTTGAGATGGGCGTTGATCGGCCCGGAGATGACCGTCGGCTCGGCGACCGGCGCGCCGGTGAAGGTCAGCGCGTTCTGCTCGGCGATCCGGGAATCCTTGGCGCACATGTCCAATGCCGCGGTGAGACCCGCCGACCCCTGGGCGGCGTCGCGCGAACACACGGTGCTCAAGCCGGGCGCCACCGTCAGGGTCTTGCGCTCGCCCGGCCCCGCAGCGGCCAGCGACCCGTCGTAGACGCTCGTCGCGGTGCCACTCGGCGCCGCGGTCAGATACACGCGGCGGTGGGTGACGTCGGTCTGGGGGAACTCCCCCAGCGTGATCCAGCCGCCGCCCTGCTCCCAGACGGTCACCGGGCCGAAGTCGCCGATCCCGTGGTCGATGTCCTTGAGCCACTTGTCGAACCACACCCGCTGCAACACCGGCAGCCGCGGCGGTGCGCCCGGAAAGCCGGTGCCCGAACCCGGATTCGCGTGATAGGTGTCGCCGACGATCAACTGTTTCTGGTTCGGGGCCAACGGTATCGCGTTGTAGAGCTTCGTGGCGCTGTTGGCGAAGATATCGTGCCACCCGCTGTAGACGAAGGTGGGCACGGTGATCCGCTCCGGGTGGCCCAGAATGCCTTGGCGCAGTTCGCTGTTCTCGTCCAGCAACTCGGCCAGGGCGGGCGGCACGGCGTCCAGCGACGGCGTGACCAACGCCTGGACCAGCAGGTCGTAATTTGTCGACGGGTCGGCCATCCGGTCGTGGAACCACTGCCAGTCGAAGGTGCCGTCGAGCATCGAGCGCACGTCGGGCAGCACCTTCATCTGGTTCACGTTGCTCAGCCAGAGCGGCATGAAGGTGGTGCCGATGCCGCCGCCCGGCGCGACGACGTCGCGCATCAGGTCACTGCCCGGCGTGACCGGGAAGATGGCTTTCAGTGCGGCCGGGGCGTTTTCGGCCGCGCGGAGCTGGTTGATGCCCGCGTAGGAACCGCCGTTCATGCCGATCTTGCCGCTGGACCACGGCTGGGCGGCGGCCCACTCGATCACCTCCCGGGTGTCCAGTTGCTCGCGCGCGCCGAGCGTGTCCCACATCCCCTGGGAGAAGCCGGTGCCCCGGACATCGGCGATCACCTGCGTGTAGCCGCTGCGGATGAGGTCGCGATCGATGCCGAGCACGGTGTGCACGGTGCCGCCGTCGAGCGCGTGCAGCAGATCCTCGAAACCGCTGACCGGGGTGCCGGACAGGTCCATCCGCCGGATCAGGTCCACTGCCATCGGTTGCAGATTCGGGATGGCCAGCGCCGAATCGACCAGATTGGACGCCAGTTTGCTGTACGGCGTGAGATTCACGATCGTCGGCAAGGGCCGCTGCTCGATCTGTCCCGCGGCGTCCATCGGACGGTACACATTGGCCTTCAACACGACGCCGTCGCTCATCCGGATGGGGACGTCCCAGTCGATGTGCACATCGGCGTAGGGCTGCGGTCCGTCATGGAGTGCGGTCCAGCGCTCGCTGCGCTGACCATCGGGGTCGTTGCTCGGTTCCGCGGCTGCGGCGCCGGATAGGGAATCTACCGCGAACAGACCGCCGGCCACGAGCACGGCTACCGCCGTCACCGCTCGAGCCACACTGACAAACCGTTGTGCCACTTGACGCCCCGAACGCATCCGTCTCCTCGACTGAGTTCTCGCACGCTGATTGAGTTACGGTGTAGCGAGGGGACAACATAGCAATCGTGGTGCGAATTTCCCGGGAGGTACGGCCCAGTCGGTTTGTCCGGGTCTGATATGCCCGGATGACTCTGCGGCCCCCACTGCGGCGACGGCAGTCTGGCGGCGCGTATCGGATTGGTACGGCACGCATTTGGGTCGAGTCACGAAGCCGGTCTCGGTCCGGGCAGGCCCGGCCGTCCACGCCGGTTCCTGATCAGGACGCCCGGTCTTGGTCGCCCAGATCTTCCTCGTCCAGCACGGCGTCACCCAGCGCGACGTCCTTGCAGGCCTCGAGCAACGGCTGCAGGCGGTCCATCGCACTGCTGCGCACGGCGAGCACCGTCGGCAACGCGAGCACGCCCGGTGTGCACAGCGGCAGGAACGCCACTCTGCTGCTGCGCAACAGCCGGGCGTGCGGTGCGTACAGCACGGTCCACCCGGGTTCGCCCGCGCCGAGCACCGCCAGGGTGTCCTGGATGGAGATCTGCTCGGGGCCGAGCACCGGCTCGAAACCCGCGTTGTGGCAAGCGGTGAGCACCAGATCGTCGAGTAACGCGTTGTTGAGGCGGTTGGTCAGATACAGCGGCAGCTCGGCCAGTTCGGCCAGATCCACGCAGCGATCGAGCGCCGAAGGATGGTCGGCGGGCAGCGCGACCACCAGCTCGTCGTGCCAGACCGGGATCTGGCGCACGCCCTCCGGGGCCGCCACCTCGCCGCGCAGAAACGCCGCGTCCCACTCGTATTCCGAGACCTTGCGCAAGCGCTGCCCGAGGGCGGCGGACGTCAGCTCGACCTTCAGGCCCGGGGCGCGCTGTTTCAACGCGACCAGCAATCGCTCCAATCGCTCGCCCATGCCGCGACTGGTCCCGATCCGCAATACCGAAGGCGGGGTGAGGAAATCGGCGACGCTGGATCGCGCGCGCCGCTCCGCCGCCAGCACCCGGCGGGCGGCAGGCAGGAACGCCGCCCCGGCCTCGGTGAGCCGGACGCTGCGGGGTGAACGTTCCAGCAGGACCACGCCGAGCTCACGCTCCAGCCTGCTGAGCTGCTGGCTGACCGACGACTGCACGATCATCAGCCGCTCGGCCGCCCTGCCGAAATGTAGTTCTTCGGCCACCGCGACGAAGTATCTCAGTTGACGAAGTTCCACATGACCTCTGCGGGGTTCGGGGACAAGACTTGGGTCAGGCTACCGCCCGTGCCGCGCGGGTCACCGATGCGGCTTGTTCCAGCGCGCCGCGCGGCACGCTGGACGACAATGGACAACTCGATGTCCACACGCGATGACAGCGGAGGTGCGCTGGTGCGCAAGTCGGCGATCAGGTCGAGCAGCAGTCCCCGGATACGCGCCGGGACGGCGGCGATGCTGCTGGTCGGCGCCCTGTCCGCGTGTGCGGAGTCGCACGACCCGGCCACCGCGCCGACCGGCACCACACCGGTGACCACCGCGCCCGTCACCGCCGCGAGCAACCCGGCGGGCACCCCAGCGCTGGACGCGGCCGAGGAGATCGCGCAGGGCATCGAGGTGCCGTGGGGGCTCGCGCTCATCCCCGGCGGCGGCGCCCTGGTGGCCGAGCGCGACAGCGGGCGGATTCTGCGGATCATGCCGGGACAGGCGCCCGAACCGGTGCATCAGGTGCCGGGCGTCGACGCGCGCGGCGAAGGCGGGCTCCTCGGTGTGGCGCTGTCCCCGCAGTATCTCGAAAACCGCCAGGTGTACGCCTATTTCACGGCGAAGAACGACAATCGGATCGTCCGGCTGCGGCCCGACGGCCCACCGGAGCTGATCTTCGCCGGAATCGCCAAGGCGGGCAACCACAATGGTGGACGGATCGCCTTCGGGCCGGACGGCATGCTGTATGTGGGAACCGGCGACGCGGGGCAGAGCGCGCTTTCCCAGGATCCCGCCGGCCCTAACGGGAAGATCCTCCGGCTCACTCCCGAAGGCCAACCGGCGCAAGGCAACCCGACTCCGGGCTCGCCGGTCTACAGCCTGGGCCATCGCAATGTACAGGGTTTGGCGTGGGACGGTTCGGGTCGCTTGTTCGCGGCGGAGTTCGGGCAGAACAGGTTCGACGAGATCAACCTGATCGAACCCGGGCGTAACTACGGCTGGCCGACCGTCGAGGGGAAAGGCGGCGCCGATCGCGGATTCACCGAGCCGCTGCTCACCTGGTCGACCGCCGAGGCTTCACCCTCCGGCATCGCAATCGGCGGGGACACACTGTATGTCGCGGCGTTGCGCGGCGAGCGACTGTGGGTGGTGCCCCTGCGCGACGGAGTGCCCGGCGAGCCACGAGCCGAGCTGCGCAACACCTACGGCCGCCTGCGCACCGTCATCGCGGCACTGGACGGCGCACTGTGGATCACCACCTCCAACACCGACGGACGCGGCGACGAGCGACCGAACGACGATCGCGTCGTACGCTTCCCAGCGCGCTGAGCCGCTCAGTCGCGCACCGGCAGCACGACCGCCCGGCCCAACCGCCACACCGCGAACGTCAACGGCACACCCGGTCGATAGGCCAGGTGCGTGACCGACGGCGCGTCCAGCACCTGGAGATCCGCGCGCGCACCGACGCGCACCACGCCGACGTCGTCGCGGCGCAGTGCACGCGCGCCGCCCGCGGTCGCGGCGTACACCGCTTCGGCGACCGAAAGACCCATCTGCAAGACCGCGGTCGCCACGCAGAACGCCATGGAGGTGGTGTAGGAGCTGCCGGGATTCGCGTTGGTGGCCAGCGCGACCGTCGCGCCCGCGTCCAGCAGCGCGCGGGCGGGGGCGAGCCGCTGTCTGGTGGACAGATCGCACGCGGGCAACACGGTGGCGACGGTGTCGGAGGCGGCGAGCGCTTCGATATCCGCGTCGGTCAGATAGGTGCAGTGATCCACGCTCGCCGCACCGTGTTTCACCGCCAATTGCACACCGGGCCCGGGACCGAGCTGGTTACCGTGCACGCGCAACCCGAGGCCGCGCGCATCGGCCGCCCGGAGCACCCGGTCGGTCTGGGCTTCGTCGAACGCGCCGGTCTCACAGAACACATCGGCCCACCGGACGTAGGGCGCGACCGCGTCGAGCATCGCTCCGCACACCAGATCGACGTAGTGGTCGGCAGTCATCCCGGACGGCACCAGGTGCGCACCGAGGAAGGTCACTTCGTCGGCGGCCGCGGCGGCGAGCCGAGCGGAGCGCAGTTCGTCGGCGACGCTGAGCCCATAGCCCGTCTTGGTCTCGATACAGGTGCTGCCCTGCCGCCGGGCCTCGGCGATGTGCCGCGCCAGATTGGCCGAAAGTTGTTCGTCCGACGCGGCTCTCGTGGCGGCGACGGTGGTCGCGATGCCGCCCGCGCGGTAGGGCCGTCCCGCCATCCGCGCCTCGAACTCGGCGGTGCGGTCCCCCGCGAAGACGAGGTGGGTGTGGCTGTCGACCCAGCCGGGCAGCACGGCGCGACCGCCCACGTCGACCCGTTCGTCGGCCGCGGGCGCCGCGGTGGCCGGGCCGACCCAGGCGATGCGCTGGCCGTCGAGCAGCACCGCCGCGTCGCGCAGCTGGCCCTCCTCGGTATTGGTGGTGAGTTCGCCGATACCGGTGATCAGGGTCGACACAGTGCCTCGATCTCCTCTCGCAACACGGTTGCTGGGTGGTCCACGCGCAGGTGGCGGTGCTCGGTCACCACGGGCCGCCCGGCGATCAGCACCGCGCGGACATCACTCGCGCCGGCGGCGAACAGCGCGGCGGCGGGCGCGGTACCCGCGGTGCGGATCGAATCCAGGTCGACGGTGACCAGGTCGGCGGCCGCGCCGACGGCGATCCGCCCGGCTTCGGGCCAGCCGATGGACGCGTGATCGGTGGCGGCACGGTACAACTCGGCCGGGGTGAAGCGGCCACGAGCCCGGCTGGCCAGACGTTCGTCGAGTTCGAGCGCCCGCCATTCCTCGAACGCATCGATGACCGCGTGACTGTCGGTGCCGAGGCACAGTCCGACGCCGGCGTCGGACAGCGCACGCGCCGGGCCGATACCGTCACCGAGGTCGCGTTCGGTGGTGGGACAGAAGCACGCCCGGCTGGCGGAGTCGGCGAGCAGTCCGATATCCAACGCGGTGAGGTGGGTCGCGTGCACCGCGACGGTCTGCGGCCCGAGCACCCCGGTCTTCGCCAGCAGGGCCGTCGGCGTGAGGCCGTGCGCGGCAACGCAATCACTGTTCTCGGCGGGCTGCTCGGACAGGTGGACATGCAACGGCCGGCCGGCCGCCGCCGCCGCGATGACCGGCAGCGCGGCCGACGGCACGGCCCGCACCGAATGCGCGGCGACGCCGGTGCGCACCAGCTCCGAGGTCGGTGTGAACGCGGCGGCGCGGGTGGCCCACGCGTCCACGGTGCCGTCGCTGAAACGCAGCTGATGCTCGCCCAGCTCGACACCGAAACCGCCTGCGAGATAGCAGGTGTCGAGCAGGGTCAGCCGGATGCCCGCGTCCGCGGCGGCGGCCGCGAGCGCGGCGCTCATGGCGGTGGGATCGGCGTAGGGCACGCCGCCCGGCGCGTGGTGCAGATAGTGGAACTCGCCGACGCTGGTGTAGCCGGCCAGCACCATCTCCGCGTAGACGGCGCGGGCCAGCCGATAGTACGAGTCCGGATCCAGCCGCGCCGCAACGGCGTACATGCGCTCGCGCCACGTCCAGAACGTGCCCTGATCGTGCTGGGTGCGGCCGCGCAGCGCACGATGGAAGGCGTGCGAGTGCGCGTTGGCGAATCCCGGCACGGTCAGCCCGCGCAGCAGCTCACCGGCGGGCTCGGCGCCCGGGACCACCGAGTGGATCGCCGTCCCGCGCACGTCGATCGCCACGCCGGTCGCCAAACCATCCGGCAGCCACGCATATTCGGCCCAATACACGGTCACGGCCGCACCTCCGGCGCGGCGGGCCGTGTGGTGCTTGCGAGCTGGTCGCGGCTCATCCGGCCAGCTCCTCCAGCACACGCGCCAAACCCTGTGCGCCACTGGCCACATCGGCGGCCTCGGCATGTTCCTCGGGGGCGTGGCTGATGCCGGTGGGATTGCGCACGTACAGCATGCCCGAGGGCACGTGGGCCGCGAGAATGCCCGCATCGTGACCGGCGCCGGTCGGCAGCGCGGGGACGCCGCCGAGCACTTTGTCCATCCGCCGCCGCAGCGGCTCGTCGAAAACCACGTCGTCCGAATAGGACTCCTCGGTGACGGTCAGCTCGCAGCCCTCGGCCGCGGCGGCCGCGGACGCCGCCTCGGTGATGTCCTCGACGAGTGCCGCGGTGCGGCCGTCGCCGGCCGCGCGCGCGTCCAGCCACAGATCCACCGTGGAGGCGATCACGTTCGTGCCGCCCGGCGTGGGCACCAGCCTGCCCACCGTGGCGCGGGCGTCGGTCATCGCGGCCGCGGCCCGGCGGGCGGCGGCCACCACGGCGGCGGCGGGCAGCATCGGGTCGTGCCGGTCGCCGAGCCTGGTCGCACCCGCGTGATTGCCCTGCCCCGAGAAGGAGAATCGGTAGCGACCGTGCGCGATGATGGTGCTGCCGGTGGCGATCGGGCTGTCCAGCTCGATCAGGCCACGGCCCTGCTCGACGTGCAACTCCACGAAACACCCGATCTTCGACAGCAGCTCGGGGTCGGGCCCGAACCGTTTCGGATCGTGCCCCGCCTTCACCGCCGCCTCGGCGAGGGTGATGCCTTCCGCGTCACGGAGGTTGCGGGCGCGATCGGGGTCGAGGGCGCCGGTGAGCAGCCGGGAACCGAGGCAGGGCACCCCGAACCGCCCGCCTTCTTCCTCGGCGAAGACCAGCACGGCGAGCGGCCGCGCGGGCGTGAAACCCTTGTCCTGCAGGATCTCCACCGCCGCGAGGGCACTGGCGACGCCGAGCGGGCCGTCGAAGGCGCCGCCGCCGGGTACCGAATCGAGATGGCTGCCGGTGACCACCGCGCCGGCCTCCGGACTTCCCCACCAAGCCCAGATGTTGCCGTTGCGGTCGGTGTTCACGTCCAGTCCGATGTGCAGCGCCTGGTCGATATACCAGTCGCGCAACTCGAAATCGGCGTAGTCGTAGACATGGCGCGAATAGCCGCCGCGCCGCGCATCCCTTCCGACACCGGCGATTTCGGCCATCAGCTCGTTCACGCCCACGGCGTCGCTCCTGTCGTGCTCGGTCCCGGCCGGCGGTTCACGGCGCCTCGTGCATGGGGACGCGGACGCCGCGCTCGGCGGCGATCTTGTTCGCGCGGTCGTAGCCCGCGTCCACGTGCCGGATCACGCCCGTGCCGGGGTCGTTGGTGAGCACCCGCTCGATCTTCTGCGCGGCCAGCGCGGTGCCGTCGGCGACGCACACCTGCCCGGCGTGAATGGAGCGGCCGATGCCGACGCCGCCGCCGTGATGGATGGAGACCCAGCTCGCGCCGGACGCGGTGTTGAGCATGGCGTTCAGCAGCGGCCAGTCCGCGATCGCGTCGGAGCCGTCGGCCATCGCCTCGGTCTCCCGGTACGGCGAGGCCACGCTGCCGGAGTCGAGGTGATCGCGCCCGATCACCACCGGCGCCTGCAATTCGCCGCTGGCCACCATCTCGTTGAAGCGCAATCCCGCGAGGTGGCGCTCACCGTAACCGAGCCAGCAGATGCGAGCCGGAAGGCCTTGGAAGGCAACGCGTTCGCTCGCCATCGTGATCCACCGGCGCAGCGATTCGTGCTCCGGGAACAGCTCCAGCATGGCGCGGTCGGTGGCCGCGATATCGGCCGGGTCGCCCGACAGCGCGGCCCAGCGGAACGGGCCCTTGCCTTCGCAGAACAGCGGCCGGATATAGGCGGGGACGAAGCCGGGGAAATCGAACGCCCGGTCGCAGCCGCCGAGCTGTGCTTCACCACGTAGCGAATTGCCGTAGTCGAATACCTCGGCGCCCCGGTCGAGGAAGCCGAGCATCGCGCCGACGTGCTCGGCCATCGATTCGCGCGCGCGCTCGGTGAACTCGTCCGGTTTCTTGGCCGCGTAGTCCGCCCAGTCCTCGACGGCGATGCCGCGCGGCAGGTAGGCCAGCGGGTCGTGCGCGGAGGTCTGGTCGGTGACGATCTCGGGATCCAGCCCCAGCTCCAGCAGGCGCGGCAGCACCTCGGCGGCATTGCCGATCAGCCCTACGGACAAGGCTTTTCGCTGCTTGCGGGCCTCGCTCACGCGGCGCACCGCGTCGTCCAGGTCGGTGGCGACCTCGTCGAGATAGCGCTCCTGCACGCGCCGGTGCGCGCGGGCCGGATCGCATTCGATCACCAGCGCCACACCGTCGTTCATGGTCACCGCGAGAGGTTGCGCGCCGCCCATGCCGCCCAGGCCCGCGGTCACCGTGAGCGTGCCGGCGAGGCTGCCGCCGAACCGCTTGTCGGCCACCGCCGCGAAGGTCTCGTAGGTGCCCTGCAGGATGCCCTGCGTGCCGATGTAGATCCACGAGCCCGCGGTCATCTGGCCGTACATGGTCAGGCCGAGCGATTCGAGCCTGCGGAACTCGGGCCAATTCGCCCAATCGCCGACCAGATTGGAGTTCGCGATCAGCACCCGGGGCGCCCACTCGTGGGTGCGGAACACGCCGACCGGCTTGCCCGACTGCACCAGCAGCGTCTCGTCGGTCTCCAGGGTGGTCAGGCAGCGGGTGATCGCGTCGAAACTGGCCCAGTCGCGCGCGGCCTTACCGGTGCCGCCGTACACCACCAGATCCTGCGGGCGCTCGGCCACCGCCGGGTCGAGGTTGTTGTGCAGCATCCGCATGGCGGCCTCGGCCTGCCAGTTCTTGGCGGTGAGCTGCGTCCCCCGCGCGGCCGTGATTACTCGAGTCATGAAATCTGCCCCTGCCTGTGCTCGTTCAGAAAAAGAGAAGTGGCTGCCACGGCCGTGTCGATGACCCGCCCGTTCATGCGCTCAGCTGCGCTTCGACCGCGCGGGCGAGCGCGCCTGAACGCACCAGTCGCTCCGCGGCGGCGATCTCGGGCGCGAGGTGCCGATCCGGGCCGGGGCCGTCGACCTCGGCGCGCAGCAGCGCCACCGCGGCGGCGGTCGCCGGGCCCGGACGCAGCGGGGCGCGCAAGTCGAGTGCCCTTGCGGCCGTGAGGTATTCGACGGCCAGGACGGTGGCCAGGCCGTCTACGGCGGTGCGCAGTTTGCGGGCCGCGGACCAGCCCATCGAGACGTGGTCCTCTTGCATCGCGCTGCTGGGAATCGAATCCACCGAGGCGGGCACGGCCAGCCGCTTCAGTTCGCTGACCACCGCGGCCTGGGTGTACTGGGCGATCATATGGCCGGAGTCGACGCCGGGGTCGGCGGCCAGGAACGCCGGAAGGCCATGGGACCGTGCGACATCCAGCATCCGGTCGGTGCGGCGTTCGGCCATGCTCGCCACGTCGGCCACCGGGATCGCCAGGAAGTCGAGCACATAGGCGACCGGGGCGCCGTGGAAGTTGCCGTTGGATTCCAGGCGACCGTCGGCCAGCACCACCGGGTTGTCGACGGCCGCGGCCAGCTCCCGGCTCGCGACCAGTTCGGCGTGCGCCACGGTGTCCCGGGCCGCACCGTGCACCTGCGGCGCGCAGCGCAGCGAGTAGGCGTCCTGTACCCGATTGCAGTCGGGCCCACGGTGACTGGCCACGATGTCCGAGCCGGCCAGCGCGGCCGCGATCCGGGCGGCGGAGCGGCCTTGTCCCGGATGCGGGCGCAAGGCCTGCAGGTCGGCGGCGAAGACCCGGTCGGTGCCGAGCAACGCTTCCACACTCATCGCCGCGGTGATGTCGGCGACGTCGAGCAGCATGGTCAGGTCGGCCAGCGCGAGCACCAGCATGCCGAGCATGCCGTCGGTGCCGTTGGTCAGCGCCAGCCCCTCCTTCTCGGCGAGGACCACCGGCTGGATGCCGTTGAGGCGCAGCGCTTTTCCGGCGTCCATCACGGTGCCCGCGGCGTCGGTGACCTCGCCCTCGCCCATGAGCGCCAGCGCGACGGCGGCCAGCGGGGCGAGGTCGCCGGAGCAGCCGAGGGAGCCGTACTCGTGGACGACCGGGGTGATGTCGGCGTTGATCAACGCGGCGAGCGTGGCGGCCGTCTCCGGCCGCACGCCGGTGTGGCCGGTGGCCAGGGTGCGCAGCCGCAGTACCATCAGCGCGCGAACCACCTCACGCTCCACCGGGCGACCGGCGCCCGCGGCGTGCGAGCGGATCAGCGAGCGCTGCAACGCGACCCGGCTCTCGGCCGGGATGTGGCGGGTCGCCAGCGCGCCGAACCCGGTGGAGACACCGTAGGTCGGCACCGCGCCCGCGGCCAGCGCGTCGACGTGGGCCCGTGCCGCGGCCAGCCGCTCCTCGGTGGCCTGGCTGAGGTGGACCTTGGCGCCGTGCCGGGCGACCGCGACGACCTGCTCCCCGGTGAGGGGTGCGTCGAGGGCCACGGCGGGTAGTTGTGCGGTGTCGGGCATGGCCACTATTCCACCGTCGCGACGGGCAGCGGAGAACGCGGGCCGGTGCGATAGTGTCTGATATACAAGACACGCCGAGGAGATGGCATGGGAACCAGCAGTGACGTCCCGGCGTTGCGTCGCGGGTTGGCGGTGTTGCGGCTACTGGCCGGGCGAGCCGGACCCATCTCGGCCTCGACGATCGCGCGCGAGCTCGACCTGCCCAGGTCCACCACCTACCATCTGCTCGGCGAGCTGGAGGCGGCCCGTTTCGTGACGCGGCTGCCCAGCGAGCGGCGCTACGGACTGGGCATCGCCGCGTTCGAACTCGGCTCGGCCTACCTGCGCCACGATCCGCTCGAGCGGCTGGCCGGACCGCTGCTGCGCGAACTGGTCGAGCAGGTGGGGCACAACGCGCATCTCGGCGTGCTGCACGGCAACGAGCTGCTGTATCTCATCAAGGAGCGCCCGGTCCGGCCGGAAACCCTGGTCACCGGCGTCGGTGTCCGGCTACCGGCCCATCTCACCGCGTGCGGCCGGGCGATTCTGGCCCACCTGCCGCCGGCGCAGATCCGCGCACTGTTCCCGTCGGCGGCGGCGTTCGTGCGCCGCACCGAACGGGGGCCGAACTCGTTGCAGGCGTTGCGCACGGTGCTGGCGACCGAACGCCGTCGCGGCTGGGCCTGCGAGGACGGGCATGTCACTCCCGGTTTCGCGTCGGTGGCCTATCCGGTCTTCGATCACAATCACAGCCCGATCGCGGCGATCAGCGTCACGCTGCGGCACCACTGCGAGGTGTCGCCGTGCCCGGCGGACTGGGCGCCGTTGGCGGCCCGGGTCCGTGCCACCGCGGATCAACTGACCCAGCGCATCGGCGGCCGGTGATCGCTCAGCGCTTGCGCCCGACCCCGCCCCAGGCGGCCGAGGGCTTTTCGACCGGCTCGGCGGCGTCGGGATGCCACTGGTTCACCGGCACCACGCCGGGCTCGACCAGTTCGAGATTGCGGAAGACCTCACGGATCTGGTCGACGCTGCGGACGTAGTACGGAACCGCGCCGGTTTTCGCGTAGTAGTCCGATAGGCGAACCAGCCGCTGATCCTCCGTAGTGCCTTCGTACATAGCGAAATAACTACCGGATGGAATGGCATCCTGTAGCGCGCCGGTGATGCGGATAACGTCGTCCCAAGTGCGTGCGTGACCGAGTACGCCCATGAACATGACGGCAATCGGCTTGTTGAAGTTCAGAATATTGCGCGCTTCTTGCACAATCTGTTCAGGATTGTGGAAATCGGATTCCACGAGCGCGGTGACGCCCTCGTCGGTGGTGTTGATCAGCAAGGCCCGCGCGTGCGCGAGCACGAGCGGATCGTTGTCCACGTAGACGATCTTGGACTCGGGCGCGACACCCTGCGCGACCTCGTGCGTGTTCTGCATCGTCGGCAGTCCGGTGCCGATGTCGAGGAACTGCCGGATGCCCGCCTCGGCGGCGAGATGACGCACGACGCGGATCAGGAATCGGCGTGATTGCCGGGCCATCGTTCCGATATCCGGGAATACCGATTCGCCGGACTCGCCGGCAATGCGGTCGACTTCGTAAAAGTCCTGTCCCCCGAGCCAATAATTCCAGATCCGTGCGGAATGCGGTACATCGGTGCGGATCAGCCGATCGTTTTCGCGGACCATGATGCGGCTCCTAGCGGGGTAAGGCGACGTGCGGCTGACTGTACAAGCGCCCACGAACGCGTGTCGGCGGATTCGGAGATAAACATCGAAGAGTCAGAATGGACACGAGTCGCCCGCGTCGCCGAACGAACGGGAATCGTTTGTGCACCCGCGCCATCGGCCCGACACTCTATCGCCCACCCGACCGAGGCCGGCCTGTGACCCGGAACACCCCACCAGATATGTTGTGCACAACTTAGTTGTGGGCTACGTTGTTGACATGACCGATCCCCTGCACCTCGACGAGCAGCTGTGTTTTTCGCTCTACGCGGCGTCGAGGGCGATGACGGCGGTCTACCGAACAAAGCTCGAAAAGCTCGGGGTCACCTACCCGCAGTACCTCGTGCTGCTGGCCCTCTGGGAGCGCGACGGACGCAGCGTCGGCGAGCTCTGCCAGGTGCTGGCACTGGATTCCGGAACACTCTCACCGCTGTTGAAGCGACTGGCGGCCGCGGGACACATCGAGCGCAGGCGTTCGGCCGAGGACGAACGTCGCGTCGATATCCACCTCACCGAACACGGGCGGGCGCTGCGCGCCGAGGCCTGCGACATCCCCGCGCAGATGTCGGCCGCCAGTGGGCTGTCCATGGACGAATACCTGATGCTGCAGGCCAGCCTGCGGCGACTGACCCAAGCACTGACATCGACCCTCGAACAAGGAGAATGACATGCAGATCCTGTACACCGCAGAGGCGCTGGCGACCGGCGACGGGCGCAACGGCCACGCCAGGACCACCGACGGCAAGGTGGACGTCGCCCTCGCCGCACCCAAGGAGATGGGCGGCAGCGGCGAGGGCACCAACCCCGAGCAGCTGTTCGCGGCGGGCTACGCCGCCTGCTTCCACGGCGCCCTGCGCCTGGTCGGCAAGCAGGCCAAGGCGAATATCGACGACTCGGCCGTCGGCGCGAAGGTCGGCATCGGCCCGAACGACGCCGGCGGGTTCGGTTTGACCGTCACCCTCGAGGTCTCGCTGCCGCACCTGTCGCGTGACGAAGCGCAGGCGCTCGCCGACAAGGCCCACCAGGTGTGCCCCTACTCCAACGCCACCCGCGGCAACATCGACGTCGACGTAGTCGTCGCCGAAGACTGAGCGGAGGGCCGACATGCGTGCTGTAGTCATCGAGAGCTTCGGAGATCCCAAAGACGTACTGACCACAGCGGAACGGCCGGTACCCGAGCCGGGCGAGGGCGAGATCAGGGTCGCGTTGATCCTGTCCCCCATCCACAATCACGACCTGGCCATCGTGCGTGGCGTGTACGGCTACCGGCCGGCGCTGCCCGCGATCCCCGGCACCGAGGGCGTCGGTATCGTCGACGCCCTCGGTCCCGGAGTCACCGGTTTGGCTGTCGGCCAACGGGTCACCGTGTCCGGCGCACAGAACGTCTGGGCCGACTTCTTCCTCGCGAAAGCGGCCCAGGCGGTGCCGGTGCCGGACCAGGTGTCCGACGAGACGGCCGCACAATTGCTCGCCATGCCGCTCAGCGCTTTGATGCTGCTCGAAGACCTCGAGCTGGCCGAGGGCGACTGGATCGCGGTCAACGCGGCCAACGGTGCGGTCGGCAGGCTCGTCAATGTGCTGGCGCGGCAACGCGGTATCCGGGTACTCAATCTGGTGCGCGGGCCGAAATCGGTGGCGGCGCTGCAAGCCGACGGCTTCGAGCCGGTGTTCGACACCGAGGCCGACGGCTGGCGCGATGCTGCCGCGGCCGCCACCGCGGGAGCGCCGATCGTACGGGCGGTCGATCAGGTGGGCGGCCGCGCGGCCGACGACCTGCTGGCCTTGCTCGGACCCAAGGGCTGGCTGATCTCGTTCGGGGCGCTGTCCGGGCAGCCGTTGAGCTTGAACCCGGGCACGCTCATCTTCAAACAAGCTGTGGTGAAAGGCTTTTGGGGCTCGAAGCGGATCGAGGAGACACCGGCCGAAGACCGGCGGCGGCTGATCGGCGAACTGCTGTCCGCGGCCGCCGAAGGAGTGCTGCGGCTGGAAGTCGAAGCCACCTTCGCGCTGGACTCGGCGGCCGAGGCGGCGATCGCCACCGAAAGCCCCGGACGACGCGCGAAAGTCGCCCTGTCACCGAAGGTTTGACGCTCCCCCGCGTTGCTCACGGGCGCGGTTCGAGGACGGCCATCGCGGCATTGTGACCGGCAATGCCACTGACACCGCCGCCGCGAACCGCGCTCGCGCCGCACAGAAACACGTTGGCGTACGCGGTGGCGACGCCCCAGCGCGTGGCCGGGTCCACCGGGGAATCGTCCGCGCGGTAGGGAAAAGCCAAGTCGCGGTGGAAGATATGCCCACCCGGCAGGCCGACCTCGCGTTCCAGGTCCAGCGGCGTCTTCGCCTCCAGGCAGGGCTCGCCGCGCTCGTCGACGGCGAGGCAATCCGCGATCGGCTCGGCCAGCACCGAATCCAACTGGGCCAAGGTCGCTTCGACCAGCTCGGCTTTGACCCGCGCCGGATCTTTCGCGAAAAGCTTTGCCGGAGTGTGCAGGCCGAACAGCGTGAGGGTGTGCATACCCTGCGCCGCCAGCTCCGGCGACAGGATAGACGGGTCCGTCAGAGTGTGGCAGTAGATCTCCGAGGGTGGTGCGGACGGGATCCGGCCGATCGCCGCCTCACCGTAGGCCTGGTCGAGTTGTGCATACGATTCCGCGATGTGGAAGGTGCCCGCGAACGCCTCGCGCGGGTCGACCGCGCTGTCCCGCAACTTCGGTAGGCGGTGCAGCAGCATATTGATCTTCAGCTGTGCGCCTTCGGGTTTCGGGTCGCCTGGGGCGCCGAGCAACCCGGCAAGTTCCTGAGGCGCGGCGTTCACCAGTACGTGACCCGCGGCGACGGCGCCGCCCGCGAAACTCACTTCGGCCTCGTGTCCGTCGGTGGCGACGGCGGTGACCGCACAGTCGGTGACGATCTCCGCGCCGGCCGTACGTGCGGCGGTGGCCAACGCGTCGGTCAGCGCGCCCATGCCGCCGATCGGCACATCCCAGTCGCCGGTGCCGCCGCCGATCACGTGATAGAGGAAGCAGCGGTTCTGGCGCAGGGTCGGATCGTGGGCATGGGTGAACGTGCCGATCAACGCGTCGGTGAACACCACGCCGCGCACGGTGTCGTCACGGAAGGTCGATTCGACCAGTTCGCCGAGGGGACGTTCGAACAGCGAATCCCACACGGCGGCATCGCCGATGAGTTCTCGCAGCTCGGTGCGGGTCGGCAGCGGCTGGGTCATGGTCGGGAAGATCTGCTCGGCCAACCGGGCCGTCGTGCCGTAGAACTGTTGCCACGCAACGAAATCCCGGTCCGAACCGGTCAGGCGCACGAAGCTTTCCCGGGTGCGCGCCGCGGAGCCGGTGTCCACCAGTAATCCGCCCGCGCCGACCGGCGTATAGGACGAGATCCGCCGGCGGCGCGTCGCGAACGACAAGCCGAGTTCCTCGACGATCTGCCGCGGCAGCAAACTCACCAGATACGAGTACCGGGACAACCGGGCGTCCACCCCGGCGAACACGCGCGCCGACACGGCCGCGCCGCCGGTGTGCGATTGCCGCTCCAGCAACAACACCGACCGCCCGGCGCGCGCCAGGTACGCGGCGGCCACCAACCCGTTGTGGCCGCCGCCGACGATCACCACGTCATATCTCGATCGTGTCGGCTGCATCTGTACTGGATAGCACGGGAACGCCCGGCCCGGTTGCCGGAACCGGACAGGGCGCGGCGGTTACTCGGTGAAAGCGACGGCGCCCGAGGGACAGATGTCGACGGCTTCACGGACCGCGGCCGCATTCTCCGCGCCGGGGTCGGCGGTGACGACTTCCACGAGGCCGTCGTCATCACCCTGGTCGAAGACGGCGGGCGCGGTCAGGGCACAGAGACCGGCGCCTACGCATACGGACCGGTCGGCGGTGACGTGCATGGGAACTCCTTTCGCGGTGATTCGGGCTCGGTCACCAGGTGACCGGAAGTTCGTTCACACCCTGAATCGTGGTGCCGGGGCGCAAGGTCAACTGCTCGGTGGGCACGGCCAGGCGCAGGGTCGGAATGCGGTCGAAGAGACTGCCGAGGATGATCTCGAGTTCCAGGCGGGCCAGGTTCTGGCCGAGGCACTGGTGCACGCCGTATCCGAAGGCGAGGTGGTGGCGCGCCGCGCGGTGCACATCGAAGGTGTCGGGCTCGGCGAAGACCGAACCATCGCGATTGGCAATGGAATTCGAGACGAGCACACCTTCGCCCCGCTTGATCACGTGGCCGTCGATTTCGATGTCGGCCTTCGCGAAACGGCCGCCGGCGATATCGGCGATGGCCAGGTAGCGCAACAGTTCTTCGACCGCGCCCGCAATCAGCGAGGGGTCGGCGCGCAGGGCGGCGTGCTGGTCCGGATGCTCGAGCAGCGTGATCACCGACAGCGACGTCATCGATGCGGTGGTCTCGTGGCCGGCGACGAGCAGCAGGATCGAAGAGGAGACGAGCTCCTCGCGGTCGATCTCGCCGTGCGCCAGCTGATCGGTGACCAGGCTCGACAGCAGCCCGGGGCCGGGCTCGGCCTGCAACCGGGTGATCAATCCGTCCAGGTAGACCGCGAGATCGCGCCGCGCGGCGATAGCGCCCTGCGCGGTCGTCGACTGCACCAACCGCCTGCTGGCGTCCTGGAAGAATTCGTGGTCCTCGTACGGCACGCCGAGCAGCCGGCAGATCACCATGGACGGCACCGGCAGCGCGAACCGGCCGACCAGGTCGGCGGGCGGCCCGGCGGCGAGCAGGTCGTCGATGAAGCCGTGCACGATCTTCTCGACATCGGCGCGCATGGTCTTGACCCGTTTCAGGGTGAACTCGCTGATCAACATCCGCCGCTGGGTGCTGTGTTCCGGGGGGTCCATGCTGATGAAGGCCGGTTTGCTCGCCTGAAAGACCCGGAAGCGCGGCGAAACGGCGGGGAAGTTCGTGTGTGTGCGGTCGGCCGACAAGCGCGGATCTGCGAGCAGGGCGCGGGCGGTTGCGTGTTTGGTGACCACCCAGGCTTGTGCGCCGTCGAAGAGAGTCACCTTGTGCAGCGAATCCTGCTCGTCGCGCAGCTTCGCGTACTGCTCGGGCAGGCGATACGGGCAGGTGCGGTCACTCGGGAAGGCAGGCGGGTCGTCGGTGCGGGGTGTCACAACTGTGCCGTTCATCGGTCCCCTCGAGATCGTAAGATACTCTTAGTACTCTATTTTTAGATTAGAGTGTCTTCCCAAGCAACGCAACGCTTTTCAGGAGCCCAGCCGCCAGTGAAAGTCCAGCAATCCGTCGACGCGGCGGCCGACTACCGGAAGAACACACGCAGGCGCGGCGCGGAATTGGAGCGAGCCATCCTCACCGCGACCCTGGACGAACTGGCGGAGGTGGGCTATTCCGCGCTCACCATGGACCGCGTCGCCGCGCGGGCACGCACCAGCAAAACCGTCATCTATCGACGCTGGGCGAGCCGTGCCGAACTGGTCGTCGACGCCTGCAAATCCGGTGGGATCTCCGAGGTCGATCTCCCCGACACCGGCGCGCTCCGCACCGACGTGATCGCCCTGCTGGGGCAGATGTCGGCGAAGATGGCCACGCCGTTCGGCGGCATCGTGCGCGGGCTGCTGGCCGAGATGACCCGCGACGCCGAACTCGGCCGCCTCATCCGGGAGCGGGTGCAGCGGGTCGGTGCGTCGGCGATCCACGCCATCCTGGCACGTGCCGTCGACCGCGGCGAGGTGGACCGCGCAATCCTGACCTCCCGCCGCGCCACCGTCGCCCTCGACCTCTTCCGCAACCACTTCCTGCTCTTCGACACCCCGGTCACCGACGACGTCATCCTCGACATCGTCGACGACATCTACCTCCCCCTGGTCCTGCGCCCCCACCCCTGAACGCGACTTTCCAGCTACCGCAACGAGACTCGAGCCGCGACTATACGAAAGACCCGCCCAGACCACCGACCAGGGTGCCGATGGTGGCGCCCATGCTGATCGTGCTGGTCATCCGGCTCCAGGCCGCCTGCTCACGGTCGTATTCGTTCTTCCACGGCGCCTTGTCCTCGAACGGCAGGGCGACCGGCTGGTAGGTGGCCTTCGCCATGTCGAGCTGCGGGGTCAGCGTCGCGGTGCGATCGGAAATGTCGGCGGCGATGGGGGCCGCGTTGACGGTACCGGCGGCGATGCCGAGTGCGGCGGCAAGCCCTGCGGCCACCGCGACAATTGACGTGTTCGGAAAAATTCGGCACACCGAGCATGCCGCCGGCCGGCCGTGGAATCACCGGCAAGTCGAAGAGCCGCGTCAGAGGTCCAGGACGAGCACATCGGAGTGGGCGCGGGATACGCAGAGCATCATGGTGTCGCCGCGGGCCTGCTCCGCTGCGGTGAGCAGCGAATCGCGGTGATCGATCTCCCCGGCGAGGACGGGGGTTTCGCAGGTGCCGCAGGTGCCCTCGCGGCAGGAGGTGATGATGCCGATGCCCGCGCGCTCCAGCACGTCGGCCACGGACTGCTGCGCATCGATCGCGAAAATCCTACCGCTGCTCGCGATTCGGACCTCGAAGGGACGATTCGGGGTCGCCGTGATCGGTCTCGGGACGAAGCGTTCGAGATGGACGGGAAGACCGCGGTCGGCGGCCTCGGCTTCCACCGCGGCGAGCAACGGCTCGGGACCACAGCAATACACGGCGGCGGTGGGATTCTCGGCCAGGATCGTCGGGAGCGGCAGCAGTCCGTGCTCGTCCTGCGGGAGCAGCACCGCGTGCGGATACCGCTCGGCTAGCAGGTCGGCGAATGCCATATGCGCCCGGGTGCGCCCGCCGTAGTACAACGACCACCGGGCGCCGGCCGCCGCCGCGGCGACCACCATGGGCAGGATCGGGGTGATACCGATACCACCGGCGACGAACACATAGCTCTCGCGCGCGACCAGCTCGAAGTTGTTGCGGGGCAACGAAACCTGGAGCCGCGTACCCGGCAGCGCAGTGCGGTGCAGCTGCGCCGAACCCCCACGCCCGTCCGGCTCGTGCAGCACGGCGATCCGCCACCTGCGCCGGTCGGCCGGATCGCCGCACAGCGAATACTGCCGTACGCCCGCCGCACCCACCCCGACATCGATGTGAGCGCCCGGCGTCCAGCCCGGCAGATCGCCGCCCGAGGCGGCGGACAGCTCCAGCGAGAACACCCGCTCGGCCTCGTCGCGACGAGCCGACACCAGCACCGGAATCTCGGTCATGCCATGGGCCCTTTCCTCGAGGGTCGAGCCGATCCGCACCGTGCGCCTCGCTCGACCGTTGGTCGACGCTGACCTGATCGGCCGCCAACCCGGTCAGTCAGGACCACCGTCGCGGACGAGGCACGCGCACGGAGCAGGCGAACGCGCAGACGATTCGGGCGATCGACGTTGACTATCGCCCCGACTCGGACCCCCGGGTGGACCCGAGACTTGCGCCATGACCACTGTGCGCCAATTGGTGGACAAAACCACCCAGTTCATTCGTGACCAGGTCGTTCCGGTGGAACGCGAGGTCGTCGTCGACGGTCGGGTGATGGACGACGCGCTGCGCCTGGACCTGCAGAAGAAGGCGAAAGAGGCGGGCGTGTTCGGGCCGTTGTCGGACCCGAAATACGGTGGGCTCGGTCTGGACACGCGGTCCCAGGCGCAGGTGCTGGAAGCCGCGGGCGCCAGCCTGCTCGGGCCGCTCGCGGTGAATGCCTGGGCACCCGACGACGGCAATATCCATCTGCTCGCGCACGTCGCCGATGCCGAACAGCAGCAGCGCTACCTCGCGCCGCTGGCCGCCGGAGACGTGCGCTCGGCCATCGCGATGACCGAACCCGCCCCGGGTGCGGGCTCGGATCCCGGCATGCTGCAAACCGTGGCCGAGGAGACCGACAGCGGCTGGGTCATCAACGGAGCCAAGCACTTCACCACCGGCGCCCAGGGCGCCGCCTTCACCATCTGCGTGGCCCGCACCACCGAGGGCCCGACGATGTTCCTGGTCGACCAGGACAATCCCGGCCTGCGCGTCGGACGCCGGATGCCGACGCTGGACCACACCAGCGCACCCGGCGGACACTGCGAGGTCACCTTCGTCGATTGCGAGGTGCCCGATGCCGCGGTACTCGGCGCGGTGGGCCAGGGTCTGGCACTGGCGCAGGTGCGGCTCGCTCCGTCCCGGCTCGTGTTCTGCATGAACTGGCTGGGGCTCGCGGTGCGCGCGCACCACCTCGCCATCGAACACATCAGCAGCAGAACCTCTTTCGGCGTGCCCATCGCGGATCACGGCCTGGCCCAGGGCATGGTCGCCGACAACGAGATCGATATCGCCGCGGCGCGCGGAATCATCCGCACCGCGGCGGAAACCATCGACGCGCAGGGTCCCACCTCCGCACAGGCGCGCCACGATGCCTCGATCGCGAAAACGTTCGTCTCCGAGGCGGTCTGGCGAGTCCTCGACCGGGCGGTGCAGCTGCACGGTGGCCTCGGCGTCTGCGAGGACTACCTGGTCGCGCGGTTCCTGGTGGAGGCCAGGGCGTTCCGGATCTACGAGGGCCCGTCCGAGGTGCTGCGCTGGTCGATCGCCCGCCGCGCACTGCGTAACCGCTGAGCACACCCGATCCAATCCAGCAGGGAGTACCCATGACCACGCGCGAGATCGCCGGTTTCGCCGCCGCCTATCCCGAACTCGACGGCGCCGCCGTCGATTACGACTACCTGCGGGCCGTGTCGCAGGACATGGTGCCGTTCGGCCGCCATGTCGGCACGGTCATCACCGAGATCGGCCCGGAGCGGGCCGTCGTCGAGATCCCCGCCGTCGACACCGTCGGCAACCACATGGGCACCGTGCACGCCGGTGCGCTGTTCACCGCCGCGGACATCGGCGGCGCGGCCGCCTTCGTCGGTGCGGCGGCCACCCGCCTGTCCACCGTCGAGCGGCTGGTGCTGCGCGCCGGCACCGCCTCCTATCGCAAGCCCGCGCTGGGGCGGATCCGCGCGATCGCCACCGTCGACCACCGTGAACTCGCGCAGGTGCTCGCCGCCGCGGTGTCGAACAGGTTCGAGCTGTCCGGCAAGGCGGTGCTGGTCGATGACAGCGACGTCGTGGTCGCCAAGTTCACCTTCGACTACGTCTGCGATGTGACGATCGCCGAGGGCGACCGATGACCACCGCGGACGCCGGGAAGCGCGCCGAGTTCGGCGCCCTCGAGGCGGCGACGGTGACGACCGCCGACGACGTCACCTTCACCGTGCGATTTCTGCCGGGCAGCAAGCCCGGCGCACCCGTCGTGCTGATTCTGCCCGCCATGGCGATGAAGGCCAAGAACTACCTGTCTCTCGCCAAAGAGCTGAATGCCCAAAACCTTTCGGTGGCCACCTGCGATCTACGGGCACACGGCGAGGCCCGGCCCGAACTCGGGTTGCACCGCGACTTCGGCTACCGGGAAATGCTCGAGATCGACCTGCCCGCGATCGTCGCCGCTGTGCGGCAACGCTTTCCGGACGCGCCGGTGCACTTCTTCGGGCACAGTCTCGGTGGGCAGCTCGCGCTGCTGTACGCGGCGGCCCGACCGGACGACATCGCCGGGGTCACGGTCATCGGCACGGGCACGGTGTTCTGGTGGGCGTTCGGGCCGCGGCGCTGGTTGGAGGCACTGAGCCAGATCCAGTGGATCGGGCTGGTCTCCCGTTGGAAGGGCCACTGGCCCGGCGGCGTGCTGATCCCGGCGCCGATGCCCGGCGGCGTGATGCGCGACTGGGCGATGCACTCGCTCACCAGCTACTACCGGCCGAAAGGCACCGAGCGGCAGTACAACACACTGCTGCGCGCCATGACGACACCGGTGCTGGCGATCTCACTGTCCGACGACGTGCTCGGGCCCAAGTCGAATGTCGACTTCCTGGTCGCCCGGATGCCGAAAGCCGCGGTCACCCAGTGGCATATCGACGAGCACGCGCCGGTCGAGCATCGAGATCACTTCACCTGGGTCAAGGATTCTCCGGTGATCGCGGCCCGTGTCGCGACCTGGATCGTCGCCGGCGCACTGCCCGGCTGAGGGGGAAAACCGGTGGCAAGACTGCGCATCGACAAGGTGTCGAAGCAATTCGGCGCGACCTACGCGGTCCGCGAGGTGAACCTCGACATCGCCGACGGCGAGTTCCTGGTGCTGCTCGGTCCGAGCGGCTGCGGCAAGTCCACACTGCTGCGGATGATCGCGGGACTCGAAGACCCGACCGACGGCCGGATCATGCTGGACGACACCGACATCACGCATCGAGCGCCGCAGCAGCGCGACCTCGCGATGGTGTTCCAGAGTTACGCGCTGTACCCGCATCTGACCGTGGCGAAGAACATCGGGTTCCCGTTGCGCGCACGGCGCACGCCGCGCGCGAAGATCGCCGAGCGGGTGGCGGAGGTGGCGTCGGTACTCGGACTCGACGAACTGCTGCGCCGCAGGCCCGCCGCGCTCTCGGGCGGGCAGCGGCAGCGAGTCGCTTTGGCCCGCGCGATGGTGCGCGATCCCGGCGCGTTCCTGATGGACGAACCGCTGTCCAACCTGGACGCCAAACTGCGCAGCGCGACCCGCGCCGAGCTGATCGCGCTGCATCGCAGACTCGGGGCGACATTCCTCTACGTCACCCACGATCAGGTCGAGGCGATGACCATGGCCGACCGGATCGCGCTGCTCAAGGCCGGGCAGGTGGAGCAGCTCGGCACACCGACCGAGCTGTACGACCGGCCCCGATCCACCTTCGTCGCAGGGTTTCTCGGCGCGCCGCCGATGAACCTGTTCCCCGGCGTGGTCACCGAGCGCCGCGGCAGGCTCTACTTGGTGGCCGAGGGGATCGACGCCGAATTGCCGTTCACTGCCGCGCCTTTCGGCGATGACATCGAGGTCACCGCGGGTATCCGGCCCGAACAGCTGCGGCTCGATGCCGCCGCGATGGACATCCGCGGCCGCGTGCACATGGTCGAGAACCTGGGCAGCGAAGAACTCGTCCACTTCGGCACCGGCGAGCACACGCTGTGCGCCCGAGCGCCGAGGCCGGTCGGCGTGCAGGCCGGCGACAGCATCGGACTGCGCGTCGACCCCGCCCATATCCACCTGTTCGAGCCGGCCTCCGGACTGCGGATGAGCTGGCAGGAGCCGCATCCGGAGACCGAACGCGACACCGCCGAAACACCGGTCGCCGTCGCCTGACTCGGGATAACGCCGTCCAAACACCGATGAATGAGGAGAACACCGTGAAACGCACCGCGCCCATCTTGGGCCTGGTGTTCGCAACCACCGTCGCGCTCAGCGCATGCGGCGGACTCGGGAGCACCACCACCGATTCGAACACCGACACCGCACAGATCCCGGAACTGCGGCCGGATCAGCAGGTGTCCATCGTGTTCGAGTCCTACAACTACGGACTCGCCGGAGCGTGGACCGATACCTTCAACACGCTCATCGCCGACTTCCGGAGCAAGTTCCCGAACATCACGGTGACTGCGCAGAAGCCGCAGGGCAACAGCCCGAATCCGGCCACCGACACGATCTCCAGCATCCAGAACCAGACAGTCGCGGGCAACCCGCCCGACGTCGCGCAACTCGGTTTCAGCGACCTGGACTTCACCATTCATCAACTCGGCGCGAAGCCGCTGGACAAGCTCGTCTCCAAGGACGCGGTACAGCGCAACTTCGACGGCGCGAAACATCCGTACGCGCCGAAGGCCCGCACGCTCGCGGACTGGGACGGCCACACCTACGGCGTGCCCTTCGTCTTCTCCACGCCCGTGCTCTATTACAACGCTTCGCTCTTCGGTGCCGCCGGACTCGATCCGGCCAAGCCGCCGACGACCTGGCAGCAGGTCGCGGAGGCGTCGGCCGCGATCACCGGCAAGACCGGCAAGGGTGGCATCTACGTCGACTGCCTCACCAAGACCGCGAAGGACTGGTGCTTCCAGTCGCTGGTGCGGTCCAACGGCGGCCGGGTGATCACCGAGGATCGCAAGAACCTCACCTTCGCCGACGCACCCGTCGTCGAGGTCGCCCGGATGAACCAGCAGCTCGTCGCGTCCGGCAGCATGCCGAAACTCAACCAGAAGCAGGGCTATGAGGCCTTCGCCCGCGGTGAGATCGGCATGATCCTGGAGACCAGCGCGATCCAGGGCACCTTCACCGCCGGCGCCAAGGACAAGTGGGACCTGCGCTCGGCGCCGATGCCCGGCTTCGGGAGCAAGCCGACAGTGCCGACGAATTCCGGTGCTTCCCTGCACATCCTGTCCAACGACCCGGCCAAGCAGCGCGCCTCCTGGGAGCTGATCAAGTTCCTCACCAGCGAGCAGGCCTACACCAAGATCTCCGCCGGCATCGGGTACCTCCCGCTGCGCACCGGGCTGATGGACGACCCGGCCGGACTGAAGCAGTGGTCGGCCGAGAACCCGCTGCTGGCACCGAATGTCGCGCAGTTGGCGACCATGGAGCCCTGGGTGTCCATGCCGGGCACGAACTATCTGCAGATCCGCGACGGCATGATGGACGCCGTCGAAGCGATCGTGTTCCAGGGTAAGGATCCGCAGTCCACGCTCACCGCCGCCCGCGAGCAGGGCGCCGAACTGCTGCCGGCCGCATGAGCACGGTCACGATCGTCCAGCTCACCGACACCCACATCCGGCCGCCCGGTGAACTGGTGCACGGAACGGTGGACACCTACGCCAACCTCACCCATGTGCTGCAACAGATTCGAGCCTCGCAGCAGCCGATCGACGCCATCGTGCTGTCCGGCGATCTCACCGACACCGGTACGCCCGAAGCGTATCGACGCCTGCGCGACGCGGTCGAACCGGTGGCCGCCGAACTCGGCGCGCAGACCGTCTACGCGATGGGCAACCACGACGACCGTGCCGCATTCGGCACCGAATTGCTCGACAGCGACCGCGCGGCAGCCGATCCCGACGCGACCTTCGACCAGGTCTTCGACGTCACCGGATTGCGCATCATCGCATTGGACAGCACTACGCCCCGCCGCCACGACGGCAAACTCGAGGCGCATCAACTGGATTGGCTGGAACGGCAGCTGCGCACACCCGCGCAACACGGCACGCTGCTCGTCCTGCACCACCCGCCGATCCCGTCGCCGATCGCCACCACCGAGTTGCTGCGACTCGAACAGCCCGAGCTGCTCGACGAGGTGATCGCGGGAACCGATGTGCGGCTGATCATCTGCGGGCACAACCACCTCACCGCCGCCGCTGCGCTCGGCGGCGTCCCGGTCTGGATCGGACCGCCGCTGTCCTACCGGATCGACACGATCGCTCCGGTCGGACGGCACCGCGGGCTCGTCGGGTTCGGTTACAGCCGGATCGACCTGCTCGGCACCACCATGGTGGCCACCGCGATCGAGGCGACCCCCGCCGAAACCGTCTACGACAGAGCCGAACAGGACGTGCTGGATCAACTCGCCGCGCTGGCGGCGGAGGCACGGTAGGTCGTGTTCGTCGTCGACCTGCCGCGCCCCGCCGACACAGTGGCCGAGCCGGCCGCCGCCCTCGCCCCGGCGCCCTGCGCGCCCCGCCTCGCCCGGTTCCGCCGGACGGGGCGGTTCGTGGTGCCGTACCTGTACCTGGCGCCCGCGCTGTTGCTGCTCGTGGTCTGGACCTACCGCCCACTCGTCCAGGCGGCCGAATTGTCCACGTACTCTTGGAATCTGCTGCCGACCACGCCGATGCAGCCGGTCGGCACCGGCAACTATGCCCGACTCATGGACCTGCCCGCGTTCTGGCAGTCGATCGGCCGCACCGGCGCGCTGATCCTCGGCCTGCTGCCGTTCACCGTGCTGCTGCCGGTGCTGATCGCGCTGGCGAGCAAGCGGGTGCGGGGCCGGGCCGCAACGATCTATCAGGCGCTGATCTTCGTCCCGTTCCTGGTCGCTCCCGTTGCGGCAGCGGCTGTTTGGCGGTGGCTGCTGCACCCGGGCGGCGGGTTCGTCGACCAGTTGCTCGGCTCGGACCGCAATTGGGTGTACGACGTGAGCACAGCTCACGCGGTGATCATCGGGATCACCGGCTGGCAGCTGCTCGGCTTCTCGGTGCTGGTGGTGTGGGCCGGATTGGCAAGCATCAGCGGAGATTACGACGAGGCGGCGCGGGTGGACGGCGCGAACGCCGGTCAGATCCGGTGGTGGATCACGTTGCCCCTGCTCTCCCCCAGTGTGCTGTTCCTCGTGCTCACCACCGTGTTGCTCAGTCCGGTGCTCACCTTCCCGCTGATCGACTCGATGACTCAGGGCGGGCCCGCACAGGCGACGACCAATATCTACTACCTGCTGTGGGACTACGCCTTTCACTCCTTCGACGCGGGGCTGAGCGCCGCGGCCGGAGTGTTGCTGTTCGCCGGGTTCGGTGTGCTCGCCGGGATCCTGGTCTGGATCTCGGAAAAGGTTGCTTTCCATGATGATTGAACGACTGCGCACCGCTGGTAGCCATGTGCTGCTGGCGGCCACCGCCGCGGTGTGCGTGTTCCCGATCTATTGGCTGTTCGCCACCTCGCTGCGGCGGCCCGAAGACGTCACGTCGCTCTCGCCCGTTCCGTGGCCGATCTCGTTCGCCAACTACACCGACGCCGCCGACAAGGTGGACGTGCCGGGGCTGATCGGCAACACCTTCTTCATCGCGGCGCTGTCCGCGGCGGGACAGTTGCTGGTGGCTCTGCTGGCCTCGTACGCGTTCGCGATGTACACGTTTCCGTTGCAGAAGCTGCTGTATCTCGCGTTCGTCGGCACCTGGCTGGTGCCGTTCCAGGTGACGATGCTGCCGAATTACGTGTTGCTCACCCGGCTCGGGTTGCTCAACTCGCTGATCGGCGTCGTGCTGCCGACCCTGTGCTCGGCGCTCGCGGTGTTGATGCTGCGCCAGCACATGGCGAGTTTTCCCAAGGAGCTGGTGGCCGCGGCCAAGATCGACGGGCGTTCGTCGTGGTCAATCCTCTGGACGGTCGTGGTGCCGAATCTGCGGCCCGCACTGGCGGCCCTGGGCATTCTGCTCTTCATCAACGCCTGGAACGAGTACTTCTGGCCCGCGGTGGTGCTGCGTCGGTCCAACAGCGTGCTCCAGCTCGGGCTGCGCAGTTTCATGGGCACCGAGGGCGATCAATGGGGGCCGATGATGGCGCTCGCCAGCCTCGCCTGCTTGCCGGTGTTGCTGATGTATCTGCTGCTGCAACGGCATATCGTGAACGCGTTCGTGCGGTCCGGGTTGAAATGACGCCGATAAGCACAGCCGTGACTCGCTGAAGTCCGGCTTCACGCACCAGCCGTTGCGGGTTACGAATCGGTGCCGAGGTTGAGATTCCGCTCACTGACGCGTGCGGAGACCGCGATCACAGGACATCCTGATCTTGCTGGATACGGGTTCGACCGACGGTGCGCAGCAGAATCGAAGGAGCAACAGGAACGTGCGACCGAAAAGGGCACTGACGTGGGTTTGCCTGACCGCGACCGCGGTGCTGCTGGCCGCGAGCTGCGGTTCGGCCTCGAACGACGCGGATCCGCAGACCCCGCAGCGGCCGGGCACGCTGCTCGCCCAGCGGCCGCTCACCAACGGCGGTCCCACCATCGCCGCGGCGGCCGCCTCGGCAACCTATTTTCGCTACATCTCCACCGCACCGGACAAATCGCCCATCGAGGTGTCGGGCGCGGTGTACTTGCCGAAAGGCACCGCACCGGAAGGCGGTTGGCCGTTGGTGGCCTACGCGCACGGCACGGCGGGCGTGGTCAGTGACTGCGCGCCCACGAACTCGCCCGCGCTGTACGGCAACGACGTGACCGTGGCCAACCTGCTCGACGCCCACAAGGCGGTGGTGATGACCAACTATCAGGGGCTCGACGGGCCGGGTGCGGCGCCGTACCTGCACGCCGAATCGTCCGGATACGACGTGCTCGACTCCATCCGGGCGGTCCGGCAGCTCGACCTGCCGTTGACGAAAAAGGTGGTCCTGGTGGGGCTTTCGCAGGGCGGGCGGGCCACCGAGTCCGCAGCGGAGACGGCCGCGACCTACGCGCCGGAGCTCGAGATCATCGGGGATGTGCTGTTGTCGCCGGCGTTGCGCAGCGAACTGGCGCAAGCCGCGGAGACGAAGACGCTGACGGTCGGGCAGTACATGCTGCTGCCCTACCTGGTGTCGGCGGTCCGCTACAGCGACCCGGACTATTCGTTCGACAAAGTACTGCACGGGCCGCTGCTCACGGCCGCGCCGCGGCTGCAAGCGCTCTGCACCGGGCAGACCACGCTGAAGGACCTGGCCATCGGTCAGGCCGCCACGCCCGCTGCCGCGCAGTTCGTCGACGACGCGGCGCGGCGCGCACTCGCCGACTACGAAGCCGGCGGCAACCTACCCAAGGCGGTCACCGACATTCCGACCTTCATCTCCCGCGGCGACAACGACGATCTGGTCAGCACCGCGTGGACCAACCAGGCGGTCGCCGACATGTGCTCGCTCGGCACGAATTTGGTGGACAACGTGCTGCCGGGCGGACACGAGGCGTGGCGGGCTCGCGGCGAGTCCGTGACCGCGTGGATCAACGACCGATTCGCGGGACAGCCCGCCCCTGCTACGACGTGTCGCCGATGAGGCGGCGCAAAGCCGGTGCGGCGCTGCTGATCCTGACGGCGTCCTACTACGTCGTGCAGGCGGTGGTGGCGGCGCGCTGGGCCGAGCCCGGGTACGGCTGGGCCGGCAACATGATCAGCGACCTCGGCGTGCCCGAATGTCTCGGCGACATGGGACAGTACGGGTTGGTGCCGTCACGCTACATCTGTTCGCCATGGCATGCGGTGATGTCGGCCGAGTTCGTGCTGCTCGGCGTGCTCGTCCTCGGTGCGGCACTGTGCCTGACGCCGCTGCTGCCGAAAAACCTTCTCGGATGGGCCGTTCCCCTCCTGGCCCTGGTCAATTGCGTCGCCATCATGCTCGTCGGCCTCTTCCCGGGGAGCGCGGACGAGGTGCCCGGCGGCAGCCGGGCACGCGCCGTACTGCACCCGACCGGGGCGATCGTCGAGCTGGTGACCGGCCTGGCGATCATGATCATCATCGCCTGGCTCTATCGGCGTCATCGCGGGTTCGCGCTCGCCACCGTCGCGCTGATCGTCGTCACCGTGTTCGGCATGGTCGCCAGCCTCGCCACCGATCATCTCGGCCTGGGCGCCGGCGCGGCCGAACGCCTGGCGATCGACCCGTTCGTGCTCTGGCGGATTCTGACCGGCGTCGTTGTCCTGGCCGCGCTTCCCCGGATCTCCCAGCGGACCGACGGAAGCTGATCTGCGGACGCGTTGCGCCGATGCGCAGCCCGTACCCGGCGTCCACACCGGGCACGGGTGGCGTGACCGGCTCAGACCACCGTGGTGGTCAACGGCGCCGAGTCACGTTTGGCGGCCTGGCGCGCGGCGATCCGGTCGCGGCGTTCCTCGAACTTCAGCATGTCGCTCTCGTACTTCGCGAGGAAGGCCGCGAGTTGCTCGCGCGACTGCTCGCCGCGGGCGGTGAAGTCGTTGCGCTCGAACACTTTCCAGATCCGCAGCACCGGCATGATCACGTCTTCGAGATGCTGGCGCATGTCGTAGATGCCGTGTTTGGCCATCAGCGCGCCGTAGCGGCGGAAGTTGGGGTTCTCCGCGCCCGGCATCTGGAAGTTCATCAGCGTGAGCGTGATCGCCTCGAGCGCCTGATCCGGCGCCAGGTCCAGCGCCGCACCGCACATGTTCCGGTAGAAGATCATGTGCAGGTTCTCGTCGGCGGCGATGCGTTGCAGCATCTTGTCCGCGATGGGGTCGTTGCACACCCGTCCGGTGTTGCGGTGGCTGAGCCGGGTGGCGAGCTCCTGGAACGTCACGTACGCGACACCGAGCAGGAATCCGGCGTTGGGCACGACATCCGGGTCGACTTCGCGGCGTTCGGCCACGGCCAGCGGGTCGAACCCGGTCGTCATCGCCGCCATTCTGGCGTTTTCCAGTTCGACCGGGTCCACGCCGCGGCTGACCACCAGGTAGTCCCGCATCACGATGCCGTGCCGGTTCTCCTCGGCGGTCCAGCGGCCCACCCAGGTGCCCCAGGCGCCGTCCTGGGAGAAGTTCTCGGCGATCACACGGTGATACGACGGCAGGTTGTCCTCGGTGAGCAGGTTGGTGATCATGGCCGCCTTGGCCACGTCCGATAGCCGCGACTGCTCCGGGTCCCAGTCGACGCCGCCCAGCGCGGCGAAGTTGCGTCCTTCGTCCCACGGCACGTAGTCGTGGGGGTGCCAGTCCTTCGTCATCGACAGGTGCCGGTCGACATTCGCCGCGGCCACCGGCTCGAGCTCGATGAGCAGCTCCAGCTGGGTCAGATGACGCCCCATATGTGTTCCCCTCAGACGTTTCGGCTCACCCGGAACGCAGACGGATCGCACCGTCCGCGCGACAACCTCAGCGAGCCTACGGATCCGTAGGTGCCAAATCAACCGCCGCCCCCACCTTGCCGGGTACCGGCGCGTACCCGCTGATCAGCGGCTTACGTCAGTGGCAGGGGCAGGAACCGGGCGCACGCGGCGGGCAACCGCACGCCGGCGGTCCGCAGTTGCGCGACCCGGGTCAGGTAGGCCGTGCCGAGCATCATCTGATCGGCGATGTCGGCGACGTGCCTGTTGTCCAGCGCCGCCAGATACGTCCCCGCGACCCAGTTGTTGAACCCGCCCATGGCGGGCCCGCACCACACCTGATAGTCGGCGACGCGATCTGCTGCACCACGGATGCTCCACCCGGAGGACAGGCCCAGATACCACCGGAACACCAGCGCCATCTTCCGCTTGGGGTCTTCGGCCGCGCCGATCAGCTGTGCCGGGTCACGCTCGGTGAAGTAGGCGACGCAGTCCTGCCATACCGCGTCCAGCGGCCGCCGGAACAGCGTCGTCTCGAGGTCACGCCGCAGTGCCGCGGGGATATCGTCGATCCCGGCGTAGGAACGATAGGTGTCGTACAGTCGCTGCGCCCGAGCCGCGAACATGGTGCCACGACGCAAAACCTGCACCTGCACACCGAGTTCGAACATGTCCGACGAGGGTGCCATCGTGCAATCCGCGAAATCTGCTCGGGCGAGTAGCTGTTTCGTGGTCGCGCACTGGGCGGCTTCCCGGGTGGCCTGGTTGATCGAGCCGGTCACCACATAGGCCGCGCCCAGCGCGAACGCCGCCGCCGCGGCCGCCGGTGTGCCGATGCCGCCCGCCGCGCCGACCCGTACCGCGGCTGCCCCGGGCAGCGTGCTCCGATCCCGCGCCGCGATGATTTCCGGCAACAGCACCAGCAGCGGTCTGCGGTCGGTGTGCCCGCCCGAATCGGCCTCGGCCGTGATGTCGTCGGCCATCGGCACCTGTTCGGCCAGCCGCGCCTGCTCGGCGGTCACGTCGCCCGCGTCGACCAGACCGCGCAGCAGATTCGCCGGTGCCGGCCGCAGGAACGGTTCGGCGACCTCGACCCGGGATACTTTCGCGATCAATCGGTTCCGGACCTCGACCCGCCCTTGCCGGTCGACCCCGAGCCCGGCCACCCGGTAACGCACCACCTCCGCGGTGAGCCCCATGAACGCCGACGCCTCCACGCAGCGCACCCGATGCCGCAGGCAGGAGTCGACGATGGCCCGTTCCAGCGCCGGCTCGGACGGACTGTGGATCAGGTTGCAGGCAAACGGTTTACCGTCCAGTGTGCGAGCCAGCTCGCCGAGGGCGGCGTCCACGGCGGCCGGGGTGACACCCGCGGCGCCGTAAGAGGCCAGATAGCCCGCCCGCGCCATCGCCGAAACCAGGGCGGGCGAGGCGATACCGTTGGCCATCGCCCCCGCCGCATAGGCGGCACGGACGCCGTGGGCGGCGGCGAAACGCCTGTCGCCCAGTAGTTCCGGTGGCAGCGGCGCAACGGCGGCGAGCACCTGCGCGGCGGCGGCGACGCTCTGCTCCGACGTCGCCCCGACCCTGCCGTCGTGGCGCACGATCCAGCACGGTCGTCGCACATCGAGCAGCAGCGCGGAGATCTCCTCGGCGCTCTGGGCAACCAGCTCGGTCCGCGATGCGGTCACTGTTCGTCCTCCCGCTCGACCAGTTCGACCGCGAGGTCGAGCAATTCGTAGATCCGCAACCCCGGCTTCCACAGCGAGCCGTCCGCGATCACGGTGACCCCGCGCGGGCCGCGCCGGATCTCTTTGATGTGCGCCTCCAGTTCGACCGTGCCGTCGGTCGGCAGGAACTGCCCGCGGTAGCGCCAGCTGAACGCGATATCGGCGGGGATACGAAACACCGGGTCGCACATGGCGTCCGCGTACCCGGCGTCGAGCAGCCACTCCTGTAGCGCGTGGATGACCGATTCGACGCCCAGCGAACCCGGGATCACCGGGTCGAGATGGAAGTGCCGCTCGAAGTACCAGTCCGACCCGTCGATCGCGCGCAGCGAATGCAGATATCCCGCATCGTATTTCCCGCCGCCGTCGACCACATCGATCTCGTCGACGAGCGCCAGCGTTCGCCGCGCACACAGCCGCGCGTGCGGGTCGGTCCGGCGAGCGGCCACGTCGATCCGCCGCACCGGCGCGTCCACATGTTCATCCAGCCAGGTCGGCGCGGTGCGACCCGCGTCGAGTCCGGTCTGGTTCGCGAGCGCCTCGTCGCTGAAGTAGCCGAACATGGTTTCCCCGGCGTAGAACGGCGCACCGTCCACACTCAGCGTGTAATCGAAGGTCTGCAACGACGATCCGGGCAGGATGGTGGTCGACAGCAGCCGGGAGGACTGCTCGATCGTCTTGTCCCGCAAGTCGACCTGCCGCAGCACCGTCGCCGTGCCGCCCAGGTTGCGCAGGCTCAACGTGACGCCCGGCTGGGTGAGCGTCGGCCCCGCGTAGTACCCCATCAGCAGCGCCGCCTGCAGCGAGGTCTCCATATAGACGAAATGCGGCATCGAATCATTGGCGGTGTCGCCGTAATACCAGGAGTCCGCCGGAGCATCATATTCGCTGGTATAGGTGGCGCCGTCCAAACGCCCACGAGCACCGTCGAATTCGAGCACCCGGTCGACCAGCAGCAGACCGCCGGTAGGCAGCCGGGTGGCGCGCACGCCCGTGTACGCCGCGAATTCCGGCCCCATGGCGATGCTTTGATCGCCGCGGGACAGCTGCGTCATGTGGAATTCGTTCAGCAGGGTGCCCGGTGCGGCCGCGCCGGGACCGACGGAGGCACCGGCTGGTTCGACGACAGTGACGGTGACCAGCGAGTTCGCTTGCGCGCCCGGGAAAGCCACCGTAGCGGTGACGTACGGACGCGGGATCAGATCGATCTCGGTGACGAGGAGGTCGAGTGTGCCCGCCGCACGCTCAGCTCGCCCGCGCACGGGCGCGGCGACCAGCGTGCTGCCCGACAGGCACAGGTGCATCCCGGTGAACAGTGCGAACAACTCGGCTGCCTGCACTGCCGCCGCGTGCGGGTCGCCGTCGAAAGTGGCCGTGAGACGGCCCTTTCCGGTACCGCCGCGCAGCTCGATGGCGGTAACCCCGGTGAGCGCCAGCGGCTGCCCCGCGGCGAGCCGGGCTGCGGATTCGACACCGGCGCGGTGGTAAGCGGAGCCGAACACCCCGACCAGATCGCCTTCGGTGAGTCGCTGCAACGCGTCTCGGTCCAGGGCGATGCGCTCAGTCCGCGCCAACGGCTTGAAGGCCGACTCGGGTGCCGCACCGGACGAGAGGTCCACCGCCCGCGAGCCGACGGCCCGTTGCCACGCCGCACGCTGCAAGACCACCTGGGCGGCGAGTGCTGCCCGATGCGCAGTCACTACCCCTGCGCGGATTTCACTCAGCGGTTGCGTACGTCGTGGCGTGCGGGCGACGCTGTCCGTGTCGCGCACACCGTCGTGCGTGCGCCCTGCGGGTTGAACCTGCCGCCTGTCGGGGAAGTCCCCATCGACGGCTGTCGCGGGATTGCCGCGCGCCGGCACCGGACCGTCATTGCGCGGCAGGGACGCACCCGTTCGATCGAACGGTATTCCGTCGAATTCCAGCACTGTCATGCCATCCACCTCCGCACCGAGTTCTGGAACTTCTCTGTCAAATCCGGCGTGGTCACCACGGTGACGTCCGAGAAACGTTGCAGCACAGTGCCGTCCGCCGTGACCGCGGTAGCATCGATGCGGGCGTCGAATCGTCCGGCTCGCGGGTTGTCCACGATGAGGACGAAACCTTCGCCGACGGGCAGCGGCCGGTAGTAGTCCACGCGACCGACGCCCAGCGGCAGGCACGCCGCGCCGAGCAGCCGGTACCCGAGTACCGGCGGTCCCTGCAGGATCAGATCCGCGAGCACCGGGTCGTGCAACCGGCTCGCGTAGGCCCCGTTCGCCACCCGTGCCGCGGGCAGCGCGCAATCGAACACGATGGCGTCGTCCGACGCCGCCCGCACCATGCGCAGGCCTTGCAGCGCCGGACCGTGGAACTGGATGCCGTCCCGGTAGATGTTCGCGTCACTGGCCGATCCACGCGGAATCGCCTGGTGCGGCGCGGGTTCCGTCGCCGCGGCCGATATCAGGGTCGCCCGGAAGTGCAGGGCACCGTCCCCGCGGATGCTCGCTTCGACCAGTGTCCGGCCGTCCGTGGTGGCACCGGGGCGCACCTCGAGCTCGAGTTCGTCCACCGGATGGTCGAACACGAGGCCCTTGAGTACCTGGAAGTCGCGCACGCCCACCACCGTTCGGCCCGTCAGCACGCGTTCTGCCAACCCGGCCAACGCGCCCAGACCGAACGTGGCGGGCAGCACGATGTGCTCGCCGATGCGGTGTGCCCGGATGATCGGATCCTCGGTGAGGCCCGTGACGACGCGCCGCGCTCGGACGACTTCCGCCGCGACCGCGGTGTGGCCGGAGAGTCCGTTCGCGGGCCCGATGAGCACGATCGGACCGTCGGCTCGTTGCTCGGTGAACTGCTGCGTGAAAGCCGCCGCACCGGCCTCGGGGGCGAGCAACGCGATGCCGCGCTGCTGAAAGTGCTGCCGCAGTTCAGCAGTGACCATTCCGCCGTCCCACGCGCCCCAATCGAGCGCCGTCACATGACAGTCCGGATGCGCGGCCCGCCAACTGACCGCGAACCGGGACAGCGCCTCGTTCGCGGCGGCGTAGTCGGCCTGCCCCGTGTTACCGAACAACCCCGCGACGGAGGTGAACAGGATCAGGTGCCGTAGTCCACCGGCCAGCGTTGCGGCGTCCACTGCCGGGACGGCACATGCTGTTTCAGCATCGCCCGCGAGTCCGGCCGCACTCGCCGGTTGCCCTGTCGAGGCAGTGTGACCCAAAGCGGCGAGGATCGAGGCCAGGCCGGTGATCTTGGGGTTCAGGACCCGGGCGATCGTCTCCGGGGTCTTGTCCGTGATCATGGAATCGGCCAGCACGCCCGCGCCGTGCACCACGCCGGTGATCGTGTCCCGCCATGGTTCGAGGGCCGTCCGCAGCGCCGTCTCGTCGGTCGCGTCGACGGCGAGATACTCTGCCCGCGAGCCCAATTCGTGCAGCGTCGTCCGGATCTCCCGCGCGGCGCGCACTCCGGCGCAGGCTCGTTCGATCTCGCGCGGTTTGGCGCCGGAGCCGGCGAGCGCCCGCACTGCGGCAGCTTTCAGATCCGCCTCGGCGACGCCCACCGCCCATTCGGGTTCCGGAATCGGTTCCGAGCGCCCGAGCAGCAGGAACCGGGCCGCGCTCCGGGCGGCGAGCGCGAGCACACACGTCGCCGTCACTCCGCGGGCGCCTCCGGTCACGAGCAGCAGATCGTCCGCCGTGAGCACACTCGGCGCTTGCTCCCCCAGGGGCGTGACAGCGGTCACCGACCGGGCGGGCGCGTACCCGCTCGGCACCAGGGTCCGCCGCTCCCCCGCCGCGTCGATGCCGACCTCGAGCGTGTCCCGCGCCGGATCGAACAATTCGGCCGTCACCAGCTCGGCCAGTCCGGCGGGCGCCACGCCCGGATCGATGTCCAGCGCGCGACAGAACAGCGACGGATGTTCCACGGCAAGCGTTTTCACCACACCACCGACACCGCCCAGCAGCGCGTGCACCGGCTGCGCGGTCCCGTGGAACCCGAGCCCACCGTCGAGCCGGGTCACCGTGACGAAGGCGGCCCGGCCGCCGGACTGCCGCAACCGCGGCGCGGCCCGTCCGGCGAGGAGAAGCGCGTCGGTCAACACCCGCTGCGCCGCCTCCCATTCCGTGACACCGCCGCTGAGGATGCCGACGCACACGTCGACCGCCTCGGTGCGCAGGACGTCGACCGCCTCGGCGGCGTTGCACCGACGCACCGACCAGCCCAACGCGGTCAGTGCAGTGTCCAGCGCGGCACAGTCCGCGTCGGCGCCCCCGGCAAGGTCGATCAGCACAACACGCGCGTCGGCCGGGTACACCTCCTCCGCACGGTCCAGCGCCGGCAGAACACTCAGTTCGACGGTGTGCCGCGGCGTTTCGACCGCGGCTTCAGCTTTTGGGTGGACATCACCGCCCACCGACGGCGCGAGCTCGTCGACGATCTGGTCGAGCGTGCGCAAGGTGCCCAACTGCTCCGGGCCGAGGCTCGGCAAGTCCGGAAACCGTTCCTGCAATGCCCCGATCACTTGCACGCGCTTGATCGAGTCCACGCCCAGATCTGCTTCCAGGTCCATTGCCGGATCGACCATCTCCACCGGATAACCGGTCTTCTCGGCGACGACCTCTTGCAGTGCGCGCCGCAGCACCTCGCCGGTGTCGTCGCCGGTGTCGTTCTGTGCGACAACAGCCTTGGTTTCCGCCTTCGGCAGAGCGTTCAGCGGGGCATCCACTGCACTCGGCCGCTGCGCCTCGCCGATCGGTTCAGCCGCACCCAGCAAGTCCGCGATCTGGTCCAGTGTGCGCAGCGTGGCGAGCTGTTCCGGACCGAGGTTCGGCAGGTGCGGGAACCGCTCCTGCAGCGCCCCGATCACCTGAACCCGCTTGATCGAGTCCACGCCGAGATCTGCTTCCAGGTCCATTGCCGGATCGACCATCTCCACCGGGTAACCGGTCTTCTCGGCGACGACCTCTTGCAGCGCCTTACGCAGGGCGTCGTGCGAAACCTGGCCGTCGGTCCTCGGCTCCGGCGCGAAGGTCTCGACCACCGGCGTCGCAGCGAGCACCTCGGTCACCGGCGCTTTTGCTGCCGGTGCCGCGGCGTGGCCGTTGCTCTGCGACTCCGAACCAGCTTGCGCAGTAGCGCTTTCCACCGCGCCGATCCCCCTCCGCGCCGGTGCGGACTCGATCGCGGACTGCCGTGTGGATGCCACCCGGCGCGGCGCCGGCGCGGCCGTGCGCGCCACCGGGGCGAACCCACTCTCCAATTCGGCCAGCTGCGCGAGCACCTCGCTGGCCCGGGAATGGCTCTCGCTGATCGCTACGCCGTGCTCCTTTACGGCTTCGACCGCCCGCAACGTCGCCTCGTCGAGCGACCCGGTGCCGAGCACGCCGGCGAGTCCGCGGGCCAGGTCGAGTTGCCCGTCCAGGTACTGCCGGTGCGTCTGCAGGTGCTGGTGGAGCGCGCTGTCCAGCGCGTCGGCACCTGGATCGTAGGGTTGTGCGGCTTGATGCACGGTGGTCTCCGTCGCCTCGGGGAAAGTAGGTGCCACGACTGTGTTTTCGGGTTGCCGATCGACCACGGTGTCGACTGGAGTCGAGCTGGGTGCGGCCGCCGGAGCATCCGGCGCCGCTACCGCCTGCACGCGATATCCGTCGTCGAGCGCCGCCGCGTAGGCCGCGCGCCGCGTCTGCGGGACGTACTCCGGTGCCGAGATCGTCACCGTCATCGGCCGACTCGGCGTGTGCCGCACCGCCGCCGGTGCCGCGTGCCGGTTGATGCCGTGCAGCCCGAACCCGAGCACCGCCAGCCGCACCGCTGCCCGCGCCAGCGCGAGATCGCTGTTGCCGATGGGCCCGGAATCGGTGGCGATGGCTATCACGTCATCACCGAGCGTGCGCCGCACCAGTGCGGTGAGCACCTGCTTCGGGCCGAACTCCACGAACACCGTGCAGCCGGCTTCCCGCATCGCGGTCAGTGCGGCGGCGAATTCGACCGGCTTGCTGAGCTGTTCGGTGAGCAACTGCCGATTGGCCGCGACATCGCCGCCGTACTGCGCGCCCGGCGTATTCGAGTACACCGGTGCGTCGGGCACTCCGATGGACACCGTCGCGGTGGCTCGCGCGAACGCGTCGACCGCGTGCGCGACGTACGGCGTGTGAAACGCACCGGACACCGGCAGCGCCCTGGTGACCAGGCCTCGCTCGGTAGCCCGCGCCACGACGGCGGCGACTCCGTCGGTCCCGCCGCCGATCACGACCTGATCCGGCGCGTTGTGGTTGCAGATCCAGACGTCGTCGACGCCGTCGAGCAGTTCCTCGGCCGTCTCGCGGGACGTGCCGAGCGCCGCCATCGTGCCCGCGGCCACACCCTCCGCCGGCGTCATCGCCGCCCCGCGTGCCCTGGCCAGCCCGAAGAAGTCATCGGTGCCGAGCGCGCCGGCGGCCCACAGCGCCGTCAGCTCACCGAAGCTGTGCCCGAGATATCCGTCGGCTCGCAACCCGTACCCGGTGAGCGCACCGAACTGCCCGGCGGACAGCGCGCCGATCGCCGGCTGCGCGAATTCGGTTCGGCGCAACGCGATTTCCTGCTCCTGCGCCGTCTCTTCGTCGAAGGCCGGCGGCGGGAACACCACACTGGACAGCCGGACCGGCGCACCGGCGAACGCGGCGTTGGCCGTATCGAAGGCCGCACCGACGGCTGGATGGTTCAGCGCCGCATCCGATCCCATGTCGACGTACTGACTGCCCTGACCGGCGAACAGCGCACCGATCTTGCGATCAGGCAGTGCGGCCGCCCGGAAGTACACCCCTTCGGGGTGATCCCACGCGGCAGCGTCGGGCCTGCGGACCAGTTCGTCCACGGCGAGCGCGCGCAGGTGTTCGGCGTTCTCGTCGTCCACCGACACGAAGCCGACACGCGCGTGGCCGTCCGGTATGTCGCCGCCGTCCACCGGTTCGACACTGCGCACCACGTCGATCAGTCCGGCGACATCCGCCGCGTGCCACAGATGCGCCCGCGCGGTCCGATGCAGTACCGGCTGATCGCGCACCGAGTCGGCCTCCTCCAGCACCACGTGAAAGTTGGTGCCGCCGAAGCCGAAAGCCGAGGCGGCGGCGCGGCGGATCGGACGCTGCGGATCCCGGATCCACGGCCGGGTGCGGGTGTTCACGTAGTAGGGCGCGTCGACCGGTGCGATTTCGGCGTTGGGCGCCGCCACGTTGATGGTGCCCGGCAACACCTTCTGGTGCAGCGCGAACGCCAGTTTCATCAGGCTGGCGGTGCCCGCCGCGCCCTTGGTGTGCCCGATCTGGGATTTCACGCTGCCGAGCGCCGCGAACCGGGCTTCCGAACTCGCCTCGGACAGCAGCCCTTTGAGTGCCGACAGCTCGGTCTTGTCCCCGACCGGAGTGCCAGTGGCGTGTGCCTCGATCAACGCGATATCGGCGGGCGAGCATTCGGCGTCGGCGTAGGCGCGGTCGAGCGCGACCCGCTGACCGCCCGCGCGCGGCGCGTAAATGCTCTTCGCACGTCCGTCGCTGGACGAGCCGAGCCCGCGGATCACCGCATAGATTCGATTGCCGTCGCGGCGTGCGTCGTCGAGCCGCCGCAGCGCGAGCATGGTGATGCCCTCACCGAGCAGCGTGCCGTTCGCGTCCGCCGAGAACGGACTGATCTGCCCGCTCGCCGACAGCGCGCCGACCTTGCTGAAGCACAGATAGATGAAGATCGTGTTCTCGGTGTCCACGCCGCCGGTGATCATCATGTCTGCACGGCCGTCCTGCAATTCGGCGATCGCCGTGCGCAGCGCCGCCAGCGACGCCGCACAGGCCGCGTCGACGGTGCAGTTGATGCCACCGAGCCCGAGCCGGTTCGCGACCCGGCCCGCGGTGATGTTGGCCAGCAGGCCGGGGAACGAATTCGCCTCCCACGGCGCGAAAGCCGCGACGAACTTGTCCGCGACCGCATCGGCGTCGTCGTCGGACAGCCCCACCGAACGCGCCGCGTCCTTCAGCACCGGCGTCGACAGTCGCGCGGCGAGCGGATGCATCAGTGGCACCGGGCCGGTCGTGCCGAGCACCACCCCGGTGCGGTCCGGGTCGTACCAGGCGGAGTCCACCGCGCCCGCGTCGGTGAGCAGGTCACGCGCGACACCGAGGCTCAACGTCTGCATGGTGCTGGTGACTTCGAGCTGGTTGGGCGGCAACCCGAATTCCAGCGGGTCGAATTCGATATCGGGCAAGAAGGCGCCGCGGCGCGAGTAGGTCTTGTCCGGCGCGTCCGGGTCGGCGTCGAAATAGTCGTCGAGGCTCCAGCGGGACGCGGGCACCTCGGTGGTGCAGTCCACGCCGTCGACGATGTTCTGCCAATACTCTCGATGGTTGTGCGCGTTGGGCAGCAGCCCGGACATCCCGACGATGGCGATCGGGTTGCGCGCCAGGCGTCTGTCGTCTGTCACGAAAGTTCCTCTCGAACCGGATGGAAAGATCAGGCGGCGACGGTCGTCGCGGTGCGCGACGCGATGAGTTCGGCGGCGCCGCAGGCGAACAGGTGGTGGCCGAGTGAGCTCGGGTGCAGTCCGTCCGCGGTCCACAGCTGCGGTTGCTCCCATTCGGGCGCGGCCGCGATATCGAGCAGCAGGGTGCCGGTCGCCGCGGTCACCTCGGCGAGCACCGTGTTCGCGAACACGAATCGTTCACGCAGCAGTGCACGGAACTTGTCCGGCACCGGCAGTCTCGCCGGGATATCCGGGTAGCCGGCCGTGAAAACCGTGGCACCGGTAGCACGCAACGTGCCGAACAGCGTGCCCAGATTGCGTTCGAACCGGACCGCGTCGAAATCGCTGACCAGGTCGTTCACGCCGACCACCACACCGTAGAGGCCGGCCCGCGTCGAAACGGCCAGGCGCAGTTGCTGTTCCAGCACAGCGGTGGTGGTGGCGCCGTGTGTGCCGAAGTTGCGTACAACGGCGGGACGCAGGCCGAGCTGCCCGCCGAGGCGGGGCACCCACCCGCGATAGCCGCCCCCGGCCGCGGCATCACCGCGGCCCTCCACGAAACTGTCGCCCAGGGCGACGAGGCCGGGGGTGCTCACGCGGTCACCCCGTCCTTCGCGACATGCCGGGCCGCCGCCGGGAAGTCGACCTTCTCGTACAGCGCCGCGAGTTCCGCTTCGCCGAAGTACTTCTCCGGCGGGTAGATGCCGGCGATCAAACCGAAGAAGCCCTTGATGTAGTCCTCGTCGTAGCTGGTGGCCCGGAACACCGAGTCGTAGTACGGGGTCAGCGACAGCTCCGAGATGCTCAGCGTCAGTTCGAAAGTGCTGGCGCTCTGCGCGTCCCGCTCGCGCTCGTACTCCGCCAGCGCGTCGGCCATCGGGCGGGCACCCGAAAGACCCTCGTGCGCCAGGTCGGCCAGCAGTTGCGCGTACTTGAACGCGTCGGTGATACCCCAGCCGGTGAACGGATCCTTGTGGTACCCGGCGTCACCGACGAGCGCCCAGCCCGGACCGAACGACCGACGGCGGTAGTTGTCCGGGTAGAGCATGGGCCGGAACTGCTCGACCCGCTTGCCGGTATCGCGCAGGCGCGCACCGAGTTCCGGGTCGATCTGGGAGACGATCTCCTGCACGCCCGCATCGGGATCGGTGCGGAATTCGCGGAACCGGTCCCGCTTGCGCATCACCGCGACCAGCGACAGATCGTCGTTGGTCGGCCACGCCGCGAACTGCTGTTCGCCGAACCCGGTACGGTGCTGCATCCCCCAGTCGACGCCCGTGTAGTACGAGTAATAGATGAAACACGCGGCCGGGGACCCCTCGTACTCGGCGGCGCCCACCGCCTTGGCGACCGTCGAGTTCGAGCCGTCGGCGCCGATCACCAGCTCGGCCCGGAACTCGCGCTCGGCGCCGTCGCCGACCTGACCGCGGATCCCGACCACCTGATCGCCGTCGAAAACCAGTCCGTTCACGGTGAATCCGTGGATCACCTCGACGCCCGCGGCGCCCGCGGCGTCCACCAGGATCTTGTCGAGCACCGTGCGGCGCGGGCAGTACACGGCGTCGATGCCGTCGGCCGAGGTGTTCGCAAAGCCCTTGATCACGATGTCGGTGTAGGAGAAGTTCAGGTGCCGGATCGCCGGGGTGCCCGCGGCGACCACCTTGTCCAGCAGCCCCCACGACTGCAAAAAGCCGAGCCCGGCCTGGTGGATGTAGTGCGTGGACGGCGTGTCACTGGGGAAGGTGGCACGGTCCACGGCGAGGACCTTGTAGCCCCGCTGGGCGAGCAGCATGGCCAGCGGCGCGCCCGCGACCCGAGTTCCGACAACGATGACGTCGTACATGTTCGCATCACTTTCCAGTAGGCTGAATTCTTTTTCGAGTCTGTGGTCGATGTGCGGCGTAATCCACCGCGCCCAGCCGTAATTCATGGGGCGATCGGCGGTGCCTATTCAACGCGGTACGGAATCGGTTGCCGCCGCGCGCTCAACGGCGCGCGTACAACTCCGCGATGTCCGCGGCGAACGCCTCGGCTATGGCTGCCCGGCGCAGCTTCCGCGACGCGGTGAGCAATCCGTCTTCTACAGTGAAATCACCCTCGACGATCCGGAATGCCCGGATGGATTCGGCCCGCGAGACGAGCGAATTCGCGTCGTCGACCGCGGATTGGACAACGGCAGTCAGATCACCGTCCGGCTCGTTTTCGCGCCACCGTCGCACCTGCGCCGGGTCCAAGGTGATCAGGGCGGTCACGTAGTCGCGACCCTCCCCTACCACCATGCAGTTGCTGACCACCTGGTGTAGCCGCACCCGGTCCTCGAGCGGTGCGGGCGCGACGTTCTTGCCGCCGGAGGTCACCAGGATCTCCTTCTTGCGCCCGGTGATCCGCAGAAAGCCATCGGCGTCGAGCTCGCCCAGATCGCCTGTGTGCAGCCAACCTTCGGCGTCGACGACGGCCTGATCCGCGGCCGCGCCCCAGTAGCCGGGCGACACGTGTGGCCCACCGACCAGCACCTCGCCGTCGGCCGCCGCAATGGCCACCGACGTGCCGGGAATCGGCCTGCCGACGGTACCGAGCCGGTTGGTCGCCGGCGCACTGACCGTCACCGCCGTCGCCGCCTCGGTGAGTCCGTAGCAGTTCAGCAGCACCACACCGAAACCGGCGTAGAAGCCGGAGGTGGAGTCGTCGAGCGAGGCGCCGCCGGAGATCACATAGCGCAACCGGCCGCCGAGGGCCGCGGCGACGGGGTGCGCTGTCGCCTCGGAAACACCTTGTGCGCCAGCTCGTTCCGCCACCCGATCGGCATCCGGCGCGGGCTCCCCTCGCTCCAGGTACCCCCGCGTGCCCAGCAGTTCCAGCCCGCGCTCGACCGCCGTCGCCTCCTCGGTCTCGGACACCAGCGTGCGGCAGTACTTCCGGATCTTCTCGAGCCCGAACGGTATGAGCGCCAAGAACGTCGGCCGCAGCCGCGGCAGCGCGGGCACCAGATCCGGGATGCCGGGCAGCAGATGCGTGCGACTGCCGCCGAACAGGCACGCGAACAGGATCGTCTGCCCGAACACGTGCGAGAGCGGCAGCGCGAGCACCGTGGTGCCGTCGAACATGTCGCCGGTCTGGCGCACCGTGTTGGCCGAGGAGACGAACATGTTGCGATGAGTGATCAAGCAGCCCTTGGACACACCGGTGGTGCCGCTGGTATAGACGATCATCGCCAGATCGTCGGGACGCACCGCCGCGATCCGGTCGGCCAGCGCGGCGTCGACCTCGCCGCCGGCCCAGTCGACCAGCTGCGCGAAGGTCCACACCACCGCCGCGCCCGCGGCCCGCAACCGCGCGGCGTCCGTCTCGTCCTCGGCTGCGAAATACGCACTGCCGCTGTCGGTCAGGATGTGGGCGATCTGCGCGGGCGACGACGTCGGATAGACCGGAACCACCACCGCGCCCAGCGCCAGCAGCGCGCAATCCAGCAGCGCCCATGCCAAATCGGTCCGGCCGAGGATCGCGACCCGGTCTCCCGCCGCGACCCCGCGCGCGGCCAGGGCCGAGGCGAGCGCACGGGCCCGCCGATCCACCTCCGCGGCCGTGAGTTGCGTTCCGTCCGCCCCGCACAGCGAGAGCCGTTGTGGGTCCGCGGCCGCCGCGCCGGAAATCACCGAGTACAAACTCGCGTCGTCGGGCAGATCGATACCGTTCTCGGTGCTGGACACCGCGGTGACTGACACTCGGGGACGGTATTCGACGGGGTGCGTAAACTCTGTGGTCACAATGTCGAATTCTGCTCGCCGCGACCGAATTACGGTCCGGTCGATATCGCGGTTCCTACCGCGCGAATGTCATGGCCTATCGAAGCGTTCAGGCCGACACCGCGCGGGCAATATCGATACGGGCCGGTCCGGGGGAATCGACACAGTCCAAGAACAATGCGAGGGCCGGATTCGTCTCGTCCGCACGCCATACCGCGTACAAATCGAGCGTCGGTACCGGATCGAACAATTTCACCGCCACTGAACTACTGCCCGGCGCACCCATACCCATCGAAATCGCCCGCGGCAGCGACGCGAAACCGACCAGCGGCCGCACCGACACCATGTGCGCGGTCGCGCCGGGATCGTCGGCGGTCTGCGCCACCGACAGCGTGATCCTGGTGTCCGCGGCCGCCCGGAAGATCGAGTCGTACATGGCCGGACACTGCTCCCGGGCGAACAGCACACACTCCTGTCCTTCCAGTTCGGCGAACGGCACACCGGGCCGGTCGGCCCACCGATGCCGGCGCCCGACCACCGCCACCAGCGGAACCCGGTGCAGCAGCCGCCGATACCGGAAATCCGTGGTGCTCGGGTGCCCGTACACCATCGCCAGATCGAGCGATCCGTCCATGAGCGCCGCGAGCTGCGGCCCCGTGCGTTTCTCCCACAGCGACACCACGATGTCGGGGTGCAGCTCGGTCATCTTCGTGAGCGCCTCCGGCAGCACATGTCTGCTGGCAGGCAGGTTGTAACCGATGTTGAGCGTCCCCGCTCGTCCCGCCGCGGTCGCCTTCGCGACCTGGGCCGCCCGGTCCATCTGAGCGACGATGATCCGGGCCTGGCTCTCGAACTCCCGTCCCGCCGGGGTCAGTTTGACCTCGTGCGAGTTGCGTGCGACCAGTTGCACGCCCAACGACTTCTCCAGCTTCTGCAACTGGGCGCTGAGACTGGGCTGCGTGAGATGTAAGCGCTGCGCTGCGCGGCCGAAATGCAGCTCTTCGGCAATCGTGATGAATGAAACCAGATGTCGGAACTCCATGCCGCCGGCTCCTTTTCCGCGTACCCGAAAGGTAAGCGCCGCCGGGTAACCCTGGATGAACCGAGATCGCACGGATGTCGCCGGAACCGTTGCGGGCGCGTGAACTCGCCCCGGTTGCTCGGCGGGTTGTGCTACGGCCGATGCCGTGACTGTCCAGGATCGCGCACTCGGCGCACTGCGGCAAGCCGTAGACACCGGAAACCGTCGCCGACCAGACGCGGCACCGGCCGCCACGAGGTCGCGACACGGCCGCTACCTGCCCCGATGGACCGCCGAGCCCGGGGTTCGCTGGGTATTCTCACAGACGACGCGTGGACGATGGCGCGTCGTGAGGAGTCCAGCATGGCTGTGTCCGACCGGCCGCACGGCGATCCCGGTTCTCGATGACGGCGCTTCGAGTGCAGTTCAGCATGCTCGGCGCGGTGGAACTCTCGATCGACGGCGTACGCCAGGCGCTGGGCGGCCCGAAGCAGCGGGCGGTGCTGGCGTACCTGCTGATCAACGCGAATCGCCCGGTCGCGGTGGAGGCGCTCGCGCAGGCGGTCTGGGAGGACAACCCGCCGCCGGATATCCGGGTCAGCCTGCACACCATCGTGTCCAATCTGCGCAAGCCGTTGCGGGACAACGGAATCGACGCGCGCTCGATCTTGGCGCAGGTCGGTGCGGGTTACCGAGTCGCCGTGGCCGAGGACGCCAGCGACGTGCAGCGCTTCCGGGTGCGCAAAGAGGCCGGGTTGCGCGCGCTGACCGCGGGCCGCTTCCGCACCGCGAGCGAGCTGCTGTCCAGCGCGCTCGGCCAGTGGCGCGGTCCGGTGCTCGCGGACCTGCGCGGACTCGCGTTCGCCGACGCGTATGCCGCCGTGCTCGACGACGACCGGCTGTGCGCGATCGAAGCACGTGCCGAAGCCGATATCGCCCAGGGGCGGGCCGAAGCCGTCATCTCCGAACTCGCGTTGCTCGTCGCCGACCATCCCCTGCGGGAGCCGTTGTGGCAGCAGCTGATCACCGCACTGTACGTGGACGGACGCCAATCCGACGCGCTCGACGCCGCCCGCAGGCTGCGCGCGACCCTCGCCGACGAACTCGGCATCGACCCTGGCCTGCCGATCCGTGAACTCGAGGCGCGCATCCTGCGACAGGAGCCGCTCGAGCTCCGGGCCAAGGCGGCGGCGACCTCGTTTCGCGCCACCACCATCGTCGATCAGAGCGCGGGTGGCCCCACCGCTTTGCTGCGCGATCGCTGCGGCACCACGTACGCGATCACCGGCACCATCACCCGGATCGGCCGGCTGCCCGACAACGACATCGTGCTCGAGCACGGCAAGATCAGCCGCCATCACGCGGCGATCCTGCACAACGGGCTCACCTACCTGATCAAAGACCTGCTCTCCTCCAATGGCGTCTATGTAGACGGGATGCGCATCGTCGAGAGCGAGGCGCTCACCGACGGCGCCGAGATCCGGATGGGCGACTACGAACTGATCTTCACGCTGGTGCCGCCGGAACAGGCAGGGTGAGCGACGACGCCCCCGAGTGTGCCGACGGCTCAGCCGATGTGCTTGCGGAACCAGGCGAGCAGCTCGGCTTCGGTTTTCGGGCCGGTGTCCGGGTCATCGGCGCGCAGCGTACAGAAGTGCGCGGCCACCAGGAACTCGTCGTGCAACGCGAAAATGCAGGTGCCCCAGCCGGATCCGGTGTCCGCGTAACAGAAGAAGCGCCCGACCGGTGCGGAGTCCTTGCGCCACAGGTCGTCCTGGCCCGCGGCGCCGCAGGCATGGCCACGGAACTGCCCCAGGTTCGCCTGATAGAGCAGGTCGGCGGCGCGTCGGTCGGGGAATCCGAAGAATCCCGCCGACGGGAAGCCCGAACGCGTGCCGCAGCCGAGCATGGCGTGCACCGGGCCGGCGGGTGGATCCAGATGGCGACAGTTGCGCGGCCCGAAATCTCCGTCCAGGTGGTCGAGTACCGCTCGGTCGGCGGCGGTGAAGTAGTCCGGATCGACGGCCGCCTCCGCGGCTTTGAACTGGAACCCGTTGCGCAGACCCACATAATCCCGCAACGGCTGCTCCCCCGGGCCCGCCCAGATGTAGACGGCGAGCGCCAGCGCCGTCTCGTTGGTGAGCACCAGCCCCGGTTTCGGCACCGCGGGATCGTCCACGAGACTGGTGAAACACGCCTTGCGCCCCACCTCCTTGCCGTCCACCACCGACGGACCATCCGGGCCGGGTGGATCGCCCGGACAGTTCGTCGAACGGAACACATCGAAGAACAGCCCGCGATAGTAGGCCCGCAGTTGCTCGACCGTCTGGAACCGCAGGAACCGGCCCGCCGGATCACTGGCCGCCGGATTCGCCGCGCAGTACACGATCGCAACGGTCGTCGCGTCCGGATCCTGATGAACACAGTTGGCCCGCTTGTAACCCGACGGCCCGACCACCGCGAGCAGATCGATATCGGGTCCACGCACCGCGGACGAGTCGGCGGTGGGCACGCCGGAGACTCGGTTGCCTATCGCCAACCAGGTCGTCAAAGCGAGTGTCGCGCATAGCATTACCGCCAGCGCTGCGACGACACCACGCAACACACGCCCATCACCGGGTACCCGCGAGCCGCCAGAAACAGGTGCCGAGCCGGCGGTCTCCCCAGCCACTTTCCGGAGCGCATCCGCTTGCCCCGAGACCCTTTGCCCCACAAGGGCTTGCGCGCCAGCCGACCGGTCGGCAGTTACCTGTCCAGCCGCTGAACCCGTAATCGACGGTACCGCAGCCGCTTCCGGCGCGACCCACGCGCCGGCTTCCAGCTCCGTAACAGCCTGGCCCGGGGCCGCAACCACCTCCGCCTGCTCCGCAACCCGCTGCTCTGCAACCGCCGGCTCCATACCCATCTGCTCCGTCGCCGCCGTGCCTGCGGATACCCGGTCTGTGGCCGCCCGGCTTGCCGCTGCTCGGTTCGGTGCCGCGACCGTCTCCGCACCGGTGAGCGCGCGATGGGCTGCGGCCGCGAGATCTCCGGCCGAGGAGTAACGAGCGTCAGGGTTCTTCGCCAGACCTCGGGCGATCACCCCGTCGAAACCGGCGGGCACTTCGCGGCGGATCATGCTGGGGCGCGGCGGAGGTTCGAAGAGGTGGGCGCGCATGATCTCGCCGTCCGTCTCGGCAGGGAACGGCCTTGCGCCCGTAAGGCATTCGTACAGAACGCAGGCGAGCGCGTAGCTGTCGACGGCCGGTGTCACCAGCCGCGAGGTGAACCGCTCCGGCGCCATGTAGTGGAACGAGCCGATCGCCGACCCGTCCGCGGTCAGGCTCTCGCTCGTGCTGGACTGCGCGATGCCGAAGTCGACCAGGTAGGCGAAACCGTCCGTGGTGAGCAGGATGTTGTCCGGTTTGATATCCCGATGCACCAGGTCGTCGGCGTGCGCGGCATCCAGCGCCGCGGCGATCTGCCGGATCACCGCGACCGCACGCTCGGGCGCCAGCGGCGCTTCGCGTCTCAGCACCGCGCGCAGGTTCTCCCCGTCGACCAGGCGCATGTCGATGTAGAGCTGCCCGTCGATCTCGCCGTAATCGTGGATCGGGATGACGTGCGGTTCGGTCAGCCGGGCCGCCGCATGCGATTCCCGGCGAAACCGTTCCCGGAACACCGGGTCCTGGTTGAGCTTCGCGGCGAGCACCTTCACCGCGACGGCCCGGTCCTTGACGGTGTCGTAGGCCTCGAACACCTCGCCCATACCGCCGCGCCCGATCAACCTGTCCAGCCGGTACGGCCCGAACCGAGTGCCTACTGTGCGCGGCGGCCGTTCGGTCGTCATCTCGTCCTCCGTGCGACGGACCCGGCCGGTGCGCGGCCCGAGGTCGTGTCAACTGTAGAGCGCGCACCAGGCTTTTCGCAGGCGTACCGGCGCAGCAGAGGCCGGTTCGTTGGTCGGTCGTTAGTGGCTCGTTGGTCCCCGCGGCGACAGTGGTCCTCAGCCGAAACCGGCTGGTCAACACCTGAAAGGACCGCAGACATGTTCCGCACCTCCGTACCTCGCCCCCGGCGCGTCCTGCCCATCGCGCTGGGAATCGCGGCGGTGGCCGGTTTCGGCGCCCTGCTTCCGGCGCCCGCGCAGGCGCTGCCCTACGGCCCGTACACCTGTCAGCAAGGCTTCGTCTGGCGCGACGCCTACAACGGCGACACGGTCTGCGTGACGCCCGGCGACCGCGACACCGCGCACGCCGAGAACGCACAGGCCGCCGCGCGCCGTTCCCCGAACGGCGGACCCTACGGCCCCGACACCTGCAAGCAGGGTTTCGTCTGGCGCGAGACCCGCCCCGCCGACCACGTCTGCGTGACTCCCGATCGCCGCGACCGTGCCCGGGCCCAGAACAGCGAGGGCGCAAGGCATTTCGCCGACGCGACGCAGCTGCCCACCGGCAACGTGCACGTCCGCACGCAGAAGCATCAACTCGGCGGCTGGCTGTTCGTCGACAGCGCGTCGGGCCTGTCGCCCAACGCACGCCTGGAGTTCTACGCCGCGGGCGTGAACACCAACGGTCTGCGCGCCCTCGGCAACCGGCAGACCGACGGCAACGGCAGACTGCCGCGGGAGACCGCGGCGCTCGCCGACGTCCGCTGCCAGATCCCCCGGGATCGTGCGGCGACCGTCGTCGTCGTGGACACCCGCACCGGCATCGCGACCGCGGCGGGCACCACGTACGCGTTCAGCTGCTGACGAGAGCCCGTGCGCCCGGTGGTCACATCGGTCCGCAACGCGCTCAGGTCAACGACACGAGTTCCCGATAGTCCTCGGTCCACAGGTCCTCATACGCCTCGGGAAGTACCAGGACTCGGTCGGGCCGCAGGGCATCGATCGCCCCTTCGTCGTGGGTGACCATGACGATCGCGCCCGGATAGGTGTCGACGGCGGCGAGCACCTCGGTCCGGGAGGCCGGATCGAGGTTGTTGGTCGGCTCGTCGAGCAGCAGCACATTCGCACCGGAGTGCACCAGACCGGCCAGTGCCAGGCGGGTCTTCTCCCCACCGGAGAGCACGCCCGCGGGTTTGTCGGCGTCGTCCGCACCGGTGAAACCGAAGGCGCCCAGCACCTGTCGCACCTGCCCGTCGGCCAGGTGCGGCGTCGCCGCGGCCAGGTTGTCCCGCACGCTCAGCGCCGGGTCCAAAGTGTCGTGCTCCTGCGCGAAGTAACCGAGCCGCAGCCCGGCGCCGGGCACGACCCGACCGCTGTCGGGCACTTCGCGCCCGGCCAGCAGCCGCAGCAGCGTGGTCTTGCCCGCCCCGTTGTGGCCGAGGATGACCAGCCGGCTCCCGCGATCCACCGCCAGGTCGACCGAATTCAGCACCCGTTGCCCCCCATAGGATTTCACCAGGCTGATCGCGCCGAGCGGCATCCGCCCGCACGGATGCGGTTCGGGCAGCCGGATCCGGGCGGCCTTCGCCGCGCGCCGCCGCGGTTCCAGTTCGGCGAGCATCCGGTCGGCTCGCCGGACCATATTGCGCGCCGCGACCGCGGTCGCCACATGCGATTTCATCTTCTCCGCCTGCGCGTGCAGGGCGGCCGCTTTGCGTTCGGCGTTGGCGCGCTGCCGAATCCGGCGGCGTTCATCGGAATCCCGCTGGGCGAGATAGCGATTCCAGTCGGCGTTGTAGATGTCCAGTGCACCGCGCTGCGGGTCCAGGTGGAACACCCGGTTGACGAACCCGGCCAGGAACTGCGCGTCGTGGCTGATCACCACCAGCCCGCCGGTGTAACCGTGCAGGAATCCACGCAACCAGCCGATCGCGTCCGCGTCCAGATGGTTGGTCGGCTCGTCGAGCAGCAGCGCCCCGTCGGTGCCGCCGAACAGGATGCGCGCCAGCTCGACCCGACGCCGCTGCCCGCCCGAAAGCGCCGAAACCGGCTGTCCGAAGCCGTGATCGGGCACACCGAGCCCGGCCGCGATGCGCGCCGCCTCGGCTTCGGCGGCGTACCCGCCACCGGCCTGGAACTCGGTCTCGGCCCGCGCGTACGCCCGCAACGCACGGTCGAGGTCGCGCTCCTCGACCGCGTCGGCCATCGCGGCTTCCGCCGCGCGCAGTTGCCGCACGGCCGCGTCGAGCCCACGCGCGGACAGAATTCGGTCGGCGACGCTGACCCGCGGGTCCACCGCGCCGGGATCCTGCGCCAGCACGTCGACCGAGCCGGTGACGGTGACCGTCCCCGCGACCGGCGCCTGCTGACCGGTCAGGCAGCGCAGCAGACTGGTTTTGCCCGCGCCGTTACGCCCGATCAAACCGACCCGGTCGCCGGGAGAAATAGTGAAGGAGGTGTCCGAGAGCAGCACGCGGGCACCCACGCGCAGCTCGACACCGCGAACGGTGATCATGAGAATTACTCCGAGTTGTCGAAGGACAGACTTCTAGCCGGGAAACCAGGTCCGCAGCTAAGAAACTCGGGGTGTAGACATGCGGACCACCCTACCCGATCGCCCTGACCAGGCGATATGAACCAGGTCACGAGCCTTTCGGCGCCGCTCAGCGGATCACCGTGATCTCCGGTTCGGTAGGCGCGCGATCGAGCGCGGTGGCCTCACCCCCCGCCGCCTCCACCACGATCCCCGCACCGTCCAAGCCGTCCTGCGCCGCCCCTGGCCACCGACACGCGACGCGGCGGGCTCGTCGCCTTCGGCACCGGCGCTGCCGCACCGGTGGTGGTGAAGAAACTGGCCCGCTACGCCGAAGGCCTGCTGCCGGGCGCCGACAGTGCGGATTCGAGGTAGACCCGGTGGCAGACAATGTTTTCCGACGGCTGTTGTCGGCTCTGGCCGGATCGACACCCGCGTTCTCCTGCCCGGCGAACCAGGAGTACGGCAGCACCCCGCGGCGGTTGCTGTCGGCGCTGGCCGGTTCCGCCCCGGCGTTCACGCCGGGGCCGACCGGCGGAGCCGGCATGAGCCGCGAATCATCCGCTCCTGAAGACGAATTCGACAACAGAGCAACCACGGTTGACGACACCACACCCCGGCCCGCAACGCAGCACGCAGTCACCGCGGCCGACGACGAGCTGAGCACTGCCGTCGCCGCGGCCGTGCAAGGCGACCGCGGCGCCCTGGCCACAGTCCTCGAGCTCATCCGTCCGCTCGTCGTGCGCTATACCCGCGCACGCTTCACCCGCACGAGCAAGGGCCCCGACCCGGACGATCTCGCCCAGGAAATCCTGCTCGCCGTACTGACCGCATTGCCGCGGTATCGCGACCAGGGCAGACCGTTCATGGCCTTCGTCTACGGAATCGCGGCGCACAAGGTCGCCGCGGCCGAGCGAGCGAGCGTCCGACCGGAGGAACCGACGGGGGTCGAGATCCCGGAGGACCTTTCGCCGTTGTTCGAACAGCGAGCGCTCGAACCCGAAACCGACACAGAGCTCAGCAGTTTCCTCGCCACCCTGCCCGATCAGGAGCGCGAGATCCTCATCCTGCGCCTGGCGCTCGGCCTGTCGTTGCGCGACACCGCCGTAGCAGTCGACAGCACGACGGACGCCGTCGAACGTATCCAGGAACGCGCCTTGGCCCGGCTCGAAAAGCGATTCGGCACCCGAAGATTCACCTCCGGCTAGGCGACGCACGCTCGCGTGGACGGCTTTCGCGGCGCCGGGTAGGGTCTCTCCAATTCTGATGAGGAGAGCGTGAATGAGAAGCATTGTGTTGCTGGCGATCGGGGCTGCGCTGGTACTGACGGGTTGTGGCTCGTCCGACACCACCGAGGCGGCCGGATCGTCGAGTACCGCAACGAACAGCGCGGTGCGCAGCAAGTCGTGCCAGGACTATCTGCCGCTGTTGAGCAAGTTGAAGGACGTGAGCGTGGAGTCCGCGAACAAGACCGCGGAAGACACCATCGCGATGCTCCCCCAGTCCCCGCAGTGGCCCGCGCTCAGCGAGACCGACCGGCAGTCGATGATCGCTGGCATCCGGGACGCCGCGACCGGAAAGTGCTGACGGCGCAAGCCGACTCACCGCGCCAGTGCCCCTGCTGCCGGTCGGGGGCACCGGTCGCGCCCCCGCCACCAGACATGGTCAGCGCGATCGTGACCCGCGTTCGCGCCCGTGCGCGCGCCGGTGCAACGCGAGCTGCAATTCCAGCAGCAGCCGTTCGCCGGGATCGGTGAGATCGATGCCCAGGATCTCCTCGACACGACGAATGCGGTAGCGCAACGTATTCGGATGCACCTGCAGCACGGCCGCCGCGGCGCGCACGTCACCGTGCTCACGCAGATAGATGTCCACGCTGTCGCGCAGGCTCGCCGAATGTTTGAGGTCGTAGTCCGAGAGCGCCCGCAGCCGCGGATCGTGCAGTTCGGGACGGCTGCCGACGAGGTCGAGGATCTCGCCGAGCAGCACCGCCGTCCGCGATTCCGCGAGCGTGGTGACCCGACCCTTCGGGTAGGTCGCGACAGTGCTGTCGAGCACGCGATCGACCTCGCGCCGGGCGGTAGCGACTCCGCTCAAATCGTCGATCGGGCACGCGATGGCCGCCCGCAGCGCCAGCGCGCGTTTGGCTTCGAGCTGCTCGACCAGCTGCCGGGTCCACGCCGTCACCGCGTGCGCGGCCCGATAACTCGGCAGCAGCACGTAGACACGGTCGCCGAGCGTGGTCGTCACCGAATCGTTCCGGAATGAGCTGGCGCGCAGGCGAAGCATGTTGCCCAGCGCCGAAGGTTCGGTGGCGGGCGCGGTCTCGGTGGCGGTCAGGGCGAAACCGACCACCGCGGCCGGGCCGGTGGTCGGCAGGTTGAGCGCGGTCGCCACCGCCGCGACATCGACCGCGCCGCCGCCCTCGCCGAACAATCCCTGCACGAGCAGCGCCTCGGTGGACGGCGCGTCGAGGCTGCGCGAGATGAGCCGCGCCGCAATGGCCGAGGCGCCGCGCAGGATTTCCGCCGCATCCGGCTTGAACGGCCGATCGCCCTGCTGCAACCAGATCGCGCCGAGCACGCGTGGCGCGCGTACGGCACCGTCGGCGGGATGCCGGATGCTCACCACAAGCCGGCGTTTGATGTTCAGTTCCTCGTGCGCGGGCACGTCGATCACCTCGTCGGTGCGGCGCAACCGATCGAACACACCCCATTTGCGCAGCACCGCCAGGTACTCCCGCGGCCCCTCCCGACCGAGGATCGACATCACCCGCATCTGGTCGGCGGCCTCGGCGGCGGAGGCGGAGTACGCCAGCACATGCGACTGCGGGTCCTCGATCGACACCATGCCGCCCGCGTTCTGCGCGACGATCTGCGCCAGACCGAACAGGTCGATGTCCGCGGCGACAAGCCCACTATCAATAGCCACGTCTACGCCTTTCGGCCAACTCGACAACACACTCATCCCATCTTTGTCCTTTTAGCCCATTTCCCGCGCACTTTTCCGGTGTTGACTTCGGCTCACCGCAGTTTCAGCGCGTGTGCGCGCCGCCGGTCCGCGACGCCGCATCGCCACGTCCAGCAGGAGGAATCATGGACGCCATCGTGTCCACACCGCGGCCGGCGAACGAGCCGGTCGGCACGTTCGCCCCCGGTAGTGCGGAACGTACACGGTTGCAGGCGAAACTGGCCGAGCTGGGTGCCACGCCGACCGACGTGCACCATGTGATCGGCGGCGAGCACCGGCGCAGCTCCGGCAAGACGATCGAGGTCGTGCAGCCGCACCGGCACGCCGCCGTGCTCGGCACCCTCACCACCGCCGCCCCCAGCGATGTCGACGACGCGATCGCGGCGGCCACCGCCGCCGCACCCGCCTGGCGTGCGCTCTCGTTCGAGGACCGGGCCGCGGTCTTCCTGCGCGCCGCGGATCTGCTGGCCGGCCCGTGGCGCGAAACCATCGCCGCCGCAACGATGCTCGGTCAATCCAAGACCGCTTATCAGGCCGAGATCGACACCCCGTGCGAGCTGGTCGATTTCTGGCGATTCAACGTGCACTTCGCCCGGCAGATCCTCGCCGACCAGCCGATCTCCACGCCCGGCGTGTGGAACAAGGTCGAATACCGGCCGCTGGACGGGTTCGTCTACGCGATCACGCCGTTCAATTTCTCCGCGATCGCGGGCAATCTGCCGACCGCGCCCGCGCTGATGGGCAACACCGTGGTCTGGAAGCCCGCGATGACCCAGTCGGTCGCCGCGTACTGGACGATGAAGCTGCTCGAGGCCGCCGGCCTGCCGCCCGGCGTGATCAACATGGTGCACGGCGCCGGCCCCAAGGTCTCGGACGTGGTGTTGAAAGACCGTCGCCTCGCCGGCATCCATTTCACCGGTTCCACCGCCACCTTCCAGCACCTGTGGCGCTCGGTCGCGGCGAACATCTCCGAGTACAACTCCTACCCGCGCCTGGTCGGTGAGACCGGCGGCAAGGACTTCGTGCTCGCGCACAGCTCCGCCGATCCGGACGTGCTCACCACCGCGCTGATCCGCGGCGCGTTCGACTACCAGGGCCAGAAGTGCTCGGCGGCGTCGCGCGCGTTCGTCCCGAAGTCGGTGTGGGCCAAGATGGGTCGCGACTTCCTCGACAAGGTGGCCACGCTGTCCTACGGCGACGTCACCGACTTCAGCCACTTCGGGGGCGCACTGATCGACAAGCGCGCCTTCGACAAGAACGCCGAGGCGATCGCCCGCGCGAAGGCGACATCGAGCCTGTCGATCGCGGCGGGCGGGCACGCCGACGATTCGGTCGGCTACTTCGTCGACCCGACCGTGCTGCTCGGCGAGGATCCCGGCGACGAGGCGTTCAGCACCGAGTACTTCGGCCCGATTCTGTCGGTACACGTCTACGACGACTCGGCGGGCGGCTCCTTCGAGCGCATCCTCGACCTGGTCGATCAGGGTTCCCCGTACGCGCTGACCGGCGCGATCATCGCCGACGACCGGCTCGCGGTGGCCAAGGCGACCGAGGGTCTGCGCTTCGCCGCGGGCAACTTCTACATCAACGACAAGCCCACCGGCGCGGTGGTCGGCCAGCAGCCCTTCGGCGGGTCGCGCGCCTCGGGCACCAACGACAAGGCAGGCTCGCCGCAGAACCTGCTGCGTTGGACCTCTGCTCGCACGATCAAGGAAACGTTCGTCCCGGCGACCGATCACCGCTACCCGCATCAGGACGCGTGATGAGCCACTCGCACGTCGTCCGGCTCCGTGCAGCCGACCGGTCCCGCAGAACACAGGAGGCGTGATGGCCTTTTCGACCCTGTTGCGTCCGGCCATGCTGGCCGCGTCGCGTTCGCCGCGCATGGAGCGCACGATCACTCGGATGTCGACGACGAAGAAGCTCGTCGACCGGTTCGTCGCGGGTGACTCCGCCGATCAGGCGATGGTGGCCGTGCGGACGCTGCTGGCGTCCGGCCGCTACGTCACCATCGACTATCTCGGTGAGGACACCACCGAGATCGAGCAGGCCCGCACCACCGTCACCCACTACCTGCACATGCTCTCGGAGCTGGCCCGGCTCGACGTGTCGGCGGAGTCGGCAACGGTTCGGCCGCTGGAGGTTTCGCTCAAGCTGTCGGCGCTCGGCCAGTCGCTGGCGCAGGACGGTCACGCGATCGCGCTCGACCACGCCCGCCGGATCTGCACGGCCGCGGAATCGGCCGGCGTCTGGGTGAACATCGACGCGGAGGACCACACCACCACCGACTCCACCCTGAGCATCGTGCGGGAACTGCGCGCCGACTTCCCCACCGTCGGCACGGTGCTGCAGGCGTATCTGCGCCGCACCGAGGGCGACTGCCGGGAGCTGTCGGGCGAGGGCTCACGCATCCGGCTGTGCAAGGGTGCGTACAAGGAACCGGCGTCGGTGGCGTTCCAGGAGCGCGCCGCGGTCGATGATTCGTACCTGCGCTGCCTGCGGGTGCTGATGCTCGGCGACGGCTACCCGATGGTCGCCACGCACGATCCCGCGCTCATCACTTCCGCGCTGGAGTGTGTCGAGACGACGCACCGCAAAGCCGACGAGTTCGAGTTCCAGATGCTCTACGGCATCCGCGACGCCGAACAGCGCAGGCTGGTGGATGAACGCAATCACCTGCGCGTCTACGTCCCCTACGGCGACCAGTGGTACGGCTACTTCATGCGCAGGCTCGCCGAACGCCCCGCCAACGTCGCGTTCTTCCTGCGTTCGCTGAAGCCGGGCAGCGCACGCTGAGGTGCCGGCACTTCTCGGTGCGGCTCGCCCGGCTCGGCGGGCCGCACCGATCAGATCTCGAGGGCGGTGCCATCCCCGCAGCTTGGCCCGCCGAATAAACCCGCTGAACAATATTTGGCCAACTCGCCGATCACACCGGCGCTGTGGTCGTATTTAGTAGCCACAGCTCGAAGTGTGATCTGCGTTACGCACAGTCGCGTGACGCGGAGGACGAAAGGAACGACATGTCCATCGCGGAGTTGCGTAGCCAAATGCTGCGCCGCAAACCCATGGGGCAGATAGCCGACGAGGGGGCGCCGGCCGACGAACAGCTGGCTCGGTCGCTCGGTCTATGGCAGCTCACCGCCATCGGCGTCGGCGGCATCATCGGCGCGGGCATCTTCACGCTCGCGGGCGCGGTCGCGCATTCGGTCACCGGCCCCTCGGTGCTCATCTCGTTCCTGATCGCCGGTGTGGCCAGTGCCGCCGCCGCGCTCTGCTACGCCGAGTTCGCGGGCATGGTGCCGAAGGCGGGGTCGGCCTACACCTACGGCTATGTGTCGCTGGGCGAGATCGCGGGCTGGTTCATCGGCTGGGACCTGCTGCTGGAGTACATCGCGGTGGCGGCGGTCGTCGCGATCGGCGTGTCCGGCTACTTCCGCTTCCTGCTCGAGCAGGTGGACGTCACGCTGCCCGATTGGATGATGGGTGCGCACGGCACCGGCGACGGGCATGTCGTCGACGTGTTCGCGATGCTGTTCTGCCTGGGCACCGCCTGGCTGCTGTCGCGCGGCATCCGCAGCGTCGGCCGGTTCGAGACCGTCGCGGTCGGCATCAAGGTCGCGCTCGTGCTGCTGATCATCGTGCTGGGCGTGTTCCACATCGACAGTTCCAACTACACCCCGTACTTCCCGTTCGGTTCCGGGGCGGTGTGGACCGGCGCGGCGACGGTGTTCTTCGCGGTGTTCGGCTATGACGCGATGAGCACGGCCGCCGAGGAATCCACCGACGGCAAGAAGCACCTGCCCAAGGCCATCCTCTACTCGCTCGCCATCGCGATGGTGCTGTACGTGCTGGCCACCCTGGTGCTCACCGGCATGCAGAAGTACACCGAGATCAGCCCGACCAGCGGTTTCTCCACCGCTTTCGAGGCGGTCGGCCAGCCCGGCATCGCGAACATCATCGCGATCGGCGCCATCGTCGGCATCGTCACCGTCGTGCTCACCTTCATGCTCGGCGTGACCCGGGTCTGGTACGCGATGAGCCGCGACGGCCTGCTGCCCGAATGGTTCGCCAAGACCCACCCGGTGCGTAAGGTGCCCACTCGGGTGACCTGGATCGTCGGTATCGGCGCGGCCGTGATGGCCGGTCTGCTCGACATCACCGTCGTCGCCGAGCTCACCAACATCGGCATCCTGATGGCCTTCATCGTCGTCTCGGTCGCCGTGATCGTGTTGCGCCGCACCCGCCCCGACGAGCCGCGCCAGTTCCGGCTGCCGTTGATGCCGGTGGTGCCGCTGATCGGCATCGGCTTCTCGCTCTACCTGATCTGGTCGCTGCCGTGGCAGACCTGGGTGCGGTTCGCGGCCTGGCTGGTCGCCGGCCTGGCCGTGTACTTCTTCTACTCGCGCACGCACTCCAAGCTGGAGCGCCCCGGCCCGGTCGACGCGGTGCAGTTGGAGAAATAACTTCGAGGGGCACTGACGCCGGCTCCTCGGACCGATCGGGTGGGTGTGCCTCGCGGCCGCCCACCCGATCTCGTATCTCCCGCGTGCACAAAACACGTTTGCGCCGACCGCAACGGTACGTTCGTCAGAACTGCCGTTGCTGAAGTCGATCGACGAGAAAGCGGAGGTGCGGATGCACTGGGACCAGATGACCGCCTCACCTGACGAACTGCACGAGCGCGCGAACCGAGTGCGCCGGGCGGCCGGACAGCTCGGCGTCCTCGAATCGATCATCACTGCGGCGCAGGGCCCGTGGCTGGGCGCGCTCGACGCGGACGGCAAGGGCGCGGCCGAACTGAAAATGCATCTCGCCGGGCGTTATCGCCTCACCGCCGTGGTGACCAGCGCGGGGAAACTCAACCTCGTGCAGATGCACTCCCCTGCCGCGGGCCAGGCCGGCGACCGGGTGTTGTCCCCCAAGGTGTCGGTGCGGCGCGGCTGGGACGGCGACGAGGAGATGCCCAAACAACCCGAATGGCTCGACTATGTCGTCGGCTGGGTGCGTACCGCCAGCGACGACGTCGACCGCCGCGCGGTCATCGAATGGCGGCTCGGCGGCGCCGATCAAAAGCTCGCCGCCATGAACGACACCATCGACAGCCTGCTCGCGAGTCTTCAGGAACGCCAAGCACTGCGCGACGAACTCGCCGACGAAATCGGTTCGCTCCGCGAAGAATTGCGCGCCCTGGACGCGGCGGAAGCACAACCGGCACCGCACACAACCCCCTGATCGGGTAGACAATTCGCAAGAATTATTGTCTCGGAACGACAGTCACGCTTCCCCTCGCGAAATCCACTGTCGAACCAGGCGATCTCATTACACTGACGTGCGGTGAAAGTGGCGCCGAAGTCACTTGTGCTCGACTGAGCGACGCGCCTGGATTTCCTTCGCCGAACATTGCTGTGCCACTTGATTACGAGTGAGGGGAAAGACATGAGTATCAGCGACAAAATCACCGCCGGTGAATTGGACGATCTGAAGTTTCACGGCAAGCTCGAAGGCGGGCACCTGGTGCCCGGTGGTCTGCTCGGCGACCAGGCCGCGATGGACGATATCGAGGTCGGCATGTATGTCCTGGAGAAGGACGGCACGCTGATCGCCTGCAACAAGACCGCCATCGGCGCCTGGGGACGCAGTCCCGAACTGGGCACGAGCGAAAAGTACTGCGGCGCCTTCCGTCTGCGCTACCCGTCCGGCGAGGTCATGCCGCACGAAGCGGCCCCGCCGTCGGTGGTCATCAACAACGGCGGCACCGTCCGCGACGCCGACGTGATCTGCGAACAGCCCGACGGTTTCCGACTGCTCGCCCTGGTCAACGTCTTCCCCATCCGCGACGAGTCCGACGAGGTGATCGGCGCGGTCAACATCTTCCGGCACAACACCACCAAGACCGTGCCCGGCCTGCAGGTGACAGCGGACGCCGGCTGAGCTTCGCTCGCGCAGCGCCTCTTCCATCGGAGGAGGCGCTGTGTCAGTTCAGCGCGATGAGTCCTGCGTCGGTGGGCCGGAAACCGCAGGCGTGGTCGCCGCCGTCCCATGCCACGTTGACGAAGCCGATCAGGGTGGCGTCGGTCACTCGCGCCGTCACCCAGCCGAGGCTGTGCGGGCGGATCCGGGTCCACCACCCCGCCTCTGCGATACCGCCATGCGACCTGGTCAACGCCACGATTTCGGCGTCGGTGAGCTCGCCCCGCCACTGGTAATCGATGTTCATGGCCAGATGATCGATGCCGAACTGTCCCGGCGGCAACCGAATTCCCGTCCGCCAGGTGTCACACGGCGCGCACGGCCGGTGTCTTCATGTCGTAGGAATCGACAAGGAGGCGCGAAATGGCCGGCACACCCCGAATCCCCAAGGCGGCACTGACCGGATTCCGCGGCAGGCTCGCGAAGGCGATCACCCGCAAGATGTTCGGCGAGGTACCCGAACCGCTCGAGGTGATGTGGCATCACCCCGCCGTGGTCATGGACACCAGCGCGCTCGGCCGCAAGGTGGCCAAGTGGCATCGTGCGGACGCGAATCTGAAGTCGTTCGCACACATGGCGGTGGCCTCGCTCGTCGGCTGCACCTGGTGCCTGGACTTCGGCTACTTCCACGCGCACAACGACGGCCTCGACGAGGTGAAGGCGCGCGAAGTCCCGCGCTGGCGGGAATCCGACGTGTTCACCCCGCTCGAGCGCCAGGTAATGGAATACGCGGAGGCGATGAGCCAGACGCCGCCCACCGTCACCGACGAAATGTCTGCGGCGCTGCTCGCCGAACTGGGCGCCGCCGCACTGGTCGAGCTGACGAACTGGATCGCGTTCGCCAACATGGCCACCCGCACCAACACCGCGCTCGGCATCGAGGCCCAGGGGTTCGCCGCCGCCTGCGAGCTGCGTCCGCTGGCTCAGCCGAGCCGGGTAGCGTCCGGGGCATGAGCGTGCCGACCGCGGCGTCCGCCGGGCCGGGCGGGCTCCGCGGGACACCGAAGGGAGACCGCATGAACGACGACCCGTTCGTCGCCCATCGCCGTCTGCTGTTCACGGTCGCGTACCAGTTGCTCGGTTCCGCCGCCGACGCCGATGACGTGGTGCAGGAAACGTGGCTGCGCTGGGCGGCGGTGGACCGGGCGCAGGTGCGCGACCCGCGCGCCTATCTGGTGCGCACCACCACCAGGCAGGCGCTCAACCGGCTGCGCACCGTGGCGCGGCGGCGCGAGGAGTACGTCGGCGAATGGCTCCCCGAACCACTGCTCACCAGTCCCGATGTGGCCGAGGATGTCGAACTGGCCGAGCACGTGTCGATGGCGATGCTGACGGTGCTGGAAACGCTCGGCCCGACCGAGCGCGCGGTGTTCGTGCTGCGCGAAGTGTTCGACGCACCGTACGAGGAGATCGCCGACGCGCTGGAGAAGTCCGCGGCGGCGGTCCGGCAGATCGCCCGCCGGGCGCGTGAGCACGTGGCCGCCCGTCGGCCGCGCGTGCCGGTCACCCGCGTCGAGCAGCAGACCGCCGTGGCGCGGTTCCGCAGCGCGATCCAAACCGGCAACGTCCAGGCCCTGCTCGACGTACTCGCCCCCGATGTGCTGCTGGTCGCCGACGGCGGCGGGATCGTGCAGGCGTTCCCGCATCCGTTGCGCGGCGCGCGCCGGACAGCGCGCATGTTCGCCCAGTTCCCCGATTTCGTGCCGGGTGCGCACATCTGGTCGGTGTCGGTCAACGGGGCCGCGGCGCTGCGGGTCGACACCGACGGTGAGCTCAGCGCCACGATCAGCCTGTCCGTGGCGGACGGCCGCATCACCCACATCTACATCGTCCGCAACCCGAACAAACTCACCCGCCTCCGCGAAATCAGGCCGCTGAGCCGGGCCTAGTGACCACGAAGGCCCCGGTCTCACGCGGGATCGGAGCCTTCGCGTGCCGCCGTCAGTGCTGATGCCCGCCCGGCATCAGTAGATAGCGAACAGGTGTTGGACACGCATCAAAGCAGCGCCTTACCCTTCTGACACGTCGTGCGAAGAGTGACCCACCCCACACTCCGCGCAGGCACAGGAGGACAATGATGTGTGAAAATTCTTGCTCCGCAGCATCTTCCGGCTTCCGCACACACGGAGACGATGCCGGATGAGCTATGACCGAATCCTGATCACCGGCGCGGGCGGCGGCATCGGCACCCTGATGCGACCGCGCCTGGCCCGGCCCGGCCGCACCCTACGGCTCCTGGATCTGGCCGAACTGCCCGCACCGCAGCCCGCCGAACAAGTCGAGCTGCTCACCGGCTCGCTCACCGACCCCGGCACCATGGCGGCCGCCTGCCGCGAGGTGGACGCGGTCATCCATCTGGGCGGCATCAGCCGCGAGGACAGCTGGGAGCGAGTGCTCGCGGTGAATGTCGATGGCACCCATACCGTTCTGGAAGCGGCGCGACAGGCGGGTATCACCCGCGTCGTGCTGGCGTCCAGCAATCACGCCGTCGGCTACCGGCGGGTCGGCGAGGCGGGACCGAACGGCATTGCGGGCGAGGCGCCCCCGCGCCCGGACACCTACTACGGATTCAGCAAAGCCGCGATCGAAGCGCTCGGCAGCCTGTATCACTCCCGGTTCGGCATGGACGTGATCTGTGTCCGCATCGGTTCGTGTTTCGAACGGCCATACGATGTCCGCGGCTTGTCGACCTGGCTTTCCCCCGACGACGCCGCCCGCCTGTTCGAGGCCTGCCTCACGGCGCAAAGCCCTGGCTTCCAAGTGATCTGGGGCGTTTCGAAGAACACGCGCGCCATCGTCTCCCTGGCCGAGGCCGAACAGCTCGGCTACCGGAGCCTGGACGACGCCGAGAAGTTCGCCACCGAGGTCACCGCGGGCACGGACCCGGTCTTCCTCGGCGGCCCGTTCCTGGAAACCCCACTGGGCGAACCCAACCCGCTCTGACACCCATTTCTCGACAACGCCCGTGCGGCCCCCGCCGCGACGGGTGCTTGCTCGACCGCGAAAGAAGCGCAGCACAATGCACGATGAATCCACGGTGCCGGGCCGAAAGTCCGCCCTCGGCACCAACGTTCACTTCCTCTACTTCTTCGGCGCGCTCGGTGGCATTCTCTTCGGCTACGACCTGGGCGTCATCTCGGGCGTGCTGTTGTTCATCAAGGACGCGTGGGAGTTGTCCTCGGTCACCAAAGGTGTGATCGGCGGCTGCCTGGCGGCGGGCGCGATCATCGGGGCCGCCGCCGCGGGCCGCCTGACCGACCGGCTCGGCCGCCGCCGCACCATCATGATCGCCGCCGCGGTCTTCGGGCTCGGCGCGCTCGGGTGCGCCGCGGCACCGAATGTCACGGTGCTGGTGATCGCCCGGTTCGTCACCGGTATCGCGGTCGGCTGTTCGTCGGCGACCGTTCCCACCTATCTGTCCGAACTCGCCCCGACCCGGGCGCGCGGCGCGCTCTCGACGCTGAACCAGCTGATGATCGTCTCCGGCATCCTGCTCGCCTACATCGTCGACTGGATGCTGTCGGGCTCCGGCAACTGGCGCTTGATGTTCGGCGTCGCCGTCATCCCCGCGGTGGCCTTGTTCGCCGGTATGACCGTGCTGCCCGAAACGCCGCGCTGGCTGGTGAAAGCGGGCCGCGAAGAGGAAGCGCGCGCCGTGCTGGCGGGCACCCACCGCTCCACCGAAATCGACGCCGAGCTGGACAACATTCGCAGGGTAAACCAGCTCGACGTGGCGCAGCGGGGCAGGCTGCGCGATCTGTGGGCACCCTGGGCCCGGCCCGCGTTGCTCGTCGCGCTGATTCTCGCTGTCGGCCAGCAGTTCTCGGGCGTCAACGCGGTGAACCTCTACGCGCCCACCATGTTCACCGATCTCGGCTTCGGCAACTCGACCTCGCTGCTGGCGGCCATCGTGCTCGGCGCGGTCAAGGTGGCGTTCACGGCGTGGGTGATCTTCGTGGTCGACCGGTGGGGCCGAAAACCGTTGCTGCTGCTCGGCAATGTGTGCATGGCGGTGTCGTTGTTCTTGCTCGGCGTCGTCGTGCTCACCGTGGACGACAACACCGTCACCGGCTTGACGACCCTGATCCTGCTCAACGTCTACCTGGCCGGTTACGAACTCGGCTGGGGCGCGGTGGTCTGGGTGATGATGGCGGAGATCTTCCCGCTGCGGGTGCGCGGCGTCGGCATGGGCGTGGGCAGCGTGGTGCTGTGGAGTTCGACCTTCGCGATCACCTTCCTGTTCCCGGTGATGAACGACCATCTGGGCCTGGCCAAATCGGCCTGGTGCTTCGCGGGCGTCAGCGTGGTGATGTTCCTGCTCGTCCAGCGCTTCGTCCCGGAAACCAACGGCCGCAGCCTGGAAGAGATCGAGCTCGAGCTGCGTGCCCGGGTCGGCGGGCAACCGACGGGACGGCAGGCGTGACCGTCGTCTACGTGTCCAACGCCGACAGCCGCGAGATCTCGGTCCTGCGACTGGACGCCACCGGCGACCTGACGCCGGTGGCCGCGGTGCCGGCGGACGGAACGGTGATGCCGTTGGCGGTGTCCCCGGACCGCCGGTATTTGTATGCGGGCCTGCGCTCGGAACCGTTCTCGGTCACGGCTTTCGGCATCGAACCGACGAACGGAAAGCTGATCGGACTCAGATCGACCGTACTACCGGACAACATGGCTTATCTGTCGACCGACCGCACCGGGCGGTATCTCTTCGGCGCCTCGTACAGTGGCGACCTGATCTCGGTGCATCCGATCGCCGCGAACGGCGCCGTCCGCCCGCGGCCGGACGAGGTGATCGCCACTGCCCCGCACGCGCATTCGATCGTCGTCGATCCGGCCAATCGCCATGTGTTAGTCGCCGTATCGGGCGGCGATCACATCCTGCAATATCGGTTCGACGCGACCGCGGGCAGCTTGACGCCGAACCGGCCCGCCGCCGTCGCGACCCCGCTCGGCGCGGGTCCGAGACATCTCGTGTTCCATCCGAGCGGCCGAGTGGTCCTCGCCTGCCACGAGCTGGACGGCACCGTGCAGAGCCACCTGTTCGATCCGCCGACGGGCACGCTGACCCCGGCAGCGTCGAGGTCCGCACTCCCCCCGGGCTTTTCGGGCAACCCATGGGTCTCCGAACTGCGCGTCACGCCGGACGGCCGCTACCTCTACGTCGCGGAGCGCACCTCGGACACCCTCGCTGGTTTCCACGTCGACGGCGACACCGGAGCACTCGAGCCGATCGGTCACACGCGCACCGAAGCGCAGCCGCGCGGATTCGCCATCGACCCGGGCGGCCGTTTCCTGGTCGCGGCGGGACAGAAGTCCCACGCGGTGACCAGCTACGCCATCGACCCGGCGACCGGTGCGCTCACCGCCGTGCACCGCCGCTCAGTAGGCCGCAACCCCAACTGGGTCGAGATCATCGACCTACCCGGCGCATGAGCACCGCCGAGCCCGGCGATCGGCCGCCCGACCGGCGGCACCTGCGCCGCGTCGATCGGTCCCGGTTGCCCGATCCGTCGCGGCATCAATCGGACGCGGGCAGGCTGGGCCTCATGGTTTCACTCGAACAGGTGCGTGGCTTCGTCATGGTTGCCGAGGAGCGCAGCTTCCGCCGCGCGGCCGACCGGCTGCGGATGACCCAGCCCCCGCTCAGCAGGCAGATCCAGAAGCTGGAACGCGAGATCGGGGTCGAGCTGTTCGACCGCAGCCAGCGGCAGGCACAACTGACCCCCGCGGGCGAGGTGTTCCTGATCGAGGCGCGCCGCCTGCTCGCTCTCGCCGAGGGCGCGCCGGGGACGGCCCGCCTGGTCGCCGCGGGCGGGGCCGGGACGGTTCGCATCGGATTCACCGCGACCTCCGGGTTCGGCTTCCTCGGCCGCTTCCTGAACCACATCGAGCAAAGCCTGCCCGGCGTCGAGGTGGTGCTGCGCGAGATGGTGAGCTCGGCCCAGTTCGAGAATCTGCGCAGCGGCAAACTGGACCTGGCGCTGGCCCGGCCGCCGTTCGACCGCACCGAATTCGACTGCGAGCTGGTGCATTCCGAGCGGTTGATGCTGGCGGTGCCCGCGGATCATCCGCTGGCCGTGCCCGGCCCGATCGCCGTGGAACGGCTCGGCGGCGAGACGCTGCTGGTGTACGCGCCGGGCCCGGCCCGGTATTTCGCCGACCTCGTCGCGGGAATCCTTGCGGCCGTGCCCTATACGTCGACACACGAACTGACGCAGGTGCACACCATGCTCGCCTTGGTCGCGGCAGGGCGCGGTCTGGCCTTGGTGCCCGAAACCGCCGGTCACCTCCATCCCGACGGCGTGCGGTTCCGGCCGCTGGACGGCGTCGACGATCCGGTTGTCCTGTACGCGGTGTGGCGGCGCGACTGCGCGAATCCGGCGCTGCACCGGGTCGTGCGGTTGCTCGACGCACCGCCACCCGCCCATTGAAAGGAACACGATGTCGCATCTGTCCGCCGCGGAACTCGGCCCGGCCCTGGGTCAGGGCCTGCTGTCGTTCCCGGTCACCCATTTCGATCCCGATCTCGCCTTCGACGAGTCCGCGTATCGCAAACACATTGCCTGGCTTGCCCAATACGACGTGGCCGGTTTGTTCGCCGCGGGCGGCACCGGTGAGGGCTTCTCGCTCACGCCCGCGGAGATCGATCAGGTGGTCCGCGCGGCGGTCGCCGAAACCGCAGGCCGCATACCGGTCATCGCCCCCGCGACGGCGGGCACCGCGGCCGCGGTGGAGCAGGCCAGAGCGGCCGAAATCGCGGGTGCGGAAGGCATTCTGCTGCTCCCGCCGTACCTGACCGAAGCCGGGCCGGAGGGCCTGGTGGAACATGTCGCCACCGTCTGCGCGGCGACCTCGCTCGGCGTCATCTTCTACAGCCGCGCCAACGCCACCTGCAACGACGTGACGCTCGCGCGGATGGCCGACCGCTGCCCGAACCTGATCGGATTCAAGGACGGCGTCGGCAATATCGAGACGATGACCCGGATCTACGCCCGCCTCGGCGACCGGCTCACCTTCATCGGCGGCCTGCCCACGGCAGAGACCTTCGCGCTGCCGTACACCGAAATGGGTGTCACCACATACTCTTCGGCCATCTTCAACTTCCTGCCGGAGTTCGCGCTCGCCTTCTACACGGCGGTGCGCGCCCACGATCGGGACACCGTCTATCGGCTGTTGCGCGCCTTCGTGCTCCCCTACCTGGACATCCGCGATCGACGCCCGGGCTACGCGGTCTCGATCATCAAAGCCGGGTTGGCCGCGGTCGGCCGACCCGCCGGGCCGGTGCGCCCGCCACTGACGAACCTGACCGAAACGGAACTGGCCGAACTGGCCGAACTGACCGCGCGGGTGCGGACGCTCGGCGAGGCGCAGTCGTGAACCGGTGCGACACGATCACCGCGGTCGACCTCTACTCGGTCGCGCTACCGCTGCCCACCGGCATCAGCGACGCCAAGGTGCTGACCGGCAGGCAGCAGCCGATGACCGAGATCGCGGTGCTGTTCGCGGAGGTCACCACTGCCGCGGGATGGTCCGGTCTCGGCCTCGGCTACGCCAAACGCGCAGGCGGCCCAGCGCAATTCGCGCACGCCCGCGAACTCGCGCCCCTGCTGCTCGGCGCAGATCCCAACGACATCGCCGCACTCTGGGATCGGCTCTGCTGGGCTGGCGCCTCGGTCGGCCGCAGCGGTCTCGCGGTGCAGGCCATCGCGGCGTTCGATATCGCGCTGTGGGATCTGAAGGCCAAACGCGCGAACCTGCCGCTGGCCAAACTATTGGGCGCGCATCGGGATTCCGTGCGGTGCTACAACACCTCCGGCGGCTTCTTGCACGCACCCGTCGAGGAGATGCGTGACCGCGCCGAAGCGGCACTGGCCCGCGGCATCGGCGGGATCAAGATAAAAGTCGGCCACCCGGACCACACTGTGGACCTGGCCCGCGTGGCGGCGATGCGGGCGCAACTCGGCGACGCCGTAACCCTCATGGTCGACGCCAACCAGCAGTGGGACCGGCCGACCGCACGCCGCATGTGCCGCGAACTCGAACAATTCGATCTGGCCTGGATCGAGGAGCCGCTGGACGCCTACGATTTCGCCGGCCACGCGCGGCTGGCGTCCACCTGCGCCACCCCGATCGCCACCGGGGAGATGCTGACCAGCGCCGCCGAACACACCCGGCTCATCGGCGCGGGCGCGGCCGACATCGTTCAACCGGACGCACCACGAATCGGCGGCATCACCCCCTTCTTGCGGGTAATGGCCCGCGCCGAGATCGAAAACCTGCAATTGGCACCGCATTTCGTGATGGAAGTGCATCTGCATCTGGCCGCGGCCTCTCGCGCCGAGCCCTGGGTCGAGCATTTCGAATGGTTCGACCCGCTGTTCGAGGAGCACCAGGTCATCACCGAGGGACGGATGTGGCTGTCCAACCGACCCGGACTCGGCCTGACCCGCAGCGACCGCACCCGCGACTGGACCGTCGCCGACTTCTCGATTCACGCCTGACTTCTCGGAGGAACACATGGACACCGCACCGGACGAGCTGGCCGGAATCATCGACACGGCCGCCGCAGCCGCCGCACCGATGGCGGACAGCACACCGGCCGACCGCGCCCGCTGGCTGCGACAGGTCGCCGCCGCACTCGAGGCCGCCGCCGACGAGCTGATCCCGTTGGCCGCCGCGGAAACACACCTGCCGGAACAACCACGGTTGCGTGCTGAGCTGGCGCGCACCGCCTTCCAGCTGCGCCTGTTCGCCGAGGTGCTCGCCGACGGCGCGTTCCTGCGCGCGACCGTCGACCACGCCGACCCGCAGTGGCCGATGGGACCGCGACCCGACCTGCGGCGCAGCGTGGTTCCGCTCGGGCCGACCGTGGTGTTCGCGGCGAGCAACTTCCCGTTCGCGTTCAGCGTCGCGGGCGGCGATACCGCCGCCGCGCTGGCGGCGGGCTGCCCGGTCGTGCTCAAAGCGCATCCCGGACATCCGCGCTTGTCCGAACGCACCGGCACGATCGTGCGGGACGCGTTGCGCGCGGCCGGCGCTCCGGCAGGCTCCTTCGCCGTGGTCCACGGGATCGAGGCGGGCCCGACCACAGTGCGCCATCCCGCGATCGCCGCGGCCGCGTTCACCGGCTCGGTGCCCGGCGGGCGCGCGCTGTTCGATATCGCCGTGTCGCGGCCGCGGCCGATCCCGTTCTACGGCGAGCTGGGCAGCGTGAACCCGGTCGTGGTGCTACCGGGGGCGATTCGTGCGCGTGGCGCGGAGATCGTCACGGGTTTCGTGGGCTCGTTCACCCTGGGCGCGGGCCAGTTCTGCACCAAGCCGGGCCTGTTGCTGCTGCCGTCGGGTCACGTCCTCGCCGAAACCCTCGGTGCCGCGGTCGCGGCCGTCCCCGGGCAGCCGCTGCTCAACTCGCGCATCGCCGAGGGCTTCCGGTCACGGCTCACCGATCTGATCGAATACCCCTCGGTCACCGCACTTTCCGCGCCGAATCTCACCGACGACACGGTCAGGCCGACGCTGCTGCGGGTGAGCGCAGCGGATTTCCGCACCGCCGGCGACCTGCTCGCCGCCGAATGCTTCGGCCCCGCCGCACTGGTGGTCGAGTACACGAGCCACACCGAGCTTCGAACACTGCTGCGACAGCTCGAACCCGGTCTCACCGCCACGATCTGGGCCGAGCACGACGAGTTCGAGACCGTCCGGGAACTACTGCCCGCCCTGACCGCACTGGCAGGCCGCCTGCTCTGGAACGACTGGCCCACCGGAGTCACGGTGTCCTGGGCCCAGCAGCACGGCGGCCCCTACCCGGCCACCACGGCGCCCACCACCACGTCGGTGGGCGCCGCCGCGATCGAACGATTCCTGAGACCGGTTGCCTGGCAAGGATTCCCCGACGAGCTGTTACCGCCCGCGCTGCGCGAGGACAACCCTTGGCGACTACCGCGCCGCGTCGACGGAAAGCGGGACTGATCATGTCCAGCCGCATCACCGCCATCCGCCTCACCCCCATCCTGATCGCCGACGCGCCGCTGCTCAATGTCGGCGGCGTGCACCAGCCGTACACACCGCGACTGATCGTGGAGCTCGAAACCGACAGCGGCGCGCTCGGTCTCGGCGAGACCTACGGTGACCGGCCGTATCTCGCCCGCGCGGCCGCAGCGGCGCCGAGCCTGATCGGCCTGCCCGTGCACGCGGTCAACGCGCTCCGGCTGCTGGACGGCGCAGGGCCGGATACCCAAGTGCTGGAGGACAATCCGGTCGCGGGCGGGCTGCGCGGCACCCTCACCGAGGACAAGGTCCGGCTCAGTGTGCTGTCCGCCTTCGAGACCGCCGCACTCGACGCGCTCGGCCACGAGCTGGGCCTGCCCGTGCACGCGCTGCTCGGCGGCAAGGTCCGCGATCGCGTCGACTATTCCGGCTATCTGTTCTACAAGTGGGCCGAGCATCCGATGCCCGACGCGCCGTCCGACGACTGGGGCGAGGTGCTCGATCCGGCCGGGGTGGTCCGGCTGGCCGAGATGTTCAGCGCCCGAGGCGGATTCCGCTCGTTCAAGCTGAAAGGCGGTGTGCTGCCGCCCGCGGCCGAGGTGGCCGCGATCCGCGCGCTGGCCGCAGCGTTTCCCGGCCGTCCCCTGCGCTTGGACCCGAACGGCGGTTGGTCGCTCGCCACCGCGACCGCGGTCGCCGAGCAGCTCACGGGCGTCGTGGAATATCTCGAGGACCCCACCGCCCGCCTCGCCGACATGGCCGAACTGCATCGGCGCACCGGAATGACCTTGGCCACCAACATGATCGTCACGGCCACCGCCGAGATCCGGCCCGCGTTCGACGCCGACGCGGTCCAGGTGGTGCTGTCGGACCATCACTTCTGGGGCGGCCTGCACGCCACCCGCGATCTCGCCGCGGTCTGCCAGGCCTACGGTAAGGGCATCTCTATGCACTCCAACACCCACCTCGGCATCAGCCTGGCCGCCATGACCCAGGTGGCCGCCACCGTCGCCCACCTCGACTACGCCTGCGACACGCACTATCCGTGGCAGCCGGAGGACGTCATCACCGAACCGTTCGGCTTCACCGACGGCGCGCTCACCGTCACCGACACCCCGGGGCTGGGCGTCGAGCTCGACCGCGACGCGCTGGCCCGGCTGCATCGGCGGTGGCAGGAACTGCCCGCCATGCGCGAGCGCGACGACGTCGCGGCCATGCGTGTCGCGGTCCCCGGATATCACCCGCCCGGTTCGCCGAAATACTGAACTCCTTGTGATCCGGGACCGTATTCATTGCGAAATGGTCATTCGACTATCTACTGTCGTGTCTTCGGCACGACGGCTGGATCGCACTGGTCACGCCGCGGTGTGATCCGAGAGGAGCGAAAAGCAGATGGATCTCCAGGACGTCGTCGCCGCGGGTCTGGTCGAGCAACGAGAACTGCTCGAGCAGGGGGCGCTGTCGAGCCGGGAACTCGTCGGCGCCACCCTCGACGGCATCGACGACGCCGCGGATCTCAACGCGTTCACCCGGGTCTTCCACGAGCAGGCCCGCGCCGAAGCGGTCGAGCGGGATCGGGAACGGGCCGCCGGTCCGGTCGGCCCGCTGCACGGCATCCCGATCGCGGTCAAGGACGAGATCGACATCGCCGGTTTCGTGACCAGCTTCGGTACCCGGGCAAATACCTCCCCCGCGCAGGCGGACGCGGAGGTGATCCGCCGGTTGCGCGCGGCCGGCGCGATCATCGTCGGCAAGACCACCATGCCGGAGTTCGGGCAGTGGCCGTTCACCGAGTCGAGCACCTTCGGCGTGACCCGTAATCCCTGGGACCGGACCCGCACCACGGGCGGTTCGAGCGGCGGTTCGGCCGCCGCGGTCGCGGCCGGCCTGGTCCCGGTCGCGATGGGCAGTGACGGCGGCGGCTCGATCCGGATCCCGTCGGCCTGCTGTGGCCTGTTCGGGCTCAAGCCGCAGCGCGGCCGGGTGCCGGTGGCCCCGAGCGACCATCTCTGGCTGACCCTCGGCGTGCTCGGCCCGCTGGCCCGCGGCGTGCTCGATGCCGCGATCGTGTTCGACGTGATTCGCGGCAACGTGCCCGGCGCCCGGTTCACCGCGCCCGAGCCCGCCGTCTCGTTCGAGCAAGCGGTCCGGCAGCCCGGGGCGCCCCTGCGCATCGGCTACAGCACGAAATCGGTGACGCCGCTGGCGAAACCGGACCCCGAGCACGTGCGCGCGGTCCGGGACACCGCGAAACTGCTTACCGAACTGGGACATTCGGTTTTCGAGGTGGATCCCGGCTACCACGAATCCACGCACGCCTTCTATCCGCAGTTCTTCGGTGGCGTCCGCGCCGAAGCCGCGGCGGTGGAGCATCCGCAGTTCCTGGAACGCCGCACCCGCCAGACTGTCCGGATGGGCGCCTGGGCGCGCGGCCCGGTCCTCGACTGGGCGATTCGTCGGGGAGAAGCCTTGGCGCGCAAGGCCGATCGAGTCTTCGCCGACTGCGATCTGCTGCTCACCCCTACGCTCGCGGGCCGCCCGCCGCGCATCGGCGTGCTCGACGGCGCGAACACGATCGGCGCGCAGCTCGCCTCCATCCCGATGATCGCCTACACCGCGCTCTGGAATGTGACCGGCCACCCGGCGGCCTCGCTGCCCGCCGGTGTCGGTGCGGACGGGTTGCCGCTGGCGGTGCAATTGGTCGGGCCGAGCAACGGCGAAACGACTATTCTGTCGGTGGCCGCGCAACTGGAGCAGGCTCGGCCGCACCCGCGCCCACCTGCCTGAACGCCGCCCGGCGGGCCGTCGCGCGACCCGTCAGCTACGAAGATAATTCAAACAACCGATAGACTCGCGAAGAAAATTCGGTACCGTCGGGGGATGCGTAAGAGTGAATCACCCGTCGGCGGGGGCGCACCGGCTCAGCTGGTGCACCCGCCTGCCGGTGTCCCGATCGATGATATCGACCGGATCCTGTTGGACAACCTCGCCCGCGACGGGCGTATGACGAACAACGCGCTCGCCGCGGCCGCGGGCATCGCCCCCTCCACCTGCCTCGGCCGGGTGCGAGCCCTGGTGGAGCGCGGGGTGATTCGCGGATTTCACGCCGATATCGACCCCGCCGCGCTGGGCCGCAGCCTCCAAGCCATGATCGCGGTGCGATTGCGCGCCAGCGCACGCCAGCAACTCGCCGAATTCGGCGAGCAGATGTCGGAGTTCGAGGAGGTGCTCAACGTGTACTTCATCGCGGGCGCCGACGACTACCTGATCCACGTCGCCACGTCACACACCGACGAGCTGCGCCGGTTCGTGCTCAACAATCTGAGCGAGCATCCGGCCGTCGCCTCGACCGAGACGATCCTCATCTTCGAGCACATGCGCCCGCGCACGAATACCCAGGGCTGACAAGGGCGGCCGGCCCCTACCGGCCGGCCGCCCTGCGCAATGCGTTCCAGACTCAGGCCACGAGGCTTTCCGCGACGTAACCGTGCGCGGCCGCCACGGATTCCGAAAGCAGCACGCCCGCATGCGTGCTCAGGCCGTCGGCCAGGCCGCGGTCGGCCGCGACCGCGTCCCGCCAGCCGCGCTCCGCGAGCGAAACCACGTACGGCAGTGTGGCGTTGGTGAGGGCCACGGTCGAGGTGTAGGGCACCGCGCCGGGCATGTTCGCGACGCAGTAGAACACCGACTCGTGCACCCGGTAGGTGGGCTCGGCGTGCGTGGTCGGCCGCGAATCGGCGAAGCAACCGCCCTGATCGATCGCGATGTCGACCAGCACCGAACCCGGCTTCATCTGCGCGACAAGGTCGTTGGATACCAGCGTCGGCGCCTTCGCGCCCGGCACCAGCACCGCGCCGATAACCAGATCGGCCTGGCGCACGGCCTTTTCGATCTCCAGACGGTTGGACATGATCGTGCGCACCTGACCCTTGTACTGCGCGTCGATCTCCCGCAGCCGGGCGATGTTCAGGTCGAGCACGGTCACCTCGGCGCGCATGCCGTGCGCGATGTTGATCGCGTTGCCGCCGGAGACGCCCGCGCCGATCACGACCACGTTGGCGGGCGGGGTGCCGGGCACGCCGCCCATCAGCACGCCGCGGCCGCCGCCGTTGCGCATCAGGTGGTAGGCGCCGGCCTGCGGGGCCAATCGACCCGCGACCTCGCTCATCGGCGCCAGCAGTGGCAGCGAGCCGTCCTTGGCCGTGACGGTCTCGTAGGCGATCGAGGTGATGCCGGAACTCAGCAGCGCGTCGGTGCACTCTTTGGAGGCGGCCAGGTGCAGGTAGGTGAACAGCACCTGCCCCTCGCGCATGCGCCCGTACTCCTCGGCGACCGGCTCCTTGACCTTGAGCACCAATTCCGCTGTGCCCCATACCTCGTCGGCGGTGGGCAGGATGCGCGCGCCAGCGACCGTGTATGCCTCGTCCTCGAACGCGGACCCACGACCGGCGCCGGTCTCGATGTACACCTCGTGCCCGCGGGAGACGAGTTCGTGCACACCGGCCGGGGTGATCGCCACCCGATACTCGTGGTTCTTGACCTCGCGGGGTACCCCGATCTTCACCTGCGCTCCTGAAAGTCGATGTCGGTCGATAGTCGATCCGCATGATGTGGACCTTTACAGGTGAAATTATGAAGATCATGCAAGATCAGGTCTAGATCTATGAAGATAATTCTTCAATCAGCTAGAAAGCTCGATTAATCGTCAGACGAGACCACCTCCCGGGGTGCTCATCCGCATGATCTTCGGCACAGTTGCTTGCTCAGCCGTCCAGACCCCGTGCCAAGATCGGCCACGAGTCGTGCAACGCGGCCTGCCAGTACGGCCAGGAGTGCGTCCCGAAGTCCGTGTAGCGGACGGTCGCCGGGACGCCGTGGGCGCGCAGATCCGCGTCGAACTTCGTGGTGCAGTCGTGCGCGAGCGTCTCCAGCACGATCGAGTTGAACGTGTCCTCGGGGTAGTCGGCGGTCGGGTCGTAGGTGAAGTCGGCGCGACCCGGCACACCGCTGGCGGTCGAGATATAGATCTGCTTGCCGCGAAGTTCCTCGATGTGCTTGCTCGGATCGTGTGCGGCCCACTCCGGGTCGGTGCGGGTCCCCCACATGTTGTCCGGGTCGCCGCCTTTGATGCTCACCGCCGACCGCACCGTCGCCTGATCGAGTTTGTCGGAGATCAAGCAACCGCTGTAGGCGGCCATCGCCCGATAGAGCGCCGGATGCCGGAATGTCAGCGTCGCCGCGGCCTGCGCACCCATCGACTCCCCTGCGATCGCGTTGCTGCCGTTGCCGTCCAGCAGCCGGTCCAGCAGCGGCGGCAACTCCTGCGTCAGGAACGTTTCCCACCGGTTGTGGCCGAGCTTCGGATCGTCGCGTAACCAATCGGTGTAGAAGGACCCCGGTCCGCCGACAGACATCACCACGTTGACCGCTTTGTCGGCGAAGAACTGCACGATGTCCGACTTGCGGGTCCAGGTGCTCTGCGCCTCCTGATCGGTGGCGCCGTCCCCGTCGAGCAGATACAGCGTCGGATGCGGCGCGGTGCCCGCTACCGGATGCAGCACGTCGAGTTGCATCACCCGGCCCATCGCGGGCGAGCGCACGAACACCTCTGCCCAGCGATCCGATTTCGGCTCGATGTGGTCGAGCACCGCCGGCGATTGCGCGCGGGCCGGCGCGGGTGTGCTCCAGATCGACAACAGCACCAGCGCGAGCACGGCGGCCACACAGCCGACGGACCGGTACGCGGCGCCACGATGCGAGAGGCCGAGGGACAAGGTTCGTACCGTCCTTGCTGACTAGAGGCGACACGGTCCGAATGCCCGACGGTCGGCGCGGCCGACCGGGTCGCGCATGGTGACCGGTCCTGCTGGAACAGAGTTCGAGCAGTGTGCGTCGAACCGGCACCGCGCGCAGTAACAAACCTCACAGTCGGTCAGCCGCCTGTCGCTCCTAGGATACAACTTGTGTCTAAGACGTATTCATCCGCCGAGCAGGCCTATCGCGAGGTCAAGGAGCGCATCCTCACCGGCACGCTGGCCGGTGGCGAGCTGATCAGCGAGGGCGAGATCGCCGCCGACCTCGGCACGTCACGCACGCCCGTCCGGGAGGCCTTCCTGCGGCTGGAGACCGAAGGGTGGATGAAGCTCTATCCGAAGCGCGGCGCACTGATCGTGCCGATCCCGCCCGACGAAGCCGAACACGTCGCCTACGCCCGCTACGTGGTGGAGGCGGCCGCCGTGCGGGCCCTCGCCTCGACCGACCGCACCGCGCTGACGACCCAGTTCCGCCACTCGCTCGATCGCCAGCGCGAGCTGGCCGCCGCCGGCGACCTCGACCAATTCGCATTGGTGGACACCGACTTTCATCGCTCCTATGTGATCGCGGCGGGCAACCCGCTGCTCGCGAGCTTCTACGACTCGCTGCGCGAACGGCAGCGCCGGATGAACAGCGTCGCGCTGCGCCGCGGGCCGATCGACATCGACCGGATCATCGAACAGCACGCCCACCTCGCCGGACTGATCGAAACCGGTGCGGTGGACCGTTTCGCCGGCGCGCTCGCCGAACACCTTTCCGGCGTGCACCAATTGGAGCTGAAGGGACTGTGATGGCTGCTTCGACCACCACCGCCCCGCCCACGTCCAGCCGCGTCACCTCGCGGCAGTGGTGGGGCGTCGCCGCGACGATGTTCGCGATCGCCTGGGGCGGAAACGAATTCACGCCACTGCTGGTGATGTACAAGAACCACGGGCTGCCCGCCACCACCGTGGATCTGCTGCTGTTCTACTACGTGCTCGGCATCGTGCCCGCCCTACTGATCGGCGGTCCGCTCTCGGACCGGTACGGCCGTCGCGCGCTGCTGCGACCCGCCCCGCTGATCAGCGCCGCGGGCGCGCTGCTGCTGGCGTTCGGCTCCACGTCGGTGCCGCTGCTCTCGGCTGGACGCGTATTGTGCGGCGTCGCATTGGGTCTCGCGATGGCCGTCGGCGGCAGTTGGCTCAAGGAACTCGCCCAGCCGCCGTTCGGTCCGGCCCAGCCCGGCGGCACCGGGGCGCGACGTTCGGCGATGAGCTTGACGGGTGGCTTCGCGGTCGGCGCGGGCCTGGCCGGCGCGCTCGCCCAGTGGGCGCCGTGGCCGAACGAACTCGCGTATCTGATCAACGTGGCGCTGTGCCTGGTCGCCGCCGTGTGGGTGACCCGGGTGCCGGAAACTGTGGTCCCACAGGCGAATCCCGGCCGGTTGATCGACGACCTGAAGGTGCCCGCTGCCGGGCACCGGCGCTTCCGCTACGTCGTCCTGCCGGTCGCCCTGTGGTTGTTCACCTCCGCCGGTACGGCTTACGCGATCATGCCCGCCCTGATGGCCCCGCATCTGCGCGGCGCACCGATCGCCTTCTCGGCGCTCATCTGCGTCATCACCCTGAGCTGTGGTTTCGCCATCCAGTCCGTCGCCCGCCGGATCGACAAGCCCGGCACCGCCCGGGCCGCGGTCGTCTCCCTGCTCTTCGTCACCTGTGGAATGGTCACGGCCACTTGGGCTTCCGGCGCACTCACCTTCTGGGCCGCGCTCGCGGTCGCCGTCGTCCTCGGCGCGGGCTACGGTATCGGCCTCGTCGCCGGCCTCCAGGAGATCGAACGCATCGCCCGCCCCGACGACCTCGCCGGCCTCACCGCCGTCTTCTACTCCGTCAGCTACCTGGGCTTCGGCGTCCCCGCCCTCCTGGCCTTCCTCCACGAATCCACCACCTTCACCTACCCCTCCATGTTCGCCGTCACCGCCCTCGCCGCCCTGACCTGCCTCGCCCTGGTAGCCGCCAACTACCGCACGGGTTCGCCCATCGACAAAACCGATGGCGAAGTGGGGGTGGGCGTTGTTACGGTTTCTCGGCGCTGAGTACAGCGTCGTGAACTTCGATCAGGGCCGGTTCGCCGGCGGAGAGGGTGTCTATGACCCGGAATGCGCCGCGCGCGCCTCAATGCGTGGACGGTGGCCGCATCGGTTGCCGTCGCGCACGTACAGCTGAACGCCGCTAGCACTTTCGAGGCGCGCTCGGCCTGCTCCTGCTGTCACTGCATCGACCAACAGCCGAGGAGTAATCCGAGTGTCAGACAACACTTCGCACCATTCCGGACCCAGCGCAGCGCTACGGACCGACACCTTCACCTGCGTCCGCTGCGGCCTCGTCGTGGCGACGCTCGCGCCGGACAACAGCTGGCGTAATCACTGCCCGAGCTGCCTGAGTTCCCGGCACACCCACGATCAGATCGAGGGTGGCACCTCCGACTGCCGAGCCCGGATGGCTCCGCTGTCGATCGCCGTGCTGCGCACCGGCGAATGGGCCGTGGTCCATCGCTGCACCCGCTGCCAGGAACTGGCGCTGCACCCCGTGTGCGGCGACGACAACCAGCTCATCCTGATGCGGATGGCCGTCCGGCCGCTCGCCGAACCCCCCTTCCCGCTCGAAGTCTTCGGCGATCTGTAGGGGTGCGCCATGCCACGACGCAAACCGGCGGCCCGCCGACCACAGCGGGCCAAACACGTATTGCACGGCCGCGCAGGCGAATCCGGCGAGTCGTTCCGCTGCGTCGGCTGCCGGATGGACGTGTCCGTCACGGCCCCCGGCACCGCGCACCGCAACCACTGCCCGCACTGCCTGTCCAGTCGCCACGTGGACGGGCGGGTGCCCGGCGACCGGGCGGCGACCTGCCGCGGGCGGATGGTCGCGGTCAGCATGTGCACCCGCGACGACGGCGAATGGCTGCTCGTCCACCAGTGTCTGCCCTGCGGCGCACTGAAGACGAACCGCATAGCCGGCGACGACAACGCACTTGCGCTGATGCGAATAGCGTTGCGTCCGTTGGCCGATCCCCGAATCGGCCATCGAGTCCTACGCGCCCTGTAACCGCGGCGGCGCTCGCTCCCCTCCCGGGCGAGCGCCACCTCGGCGATTTGCACCGGGCTCCACCAGCCAATGTGCAGCCGCTGTGGCACCGGGCCCGTCAGTGCTGCGCGTCGAAGGCGACGGCTTCGGCCAGCACCGTGGCGATTTCGTCGCCATAGCCGGCAAGTTCGGCACGCAACGTCTGCTGCGCGTCGGTGTCCGCCCCGTTCAGCAGTGCTTTCAGCATGGTCTCGTTGACCACATCCGCCGGTGCGGCGATCAATCCGGTCATGGCGAAGAAGGTCAGCAAGGTCGGGTCGAACGCCGTGCCGTCACCCGCGAACTGCTGGGTCATCCGCTCCAGTGCCAGGTCGAAGTACTTGTGCAGCAGCGGGATCCGCGCGAACGCGAGCCCGCCGCGATGTTCGACCCCGGGCCAGCGCAGGTCTTCGAGCGCGCTGAGCCACCACGCCGGATAGGACGCCTGTTGCAACCGCCGGAGCATGTCGAGTTCACCGCCCGGCCCGTGCTCTTCGGCCAGATATTCCGCCACCGCCTCGGCTTGGATCGCCGCGACGGTCATCCCCTGCCCGTAGATCGGGTCGACCGTGGACATCGCATCGCCGAGCGCCAGCAGACCGGCGGGCCACCGCGCCATCTGCTCGTAGTGCCGCCGAACACAGACCGGAATCCGGAACCCGCGCGGCGACGTCAACGGCTCTGCGCCGCACAGCGCTTCGGCTATGGCCGGGCTGATCAGCTCCGCGAGTCCGGCGTCGAACCCGGCGGCGTCGACGGGCGGATACTGCCCGCCGATACCGGACAGGCACGCACTCCAGACGTCGCCTTCGATCCGCTTCAACACCCCTCCGGCAGGATTGCCCGCGCGATAATCGTTTTCGACGACTACCAGGGCCGGGACCGCGGCCCGGTCCTGCGGCACCCGGTAGTAGCGCGTGCTGTACCCGATGCCCGAGGTGACCGTCTCGTCCGGCGGCGCTTGATAACCGAGCTGCGAAAGCCATTGCGGCAGTTTCGACGACCGCCCGCTCGCGTCGACGACGAGGTCGCCGCTCATCGTCACCGTCGGACCGACCTCTCCGCTGGTCCGGCAGCGCACGCCGGTGATCCGTGTGGCGTCAGCGGTGGCGCAGACGTCGACAACCTGCTGCGCATAGCCGAATCGCACATTCGCAATGCCTTGCACGCGCGCACGGATCGCCTGCTCGACCAGCCCTCTGCTGTAGAAGGCGCCCTTGTCCGGGCTGGGCATCATCATCGTCCCGTACCGGTTCGTCCAGGTCAGCGTAGCCTCGGCGAGCGGAAAGGCGCCGAGCCGCAACACATCATCGACAAAGCCGGGCAGCAGCCGTTCCAGAATCTGTTCGCCGCGCGGCAACATCTGGTGCAGATGAAACGTCTGCGGCACACCCCGGCGGCGAATCTCCGGTCCCGGCTCGGCATCTCGGTCGAGCACCAGCACCTCGGTGTAATGCTCGGCCAGCACGCGCGCCGCGAGCAACCCGGCGATCCCACCGCCGATCACGATCGCTTTCGCCCGCCCGTCTACCTGCCTCTGCGTCATGCTTCGACGTTAAGCACGCCGGCGGCGACGCGCCTCACTCCGCGGTGCGAATCCCGTGTCCCCCGTGGGTATGAGCCTTACCGCTGCACCGCGAGCCGCACGCCGAGGCCGATGAAGATGCCGCCGGTGGCCACCTCGATGCGCCGTCGCGCGGCGTGCCGGCGGCGCAGCCAGCCGCCGATCCGGCCCGCCAGCACCCCTACCGCACCGTCCACCAGGAACTCCAGCACAATCATGATCGCGCCGAGAATCGCGAACTGCAGCCAGATCCGGCCGAGCGACGGGTCGATGAACAGCGGGAGGAACGCGATCGTGAACGTCACCATCTTCGGATTGAGCAGGTTGGTCAGCAGCCCGGACACGTACGCCTTGCGGGCCGAGACGCCCACTTCGCGCTCGTCCGTCGGCAGGCTGCCCCGGTTCCGGATCGCCTGCACCCCAAGGTAGATCAGGTAGGCGGCGCCGAGGATCCGGACCACGGTGAAGGCCGCGGGCACCGCCGCGAGCAGCGCCGCCAGCCCGGCCGCGGCGACCGCGACGTGGATGGCTTCACTCGTGGCCACCCCGGCGGTGGCGTACAGCCCGGCCCGCGGCCCGCCGCGCATCCCGCACCCCAGCACGAACAGCATGTCCGGCCCCGGCGTGATCATCGCGACGAAGGTGGTGGCCACGAAGGCGAGCAACAGACTGTGATCAACCGGCATGGGCCGATTCTCGCAGTGCGCGGGGCCGGTGGCGAGCCGGTGAAAGCCTGGTCAGTCGGCGGACGGCAAGCGGAATCGGAAGATCGCCCCACCGTCGTGCGCCGACTGCGCGGTCACCGTGGCCCCGTGCAGGTCCGCCACCTGCTTGACGATCGCAAGTCCCAGTCCGTGGCCGGGTTTACCGCGACCGTCGGTGCAGCGGTAGAAGCGATCGAAGATATGCGGCAGATCGTCGAGCGAGATACCGGGACCATGGTCGCGGACCGTCAGTTCGCCGTCGTGCAACGTGACCCGGACGATGCCCTGCGGCGCACTGAATTTCGCCGCATTGTCGAGCAGGTTGGTGATCGCGCGGGCGAGCCTGCCCGGCACACCGTGCACGACGGTCGGGTGCAGGTCGCTGGTGAATGTCATAGCGGGCCAGTGCCGTTCGGCGGCACGCAGGCACTCCGTCACCAGTGTGTCCAAGCGCAGATCCTCGAAAGGTTCCGGGACCGCGGCCGGATCGTCGGCCCGCGCCAGCTCGATCAGATCCGTGACCAGGCCGGAAAGTTCCGCGGACTGGGCACGCAGAGCGGTCGCGGTCTCGTCGAGTTGGTCGGCGGACATCCGCGAAGCCCGACCCAGCAGCTCGATATTCGTCCGCAACGCCGTCAGCGGCGTGCGCAGTTCGTGGGAGGCGTCGGCGATCAACCGGTGTTGCGCGGCGCGGGCCGCGCGTTCGGCGGTCAGCGCTTGATCGAGCTCGTCGAGCATCGCGTTGAAACTTGTTGCCAGGCTGCGCAGCTCGACCGGCCCACGGACGGTGATGTGCTGCCGCGGATCGCGGGTGGTCGCGATGTGCTCGGCCGCCGCGGTCAACGCCGTGACCGGCTCGACCGCGCGGCGCGCCACGACCAGCCCCGCGGCGACGGCGAGCAGGGTGCCGATCCCCGCCGCGGCGAGCAGGGCGTACCCGACGCGGCGCAGGCTGGTGTCCACCGGATCGGCCCGTTGCGCGATCTGGACCGCGGAGCCGGAACGCAGTGGGGCGGTGTACATCCGCAGCGAATGATCGCCGAGCCGGATATCGCTGAAGAACGCGGCCCTGGTGCCCGCGGCGACTTCTTCGGTCGCGCGGTCGACCGGCAGCGACTGCGCGGGGTCGTGCTCGGACTCGATCCGCCCGTCTGCGGCCACCACCTGCACGCAGCTCGGCGCGGTCAGGTATCGGCACGGCCCCGAAGCCGTCGCGACATCGGCGTCCGCGCCGACCGTGCGGCCGATCCGCGTTGCCTCCCTGCGCAATCCGAGGTCGAGTGAGCTGTCGAGTTCGTGTGCGACCACCACGTAGGCGGCCACACCCATCCCGGCGAGCGCCACCGCGATGGCGACGACGCAGAACAGCGCGACCCGTGCGCGCAACGACCCCGGCAGCCTCATGCCGCCGCCAATCGATAACCGATCCCGCGCACGGTGTGGATCAGGCGCATCTCGTCGCCGGATTCGAGTTTGCGGCGCAGATAGCGGATGTAGACCTCGAGTGAATTCGAGGTCGGCCCGAGTTCGGTGCCCCAGACCCGTTCGATGAGCGTCTCGCGGGGCAGCGCCTGGCCGCTGTTGCGCAGCAGCACTTCGAGCAGCGCGAATTCGGTGCGGCTCAGCTCCACCGGGCGGGCACCGCGCCGGACCGTGTGCGCGGTGGTGTCCATGACGAGGTCCGCGCACGACAGCACCGCGCCGTCTTCCGGATAAGTGCGCCGGACCAGCGCGCGCACCCGAGCCAGGAGTTCATCGAGGTCGAACGGCTTCACCAGGTAGTCATCGGCGCCGGCGTCGAGCCCGTCGACCCGGTCGGCCACCGCGTCACGGGCGGTGAGCATCAGAATCGGCGTCCGGTCGCCCCGTGCCCGCAACCTCCGGCACGCGGTGAGCCCGTCCATGAACGGCATCAGCACGTCCAGCAGCACGACCTCCGGCTGCCAGCGCTGGATCTCGGCGAGCGCGGCCGCGCCGTCCGCGGCGGCCCGCGTCTCGTAGCCTTCGCTGTCCATGGCGCGCACCAGCGCCGCGCGGACCGAGTCCTCGTCGTCGACCACCAACACGCGCATCTTCCGGATGATACGGACCGCGTCGGCCCAGGCCGGGGACCCGGCGCGGTCTCATCGAACTCTCATCCGGCGCCGGAAAGGTGCGGGTCATGAGACGTCGGAGCATCGAGCGCGCCCACCGCAGGATCGCCGCGGGCGGCACCGTTTTGTTGATCTTGGTATTGACCGGCACCGCCTGCGACCGCACCACGGCGGGCCCGCGCCCGGAGGTCCGGGGCACCCACGTGCTGGTGCCGATCGGCGGCGGCCGGGCCGATATCGACACGGCGTCGCTGGCGATCACCGCCGACCTCGGCGACGAGCCGAACCTCACCCTCTCCGCCCCAGCGGCCGCACAGCTGGGCGCAGCCGGGCCCATCGAGACCGCACCGGATCGAGCAACCTGGAGCTATCCCGGCAAAGGATTGACCGTCACCGCCGATGCCGCCGACGGCCGCCTGCGCGTCACGCTGCGCAGCGATCGCGACCAACGCCTGTCCTGGCCGGTGACCGGCACCGATCCCGCGACCACCGCATTGCAGCTCCCCCGCGGCGAGGGCCTGTCGCTGCCGGTCGGCGACCCGTTCTGGAACTCCCCCGACGCGGCCCTGATCGACCGGCCGCTGGACCTCACCGAGAGCCTGACCATGCCGTTCTGGGGTTACCAGGCGGGTGCGCGTGGCGTGAGTTACCTCGCGCCCAACGATATCGGCACCACCCTGACGGTGCGCTCGGTGGACGAAAAGCTGCGCACCACCGCCGAACACGACTTCGACGCCAGGGCGGACACCCGCGAATACGCGGTCACCTTCGCGCTGACGGACGCCTCACCAGTAGCCGCGGCGAAGGATTACCGCGCCTGGCTCATCCAGCACGGTCAATTCCGTTCCCTCGCAGACAAAATCGCGCAGCAGCCGGCGGTCGGCAAGCTGCTCGGCGCCTTTCACGCCTACCTGTGGGGCGACGGTCGCACGCCGGAGGCGATCCGCACGATGCGCGAGCTCGGCCTCACCCGCATGTGGCTGGGTTACGACGCCGGCGCCGATCCGATGACCCGCGCCGCCGTCGATGCCGCGAAGGCGGCCGGTTACCTTGCGGGACCGTATGACTCGTACGACAACGCACAGGACCCCGCGACCGCCGACAACCCCGGCTCGAGCTGGCCGGGCCTGTGGCCGTCGGGCTGCGTGCACGACCCGGAGGGCAACCCGGAGACCGGCTTCGGCGGCCGCGGCTGCTACCTCAGCACCCAGGCGCTGGCGCAGCGCCCCCAGGTGCTCGACGACCGCTACGCGACGATGACGGCGAACGGCGCGAACACCTACTTCCTCGACGTCGACGCCGCAGGTCAGTTCTTCGACGACTACAGCCCCGGCCACTCGATGAACAAGAAGCAGGACCGCGACAACCGGCTCACCCGCATGCGCGCCCTCGTCGAGCAGCGCGGACAGGTATTGGGTTCGGAATCGGTCGGCGCGTGGGCGAGCACCCTGCCCGCGTTCAGCCACGGCTCGCAGACCCCGGTCTCGGACCTGCTCTGGAAAGCCCAGCGCGACAAACAATCCTGGGGCGGGTGGGCGCCGGAGAGCGCACCGAAGTTCTTCTTCCAGCCCGCCGAACTGCCCGCCGCCGCGGCCACGGCCATTTTCGATCCGGCCTATCGGGTGCCGCTCTACGAGACGGTGCTGCACGACTCCATCGTCAATCTGGACCGCTGGGAACTCGCCTATTACAAACTTCCGCAACAGCAGACCATGCGCGCACTCACCGCGATCCTGAACAACACCCCGCTGAACTTCGCACTCGACCGCGCCGAGCTGGACCGCCATGGCGCCGAAATCGCCCGCCTGCAACGGTTCTTCGCACCGCTGCACGAGGCCGCGGGCACCACCCCGATGACCGGCTTCCAGTGGCTCACCGCTGATCACCTGGTGCAGCGCAGCACCTTCGGCGACGGCGTCCTCACCGTCACCGCGAACTTCGGCACAGCCCCGCACGACGGACTCCCCGGCGGCTGCGTCGACGCCCGGCTCACGACCGACGAGGCGCCGCGACGGTTGTGCCCCGCCGCCTAGCGGAGGGCACGATGGACCCGGCGCCCCTCCGGCTCCGGGTCCATCGTGTTCCACCGGCCGCCTAGGCGGCCGTGCATCGGGTGGGCAACGCTGCCAACCCGCGGATCACCACATTCGGCTTGTACAGCGGCGTATCGGTCAGCGGTTCGATCTCACGCACCTTGCGCAGCAGCACATCCAGCAGCACCTCCATTTCCAGCAGGGCCAGCGGCGCGCCGAGACAGTAGTGGATGCCGAGGCTGAAACCGAGGTGCTTCTTGGCCGGGTTCTTCGGATCGGAGTACCGCGCGACATCCACCCGATCGGGGTCGCCGAACGCGGCCTCGTCGCGATTGGCCGAATTGATCAGCACCACAACACCTTCACCCGGCTCGAACGCATGACCGGCCACCGTGATCGGCCGGGTCGCGGCTCGGGTGGTGATCTGCACCGACGGCTCCAAACGGAGCAGTTCGTCGGGCGCGTACGCGGTCAGCTCGGGACGTGCGCGCAGCGCGGCGATCTGGTCCGGATTGCGCATCAGCTGCAGCAGGCCGGTGCCGATCAGATTCGCGGTGGTCTCGTGTCCCGCAACGAAAGTGGTGATGCAGGTGGCGAGCAGTTCCTGCTCGGTGAGCACATCCCCGCGGTCCTCCACCTGCGAGAGCACGCTGAGCAGATCATCTTTCGGGTTCGCCCGGCGCTCGTCGAGCAGTTCGCGGAAGTAGTTCATGAAGCCGCGGGAGGCCGCGCTGCGCGCCCGCAGCGCCTCCTCGGGCAGCGTGTAGTCGTGGTCGAAACCCCGCGCCAGATCCTGCGACCACCGGTGCACCTGGTCGTAGGCCTCCGGCGGTACACCGATCAGCTCGCCCGCGATGATCAACGGCAGCGGATAGGCGATCTGCTCGACCAGGTCGAATTCGCCTGCTGCCAAACAGTTGTCGACCAACTGCTCGGTGAGCTGCTCGATCCGCGGCCGCAGCCTGGTCACCATGCGCGGGGTGAAACCCTTAGTCACCAAGTTGCGC
>NZ_BAUA01000086.1 GCF_000710915.1 Nocardia brasiliensis IFM 10847
AGTAGCGGGGACAGGATTTGAACCTGCGACCTCTGGGTTATGAGCTAGCTAACTTAGCTGGTTGTTCACTCGAAGCGCCTGGTCAGCGGTCGATTTGCCATGTCCGGTTTCCCGTGTCGTCCCAGCGGATTCCGGGCTGTCGTGGCATGTGTGTTCACAAATTTGTTCACAAGGATGCGGCCCGTGACCTGCGGATAGGTTGTCTATCCGCCCGACTGTTCTTCGCCCATGCCTCCTCATAGCTGCCATCCTGAATGGAGGGCGGGCGTGTCAAGGGTGCCGCAGGCATCGCGCAGCGACGCGAAGCGCCCTTGACTCGTTCGACCGGAATCAGACAATCGGGCAATGAGGAGGCAGCCCCAACCGGTTCGAAGGGCTTGAAGAGGTGAGCTATCAGGCATCCAGTTCGGCCCGGCCTGGAGGGCTGCCGCCGACGCGCCAGACGCTCCGGTCTGGGGCGGAGCGAAGCGGAGCCCCGTCGCCGTCGTGCGGCCCCGGCGTGGCGGCGGCGGCCCGCAGGGCCGCTGCCGCTCTTGATCCTATATAGCCAAATTCGGCAGCAACTGCGTCAGGCGGCGGTGACGGCAAGAATCCATGCCCGATATGCCTCGTCGCATTCCAGGGGGAACGTGGCAATGGTGTCGGCGCATGTTGCTCGCGCGGAGATTCGCGGAAGGTGACGTTGCTGCGTGTGCAGCGTGACGAGAACGTCTGTGCCGCTGTCGGGGTGGGGCCGCTGATGGATGGTCGCGTTGGCGGCAAGCTTGTCGGCGACAAGCCGTCGACTGAACGTGACCATCCACTTCGCGGGCAGGCCAGTGGTTGTCAGGCGAATCGTGATCAGGTCGTCTTGGGCCATGTGCGGAGGTTCCCTGTCATGTCTTTGACTGCCAGTAGCTGTTGTTCGGCGACGGCCTGGGTCCGCGCAAGGGCACCCCAACCGCGAACGACGATTCCGTCGTAGTCGAGCCCTGCCCAGATACCGATTGCGTGCTGTCCTTGCGGGTGCAGGGCGAAGTAATACGATCCGGCTGTGCGGACGCCCTCGTCGTTGGATTCGTACCACCCAAGCAAGCCGCCGGTGATGCGGTGGAATCGAAGCTCGCCGACCCAGGCGTAATCGCCGATCTCGATCGCGTTCTCACCTTGGGCGCGTTCTCCATCCAAGATCAGATAGTCACCATCCTGGACGACATGAAGGGGGTGGGTGTCGATCCGTTCGATGTCGTCTTTCCAGGTTTGCCAGGATGCCCACCACTCGCCGCTCAGGTCGGGGCCGGTGTTGATCCGCCCAGCAAGCTCGGTTAGCGAAACGCCAAGGATGTCAGCGATGTTCGCTGCGACGCGTAGGGTCGGTTCCTGCTCCCCGGCTTCGTAGCGGGTGATTTGCCGACCGGTCACTCCGACCGCCTTGCCCAGTTGCTCCTGGGTAAGTCCCTTGCGGTTTCGGTAGTGAGCGATGACGTCCTTGGTGGCCATGATGTCCCTTCGTGCTGTCCGGCGAATCGGGCAGGTCGTCCCTCCATGATCCCCTTCGCAGACTAATCAGACAACTTAGGACTAGCTACTGCTTGACTAATTAGTCCTATCGGGACTACGGTTGAGTCAAGTCCAATGGAGACTAATTAGTCGGAGGTCGACATGCAGGTCCACGAACTCATCGGAACGGAAGCGCTTCGCCCGCCGCGATTGAACTTCGCGGGTTGGTGCATGTATTGCCTTGAGCGGGAGTGCAATTCGGCTCGGTGCATCGCGACGCATGCGGGTTCGGTGTGGGAGGTGTGCGAGCGGTGCGGTGGCAGTGAGTACGTGAACGGTCACATCGACCCGGAGACGGCCGTGACGCGCTGCAACTGCTTCGGTGGCGTGGTGGAATCCGCCTCCCGGCCGGTGGCTGAGGTCATCGAACTGCGTCCGGAGTCGAAGGCGGCGGTGTTCGAAGCGTGGCCCCATGCGGGTGGTGCACCGGTCCGCTGGGTTGGGACCTCGGCGCAGGGAGGGCCTGTGATCGAGCAGAACGGCACGATTTCCGAGGTCTTCGACATCAACGACCCGGAGCAGTGGTTCTGATGAGGCACGAGGACGAGGCAAGGTTGCTGCTGCTCGACTTGGACGCGTTGCCGGTGCGTGAGCGCTGGTTGCTGGCGTGGCTGGTCGACGTGGGCAGTGATGTCGGTATTCGGTTCCTGGAGTTCACCGAGGCTGCCGGTATCGACTTCGGCGAGATGTGTGCCCGCTGGCGTCGGATGGGTCTGCTGAGCCGTGGCTACGACTGGGGCCGTGATGTCGCGCTCTACGTGGCGTCGGACCGAGCCGCTCAGTTGGTGCGCTTCCCGTCGGCGGAATGGGTGTGCGCGACCACCGAAGGGCGCGAACCCATCGACTTGGATCGGCTGGTAGCCGCATGACGGGGACACCGGAGGCAGGGGCCGAGACTATGAATCCCGTTGGCCCCGAGCGGGAGACGGCGGCGGATCGGTGGGCGCGGTTGAACTTGGTCGAGTTGGCGCAGGCGTCGGCGGAGAAGGTCGGGGTGTGCCGACGCCCGTTGCCGATGATGTCCACCGCTGCCGATGGCAGCACGAAATACGTTGGCACGCCGTGTAAGTCGACGCTGGCGTGCGTGTGCCCTGCGTGCGCGGAGAGGGCGTTGCGACTACGTCAGCAACAGGCACATGAGGGCTGGCACATCGAGGAGGAACCAGTGATCGCCAAGAACGAACCGACCGAGCAGCAGCGTGACTTGCTGCGGGCTCGCACGGCGTTGGCCGAGGAATACGCCACCGCCAAGGACGAAGACGACCAGGAAGCCATGGACGCGATTCGTGAGGTGGTGGAGGAGCTGGACGAAGAGCTGCGGGCCTCGGGTATCCGGGGTGGGTTCCCGCCGCTGGAGGCCAAGCCGCGGCTTGCTCGTAAGCGTTCGACTCGTCGTCGCCAGGAGCAACCGGACCTGCCGCGCAAGAAGGTCGACAAGACCACGGTCGGGCGGGTGTATGCGGGCAAGTACCGGCCCTCGATGTTCCTGACCCTCACGCTGCCCTCCTACGGCCGTGTCGGCTCCGATGGGGCACCGGTCGACCCGAGCACTTACGACTACCGCCAGGCGGCCCGCGACATCATCCACTTCGCGGCCCTCTACGACCGGTTCGTGCAGAACTACCGGCGAGCTTCCGGGCGCGATATCCAGTACTTCGCCACGGTCGAACCGCAACGGCGGGGAGCGCCACACGTGCACATGGGTGTGCGGGGCACCGACCCGAAGGCGCTGATCCGGCAAGTAGCCGCGGCGACCTATCACCAGGTGTGGTGGCCGCACTTCGACCAGCAGGTGTACTCCATGGATCGGATGCCGTTCTGGGACTACGCGGCCGGCCGTTTCGTCGACCCCGACGCCATCGACCCCGAGACCGGTGAGCGGGTGCCGGTCACCACATGGGCCGAAGCCCTCGACGCCATGGACGCCGTAGACGAGCTCGAGCCTGCGCACGTGATCCGCTTCGGTGCCCAGATCGACGCCAAGGGCATCCTGGGCGGCACCGAGGAAGCCAAGCGCCATATCGGTTACCTGACCAAGTACCTGACCAAGTCCATCGGTGACGTGATCGAACCCCAGTCCCAAGCCGCGGCTGACCACTACGACCGGTTGCACGCGGAGCTGGCGCTTACCCCGTGCTCGCCGACGTGTGGGGTGTGGTTCCGCTACGGCATCGTCCCCAAGGGCGCGAAGGCCAAGACCATTCCGGGTGTGTGCAAGGGCAAGGCGCACCGCCGCTCCACCCTGGGCCTGCGTGGTCGCCGGGTCCTGGTGTCGCGCAAGTGGACCGGAAAGGACCTCGCCGACCACAAGGCCGACCGGACCGAGTTCGTCCGGCAGATGCTCGAACAGGCCGGTATACCGCGCCCTCAGCTCGACGGGCTGGTGATCACGCCAGCAGAACCGGGTGACCCGAACGTGCCTCCGCGTGAGCACCTGATCATGGCGTTGGTGTCGCAGAAGCTCAGTTGGCAGGCCGAATACACCCGTGCCCAACTCGCGGCGGCCGAGCAAGCCGCATCGCCGCCGGAACATGTTGACCCGCAGCAGGATTCGCCGGAAGTGGCGTAGGGAGGAAGTCATGGAGACACCACAGACGGCGGGGCCGCTGGATTGGGACACGATGCCGTTGTTCCTGCCGGTGCCGTGGGCGGCCAAGCTGATGGGCCTGTCCCGTTCGGCGACCTATCGGCTGGTCGACTCCGGTGATCTTCCGGTGCGGCGGATGGGTGGACGGGTCTACGTGATCACGGCCAAGCTGCGTGAGCTGGCGGGTGCGGCATGAAAGGCCATGTCTACCAGCGTGGTTCGACCTGGTCCTACCGATTCCGCATTCCGGGCAGCAAGGACCCGGTGACCGGGAAGTACGAGTGGGCCACTGGCAGCGGGTTCCCGACCAAGCGTGAGGCGGACAAGGCGTGCCGCGACGCGATCCGGGAGGTAGAGGCAGGTCGGTGGGTCAAGCCGTCGAACAAGACGTTGGCCGAGTTCCTGACCGAGTGGCTGCCGCTGATCAAGCTCTCGGTGGATGCGACGACGTTCGCGAACTGGCAGTTCTTCGCCAAGACCTACGTTATTCCGGCAACGGTCGGGCGGATGGACTCCGACAAGCTGATCGGCAACGACGCGCTTCAGAAGCTCTCGGCCCCGCGGCTGCTCGGGTTCTACGGGGAGCTGCTCGCGGCCGGCCGAATCAAGGCCGACACCAACACCCCGATGTTCCGGTACTGGTCGCAGCGGACCCAACGTGGCGAGACCGTCACTCCTCGTGAGGTTTCCGAAGCCTGCGGCACCACAATTCACGCCGCCCGTTCGGCAGTGCGCCGCTACAAGTCCGGACGGGTTCCGGTCGAACAACCTCCGGGCCTGGCCCCGAAGACGGTCCGCAACATCCACATCATGCTGCACCGCGCCCTGGCGGACGCGAAGGCGTGGAAGTACATCGCCGACAATCCGGCAACCGGGATCAAGCCGCCCAAGCTGCGACGTCGCAAGCGTCCGGTGTGGAATCCGGTGCAGCTCTCGGCGTTCATGGATCACATCCACGCCGACCGGTTCGCCGCCCTGTTCATGCTCGAGATCACCACCGGCATGCGTCGCGCTGAGCTGTGCGGGTTACGTTGGCCCACCGTCGATCTCGACGCCGGAACCCTCTCCCCGCAAGACACCCTCGTCGTGGTCGACGGTCGCGCGGTCAGCAAGGAGGACGGCAAGACCGAGAACGCCGACCGGCTGATCTCCCTGGACCCCGACACCGTGGCCGAACTGCGGGCCTGGAAACGCCTCCAGGACAGCGAACGGGCATCGTTCGGCAACGACCACGCCGCCACCGATCGCGTGTTCACCTGGCACGACGGACGGGACGTGCACCCCGACTCGATCCGGGAACGGTTCAAGCGACTCGGCGCGGCGGCTGGGCTGCCCGAAATCCGGTTCTACGACCTGCGCCACTCCTACGTCACCGGGGCCTTGCAGGGCGGTGTCCGGGTCGAGGTGATCTCCGAACGGATCGGGCACGCCTCGGTCGCGTTCACCCTGGCCACCTACAACCACGTGACTCCGGGCATGGACCGCGAAGCCGCACTACAGGGCGCGAATCACCTGCTCGCGCACCGCAGCCCCCGAACTCCTGACCTCGGCTAATGTTCACAAAAGTGTTCACAAACGGCATGGAAAAGGCTCCCGGACCATGTGATCCGGGAGCCTTTTCCCTGGTAGCGGGGACAGGATTTGAACCTGCGACCTCTGGGTTATGAGCCCAGCGAGCTACCGAGCTGCTCCACCCCGCGTCGGGTGTCCCCAACCTTACACACCTTGGGGGCGGATGCGAAAACGCCTGGTCAGGGTGTCTGATTGCGGTGAGTGGCGGCGCAGTGCAGGCTCAGAGATGTGCTGCACATCACTAATCGACTGTCGGTGAGATAGCCGACACACCGGGTTACCTGAGACGTCGTGTCAGGTTTATCGTGACTGTTTCGCAATGCGTAGCTTCTGGGCGGATCATCGCCGCGGTCCGGGGACGAGAGTGACCGCTGACAACCGATCATGCATTCTCTCTTCTGATTTCAGGAGGCGCTCATGGCGCTGCCTATCGGGCATACCGGGAAACGGACGCGGCGGACCGAACCGGTGGCGGCTCCTTCGGGCAATCCGGGCGGATTCACCCATCGGCAGGTGTTGATCATCCTGAGTGGCCTGGTGCTGGGGATGTTCATGGCGGCGCTGGATCAGACCATCACGGCGACGGCGGTGCGGACCATCGCCGACGATCTGTCCGGGTATTCGTTGCAGGCGTGGGTCACCACCGCGTACCTGATCACCGCGACGTTGACCACGCCGTTGTACGGAAAATTGTCGGATATGTACGGCCGCAGGCCTTTTCTGCTCGCCGCGATCGTGATCTTCGTGGGCGGATCGCTGCTGTGCACCGTGGCGCAATCGATGTACGAGCTGGCGGTGTTCCGGGCGATCCAGGGGGTCGGCGCGGGCGGGCTGATGTCGCTGGCCTCGGCGGTGCTCGGGGATATCGTGAGCCCGCGGGACCGGGCGAAGTATCAGGGTCACTTCTTGGCGACCTGGGCCCTGGCGAGCGTGATCGGCCCGGTGCTCGGCGGTCTCTTCGCCGGACAGCACCGCATTCTGGGCGTAACGGGCTGGCGCTGGGTCTTTTTGATCAATGTTCCGGTGGGCTTGATCGCGCTGGTGGTGGTGTACCGCGTGGTCAGGATTCCGCGGGCGGACCGGGGCCGGGTCGCGGTCGACTGGTTGGGCACGGCCGCGTTCGCGGTCGGCATCACGCCCATCCTGATCGTCGCGGAACAGGGACGGAGCTGGGGCTGGACCGGCACCAGCGCGGTGATCTGCTATCTGGTGGGTGCAGCCGGGCTGGTCGCGTTCGTCGCCATCGAGGCCAGGATGGGTGACGCCGCGTTGATTCCGTTGCGGCTGTTCCGAAATCGCACCTTCGCGCTGGGTGTCGTGATCGCGCTCGTGGTCGGGGCGGCGCTGTTCGGCGGCATCATCCTTGTGCCGCAGTATCTCCAGGTGGTGCGTGGCGCCAGTCCGGTCGCGGCTGGTCTGCAGCTGCTGCCGATGGTGGTCGGGCTCCTGGTGGGCTCGGCCGTGTCCAACCGGCTGATCAGCCGGACCGGCCGCTATCGCGTGTTCCCGCTTGCCGGAACCGCGGCTGTCGCGGCCGGTCTGTTCCTGTTCCACTATCTGACGCCGGAAACGCCGCTCTGGCGCACCATGATCTTCATGGCGATCACCGGGGTCGGGCTCGGAAATCTGTTGCAGCCCATCACTTTGGCGATCCAGAACGCCGCCGCTCCCACGGACATGGGCGTGTCGAGCGCGGCCGCGACGTTCTTCCGCCAGGTCGGCGGCACGCTGGGGGTCGCGGCTCTGCTGTCGACGCTGTTCGGCTTGCTGCCCGCGCGCGTGGACGCGGCCGTCGCGACGGCGGCCACCGATCCGGGCTATCAGCGGGCCGTCGCGGCCGGCCTGCACAGTGGCGATCCGGCCGAGGTCGCGTTCGCGCAGGGCCTGGTCCGGCACGACCCGGCGGCGGTGCAACGGATCCTCGACGACAGTTCGCTCATCCAGCGGCTGAATCCGGTGTTGGCGGCGCCGCTGAAGACCGGTTTCGCGGACGCCATGTCGACGGTGTACCTGGTGTCCGCGGGCCTCGCCGTGCTCGCCTTCGTGCTCGTCCTGTGCTGGAAAGAGATCCCGCTGCGGGGATCCGGCGGCCTGGAAGGGTAATCGCTGGCGCGCGCCGAAATTGCAGTGTGTGCACGTCGTTGCACGGCGGTAACTGTATGTCGATCACCGGCGTGAAATTTTCGGGTGCCGGTTTCACAGAGGTCTCTTATATAAATGTATTCTTTGACCGTTTCGTGCGATTGTAGATTTCCGTTTCGCCGTCTACGGGAATGGTCCCGAGTGCGAAAAATGCGACAATACCTCGGATAGCCACTGTGCATAATCCCAAGCAGGAAGGGATGTTTTGAGCACTCTCCTAACCGGTCAGCAGTGTTTTTCTGTAAAGAATCCGTAATGTCTTGTGAGGTGGACTACACCGCCTTGAATAGCATTAGCCGCAGGTTCACTGTATTCGGTACGGGCGTTGCAAGGCGGGCCATCGGCACGGCGAAAACGGTCGGATATGAGCTTCGTCGGTATCCAGAAATCGAAGGGAACGGTGGCGTCATGGTTGAACTACTCGACGCGATGGCCGTAGAGCAAATCGACCCGAACTTCTTCCGCGGCAAGCGGCCGCACCGCACCGCACTGCGGCGAACTTTCGGCGGGGAGGTGGCGGCCCGGGCCTTGGCGGCGGGCTCGTCCGGGATGCCCGCCGAGTTCATGGTGCATTCGATCCACGGATACTTCGTCCGGCCGACCACGCCGGAGGTCCCGATCGACTACCTGGTCGACACGGTCAAGCATGGGCGCTCGTTCGCGGTGCGCCGGATCCGGGCGGTGCAGCACGGCAAGGAGACCTTCCTGATGGTCGCCTCGTATCACGTCGGGGATCGCGGGGTGCGACACGCCGACCCGTGTCCGGACGCGCCCGTCCCGGAAGCGCTGGCGCGGATCGGCGCGGACGACGCGGGCAACGAATGGGCCGGCTGGGATATCCGGCGGGTGCCGGACGGTCCGACACATGCTGCGCGCCAGCAGGTTTGGCTGCGGTACACCGGCGAGCTGCCGGACTGCACGGTGACGCACAGCTGCGCGCTGACCTATGCCAGCGATATGACCCTGCTCGGCGCGGCGGTCGCGCCGTACCCGGGCATCGCCATCCAGACCGCCGCGCTGGATTATTCGATCTGGTTCCTGCGGCCGTGCCGGGTCGACGATTGGCTGCTCTACGACGAGATCTCGCCTTCGGCCGAGGGCGGCCGGGCCTTCACACAGGGCCGGATCTTCAGCCGGGACGGCCAGTTGGTCGCGATGGTGGCGCAGGAGCGGATGCTGCGGCTGGCCGAACCGGAGTTCGGTGCCGCGCTGACCGCGAAGGCGGCGTCCTGATGTCGCCGGTCTACGTCGGACTCACCGACAAGGCGTTCCTGCGGTTCCATCACGGTCACGGGGTGCCGGTGATCAGCCAGACCGTCGTGGTGCTGGCGAACCGGCTCACCGACGACCAACTGCGCTCGATGTACGAGATCCTGTGCGCGGGCCCGTCCATGCGGCGGGTGCATCGGCCCGCGGTGCCGTTCGCGCGCTGGCGCTGGGTGCCGGCCGACGCCGCACTACCGCTGAGCCTCGATCATGCGGCGATCGACGAGTGCGACATGCTGGCCTGGGCGAACACCCAGGCGCAATACCCGCTGGACCCCGAAAACGGTTACGGCTGGCGGATGTCGGCGGTGCCCACCCGGTCCGGCGGCATGGTGTGGTCGGTCATCGCCTCGCACGCCATCGCCGACGGGCACGCGGGGTTGATGGCGATCGCCGGGCTGGTACATCCCGAACTCGCCACGACGGCATCGCTCGGCGCGGTCATCGATCACCGCGGCGATCTGCTGGACGGCTTGCGCCGCAGTGTCGCCGTCGCGCGCGGTGTCACGGCGGAAGCGCGTCGGATGGCCCGCGATCCGCGCCATCGTGCGGCGGTGCGGCGGGCGTTGACGGCGCGCGAACCCGCCCCGGCGGGCGAGCCGCTGGGTTGGCGGGAGGGTTCGGTCGTCGTCACTTTCGATGCGGCGCAATGGAATGCGCGCGCAGCCCAGCGCGGCGGCTCACCCAACACGCTCTACCTCGCGATGGTCGCCGATCTGCTGCGGCACTGCGCGCTGGTGGGTCCGGACGGCGCGCTGGTGTTGCTGACGGCGGTGCGGATTCTGCGCGAGCAGGACCAGGCCGACTCGAATTCCTTTGCCCGCGTGCCGATCGTGGTGGACCCGGAGTGGCTGGACCGTGGCGATCTCGCGCCGCTGCGGGTGGCGAGCAAGGCCGCGTTCGCCAACGCCCACGATGTGGGTTCCGGTGCGATCTCGCGCCCGCGGAACATGCCCGCCGAACTCATCGACGTGCTGCCGGAGGGCGTGGTCGAGCGCCTGGCCGACACCGCGCCCATCACCGTCGGCATGTGCTCCAACATGGGCGTGGTCGACTCGTTCGTGCCGACCGCGATGCGCCACGGCGCGAACCCGTCGATGTTCATGATGCGCGGGGTGTTCCAGGGCATCGACGCACCGCGCGCCGACCGGCAGCCGATCGCCCTCGCGACCTGGTTCTCCCAGTTCGACGGGAAGATCCAGTGGGTGCTGGAGAGCCTCAAGCCCGAAATGGCGCACTCGGACGAGGAATTGGTCTTCCTGGCTCGGCTGGTAGCGGAGAGCTGGGATCTGAAACCCCTGCACGTCACCAGCGGTGACGGCAGCAGCCGTACGACCCACAGGAAGTTCTCATGACCAAACCACTGATCAGACTCGGCACCGAGTTCTTGTACAACCCCTACCCCGTCTACGACGAACTGCGCGCGCAGGGACCGGTCCATCACGTGCTGCTGCCCAACGGACTGTCCACCTGGCTGGTGGTCGACTACCAGCTCGGACGTGCGGTGCTCGCCGACGACCGGGTGCGCAAGGACGCGGCGAGCATCGCGCCGATCACCACCCGTTTGCGCGGCGAGCACGACGGGATGACCGCGGTGAGCACCGACCTGTGGAAACACATGCTCAGCTCGGACCCGCCGGACCACACCCGGCTCCGCAGGCTGGTCAGCAAGGCCTTCACCGCGCGCACGGTCGATCAATTGCACCCGCGGATCGAGACTTTGGCCGACGAACTGCTCGACCGGATGGCCGGAGCGCCCGAGGTCGACCTGATCGAGGGCTACGCGCTGCCGATCCCGATCACGGTCATCTGCGAACTGTTCGGCGTGCCCGAGGCCGATCGGAACCGGTTCCGCGAGCTGTCGACCACGATGACCGCGACCTCGGCGGAGAACGTCGAGGATCCCGACGCCGCCGACTCGCCGTTCTACGCCACCGCCGCCCAGCGCGCCGCGGCCAGCGTCGAACTGGCCACCTACTTGATCGGGTTGATCGCCGAACGCACCGAGAACCTCGGCGAGGATCTGCTGTCGCAGCTGATCCTGGCCAATCACGAGGGTGACAAGCTCAGCGATCAGGAACTCATCGCCATGCTGTTCCTGATCCTGGTGGCCGGTCACGAGACGACGGTGAACCTGATCGGCAACGGCTTGCTCGCGCTGCTGCGGGATCGGGCGTTGTACACCGAACTCACGGCGGAGCCCGAGCGGATTCCAGCGGCGATCGAAGAGTTTCTCCGCTACGAGGGTCCGGTCCACGTGTCCACGCTGCGGTACACCGCGGAGCCGATCACGTTGGCGGGCATCGACATTCCGGCCGACGAGCTGATCTCGGTGTCACTGCTCGCGGCCAATCACGATCCCGGCCGGTTCACGCACCCGGACCGCATCCGGATCGGGCAGGCCGCCAAGGGCGGGCACCTGGCGTTCGGGCACGGCATCCACTACTGCGTCGGCGCGCCGCTGGCCCGGCTGGAGGCACGGCTCGCGTTCGAGAAGATTCTGGCCAGATACCCGGACATGCGCCTCGCCGAGGCGGTGCGCTGGCGGCCGAGCAGCACCTTCCGCGGCGTGCAGTCCCTGCCGGTCGTGCTCGAATGAGCTTGCCGGAGCGCGGAAACGGCCGAAGCCGGATGGTCGGTGCCGACCACCCGGCCGCGGCGTTGCCCTGGCGCGTCAGGGTATTCGGCGGGTAATCGCCGATCAGCCGAACTTGATCCCTTGCGCCAGCGGCAGTTCGGCGGAGTAGTTGATCGTGTTGGTGGCTCGGCGCATGTACGCCTTCCAGGAATCCGAGCCGGACTCCCGCCCGCCGCCGGTCTGCTTCTCGCCGCCGAACGCGCCGCCGATCTCGGCGCCGGAGGTGCCGATGTTGACGTTGGCGATACCGCAGTCCGAGCCGTCCGCGGCGAGGAAGCGCTCGGCCTCGCGCTGGTCGGCGGTGAACACCGCCGACGAAAGTCCCTGCGGCACCGCGTTGTGCAGGGCGATCGCGCTGTCGAAATCGTGATAGGTCAGCACGTACAGGATCGGCGCGAAGGTCTCCTCGCGCACCACCGCGGTCTGCGCGGGCATCCGCACGATCGCCGGGCGCACGTAGTACGCGTCCTCGCCGAAGCCGTCGACTCGGTCACCGCCGCAGATCAATTCGCCGCCGTCGGCCAGCGCCTTGTCCAGCGCCGCGCGCATCCCGGCATAGGCCCGGCCGTCGATCAGCGGGCCGACCAGAACGCCGTCCTCCAGCGGATTGCCCACGCGCAGTTGCTGGTAGGCGCTCTCGATGCGCTCGAGCAGCGGGCCGACCACGTCGGCATGCACGATCAGCCTGCGCAGCGTGGTGCACCGCTGCCCTGCGGTGCCCGCCGCCGCGAACACGATGCCGCGCGCCGCGAGCTCCAGATCCGCCGAGGGCGTGACGATCGCGCCGTTGTTGCCGCCCAGTTCCAGCAGGCAGCGGCCGAACCGCTCGGCCACCCGCGGCGCGACGATCTTGCCCATCCGCACCGAACCGGTGGCGCTCACCAGCGCGACCCGCTCGTCGTCGACGAGGCGGGCGCCGACCTCGGCCGCGCCCTGAACCAGTTGGTGCACTTCGGGATCCGCGCCCACCTCGGCCGCGGCGCGACGCAGCAGGGTGTGGCAGGCCAGCGCGGTGAGCGGGGTGGTCTCCGAGGGTTTCCACACCACCGTGTCGCCGCAGACCAGCGCGATCGCGGTGTTCCAGGCCCAGACCGCGACCGGGAAGTTGAACGCCGAGATGACCCCGACCACGCCGAGCGGATGCCAGGTCTCCATCAGCCGGTGACCCGGGCGCTCCGACGGCATCGTCTGCCCGTACAGCTGCCGGGACAGACCGATGGCGAACTCGCAGACATCGATCATCTCCTGCACTTCACCCGCGGCCTCGGCGCCGATCTTGCCCGCCTCCAGCGTGACGAGCTCGGCCAGTTCGCTCTTGTGCGTGGTCAGCAGTTCACCGAGCCTGCGCACCAGTGCGGCCCGGACCGGGGCAGGCACCGTGCGCCAGGCGCCGAAAGCCGTGGCGGCCCGTTCGATCGCGCTGTCGACCTCGTCCAGTGAACTGGCCCGCAGGGTGAGCAGACGCTCGCCGGTGATCGGACTGCGAGCGGGCAGGTCGCCGGGTTCGGGGGATTCGACGCCGAGGCCGCGCAGCACCGCCGCGGCGCGCTGCGCGAGTTCGCGAGTGGTCTGATCGCCGGGTGCGGTCTCGCGCGTGCGCGAATCGTGGGCGCTCTGAACATCTGTCATCTGTTGCTCCGCCGTACCTTTCGGCCGCATTGCGGCATATCTGTCCCATGTCTTGGGAGGATCGGGGTGAGGTTTCTGCCACGAGCCGGGTCGCCTGGTTTACCCTTCGCTGATGGCGGATACACCGGCAAGACCAGTACTGGACGACATAGATCGCCTGCTGATTCGGGAATTGATGGCCGATGGACGCGCCACGTTGTCGAATCTGGCCGAGAAGGCGAGCCTGTCGGTTTCCGCCGTGCAGTCGCGGGTGCGCAGGCTGGAAGCACGCGGCGTGATCCGCGGATACACGGCGCACGTCGACCCCGAGGCGCTCGGCCAGCTGTTGTCGGCATTCGTCGCGATCACTCCTCTCGACCCGTCGCAGCCGGATGATGCCCCGGCAGTGTTGCAGCACATCCCCGGGATCGAGGCGTGCCACTCGGTGGCAGGCGACGAGAGCTACATGCTGTTGGTCAGGGTGGCCTCGCCGCGGCACCTCGAGCAGCTGCTGCAGGAGATCAGGGCGACCGCCAACGTCAGGACTCGAAGCACCATCATCCTGCAGACATTCTATGACAGGTAGCCGTTACGTGTAATTAATCCGCTTTCCTGTACAGATTCCGTAAATTTTCGTACCCTCGGTGGTGTGACCATCGAACTGGAACGCACCCGCCCGGCGGTCACCCCCGCCGCCCGAGTGCATGAGATCTTGTCGGCCAGCATCCTCGCCGATGGCTTCGAACTAGTCCTCGACCTACAGAAGTCCCGCGGCTGCCGGCTCGTCGACGAACGTGACGGCAGCTCCTACCTAGACATGTTCGGCTTCTTCGCGTCCAACGCCCTGGGTATGAATCACCCCGCGCTGGCCGAGGACGACGAGTTCCGCGCGGAGATCGCGACCGCCGCGATCAACAAACCGAGCAACTCCGATATCTACACCGTCGAGATGGCCCGCTTCGTGGAGACCTTCGTGCGCGTGCTGGGCGATCCCCGGCTGCCGCACCTGTTCTTCATCGACGGCGGCGGCCTCGCCGTGGAGAACGCGCTCAAGATCGCGTTCGACTGGAAGAGCCGGCACAACGAGATGCACGGCCGCCCATCGGAGCTCGGCACCAAGGTGCTGCACCTGACCGGCGCGTTCCACGGCCGCACCGGATACACCATGTCGCTGACCAACACCGATCCGGTGAAGGTCGCGCGGTTCCCCAAGTTCGACTGGCCGCGCATCGAGTCGCCGTACCTGAGCGACGCGCACGATATCGCCGAGGTGGAAGCGCGCGCACTGGACCAGGCGCGCCGCGCCTTCGCCGAAAACCCGCACGACATCGCGTGTTTCATCGCCGAGCCGATCCAGGGCGAGGGCGGCGACCGGCACCTGCGGCCGCAGTTCCTGCAGGCGATGCAGCAGCTCTGTCACGAGAACGACGCGCTGTTCGTGCTGGACGAGGTGCAGACCGGCGTCGGCATGACCGGAACCACCTGGGCCTACCAGCAACTGGGCGTGCAGCCCGATGTCGTCGCCTTCGGCAAGAAGACCCAGGTGTGCGGTGTGATGGCGGGCGGGCGCGTCGACGAGGTGCCCGACAACGTGTTCGTGGTGAACTCGCGGATCAACTCCACCTGGGGCGGCAACCTCACCGATATGGTGCGGGTGCGCCGGATTCTCGAAGTGCTGGAACAGGATTCGCTGGTCGATCGGTCCAAGGCGCTCGGCGCGCACCTGCTGGATCGGCTGGAGTCGCTGGCCGAGCGGCATGCGAGCATCAGCGAGCCGCGCGGTCGTGGCCTGATGTGCGCGGTCACCGTGTCCTCGGTGGCGCTGCGGGACGAGGTGCTCACCGCGCTGCGCGAGCAGGAGCGGGTGCTGATCCTGGGCACCGGCGAGCGTGGCATTCGCTTCCGTCCGCCGCTGACCGTCTCCGCGGCCGAACTGGACGAGGCGGTCGACGCGCTGGACCGGGTACTCGACCGGCTCGGCTGACACACTTCGCACACCTCGCCGGAATCCGGTCCGTGCGTCGCCACGGCGGGTTGGGAGTGTGACGACTCGGCGAGGTGTGCGAACACCCTCAGCCGGTGTGCGGGCGTAAGCCGAGCGCGCCCTCGACGAACCGCTGCACCGCGCTCAGCCCGGCATCGAGCGCCTGCTCATGGCCGGGACGAGCCCAGCCGGTGAGTTTCGCGGTGCCGTCCGGCGCCGGGGTCGCGCCGACCTCGGCGACCAGTTCGGCGGTGGTCGGTTCGCAGACGGCCCAGGAGAAATGGGATTCCTCGACCCAGCCCGCGAAGCGCAGGGCGACGTAGCCGGGGTCGGTGATGCCGCCCTGGGCCAGGGCGGGCCGATCGTCGATGCGGTCGTCGGCACGTAGCGCGCGCAGATACCAAGTGCCCGCGTTGATCTCGATCGGTTCCATCCGTGTCCGCGCTCCTCGACGATGTGCGGCGGCGTCCGCTCGGGCGCCGCGCGATACGTCGAGGCTATCGGTCGGCTTCGTGCACGATGCGGCCGTCCCGGAATACCGTGTCGACGGCGCGCAGCGCGGTGATGTCGGTCAGCGGGTCGCCGGTGACGACGAGCAGGTCGGCGGCGCGGCCAGGTGCCAGCACCCCGATGGTGTCGGCGTGCAGGGCGGCGGCGGGTGTCACAGTGGCCGCGAGGAGCGCTTCGCGCGGGGACAAGCCTGCGGCGACGAGCAACTCGAGTTCGCGGATCAGCCCCGGCCCGGCATAGACGCCGGGCATCCCGGCGTCGGAACCGGCGATGATCCGCCCGCCCGCGTCGCGGAACTCCTTGACCCGCAGCCGAATCGCCGCTTTGGTCGGCTCGTCGAAGACCGGGTCGGTCACCGCGAGGGTCGGCGCGAGTGTGATACCGCGGCGCACCAGGATTTCCGGAAAGCCCGCGGGCCAGCCGGTCAGCACGCCGCGGGGCTCCAGATGGTCGAGCCCGTCGACGCCCGCCGCGAGCAGATCGTCGAGGTCGGCACGAGTTCCCCAGTGCGCGAAGACCTTCGTGTCATGGCGGTGCGCCTCGTCGACGATCGCCGCGAGGATATCGGGCCGGATCGGTTCCAGCACTTTGCGTTCCGGGTTGCCGCGCTCCTGCACCACCTTGATCAGATCGACCCGGTCCGCGCCGGTGACCAGCGCACGGACCATCTCGCGCGCCCGCGCGGGACTGTCCGGGAGCCGTACCGCGTCCGAATTCGGCTCGACGCCGAGGGTGGTGACCGGATGACCGCCGGGTGTGGTGAAGATCGGTCCCGCGATCAGCAGGCGCGGTCCCGCCAGGTCGTCTTCCGCGATCCGGCGCCGCAGGGTGTGCACCCATTCGTTCTCGTCGCCCATGCTGCGGACCGTGGTCACGCCGTTGCGCAGGAAGTTTCGCCGCTTGTCGGGGTGATAGCGGTACCAGTCGGCGACGATGCCCGGCATGTCCAGCAGGCCGGCGCGCTCGCCGCGGGCCAGCTCCGGCGCGTTGAGGTGCACGTGGGAATCGATCAGGCCGGGCAGCACGGTGCGGCCGGTGAGATCCCGGTGTGCGGCGTCCCGAGGTATCGCCACGTCCGGGCCGATCGCCGTGATCAGGCCGTGCTCGATCAGGATGGTCGCGTTGGGGTGCGGTGTCAGGTCCGCGCCGACGAGCACGGTGGCGCCGGTCAGTGCCAACTTGCCGGTCTGGCGTGGCGCGGCCTTGTACAGCGTGAGCCGGTAGTGTGCGTAACCCGCCGCGATGGACAGCAGGAGCAGCGCCACCGCGCCCGCGAGCGGATACAGCAACCAGCGGCGCAGTCGGGCGGATCGGGTCACGGCCTCGACGCTACGGCGACCGGCTCGGGCCGGTCATGACCCGAAAAATCGGCGTCAGTCAGTCAATTCCGGGATCGCGCCGGCTGCGGCGCTCCCGCCTACCGCCGTGGCCGCCGTGGCCGCCGTGCCTGCCACCGAACAGCAGCGCACCGACCAGCGGAATCGCCAGAAACCAGAGCCAGCTGCCGGTGAGGAAGAACAGTACGACGGCCAGAATCGGGATCACGGCCATCACCCGCTCGGGCCACTCCGAGAGGAACCCGGACTCCGGTTTCGCAGGCACGGCAGCCGCTTTGGCGAGCGGCTCCGGCAGATCGGTGAACACCTGCGTCAGGTCGCCGCGGGTGACGGCGGCCGCGACGATCGCGCTGCGCTCGTCGAATTCCGCGACGCTGAGCCGCCCTGCCGCGAAATGATCGGACAGTCGCCGCATCGCATCCTCGCGCTCTGCGGTGCCGATACGGATTTCGGGTAGCTCCTCCATGAGGAAAGGCTAGCGGGAGGTTTCATATATGGGTGCGACGTGGTTCGGTCACTATCGCCTCGATCGTTTGCTCGGCAGCGGTGGTACCGGACAGGTGTGGCTCGCTCACGACGACACCACCGGACGGTCCGTCGCGCTGAAGGTGCTCTCGACCGCCTACGCCGCCGAGCCGGCCTACCGGCAGCGATTCACCAGGGAAGCGCGGCTGGCGGCGCAGGTGCGCGGACCGCACCTGGCGTCGATTCACGCGTTCGGTGAACACGACGGGCGGCTCTACCTCGCCATGGAGTTCATCGCGGGCGTCGACCTGGCGGCGCTGCTCCAGCAGGAAGGGCCGCTGGAGCCCGCGCGGGCGGTGCGGATCGTGATGCAGGTCGCGCAGGCACTGGACGACGTACACCGGGCCGGGCTGGTGCATCGAGATGTCAAGCCGTCCAACATCATGCTCGGACCGGACGACCACGTTCATCTGATCGACTTCGGCACTGCGTATCGGATCGACCAGCCCGCGCTGACGACGAGCAGCCATGTGGTCGGCACGCTGGCCTATATGGCGCCGGAGCGTTTCTCCGGAGCGGGGGACGCGCGGTCCGACCAGTATTCGCTGGCCTGCGTGCTCTACGAATGTCTCACCGCGCGAAGGCCGTTCGGCAACGCCGACGCCGCACAGTCGTTGCTCGCCCATCTGATGACCGAACCGCCGCTCGCCGCGGATTGGAATCCCGCGGTTCCCGCCGCGCTCGATGCGGTGATCGCCCGCGGCATGGCGAAGGTGCCGGAGCAGCGCTGCGCGAACGCGGGTGAGCTGGCGGCCGCCGCCTATGCCGCGGTCACCGGGCTCGATGTGCCGACGGTGGAGACCGCGGCCGTGGTGCTGCCGACGACAAGCGCACCGGGCCAGCCGTTTCGGGCGTCCGAGTCGGCGGCGACGCTGCCGAGTACCCGGCCGGAGCGGACGGCCGGTGCCCGGCCCGCGGCCGCGCCGCAGCCGAGTCCGATACGGCGGGAGGCGAATTCGCGTATCGCCGCTGCCGTGCTGGTCGGCCTGCTGGTCACCGTTGGGCTGGTGCTCTGGTTGGGGCAGTCGCTCGATCGGGAAAAAGGTTCGTCCGCAAGGGCTTCGGCTCCGCTGACGCCCTCCGGTGTGGTTTCTTCGCCGGTCGAGACGGTGCCCACGCCTGTTCCGGCGGTATCGGTTCCGGCCGCGCCGATCGCCGGTGTTCCGGTCGCGTGGCAGCCGTGTGATCCCGCCGTCGCCGCGCGTGGTGTCGGGGCGGACGGCGTGCTGCTGCGCTGTGTGCCCACCGTCGGGAGCGCCGCGAGTTGGATGCCGTCGGAGCCCAGCGCCGAACCGCCCCGTGCGGAACCGCCGAAACCGGATACCGCTAAGCCGGGGCGTGGTGGACCCGCCGGGGTCGAGGACGGCAACAACGGTAAGAGCGAGCACAGTGGCTCCGGCCACGACAACGGCAACGGGCACGGCCGCGGAAAACCAGGCAAGGACAAGTAGCGGCCGACGATCGGCGAGAATCGAAGGCCGCGGCATCCGCGGCTGTCCCCGGTGTCCCCGGGGTCATGCGGGGGCGGTCACCACGGCGGGTGTCGTTCACGACACACTGGCCGGGGTGCCGGGGCGGGGTTACGCTGCGAAGGAGGTTGGGTCCTTTGGTATCTGCGGTCGGAGCAGGTGTTTTCCGGTGTAGCCGCAGGTAATCGGGGCCGGCGGGCCGAGCCTGGACAAGTCGACGGTGACTGGAGGTTCGCGATGGGGGAGGTGCGATTCGGGGGCTACCGGCTGGATCGATTGCTCGGCCGGGGCGGCATGGGCCAGGTCTGGCTGGCATACGACGATGCCGGTGCGCGCTGGGTCGCGCTGAAACTGTTGCCGACCGAACTCGCGGCCGACGCGAGCTACCGCAAGCGTTTCGAGCGCGAAGCGGAAGTGGTGTCGAGGCTGCGTGACCCGCGCATCCCGCGTATCCACCGCTTCGGGGAGATCGACGGCAGGCTCTTCATCGACATGGAGTTCGTCGAGGGCGCCGATCTGGCGACCATGATCGCGGCCGGGGCGTTGGGGCCGGCCACGTCCGTCGGCATCGTCGGTCAGGTCGCCGCCGCGTTGGATGCGGCACACCGGGCCGGGCTGGTGCACCGGGATGTCAAACCGTCGAACATCGTCGTGCACGCGAGCGGGTTCGCCTATCTGATCGACTTCGGTATCGCGCACGGCATCGGGCAGACCGCGGTCACCACCACCGGGTTGGCGATCGGCACCCTGGCCTACATGGCGCCGGAACGGTTCACCGGCACGGCGGATGCTCGTTCCGACGTGTACTCGCTGGCCTGCGTCCTCTACGAATGCCTGACCGGTGCCCGGCCCTACGGTGACACCGACCCCGCCCAGCAGATGCACGCCCACCTGATGACCGATCCGCCCCGCGCGGGCGCCCGCAACACCGCCGTCTCGGCCGCCCTCGACGCCGTCATCACCCGCGGCATGGCCAAGAATCCCGCCGATCGCTACCCGAGTGCAGGGGATTTCGCGGCTGCGGCCAGTGCGGCCATCGGCATCCGCCGCCCTTTGCTACCCCCGCCGCCCACGAAATCCGTGCGGCCACCGACCCCCACCAAGGTGCTGCCGAGCGACGGCTCACCCCACCTAGACCCGAACGGTTCGCCCGGATCCGCTGGCTTGCCTCCGGGACCCGCTCGTGGGCAGCGCCTTTCGCCGACGCGCGTGATGCCTGCCGCCGGAGTGTCCGCCGTTTCCGCCGATGCGGGATCAGCCGTGAGTGGCGCGTCTGTGGGTGCGGATGGGGTGAAACGGCTTTCGCCGACCAGAGCGTTGCCGCCCATCGGCGCGGCCGCGTCTTCTTTTGACGGCCGCTCGGCGGGAAGTGGTTCTGCGGCGGGAAGTGTTGGGGCGAAGCGGCTTTCGCCGACCAAGGTGATGCCGGAGCCTGGGCCGACGCCGACGTTGGTGGCGACCCGGCTTGCTGAGCCGGTCGTATCGGCGCCGGCGCAGGGGTATTCGCAGCCCGGGAGTCGGCTGCCTGCACCGCGTTCGCCGGCGGGCAAGGCGGGTTTCGGTACCAGCGCGCCGGGGGCCGTCGTACCGCATCGTCCCACGCCGCCCCGGTCGCTCGCGGCGAAGTTGGGACTCGTCCGGTCCAAGCCGAGACCTGTTGTTTCCCAATATGTTCCGCAGGATTCGCAGCAGCCGGTCGTCCCGTCGCGGTATCCCGTCGGTTACGGGCGCAAAGTCTTTCCGGCTCCGGCCGAACCGCCGAAGTACGCGCAGGCTCGGCGGCGTCCTGCGGCCCGCCCGCGCCGTCGCAAGCGCGGTTTCGTCTCGAAGGTCGTCGGCGCCTTGGTCATCGTCTTCCTGACGCCGTTCATGCTGGCGGCCGGGTGCCTCGCGTTGCTGGCGGCGGGCAATCGGAGTGCGGATTCGGGCGGCAGTACGGCCGCGCCGCCGCCACCGACCGCCGTGGCGGAGGAGAACCCCGGACCGCCGCCGGAACAGCCCGGCCCGGCAGGGCCCGCCGTAGCCGGAACTGCGGTGCGCGACGGCAAGTTCGAGTTCGTCGTCAGCGATGTCGATACCGGCGTGCGGCGGGTCGGCCTGCAGCAGGCCGCCGGTACGTTCGTGGTGGTCACGCTCGCGATCCGCAACATCTCCGACGAGGCGAAGTGGTTCCTGCCGTTCGGCCAGCGCCTGTTCGACGCGGCGGGCACCGCGTTCGACCACAACGCGACCGCGACCATGTGGCAGGCCGCCCAGCACAGCTACAACTACTCGTTCGAGCTGGCCCCCGGCCAGTCCGCGACCACCCAACTGGTCTTCGACGTCCCGACCGAATCCACTCCGGCCCACCTGGAACTACACGACTTCGTCCTCTCCAACGGCGTCGCCGTCCGCCTCAGCTAGCGCTTCTGTCCTCCCGCGCCCGCTCTGCCAGGTCACAGCGCACGTGCCACAGCGCGTGCGTGAGGTCGGAAACGGGTGTGGGCTCAGGCGACGCGCACGGTGTCGGCGAAGACTGCGTGGACGGCGTTGCGGCCGATTTCGAGGGCCTTGGCGAGCAGTCCTACGTCGCGGGCGGCGCTGTCGACGTCGGGGGAGCCGAGTGGCGGGTGAATCTGCAGGACCGCCTCGCCGCGTTCGGTGAGCGCGCGATCCTCGATCGCCTGCTGTTGCGGACGCTGGATCCAGGCGCGGTAGGCACCGGGGGCGACGGCGCGCAGGTAGCCGCCGCCGACCACGCGGTGCAGCAGCGAGGCGGGTGGGCGCTGCTCGTCGATCCGGCGGGTGCGCAGCACCAGCGCGTGCGTGGCGCCGGCGCGGACGGCGGTGCGGATCGGGACCGTTTCGGTGAGGCCGCCGTCGAAATACTGTGCGCCGCCGAGCCGTACCGGCGGCCCGGCCAGGAGGGGCAGTCCCGCGGAGGCGCGGATCGCGCCCATCAGCGTGCGCTTGTCGACGATGTGCGGGTGCAGGTCCACCGCCCGTCCGGTCCGGATGTCGGTGGCGATGGGATGAAAAGTGGTGGGGTTGGCCAGGATTGCCGGGAAGTCCATCGGCTCGATGCCGTCGTAGACCTGATGCACCAGGTAGCGCAGATCGAAAGCCGGTCGGCCGCGCAGCATCCGGGCCGGATCGATGGCACGGCGCATGATGTCCGGGTCGGTCCAGGAACGCATCCCCGCCACGGCGCGCCCGCAGAGCAGCCACGCGGCGTTGATCGCGCCCGCCGACGTGCCGTACACCGCGTCGAACACGGTGGCGAGACCGAGTTCCTCGAGCGCCGACACCATGCCGCTGGAATACACGCCGCGACTGCCGCCACCCTCGATGACGAGCACCAGGCGATTGCCGTCGGCACGGCTGCCCGCGGTGCGCCGCGCGCGGATCAGCTCCGCGACAACGGAGACGCTCGTACTGGTCACCGGACCACGATACGACAGAGCGGGCGCGGGCGGCAGCGCCCAGCGCCCGCTCGAAGCGGTGTTCGCCCTACGTTTACGCGAGCACTACTCGATCTCGCTCAGTGTTCGGAACGTCTTACTTGATCTCGGCCAGCACGGTGCCCTGGGTGATCGCGGCGCCCGCCTCGACCGCGAGCCCGGTGACCACGCCCGCCTTGTGCGCGTTGACCGGGTTCTCCATCTTCATGGCCTCGAGCACCACGATCAGGTCGCCCGCCTCGACGGTCTGGCCCTCTTCGACGGCGACCTTCACCACGGTGCCCTGCATCGGCGCGGTGACCGCGTCACCGGAGGCCGCGCCGCCGCCCGCGCCGCCACGCTTGCGCGGCTTGGGCTTCTTGCGCACGACGCCGGCGCCGTTGCCCGCGGCGGCGGCACCGCCACCGAGGCTGAACTGACCGGGCAGCGACACCTCGACGCGACGCCCGCCGACCTCGACGACCACCTTCTGCCGGGGCAGGGCCTCGTCCTCTTCGACCGGGGCGGCGCCGGTGTACGGCTCCACGGTGTTGGTCCACTCGGTTTCGATCCACTTGGTGTAGACGTCGAACTTCTCGCCGTCACCGATGAAGGCCGGATCCTCGACGATCGCGCGGTGGAACGGGATGACCGTGGCCAGTCCCTCGACCTGGTACTCGGCCAGCGCGCGCCGGGCCCGTTCGAGGGCCTGGGTGCGGTTCTCGCCGGTGACGATCAGCTTGGCCAGCATGGAGTCGAACTGTCCGCCGATCACGCTGCCCTCGACCACGCCGGAGTCCACGCGCACGCCGGGGCCGGTGGGCTCGCGGTACACCGAGACCGGGCCGGGGGCCGGCAGGAAGCCGCGGCCGGCGTCCTCACCGTTGATCCGGAACTCGAAGGAGTGCCCGCGCGGGGTCGGGTCTTCCTTGATGGTCAGCTCTTCGCCGTTGGCGATGCGGAACTGCTGGCGCACCAGGTCGATGCCGGCGGTCTCCTCGGTGACCGGGTGCTCGACCTGCAGACGGGTGTTGACCTCGAGGAAGGACACCGTCTCGCCCTGCACCAGGTACTCGACCGTGCCCGCGCCGTAGTAGCCGGCTTCCCGGCAGATGGCCTTGGCCGAGGCGTGGATCTTCGCGCGCACGTCGTCGGACAGGAACGGCGCGGGGGCCTCTTCGACCAGCTTCTGGAACCGGCGCTGCAGCGAGCAGTCGCGGGTGCCCGCGACCACCACGTTGCCGTGCTGGTCGGCGATCACCTGCGCCTCGACGTGGCGGGCCTTGTCCAGGTACTGCTCGACGAAGCATTCGCCGCGGCCGAACGCCGCGATCGCCTCGCGAGTGGCCGACTCGAAGAGCTCGGGGATCTCCTCGATGGTGTGCGCGACCTTCATGCCGCGTCCGCCGCCACCGAAGGCGGCCTTGATCGCGACCGGCACGCCGTACTGCTTGGCGAACTCGACGACCTCGTCGGCGTTCTTCACCGGGTCCTTGGTGCCCGCGGCCATCGGGGCCTTGGCGCGCTCGGCGATGTGCCGGGCGGTGACCTTGTCGCCGAGGTCGCGGATGGACTGCGGGGACGGGCCGATCCAGATCAGCCCGGCGTCGAGGACGGCCTGGGCGAAGTCGGCGTTCTCGGAAAGGAATCCGTAGCCGGGGTGGATCGCGTCGGCGCCGGACCGGGCGGCCGCGTCGAGGATCTTGTCGAACACGAGGTACGACTCGGCCGAGGTCTGGCCGCCGAGGGCGAAGGCTTCGTCGGCGAGCTGCACGAAGGGAGCGTCCGCGTCGGGCTCCGCGTAGACCGCGACGCTGCCGATGCCTGCGTCCTTGGCTGCCCGGATCACGCGCACGGCGATCTCGCCTCGGTTAGCTACGAGTACCTTCGTGATCCGTGCGCTGGCGTGGCTGGGCACTGAGCCTCCTGTGTGCAATCTCTTTTGGTCGCCCCGAGGTCGACAGAACTACGTCTCGGGCGAGTGTAGGCAGTCTGCCAACAGACGCCGAACTCGGCCAGTCCTACTGGACAGTAGGTCGGGTATCACACACCGCCTATCCGGCGAGAACGCCGAGCATGCGCTACCTGGCGCGAGCGCGCCGGCCCGCGGCTGCCGGAGCCGCACCGGGTTCAGCCCCCTTGGCGATCGGCATGCGCACCGAGTTGCCCCACTCGGTCCACGAACCGTCGTAGTTGCGCACCGCCTCGATGCCGAGCAGATACCGCAGCACGAACCAGGTGTGGCTGGAACGTTCGCCGACCCGGCTGTAGACGATCACGTCGTCCGCGCCCGCCAGCTCGCCGTACACCGCGTCCAGTTCGGCGCGGGAACGGAAGCGGCCGTCGTTGCCGAATGCCTCGGTCCATGGAATGTTGGTCGCGGTCGGGATGTGCCCGCCGCGCAGTGCCGCATCCTCCGGATTGATCGGCGGCTGGACAAGTTCGCCGGAGTATTCCTCCGGTGAGCGCACGTCGAGCAGTGGTCGGCCGAAGTGGGCGAGCACGTCCTCGCGGAAGGCCCGCGCGCTGCTGTCGTCGCGGACCACGTCCGGATAGTCGCTGACGGAAAGATAGGGAGTGTCGAAGGTGGTGTCGCGTTCCTCGGAAATCCAGGCGTCGCGGCCGCCGTCCAGCAATCGCACATCCTCGTGCCCGAACAAAGTGAAGACCCACAATGTGTGCGCCGCCTGCGCGTTGCCCCGGTCGCCGTAGATCACCACGGTATCGTCTCGCTCGATTCCCTTGGCGCGCATCAACTCGGTGAATCGGGCGCCGTCGATGTAGTCGCGGGTGACCGGGTCGTTGAGATCGCCGCGCCAGTCGATCTTGATGGCACCGGGTACATGCCCGATGTCGTACAGCAATATGTCCTCGTTGGACTCGACGATCTTGAGTCCGGACGTGCCGATGTTTGCCGACAGCCACTCTGTGGTTACTAGTCGGTGAGGATCTGGGTAAGCACCGAATGAGGGATGAGGGTCCGGAGCAGCGGGCACGTTGTGGGTCCTTAGCGCGAGGTAGACGGCGGTTACGGCGGTTCAGGTCTCACAGCGATGGTAAGTGTGAGGCGATAGTTGCTTTCGTTTCAGATCACAAATCGGCTGAATGAGCGAATAAATCGCACCTGCATCCGATAAAGTCTCCCGGGAGGAGGGGTGAGCTATGTCCGATTCTTGGCCGCGGCGGCGACTGCTCGCGATCCTACGTGGCGCCAGCGAGCCTCTCGACGCCCAGGAACTGGCCAGAATCACCGGACAACACGTCACCACGGTTCGGTTTCATCTAGACGTGCTCACCCGGGAATCCCTGGTGCGCCAATTCCAGCAACCGCCGCGTGGTCGCGGGCGTCCGCGGATCGGTTACAGCGCGGTACAGCGATCGGTTGGTTACCAGGATCTCGCACAGGTGCTCGCCGATCAGCTCGGTCCCGATCCGCGCAGGCGCTCGGAGGCGGCCATCGCGGCCGGCCGGGCCTGGGGCGCGAAGCTGGACGTCGGCGATCATCGGGTGGAATCGCTGGAGGACGCGAAAGACGTCACCATGACGCTGCTTTCGGAGCTGGGCTTCGCTCCCGAACGCGATCCGAACAACGACACCGCCGAGCAGGTGCTGGTCCGCCTCACCGCGTGCCCGCTGCGCGAGCTCGCGCGCACGCACTCGGAGGTGGTGTGCGGCGTGCACCTCGGGCTGATCAAAGAGGTCCTGGATCGCAACGGCGCGCGCGGCGAGGTGAACGTGCGCCTGCACCCGTTCGTCGAGCCGGAACTCTGCGTGGTCCGGTTGGAACTGCTGGCGCGGCGGGAACAGGACGCGCGCCGCGAGCCGGACAATCGTGAGGTCGCCGCGGTGGCCGCGGTCGGCGACGCGGCCGCGTCGGTGGAACCGGTGATCGCGCCGCCGTCAGCGGGCCGGATCGCCCCACAGCTGCGTAACGGCGACCCCAACATCGCCAAGCAGTCGGCGCAGCAGTGGTAGGCCGATACCGATCACGCTGGACGGATCGCCCTCGATCCGATCGATGAACCAGCCGCCCAGGCCGTCCAGGGTGAACGCGCCCGCGACCTGCAGCGGTTCGCCGGTCGCGATGTAGGCGTCGAGTTCGTCGGGTTCGGGCTTGCCGAAATGCACTGTGGTGGAACTGCAGTCGAGGGCCTCGGCGGTGCACTCGCCGTTCCGCAGCCGCAGTACGCAGTGTCCGGTCACCAGATCGGCGCTGCGCCCGGCCATTTCGCCCCAGCGGGCTCGGGCGACCGCGGCGGTGTGCGGCTTGCCCTGCAGCTCGCCGTCCACCAGCAGCATCGAATCACAGCCGACGACAACACAATCGGCGCTCAGTTCGGGAATGGTCGCGGCCACCGCCAAGGCTTTCGCCCTGGCCAGTTCGACGACCACGACCCGCGGTGCGGTGCCTGCGGGCAGTGCGGCCGCGACAGCGTCCTCGTCCACCGCCGATACCCGCACGACCGGGTCGATGCCCGCCGAGCGGAGCACTTCCCGGCGGGCCGGGGACGCGGAAGCGAGAACGAAGGCGGTCACCCGCGCAGGTGCGACAGCTGCGGGAAGGCGTAGGGCGAGAACGGCGAGGTGCCCCGGTGCATGAAGGTGGGGCGGCCCCACATGTCGGTCGGGCCGCTCGGACCCACGGCGGCGTCCTCGGCGGCCGCGGACAGCACGCAGACCAGCGCGGCGATCTCCTCGTCGCTGGGGTTGCCCTTCAGCACGCGGAAGAACGGCTCTCCGGTCGCGGCGGTGTCGGCGGCGGCCGCCGTGCCCTCGGCCGACTCGGCCTGGTCGGGCAGCGCGCCGACGGAGAGGTCGAGTTCGGCGGCGGTCAACACATCTTCTTCTGCCACGGTCGTCACAGTGCCAGATCCTCTCTTTGCCTGATCAGGCGTGTTCCTTGTTCGAAACTAGCGGTCGATGACGCGATCATTTTCGGATCCACTCATTGCGTCGCTCTCACCAGTGTGCGCGGCGTACCGAGGGTATCGCTTGATCACAACGGGATGTTGCCGTGTTTTTTCGGCGGCAGGCTGACCATCTTGCGCTCGAGCAGCCGCAGTGCCGACACGATCTGACCGCGGGTGTGCGAGGGCGGGATGACCGCGTCCACGTAACCGCGTTCGGCGGCGACGTAGGGGTTCACCAAGGTGTCCTCGTACTCGTTCTGCAGCTCGAGCCGCAGCGCGTCGACGTCATCGCCGCTGTTGGCGGCGTCTTGCAGCTTCTTGCGGTAGACGAAACCGACCGCCCCGGACGCGCCCATCACCGCGATCTGCGCGGTGGGCCAGGCCAGGTTCACGTCGGCGCCCATGTGCTTGGAACCCATGACGTCGTAGGCGCCGCCGTAGGCCTTGCGGGTGATGACCGTGATTTTTCCCACAGTGGCTTCGCCGTACGCGTACAACAACTTCGCGCCGCGCCGGATGATGCCGTTGTACTCCTGGCCGGTGCCCGGCAGGAAGCCGGGCACGTCGACCAGCGTGAGGATCGGGATGTTGAACGCGTCGCAGGTGCGCACGAAGCGCGCGGCCTTCTCCGAGGCGTCGATATCCAGGCAGCCGGCGAACTGGGTCGGCTGGTTGGCGACGATGCCGACGCTGCGGCCGTCGATCCGGCCGAAGCCGACGATGATGTTCATCGCGCGCTCGGCCTGCACCTCGAGGAACTCGTCGTCGTCGAGCAGGCGACGGATCACCTCGTGCATGTCGTACGGCTGGTTCGGCGAGTCCGGGATGATCGAGTCCAGCTCGAGGTCCTCGTCGGTGAGCGAGTCCTCGATCGCGCCGTCGATCGGATCCGACGCCGGGAAGCGCGGCGCCTCGGCGCGGTTGTTGCTCGGCAGGTAGGACAGCAGATCCTTGACGTAGTCGAGGGCGTCCTGCTCGCCGGAGGCGACGTAGTGCGCGACACCGGATTTCGTCATGTGGGTGTGCGCGCCACCCAGGTCCTCCATGCTGACGTCCTCGCCGGTGACCGTCTTGATGACGTCGGGTCCGGTGACGAACATCTGGCTGGTGCCGTCGACCATCACCACGAAGTCGGTCAGCGCGGGGGAGTACACGTGGCCACCCGCGGCCGGGCCCATGATCAGCGAGATCTGCGGGATCACGCCGGAGGCCTGCACGTTGCGGTGGAAGATCTCGCCGTAGAGGCCCAGCGAGACGACGCCCTCCTGGATGCGCGCGCCGGCGCCCTCGTTGATGCCGATCAACGGGCGGCCGGTCTTGAGCGCCAGGTCCATCACCTTGACGATCTTCTCGCCGTAGACCTCGCCGAGGCTGCCGCCGAACACGGTGACGTCCTGGCTGAAGATGCACACGTCGCGGCCGTCGATGGTGCCGTAACCGGTGACGACGCCGTCGCCGAGCGGGCGGTTCTGCTCCAGTCCGAAGTTGACGCTGCGGTGGCGGGCCAGCGCGTCGAGCTCGACGAAGGAACCCTCGTCGAGCAGCGCGAGGATGCGCTCGCGGGCGGTCATCTTGCCCTTGGCGTGCACCTTGTCGACCGCGGCCTCACCCATCGGGTGCTTGGCCTCTTCCAGCCGATTCCGCAGATCAGCCAGCTTCCCGGCGGTGGTGTGGATGTCGGGGGCGCCCGCCGGGTCTTGCGCGGACTGCTGCTGGACACTCGTCATGGCTCCGGAGTGTAACGAGTGGCAGTCCTTCTCTCTAACCGAGTAGGGGCTACCGACCGGTAAAAACGTGCAGCTAGATCAACGTTGTGCGGGGAAAGTTCCAGGTCGTCGGTGGCGTTTCCATTCGGCAGAAAATGAGTATCGCCGCGACCGGGCGCCCGGATACCCTGGAGTGGTCAAGTTTTCGCGCTCCGACGGGGAGCCGGGATGGGAGAACACACGCCCAGGCAGACAGTTACACCGCCCAGGCAGCTCAGGGGAGGAGCACAGAATGTGGGGATGGAGCACGACCGTAGCCGAACACGCCGCCGCGGCGGCTTTCACCAGGTGGCCGGTGACCGAGCCGGAGCCGACGATCGTCGATCCGGACTTCCGCATCGAGGTCGAGCAGGGGGAGGACGCGCCCGCTGAGCGAGCAGTCCGGGCGCCGAGCTGCGGTTACGACCTGGTCGGATAGGCCCACCAGTGCCCGGCGGGTGTCGGGCACGACCTCGCGCCCCGAGTAGCCTGCCCGTGTGGACAGGCCCCCTTTGGATGCAGAGCAGTTGCGGCGCAGTCTCATCGAGTCGCCCGAGCTGTCGTTCTTCCACCACATCGAGGTGGTGGAGTCGACCGGGTCCACCAACGCGGACCTGATCGCGCGCGCAGGCGAACCAGACGCCGATCGCGCGGTACTCCTCGCAGAGCAGCAGGAGCAAGGGCGCGGCAGACACGCACGCACCTGGATCAGCCCGGCGCGGGCACAGATCTCGATGTCGCTGCTGGTGCGGCTACCCGGGATCGAGCCCGCGGTCCTCGGCTGGCTGCCGTTGCTCACCGGCATCGCCGTGGTGGACGCACTGCGCGCGACCGCCGGTGTGCACGCGAACCTCAAATGGCCCAACGATGTGCTGATCGATGGCCGCAAAGTGGCGGGCATCCTGGCCGAGGTCGCGGTGAGCGGCGAGGTGCCGGCCGTGGTGATCGGCATGGGGCTCAACGTGAGTCTCACCGAGGCCGAACTGCCGGTGCCGCATGCCATTTCGCTGTTGCTGGCCGGTGCGGGCGATACCGATCGGACGCAGCTCGTGCAGGCGATGCTGACCGAGTTCGCGCGCCGCTTCACCGCGTGGCGGGACGCGGGCTGGAAGACCGCCGACCTGGCCGCCGCCTACCGCGAACGGTGCGCGACGCTGGGCAAGCAGGTGCGCGCCGAACTGCCCGGCGGTCAGACGCTGACCGGCGTCGCCACCGATATCGATGACGCGGGCCGCCTGCTGATCGGTGATCGGCCGGTCTCCGCGGGCGATGTCACGCATCTGCGCGCCGACTACTGAGTCGCCTGTCCCCGCACTCGAATCTCGGTGTAGGACATCGCGGTGCCGGTACGCGCCGGCCGGCGATTGTGCAGCACGACGCGGTGCGGTGTCAGGCATTTCGGCATCTGCACGCGGTACTGTTCGACCATGGGTTATCCGGAGGATGTGCTTGCGCCGGAAGAGCAGCTGATTCTGCATCGTCATCCGCACTGGAAGATGCTGTTCTGGCCGATCGTGACGCTGATCGTCGCCACCGCACTCGCCGGGTTCGCGGGGGGCCTGGCCTCGCGCAAAGCGCCCGAGGGAACCGCGCGTACCGCGCTGCTGATCGCGGTGCTCGCGATCTGGCTGATCATCGTCGTATGGCGTTGTGTCGCACCAATTCTCGGCTGGAAGTCGACGCATTTCATCATCACCGACCGGCGCGTGCTGGTGCGCCAGGGCGTGCTGACGCACACCGGCATCGACATTCCGATGAGCCGCATCTCCAGCGTGCAGTTCCGGCACGGGATCTTCGACCGGATGCTCGGCACCGGCACGCTCATCATCGAATCGTCGTCCTCGGAGCCGCTCGAGTTCGACGACATCCCGGCGGTGCAGAAGGTGCACGCGCTGCTGTACCACCAGGTCTTCGAGGTCGAGCAGGGTGACAACGGTCGCGACGCGTACTCGCGCGAGCGCGGCGACTATCGATGAGCGTTCGCGTTAACCTGGGCATATGACGGCCGTACTGCTAGCTGAAGACGACGAGGCGATCGCCGCGCCGTTGTCGCGCGCCCTGGGGCGCGAGGGGTACTCGGTGACCGTCGAGCGCTTCGGTCCGGCCGTGCTCGAACGAGCCCTGGAAGGGCATCACGATCTGCTGATCCTCGACCTCGGCCTGCCGGGCATGGACGGGCTGGAGGTGTGCCGTCAGGTCCGGGCCAGCGGCGCGGACATCGCCGTGCTGATGCTCACCGCTCGCACCGACGAGGTCGATTTCGTGGTCGGCCTCGACGCGGGCGCCGACGACTACGTCGGCAAGCCGTTCCGGCTCGCCGAACTGCTGGCGCGGGTGCGAGCCCTGTTGCGCCGCAGCGGAATCGGCGACGACACCGTGGAGGTCGGCGGCATCCGGCTGGAGCCCGCCGCGCGCCGGGTGCTGGTGAACGGCGCCGAGATCGGTTTGGCCAACAAGGAATACGAGTTGCTGAAAGTGCTGATCGACCGGGCCGGACAGGTGGTGCCGCGCGAGACCATCCTGCGCGAGGTCTGGGGCGACGCCGAGCTGCGCGGCTCCAAGACGCTGGACATGCACATGTCCTGGCTGCGGCGCAAGATCGGCGACGAGGGCCCGATGGCCGAGCGGCGCATCGTCACCGTCCGCGGTGTCGGCTTCCGGCTGAACACCGACTGACGTGCGGCGCAGAATCCTGCGGTCCATGCTCACCGTGCTGATGCTCACCACGGTGGTGCTCGGCGTGCCGCTCGTCTACACGGCCTGGCTCTGGGTCGAGGACATCACCCGCGACGATCTGCAGAGCAAATTGGAACGGATCGCCGCGGCCATCATCGTGCAGGAGCACGGCGACGGCATGGTGCTCGGGGAACTGGACACGCGCGCGATGGAACCGGTGCTGCCCGCGGACGCGAAGCTCACCATCGTCTATCCGGCCCCGCAGGACAACGCGTCGCGGGTGGACATCGGCGTGGACGAAGTACAGGACCCGCTGGTCGAATCGCTGTCCATGGGCCAGCGCGGCTCGCTGCGGCTGGAGGTGCCCTCCGCGCCGATGCACGCCAGGCAGCAGCAGGCCGTCGCGGTGGTGGCGCTGGCCGTGCTCGCCTCGCTGGGCGCCGCGGTGTCGGTCGCGGTGGTCACCGCACGGCGGGTGGCCGATCCGTTGCGTGACGTGGCCGCCAGGGCCGCCAGACTGGCCATGGGCGACTTCCGCCCGGACCCGCGCCGGCACGGCATCTCCGAACTGGACCGGGTCTCCGATGTGCTCGACTCGGCGACCGTGGAGATCGCCGGGCGTCTGCAGCGCGAGCACGCGCTGGTCGCCGACGTCTCCCACCAGCTGCGCAGCCGGCTCACCGCGGTCCGGCTGCGGCTCGACGAGCTCTCCGCGCACGCCGATCCCGAGGTGGTGCACGAGGCCGAGGAGGCCATGGCACAGGTCGATCGGCTGACCGACGCGATCGACGACCTGGTCCGCGCGTCTCGGGACGAGGACGCCGCCGACCTCGACCCGGTGCCGGTGATGGAGGAGCTGCGCGGCGTGGTCGCCGAATGGACGCATCCGTTCTCCGAGGCCGGTCGCACGCTGACGCTCATCGGCGACGAGTCGCTGCGCGCGCCGATCACGGGCTCCCGGCTGCGCGAGGCGGTCGCGGTGCTCGTCGACAACGCGCTCATGCACGGGGGCGGCACCTGCACGGTGTCGGTGCGCACGGTGCGGCCCGGTATCGACCGCGATCCGCTGGTCTGTGTGGAGGTCGCCGACGAGGGCGACGGCATTCGGGACGAACTCGCGCCGCACATCTTCGATCGCGGCTTCTCCGCGGGCGGCTCGACCGGTGTGGGGCTGGCGCTGGCGCGGGCCTTGGTCGAGGCCGACGGCGGGCGGCTGGAATTGCAGCGGCGCAGGCCCGCGCTGTTCGCGGTGTTCCTGAATTCGGCCGCGTACCGGACGCAGAACTCGGTGGTGCCGGAACCGCGGTGAGTCAGGGGCCTCAGTTACGGCCGAACTGCTCTTCGACGATCTCGTCGAATTCGGCGGCGATCTCGTTCATCTCGTCGGGGAAGACCCAGCGGCGCATCGCCCAGAAGCGGAACGCCATCTGCAGCAGGTTGCCGATGATGAAGGCGCTGATGAAGTCGGCGATGTTCTCGACGGTGAAGCTCACGTCGGGCTGGCGCAGGTCGAAGACGTAGCTGGAGATCCACAGCGGGATGAAGGCCAGCACCACGCCGACGCCGCTGACGCCGAAGAACAGCAGCGCCTCATGGTGTCGTTCGCGCCCGCCCCGGTTCCGGAAGGACCATTCCCGGTTGAGGATGTAGGACGCGATGACGGCGATGACGCCGGAGATGATCTTGGCGGTGACCGGTTTCTCCGACAGTACGGTCCACTTCAGGACGTAGAAGATGCCGCTGTCGATCACGAACGTGGTCGCGCCGACGATCGCGAACTTGATCAGTTCCCGATGCCGGAACGCGATCCTCGCGAGAGGCCTGGGGAGGACGCGGACCACGTCGTCGACGAATGACACGGGGCCGAGTGTACCGGTCGGGGTCATTCGCGCCGGACATGACAATATTGTCCGACGTGGACGCAGTACGTTCCTTCGAATCCTCGGGTATGCCCACCGTCACCATGATCGGCGGTGGTCAGCTGGCGCGCATGACGCACCAGGCCGCCATCGCGCTCGGCCAGCGGCTACGGGTGCTCGCCGAACGCCCCGACGACCCGGCCGCCCAGGTCAGCCCCGAGGTCGTGCTCGGCAGTCACACCGACCTGGCCGCGTTGCGCAAGGCCGCGGTCGGCTCGCACGCGCTGACCTTCGATCACGAGCATGTGCCCACCGAACACCTGGCGGCGCTGGTCGCCGAGGGCGTGAACGTGCAGCCGCCGCCGCAGGCACTGGTGTTCGCGCAGGACAAGCTCGCCATGCGGCTGAAGCTGTCCGAGCTCGGCCTGCCCGTGCCCGCGTTCACGCCGGTCGGTTCGGTCGAGGACGCGGTGCGGTTCGGGGACGAGCACGGATGGGCCGTCGTGCTCAAGGCGGTGCGTGGTGGTTATGACGGCCGCGGTGTCTGGATGCCCGCGACCGCGGCCGAGGCCACCACGATCGTCACCGAGCAGCTCGCGCACGGCGTGCAGTTGCTCGCCGAGGCGAAAGTCGAGCTGAAGCGGGAGCTGTCGGCGATGGTCGCGCGCTCGCCGTTCGGACAGGCCGCGACCTGGCCGGTAGTCGAGACCGTGCAGCGCAACGGCCAGTGCGCCGTGGTGATCGCGCCCGCGCCGGACCTCGACGACGACCTGGCGGCGCAGGCGGAGATGCTGGCACTGCACCTGGCCAAGGAACTCGGTGTGGTCGGGGCGATGGCGGTCGAGCTCTTCGAAACCCACGACGGCGAGCTGCTGATCAACGAGCTGGCGATGCGGCCGCACAACTCCGGGCACTGGGGGATGGACGGCGCGCGCACCGGTCAGTTCGAGCAGCATCTGCGCGCGGTGCTGGACTATCCGCTCGGCGACACCAGCCCGCTGGCCCCGGTCACCGTGATGGCCAATATTCTCGGCGCGGCCGAGGCGCCCGCGATGACCATGGACGAGCGGCTGCACCACCTGTTCGCGCGGATGCCCGACGCGAAGGTGCACCTGTACGGCAAGGGCGAACGCCCGGATCGCAAGATCGGGCACATCAACATCCTCGGTGACGACGTCGCCGAGGTGCGGGAGAAGGCCGAACGCGCGGCGCAGTGGATGTCGCGCGCGGTATGGACGGATGGATGGGATCCCCACCAGTGAGCGAGGCGCACGCATGACCACTCCGCAGGTAGGCCTGATCATGGGCAGCGACTCCGACTGGCCGACCATGGAGGCCGCCGCGGAAGCGCTGGCGGAGTTCGGGATCCGGTTCGAGGTCGGTGTCGTCTCGGCGCACCGCACCCCGCAGCGGATGCTCGACTACGCGCGCGAGGCCGCGGGCCGCGGCCTCCAGGTCATCATCGCCGGTGCGGGCGGCGCCGCCCATCTGCCCGGCATGGTCGCCTCCGCGACCGCGCTGCCCGTCATCGGCGTCCCCGTCCCGCTGAAGCACCTCGACGGCATGGACTCGCTGCTCTCCATCGTCCAGATGCCCGCTGGCGTCCCGGTCGCCACCGTCTCCATCGGCGGCGCCCGCAACGCGGGCCTGCTCGCCGTCCGCATCCTCGCCGCCCACGACCCCGCCCTGCGCACCCGCATGGAACAGTTCCAAGCCGCCCTGGAACAAATGGTCCTCGACAAAGACGAGGCGCTGCGCACCAAACTCCTCGGCTGAGCGATCCGCGAAGGTCGCGGCGCTCGCCGGGGCCCGCGGCTCGCTACGGTTGGTTGGTGACTACTGGTGAGGGGCGGGTGCGGGGGGAGGACAACGCGGAGTTTCGGCTGGCGGTGGTCGATCAGGCGTTGCGGTTGTTCGCCGAGAAGGGGTATGAGGCGACGACGGTCGACGAGATCGCGGAGGCGGCGGGGATCTCGCGGCGCACGTTCTTCCGGCAGTTCCGCTCGAAAGAGGATGTGATCTTCGCCGATCACGAGTCGCAGCTGGCGCGGGCGGCCGAATTCCTGGCGGCCACGCCGGGAGATCCGTGGGAGATCGTGTGCGAGGCCGTGGTCCAGGTCTTCGTGCGGTTCACCCAGTGGCGCGAGATCGCGGCGCGGCGGTATCAGGTGGTGCGCCGGGTCCCCGCGCTGCGGGAACGGGAGATCGTGACGGTCTTCCGGTACGAGCGGCTGTTCACCGACTATCTGCGGGAACGCCTGCCGGAGGTGCCCGACCTGGCCCGGGTGCAGTACACGGCCGCGGTCACCGCGACCCACAACTACCTGCTGCGCCGGATGGTGCGCGGCGAATCCGACGCCGGTGCCGCGGACCTGCGGGTGGAACTCGCGGCGATTCCGCGCGGCGACGGCAGGCGGGCGGCGGCCGACGAACTGGTGGTCGCGGTGTTTCCGCGCGACACCCCGCCCCGGCAGGTCGCCGATCTGGTGGCGCGCAAGCTCGGTAGTCTTTGATTCAGGTCCAGTGCGACCAACCTGACACTGAGTGCCAGGAGATAGTCGCACGTTGCAGTGGCATGTGGGCGTACACTGGGCCAAGATGTGGCACCGAGTGCCGAAGTGCGGCAATGCTCGGGCAGTGCCGGCGTGTACCGACGACCAGGAGTGAGCCCCATGGCGGGAAACCCCGATTTCAACCTGTTCCAGCTCGAGGACTTCCACGACGAACTGCGTGCGGCCATCCGCGGGCTGGCGGAGAAGGAGATCGCTCCGCACGCCAAGGACGTCGACGGTAACTCCCGCTTCCCCGAGGAGGCGCTGTCCGCGCTGAACGCGGCGGGCTTCAACGCGGTGCACGTGCCCGAGGCCTACGGCGGCCAGGGCGCGGATTCCGTCGCCACCTGCATCGTGATCGAAGAGGTCGCGCGCGTCTGCGGTTCCTCCTCGCTCATTCCCGCGGTCAACAAGCTCGGCACCATGGGCCTGATCCTCAACGGCTCCGAGGAACTCAAGCAGCAGGTGCTGCCCGATATTGTCAACGGTGAGATGGCCTCCTACGCGCTGTCCGAGCGTGAGGCCGGTTCGGACGCCGCGAGCATGCGCACCCGGGCCAAGCAGGAGGGCGAGGACTGGATCCTCAACGGCTCCAAGTGTTGGATCACCAACGGCGGCAAGTCTTCCTGGTACACCGTCATGGCGGTGACCGATGCGGACAAGGGCGCCAACGGTATTTCGGCCTTCCTGGTGCACAAGGACGACGAAGGTTTCGTCGTCGGCCCGCTCGAGCACAAGCTCGGCATCAAGGGATCGCCCACGGCCGAACTGTATTTCGAGAACTGCCGGGTGCCGGGTGACCGGATCGTCGGCGAGCCGGGCACCGGTTTCAAGACCGCGCTGCAGACCCTCGACCACACCCGCCCGACCATCGGCGCGCAGGCCGTCGGCATCGCCCAGGGCGCGCTGGACGCCGCGATCGCCTACACCAAGGACCGCAAGCAGTTCGGCAAGACCATCGCCAGCTTCCAGAACACCGAGTTCATGCTCGCCGACATGGCGATGAAGATCGAGGCCGCCCGCCTCATGGTCTACACCTCCGCCGCCCGCGCCGAGCGCGGCGAGAAGAACCTCGGCTTCATCTCCGCCGCCGCCAAGTGCTTCGCCTCCGACGTGGCCATGGAGGTCACCACCAACGCCGTCCAGCTCTTCGGCGGCGCCGGCTACACCACCGACTTCCCGGTCGAGCGCATGATGCGCGACGCCAAGATCACCCAGATCTACGAGGGCACCAACCAGATCCAGCGCGTCGTCATGAGCCGCGCCCTGCTGCGCTGATCCCCACGGGCGAGAAGTCAACGGTGGCACCGGTTTTCGGTGCCACCGTTTTTCGTCAGGCGCTCATGGCGGGTTCGCGGAGTAGCGGGGTCGGCAGGGGAGCGGCGTGCAGGACGGTGAGGGTGCTCACGGCTCGGGTGAGGGCGACGTAGAGGCGGTGCAGGCCACGGGGTTCCGCGTCGACGATGGCGGCGGGCTCGACGACCACTACGGTGTCGAATTCGAGGCCTTTCGCCAAGGTGACGGGGACGAGGTTCAGGCGGGCGGCGATGCCCGCCTCGTCGGTGCCGAGCAGGGTGTGCGGGAGTTCCGCGTCGGTCAGACGGCGATGGAGTTCCGGGATATCACGGTCGGCGGCGATGAGGGCGATCGATCCTTCCTCGGAAAGTGCTCTGGCGCAGGCTGTCACGGCAGCGCCGTGCAGTTCCGCCGGGGACGTGCTCAGAACGCGCAGAGCGTCGGCGGACTGCCGGAACGAGGACGGTCCGCGCAGGTCCGGGGCGATATACGGCAGTAGGCGGGCCGCGTAGTCGATGACCTGGGCCGGTACGCGATAGCCGCGCGTCAATTCCTCGACCACACCGTCGGTTCGGTCGAGATGGCCGAGGACCTCGGCCCAGTCCGTGACGGCCGAGGGACTGGTGGCTTGCGCGAGATCGCCGAGCACCGTGCAGGATCCGGTCGCGCGGCGGGCGATCGCCCGCAGTTGCATGGCACTGAGGTCCTGGGCCTCGTCGACCACGATGTGGCCGAGTTTCGCGGGCCGTTCGATCATGCTCGCAGCTTCATCGATCAGCACGAAATCCGCTCTGGACCATCGCATTTGGCGCACGGTGCGGGGCCGCACGGTGGACCGGACCGCACTCTGCTCGGTGGGCGAGAGCAGGCCGTCCGCGAGCTGGGCCAACTGATCCCGATCGGTGAGGAGATCGAAAACGATTCGGGCGGAATCGGTTTCCGGCCACATGCGCTGCACGGCGCGCACGATCGCCTTGTTCCGGCAGAGCTGGCGCAGCGTCGCGTCGGTGGTGCTGTGCCCCGCCTGTTCCATTCGGCGCAGCACGAGCAAGGCCAGTCGCCGGCCGAGTAACTCGATCCCCGTGCGGTAGTCGGTTCCGCGCGCGCGTACCTCGTCGAGTTCTTCGGCGATCTCGTCGGAATACAGGTGCCAGGTCCGTTGCAGGTGCTTGACCGGCACCGTCTCCTCTAGTGGCCGCACGCGCGACCACAGCAGACGCCGAATGACCTCGGCCATCCTGGCGTCCCCCTTGATCCGCTCGGTCTGCGGATCGTCCACGTGCGCAGTGTCATTCGATCCGGTGAGTTCCTCGACGGTGGTCTGCAGCACGGCCACCTCGCCCAGGGCGGGCAGCACATTGCGGACGTAGTCGAGGAAGGCGCGGTTGGGGCCGATGACGGCGACGCCGCCCTCCCGCTGCAACCGTTCCCGCTCGGTGAACAGCAGATACGCCAGCCGGTGCAGGCCGACGGCGGTCTTGCCGGTCCCGGGCGCGCCCTGGATGCAGAGCGTGCGTTCCAGCGGAGCCCGGACGAGCCGCATCTGTTCGGGTTGGATGGTGGCGACGATATCGCGCATCGGGCCCTTGCGCGGCCGCTCGATTTCCGCGGCGAGCAGCCGGCCGTCGCGATCGTCGCCGTGGCCGTCGAGCGCCTCGTCCTCGAAGGCGGTGAGGGTGCCGGTGTGATCGAAGCCGAACCGGCGGCGCACCCGCACTCGCATCGCGTCCTGCGGATCGGCCTCGTAGAAGGCCCGGGACAGCGGTGCCCGCCAGTCGATGACCTTCAGCTCACCGCGTTCGTCGGCGATACCGCGGCGTCCGATGTAGACGCGGTCGCTGTCCGGCGCGGACGAGGGCGCGCCGACCTCGCGGACCTTGTCGTAGAGTTCACCCGGCGGAAAGTCCAAGCGCCCGAAGAACAGTGGGACGTCGTCGAAGCCGGACAGCTCCTCGATCTGCTTCTTGTGGAACTCGCGCGCGGCGAAGTTCTGGAATTTGTCGAACACGTCGCCTTGCCCCAGACCGTCCGCCAATGCCGTGACCGCGGCGTCGCGCATGCGGGTCAGCGCGGCGCGGCACGAGGTCAGGTAGTCGCGTTCGGCACGGATTTCGGGCTCGACAGGATCGTGATGCATCGGCTCCCCACCTCGGTTCAGAAATTTAACCAGGTAAACAATACAACCGAGTTAATTTGTAGACCAAGGTAATTTTCTCTACGCTGGCCGCATGGAGGCACCAGGGCTGCGCGAACGCAAGAAGCTCCGGACGCGTCAGGCGATCTTGGACGCCGCTTTCGCGCTGTTCGAGACATCAGGCTTCGACGGCGCGTCGGTCGCCGAGATCGCCGCTGCCGCCGAGGTCTCCAAGCCCACTCTGTTCGCCTACTTCCCGACCAAGGAAGACCTGGTCCTGCACCGATTCATGGACGGTGGCCGCGGGTCCGCGCAGGTCGTCCGGGGGCGCCCGGACGGCACATCGCCCTTGGCGGCCCTGCGCCAGGACTTCCTCGACCGCCTCGCGGACCGCGACCCGCTCACCGGTCTCAACGACACCCGGGCCGCCGTCACGTTCCACCATCTGCTGTATTCGACGCCCGCCCTGATGGCGCACCTGTCCGGCTACATGATCGATCAGGAACGCGACCTCGCCGCAGCGCTGCTCGCGTCCGGCGAGCCGGGCGACGAGTTCACCGCGCACCTGATCGCGGCGCAGGTGTTCAGTGCCCAGCGCATTCTCACGTCCTACAACGCCCGAGCCGTCCGCGCGGGCCAGCGCACCGAGGACATCTACCCGATCGCGGTCACCCGCGCCGAAACAGCCTTCGAACTCTTGGCGCACAGCCTCGCGCGGTGTTCGCAGGGCCAGTAGCGCAGGCGGCCGGCTGCCTGCCGCTGCGCTCAGCCGACGAGATCGGCGTATTCGCGGTGTTCGGCGATGTACTTCTCGACGTACCAGCAGGTGGGGACGACGGTGTAACCGTTGGTGCGCGAATCCCGCAGCGCGAATTCGACCACCTGGGCGGCGACGCCGCGGCCGCGGAACTCGGGGAAGGTCATGGTGTGGTGGAAGTCGCGAACCTTCGTTTCTTCCCGCTCGGCGTAGTCGGCGTAGCCGGCGAGGGTGTCGTCGAGGTAGATCTCGAAACGGGTGTCGGCGACGTTGTGCTCGAGCCTGGTGGTCATGATCCGGTGAAACTCCTTCGCGGCCGGGAATGTTCCATGGGTTAGAGAATCGCGCCCGGATTGAGGATGCCGTGCGGGTCGAGCGCGTCCTTGATGCGCTGGGTCAACGCCATCACGTCGGCGCCGAGTTGGTCCGGTAGCCACGCCTTCTTCAAACGGCCGACGCCGTGCTCGCCGGTGATGGTGCCGCCGAGCGCGATGGCCAGATCCATGATCTCGCCGAAGGCGCGGTGCGCGCGCTCGGTCATGGCGGCGTCGGCGGGGTCGTGCACGATCAGCGGGTGGGTATTGCCGTCGCCGGCGTGCGCGATCACCGAGATGGTCACGTCGTTGCGCGCGGCGATCTCGGCGACACCGGTCACCAGGTCGCCGAGCCGGGGCAGCGGGACGCCGACGTCCTCCAGCAGCAGCGCGCCCAGCTTCTCCACCGCGGGAATCGCGAACCGCCTCGCCGCGGTGAAGGCTTCCCCTTCCTCGGCGTCGGCGGTGTGGAAAGCCTCGGTCGCACCGGCCTTTTCGCACGCGGCCAGCATGATCTCGGCTTCCCGACCGGCGAATTCGCCGGGCGCGTCCGAGCGCGCGACGAGCAGTGCGGCGGCCTTGCGATCCAGGCCCATCCGCAGCTCGTCCTCGACCGCGTTGATCGAGACCGAATCCATGAATTCCAGCATGGCGGGCCGTAATTCGCCGGTGATGGCGAGAATCGCGTCGACGGCGGCGGTCAGGGTGGCGAACGAGGCGACGACCGTGCTCTGCGGCGGCTGGGCGGGCAGCAGTCGCAGCGTCAGCTCGGTGATGACGCCGAGCGTGCCCTCGCTGCCGACGAACAGTTTGGTCAGCGACAGTCCGGCCGAATCCTTGAGCCTGGGCCCGCCGAGCCGCAGCACCGTTCCGTCGGCGAGCACCACTTCCATGCCCAGCACGTAATCGGTTGTCACGCCGTACTTCACGCAGCACAGCCCACCCGCGTTGGTGGCGGCGTTACCGCCGATCGAGCAGATCTCGAACGAGGACGGGTCGGGCGGATACCAGAGGCCGTGCGCGGCGACGGCGCGCTTCACCTCTGCGTTCAGCAGCCCCGGCTGCACGACCGCGGTCCGGGTGACCGGGTCGACGGTGATCGCCCGCATCCGCTCGGTGCTCAGCACCAGTCCGCCGTCGACCGCCGTGGCGCCGCCGGACAGCCCCGACCCGGCACCGCGCGGCACGACGGGCACGCGCCGTTCGTGTGCCCAGCGCAGCGCCGTCGCGACATCCTCGGTGCTCGTCGCGCGGACCACCGCGACCGGCGTGCCGGCCGCCGGATCGCGCGCCCAGTCCTGTCGGTAGCTCGCCAGCAGATCAGGGTCGGTGACGACCGCACCCTCGGGCAGTCCGTCGATCAGGTCACTAACGTCCACAACCCCACGCTAGTCCGCCGGGGCACGCCACGGCCCGCCCCGGCGGATCGACGCGGCGTTGCCGGATGATCATCTGGTGGTCACCTGCCGCTGGCACCCTGGCAGCGTGCACGAGCCGGCGCAGACCACCGACAACATTGCCGACCGCTTCACCCGATGGTGCGAGGCGGTCGTCGCGCGGCTGCCGTGGGGACTGAATCGTCTTGTCGCGCCGACCTTCCTCGGCTTCGCGCTGATCAACAGCTTCACCTTCGGTGTGGATCTGGCCCTGCTCACCCTCTTCCACGGTGGGCTGGGTCTGCCGGTCTGGTTGTCGGTCTCGGTCGCGTACGTGTGTGCGTTCGGGCTGAGTTTCGTGCTCAATCGCACCTTCAACTTCCATTCGCACGCGCCGGTCGGCAAGCAGGCCGGGATCTACGTCGTGGTCGTGGCGATCAATTACGCCGCGTTCATCCTCGGCGTCGGCAGCGGACTCACCGCGCTCGGCGTCGACTACCACCTGGCGCGGTTGCTCGCGGGCGGCTGCGAAGCGGTCTACATGTACAGCGCGATGCGCTGGGTCGTGTTCCGCCGCGACGCGAAAGCCGAACTTGCACCTCACGCGACGTGAGGTCCTAACGTCGTCACCGTGGCGACGAACGGTTACGTCAAGGTCGGTGAGCTGGCGACGGTCACCGGGTTGACCGTGCGCACCTTGCACTACTACGACGAGATCGGCCTGCTCTCGCCGTCCGGTCGCAGCGGTGCCGGGCACCGGCTGTACTCCACCGGCGACGTGCAACGGCTCTATCGCATCGGTCTGTTGCGCACCCTCGGCCTGCGCTTGGACGAGGTGGCGGCGGCCCTGGACGATCCCGCCTGGGATCTGACCGGCGTGATGGTCCGCCACCTCGCCGACCTCGACCGCAAGCTGGCCGTCGGCCACCGCCTGCGTCAACGCCTCGTCACGATGGTCGCCACGCTCACCGACCAGCGCAGCCTCGAAACACGGGAACTGCTGGACACTTTGGAGGACATGGCCATGCTCGACAGCAAGATTCAACGACGCATCCCGACGCTCGTCTATCGCGATATCGCCGCCGCCCACGAGTATCTGACCACCGTGTTCGGCATGGAGCCGGGCCGGATCAGCCGCGGCGCGGACGGGACCGCGCACCACGCGGAAGTCACCGCGGGCGATGGCGTGATCTGGCTGCACGCCGTCTCCGACCAGTTCAAGTTGCAGTCACCGGCGACCCTGGGCGCGTGCACCGAGGGCATGTCGATCGTCGTCGAGGACGTGGACGCGCATTTCCGGCACGCCAAGGCGGCCGGCGCCGAGATCCTCTACGAGCCCACCGACCAGTCCTACGGCTACCGCGACTACAGCGCGCGTGACCTGGAACAGCGGCTGTGGTCGTTCATGACGCCGTTGGACTGATCAGCACCTCGGTGCGATCGCCGTCGACCACGATCGCGTCGTCGTCGGTGAGCGCCCAGTGTGGGATGCCCGCCGTACGATAGGACTCGGCGAGCCGATCGCACTGGCCGAGCGGATCGGTTGGCGAGGCGATGTGCGGCACGATCCGCTGCTGCACCAAACCCAGTCCGTCCCAGAGCGGTTCGATCCCGCACGTCGGCTGGACCTCGGCCGGATCGTCGGAGGATTCCAGTCCGTGCAGATCGGGGGTCAGCAGGCAGGCGCCGGCGCTGTAGCCCGCGTACACGAGCGCGTCGGCCGCCAGTAGCCGGGGGAGCACGACATCGGCGCCGCTGCGTGCGAATTGGGCGCGCAGTACGAAGGTGTTGCCGCCGCGCACCCACAGCATCGGGAACATGGCCAGCGTGCGCTCCAATTCCGCCGGGCGGCCGACGAAATCGCGCAGATCGACCGTCTCCGGTTCGTACCCGAGCCTGCGCAGTGGGACGATATCGCTGATGATCGCCGACTCCCACAGCTCGGGCCAGGCGTCACAGGCGTTGGGAATCAACGCGACTCGGCCTGGTGCGCCGACGAGGGCGGCGAGCCGGTCGTAGTGCGCGCCGAAGCGGTAGCTGGACAGGAACAGGCGCATCAGATGGTGAACGCGAGATTCCGCACGAGCCGTTGCCCCAGTTCTTGATCGCCGCTGATGGTGATCCGGTCCATGTGCTGGTCCGCGGTGGTCCGTCCGCCGCCGAGCCGGACGAAATCCGCTGCGGGCAAATGGATGTCGACGGTCGGGGAGCTGTCGAACGCGTCCACGTAGTTCGCCCGGTCCGCCACCTGGATGTGCAGCGAGCGCGCCAGCGGCCCGGTGAGGGAGAAGGTTATCCGTGCACCTTGCGGCGCTTCACCCTTTTTGACCACGATTCGCGGGATGCTGCCGAGGAATTCGGTGAAGGCGAATTCGCCGCGCTGCCCGCCCTCGTCCACCTCGACGCCCAGCGCGTCGGCGATATCGAGTTCGTGCATCCAGCAGTCGAACAGCCGCACCCGCATGAACCGGCCGTAGCTGACCAGCCCGATCGGCGACTGGGTCTGGGCCTGCCAATCCACGTCGCCGAGGGCGTGCAGCGCCGCCCGGCGTCGTCGCGTGACGTCGTGGAACATCTGCAGCAACCGCTCGCCGGACAGCGGCCGCAACCGGTCCACCCAGATCTCGTTCAGCACCGCCGTCTCGTTGCGGACGTGCGGCAGCGTGCGCACGTCGGCTTTGGGCGTCAGCGGATCGTGTGCGGGCGGACGCTCGCCGAGTAACCACGATTCGGTGCCGACGACGTGCGCGACCACGTCGAACACGGTCCAGCCGGGCAGCGCCGTCGATGTCCGCCACTGGTTTTCGTCGAGGCCGGTGACCAACGCGGCGATGGCGTCCCATTGTTCGGACAGCAACTCGGTCAGCACGGCCCGGTCCAGGGTCGGGTCGATCATTCGTGTGCTCCTTCTTCCGGCCGGTCCGCGCCCGGCCGCTCCCGACTCGATGCTTCGTCTTTTTCCAGCGCCGCGATGCCGGCCTGGATGGCGGCCGCGGTCGATTGCGGATCGTGCGGCCTGCGCAGCAGGAAGCCGGCGGCGAAGCGCAGCTTGTCGCCGTGGCTGCGCGGGATCACGTGCAGATGGACGTGCGGAACGGTCTGAAAGGCCGCGGTGCCGTCGTTGAGCACCAGGTTCGCGCCGTCGGCGGCGAGCGGGCTGCGCCGTACCGCGAGCGCGAGCCGATGCCCGGCCCGGAAGACGTAGGCGCCGAGTTCGGCGTCCAGATCCTCCAGTTCGGTGGCGTGCTGTTTGGGGATCACCAGCGTGTGGCCGCGGGCGATGGGCCGGATGTCGAGAAAGGCGCAGAGCGAGTCGTCCTCGTACACCTTTGTCGCTGGGGCAACGCCGGCCACGATGCGGCAGAAGACGCAGTCGGTCACAGGCTGGACCTTACGGCGTACGAGCGGCCCGGAACACCCCGGCGTGCGAATCGATCATGATGCACGTCACTTCCCAGGCCTGGCTCCCCCGCCTGACCTGGTGCCGAACCTTCGAGTAAGTAATGGACCTGCACGTTCGGTCTTGTCGCGGCCAGCCGCGGCGACCACCATCAGAACCGGCGCTTGTCCGAACAACCACCGCGCAGGAGGTGACTCCGATGACCTCGGTAACCCGGCATATCGGCGGAATCCGGCGCGATCGTGTGACGGGCGTCTCAGCGGTCCGCACAACACGCCGGGTACAGTTGCGAGGATTTGGGCGACCTTACTCTGAAGTAACATCGTCCGGCCGTCCATCTGTTGCCTGCAAGCTCAGCACAAGAAGGAACTGACATAGTGGAGACAACGCAGAGCGTAGGCGATCAGTCGCCACGCGGCGCGCGTGTCGGAGTCGTTCGCGAGTCCAACGCGGGCGAACGACGTGTCGCATTGGTGCCGAAGATCATTCCGACCCTGCTGAAGCAGGGGGTGCAGGTGGTGGTCGAGTCCGGTGCCGGTCTCGGCGCGCTCATTCCCGACAGCGCCTACGAAGAGGCCGGCGCGACCATCGGCGACCCCTGGTCCGCCGAGGTGGTCGTGAAGGTCGCCCCGCCCAGCGACGCCGAGGTGGCGAAGCTGTCCGACGGCCAGACCCTGATCGGCTTCCTGGCCCCGCGCAACGCGGACAACCAGATCGGCAAGCTGAAAGCCGGTGGCGTGCAAGCGTTCGCGGTCGAGGCGATTCCGCGGATCTCACGTGCGCAGGTGATGGACGCGCTGTCCTCACAGGCCAATGTCGCGGGATACAAGGCCGTGCTGCTCGCGGCGTCGGAGTCGACGCGCTTCTTCCCGATGCTCACCACCGCCGCGGGCACCGTCAAGCCCGCGACGGTGCTGGTGCTCGGCGTGGGTGTCGCGGGCCTGCAGGCGCTGGCCACCGCCAAGCGCCTCGGTGGGCGCACCACCGGGTACGACGTGCGGCCCGAGGTTGCCGATCAAGTGCGCTCGGTCGGTGCGCAGTGGCTCGATCTCGGCATCGACGCGGCCGGTGAGGGCGGCTACGCCCGCGAACTCACCGACGAGGAAAAGGCCAAGCAGCAGCAGGCTTTGGAAGACGCCATCAAGGGATTCGACGTGGTGATCACCACCGCGCTCGTACCCGGCCGTCCCGCACCGCGTTTGGTGACCGCGGCGGCCGTCGAGGGTATGAAGCCCGGCAGCGTGATCGTCGACCTGGCCGGGGAGACCGGCGGCAACTGCGAGCTCACCGAGCCGGGCGAGACCGTGGTCAAGCACCAGGTCACCATCGCCTCGCCGTTGAACCTGCCCGCGACGATGCCCGAGCATGCCTCGGAGCTGTACTCGAAAAACATTGCGGCACTGCTGGAACTGATGCTGAAGGACGGTGCGCTGGCACCCGACTTCGAGGATCAGGTGCTCGCCGATTCCTGCGTCACCCGGGAGAGGGAAGCCTGATGTACACCGAATTGCTCGCGAACATCGCGATCCTGGTGCTCTCCGGGTTCGTCGGGTTCGCCGTCATCTCGAAGGTCCCCAACACCCTGCACACCCCACTCATGTCCGGTACCAACGCTATTCACGGCATCGTCGTGCTCGGCGCGCTGGTCACCCTGGGCAACGTGCAGGACCCCTCGATCCTGACCCAGATCATCCTGTTCGTCGCCGTCGTCTTCGGAACCCTCAATGTCATCGGTGGTTTCGTGGTGACCGACCGCATGCTGGGCATGTTCAAGGGCAAGAAGGCGGCAGCGCCGGCGAAGGCGGAGAAGTGATGCATACCTTCGACAACGTGACCTACCTGGTCAACGGCCTCTACATCATCGCGTTCGGCATGTTCATCTACGGTCTGATGGGCCTGACCGGTCCGAAGACCGCGGTGCGCGGCAACCTGATCGCCGCCGTCGGTATGTTCATCGCCGTGGTCGCCACCCTGATCTCGGTGCGCCACACCAGCAATTGGATCCTGATCATCGCCGGACTGGTGGTCGGCATCGCGCTCGGCGTGCCGCCCGCGCAGTTCACCAAGATGACCGCCATGCCGCAGCTGGTCGCCGCGTTCAACGGCGTCGGCGGTGGCACGGTCGCGCTCATCGCGTGGTCGGAATTCATCAACAGCCAAGGCTTTTCGCATTTCGACGAAGAGCCGACGGTGCACATCGTCATCGGTTCGCTGTTCGCGGCGATCATCGGTTCGGTCTCGTTCTGGGGCTCGCTGATCGCATTCGGCAAACTCCAGGAGATCTTGCCCGGTCGTCCGATCGGTCTCGGCAAGCTGCAACAGCCGTTGAATCTGCTGCTGCTCCTGGGCGCGATCGCGGCCGCCGTCGTGATCGGCGTCGGCGCCACCAATGATGGTGTGTCCCAACTGTGGATGATCGCGGTCCTGGTGCTTGCCGGTGTGCTCGGCCTCGCGGTGGTGCTGCCGATCGGCGGCGCGGATATGCCGGTGGTCATCTCGCTGCTCAACGCGCTGACCGGATTGTCGGCCGCCGCAGCGGGTCTGGCGCTGAACAACACCGCGATGATCGTCGCGGGCATGATCGTCGGCGCGTCCGGCACCATCCTCACCAATCTGATGGCCAAGGCGATGAACCGGTCCATTCCGGCGATCGTCGCGGGCGGATTCGGCGGTGGCGGAACGGCTCCCGGCGCCGGCGGCGACGGCGAGAACAAGCAGGCCAAGGCGACCTCCGCCGCGGACGCCGCGATCCAGATGGCCTACGCCAATCAGGTGATCGTGGTCCCGGGCTACGGCATGGCCGTCGCCCAGGCCCAGCATGCGGTCAAGGAGATGGCGGCGCTGCTCGAAGCCAAGGGCGTGGAGGTCAAATACGCCATCCACCCGGTCGCGGGCCGCATGCCCGGTCACATGAACGTGCTGCTGGCCGAGGCCGAGGTCTCCTACGACGCGCTCAAGGAAATGGACGACATCAACGGCGAATTCGCCCGCACCGATGTCGCCCTGGTGATCGGCGCCAACGATGTCACCAACCCCGCGGCGCGCGAGGATGCCAGCAGCCCGATCTACGGCATGCCCGTCCTCAACGTCGACCAGGCCAAGAGCGTCATCGTGCTCAAGCGCTCGATGAACTCCGGTTTCGCGGGTATCGACAACCCGCTGTTCTACGCCGACCACACCTCGATGCTGTTCGGCGACGCCAAGAAGTCCGTCGGTGCGGTCACCGAGGAACTGAAGGCGCTGTAGGGATTCGCATTCGAACGGCCTCCTGCGCCCCGCGGGAGGCCGTTCGGCGTTAAACCAGTGGACAGGTCCGGTCCGCAGGGCTGATCATGCTGCGAGTGTCCGCACGTAATGAGCCCCTTCGGTTGATCGACCCGAGTGAGCCCTCGGCCGATCTCGCCGAGCGGCTGCCGTGGACTGTCGCCGTCGACTCCGCCTATTCGACGCGCGACGCGATCGATGCGCTGGCGGTGAGTCCGTTTCTGCGCGGTGACCAGCCGTGTGCGCGCACCGCGCATCTCGAGCGGATCAAGCCCGACGCCCTGCTGCGGCCGGAGCACGGCCGGGTGGTGCGCTCGACCCAGGACGACGACAGCGGTGCTGCGCTGGTGGTCGGGGCGGGTTGGTCGCTGCGCGCGGTCCGGTGGTCGGGCGGCTCGGCGATGGTCGAGGTCACCGCCGTCACCGACGAACTCGCGACGACCGTGCTCGCCGAGGCCATCCGCGACGCGGCCGCGCAGCCGGAGGTCGGCGAGACCATCGAGATGGGCTTCTGGCATATGCACAGCCACGGTCCGCAGCGGCGTGGCCGCACCATCACCGCGCCGACCTGGCCGGAGATCCGTGGCAACTACGCCGCCGACGTGGCGGGCGTGCTGGACCGGCTGATGGCGCTGACCGCCGCGGACGTGCGCGGGCGGCTCGTGCTGCTGCACGGCCCGCCGGGCACCGGAAAGACCACCGCGCTGCGTGCGCTCGCGCGCGCCTGGGGATCGTGGTGCCAGTTCGACTGCGTGCTCGACCCCGAGGTGATGTTCGCCAAGCCCGGCTATCTGATGGATGTCGCGGCGGGCATCGACGGCGACGAGGACACCAAGCGCTGGCGCATGCTGGTGCTCGAGGACTGTGACGAACTGATCCGCGGCGAGGCCAGAGAAACTGCGGGACAGGGGCTTTCGCGACTGTTGAACCTGACCGACGGCATGCTCGGGCAAGGGCGGGACGTGCTCGTGGCGATCACCACCAACGAGGATCTGACTCGGCTGCACCCGGCGGTGACCCGTCCCGGTCGCTGCCTGGCGCAGCTCGAGGTCGGCCGGCTCTCGCCCGCCGAATCGGCGGCCTGGCTGGCCCGGGAACGGCGTCCGGAAACCCTGGGAGAGGCTTCCTGCCCCGACGGCGCGACGCTGGCGGAACTGGTCGCGTTGCGCGACGGGGACACCAAGATCCAGTCGGTGCCCGCGGATCCGGTCAACCCGGGCCTCTACCTCTGAGGACGTAGCGGCAATCACCCAGCGCACGGCCGTCGGATCGATCGGCTAGATTCTGTGAGTTCGTTCGGCCGCCGAGTGCGGCCGAGATCGCGTAAACCCTGGGGAGGGGAACATGACCACACCGCCGAACTATCCATATCCGGGGCAACCCGGCGGCCAGGGCTATGCCCAGCCGAGCTACCCGCAGGCGCAGGGGTATCCGGGTCAGCCGGCACAGCCGGGTTACGGGGCGGGCTATCCGCCGCCCGGCACCGGATATCCGCCGCAACCGGGCATGCCACAGCAGGGCTTCCCGCCGCCGCAAGGCGTTCCACCGCAAGGCTTTCCGCCCCACGGCGGACAGCCCGGGTTCCCGCCCGGCGCCTTCCCGCCGCCGGGGCCGCCGCCGCGTTCGGGCGGCAAGGCCAAGGCGATCATCATCACCGTCGTCATCCTCGGCGTGATCGCCGTGGTCGCGCTCATCGCCACCGTCGGGCGACCGGACGGCAAGAAGGTCGCGGTCGGCGAGTGCGCGAAACTGTCCGGCACCACCTACAAGGCCGAGTTCGCGATCAAGGAATGCGCCGATCCCGAAGCCAATTACGTGGTGGCACAGCGGATCGACGGATCGAACAAGAACTGTGAGAACCAGGACTACGCCAGCTACTACGAGACCGGTCGCAACGGTTACACGCTGTGCCTGCGCCTGAATGTGAAGGAAGGCGACTGCATCAAGAGCGGCACGCTGGCGGCGAGCACCAAGGTCGCCTGCAGCTCCGCCGCCGACTACAAGATCGGCCGTATCGTGCGGGGCAGCGCGGACAAGTCCGCGTGCGGCCCGAAATACACCGAGGACAGCACCATCGTGTATCCGAAACCGGATCCGATGACGCTCTGCCTGGTGGAGCCCAAGTAATTACTGCGGCTCGGCCACGGCCCCCGCGTAGACGCAGCACACCACCATGGCCGCCAGCGGGACCAGGAAGGCGGCGGTCAGCGGAATGACCGCGCTGAGCCAGCCGATGACCGCGGGGCCCGCGAGCAAGCCCAGGTAGCCCAGGCTGAAGACCCGCGCCATATCGGTGGCCGCCGTCGCGGAGCCGAGATTGCCTGCGGCGGTGAAGATCTGCGGTACTGTGCCGGACAGGCCGAGACCCGCCATGGCCCAGCCGAGCAAGGACAACGGCACCCACGGCGAGACCATGATGACGGTGAGGCCGAGCGCGGCGAGCAAGGTGCCGTAGCGGACCACCGCCACCCGGCCGAATGCGCCGCTCACCCGGTCGGCGGCCAGTCGGCCGCCGGTCATGGTGACCGAGAACGCGCCGAACGCCAGGGCGGCCGTGGCCTGGTCGACGCCGAGGTGCTCGCGCATCTGCAGCGTGCTCCAGTCGCCCGCCACGCCCTCTGCGAGCAGCACCGCGAAGGCGATCGCGGCCAGTGCCAGCACCTTTCGTCGATGTCCCGGCCCGGATGCCCGGTCGGCGGTTACCCCTTCGGCTGCGGCCGCAGTCGCGGTCCGTGGCTCGGTCTCGCTGTCGCGGAGCAGGTGCGGTACGAGTGCTGCGGTCAACACGACACCGCCGATCGCGGCCAGTGTCAACGTCATTCGCGGATCCCAGCCCGCGCGCAAGGTCGCCGCGCCGAGCAGCGAACCCAGCAGGCCGCCGCCGGAGAACAGCGCGTGGAAGGCCGACATGATCGGCCGCCCGTAGGCCCGTTCCACATGCACCGCTTGGGTGTTCATCGAGACGTCCAGCGCGCCGTTGCCGAAACCGAAGCAGCACAGGGCGATCGCCAACGTCACCGGGCCAGTGGCTGATCCGGGCCCGAGCACCGCCGCCGAGGCGATCACCGCGGCGGTACCCACCAGCGTCCGGCTGCCGAATCGATCCGCCAGCGGACCGGCGATCCGCATGCCGACGATGCCCGAGCCCGCCATCAACAGGATGAACATGCCGAGCGTGGATTTCGCGACACCGGTCCGGTCCGTGATCGCCGGAATGTGCACCACCCACATGGCCAGCAGGAATCCGTTCAGCGCGAACACCGTGAACACGGCGACGCGGGCGAGGCGGAGCGTGCGATCCATCGTCGGACTGAACACCCCTTCGACGGTACCGATGATCTTCGCTGCCTGCTCGCGCCGAGGCCGGGCGCGGACTCCCGCGCCCACCGCCGCAGCGGCCCCGCCTCAGTTCGGCTGGATATCCCAGACGCCCGTCGCGGCTGCCTCCTTCGCGTAGTCGGTGAAGTCCTTCGGTTCCCGGCCCAGCGCCTGCCGCACACCGTCGGTGGTGGCCGAGTTGCGGCCGTCCAGCACCGTGCCGAACAGGTAGTCCAGCAGGCTCACCACATCCGCGGGCACCTGGTGATCAGTCAGCGCCGCAACGAATTCCGTGCGCGTCACCGGAACGAAGGCGATCTCGCGCCCCGTCACCTCGGCGATCTCCGCGACCGCCGCGGCGAAGGACAGGGCGCGCGGTCCGGTCAGCTCGTAGACCGCACCGGTGTGCCCGTCCTCGGTGAGCGCCGCGGTGGCGACCTCGGCGATATCGTCGGCGTGCACGAACGGCTCCGGCACGTCGCCGTTGGGCAACGCGACCTCGCCCGCCAGGATGTCGTCGGTGAACGCGCCTTCGCTGAAATTCTGGGCGAAGAAACTACAGCGCAGCACGGTCCACTCGAGGCCGGACTGCTGCACGATCTCCTCGCATTCCAGCGCCTCCGGCTCCCCGCGCCCGGACAGCAACACCAGTGTGCGCACGCCGCACCGCTTCGCCGCGGCGGCGAACGCCCGCAATGTCTCGGGGGCGCCCGGTACCGCGAGGTCCGGCTGGAAGGCGACGTAGGCGGCGTGCACACCGGTCAACGCCGCGGGCCAGGTGCCGCGGTCGGCCCAGCTGAACGGAATGCCTGCGGTGCGAGAGCCGACCCGGACCTGGTGGCCCGCCGCGGTGAGTCGCGCGGCGACCCGGCTGCCGGTCTTGCCGGTGCCGCCGGTGACGAGGATGCGGGGCCGGGAATCGGTGCTGTGTGTCATGGATCCAGTACATCCGCGTGCGGCGAGACGGAACATAGTTCAACAGCTCATGATCATGCGTGATCGTCTAGGGTTGATCGCGTGGATGCGCTCGCCAGTCTGCTCGAAGGTCCCCGTGCCAGAGGCGCGTTCTTGATGTGCTCGATGCTCGCGCCGCCCTGGTCCCTGCACATCCAGGACGAGGCGCCGCTCACCGTGGTGTCGATGGTGCGCGGTGGCGCCTGGATCATGCTGGGCCAGAACGCGCCTCGTCAGCTGTGCGAGGGCGATATCGCGATCTTCCGTGGGCCCGACCACTACACGGTCGCCGACGATCCGGCCACCGAGCCGCAGATCTACATCCATCCCGGCAACGTAACCAAGACCGCTGACGGTGAAATACTGTGCGAGACATTGAGTCTCGGCGTGCGGCAGTGGGGCACCGACGCCGACGGCGCGACCATGATGATCACCGGCACCTACGAGTCGGCGGGCGCGGCCAGCCAGCGGCTGCTGCGCGCGCTGCCGGCGGTGATCGTGTTGCAGCGCGGCGACTTCGACACCCGGCTGCTCGACATCCTGGTCGACGAGGCGGTCAAAGACGAACCCGCACAAGGGGCGGTACTCGATCGGCTGCTCGACATGGTGCTGATCGCGGCCCTGCGCGCCTGGTTCGCCCGCAACGACGCGCCCGCCTGGTATCACGCCTACAGTGACCCGCTCGTGGGCAAGGCGCTGCGGCTGCTGCAGCACAATCCGGCGCACGGCTGGACGGTGGCCGGCCTGGCCGAGGCGGTCGGGGTGTCCAGGGCCGCGCTGGCCCGGCGCTTCACCGATCTGGTCGGCGAGCCGCCGATGTCCTTTCTCACCGAGTGGCGGCTGGCGCTGGCCGCGGACCTGCTCGCCGAATCCGACGCCACCATCGAGTCCATCGCTCGTCAGGTCGGTTACGGCAGCGCGTTCGCCCTCAGCGCCGCGTTCAAACGCCACTTCGGCGTCAGCCCGCGCGACCACCGGCAGGGCGCGAACCCGGCTGAGCTAGTGTCGGCCGGGTGACGCAGCAGCAGTATCCGGTGCTCTGGCCGATGCCGACCCGGTGGGCGGACAACGACCACTACGGGCACGTGAACAACGTGACCTACTACTCGTACTTCGACACCGCGGTGAACGCGTGGCTGATGCACGCCACCGGTACCGATATCCGTGAGCTGCCCGCGCTCGGCGTCGTCGCGCAGACCTCCTGCCAGTACGTCGGCTCGCTCAGCTTCCCCGACCGGCTCCAGGTCGGCCTGCGCATCTCGCGGCTGGGCCGGTCCAGCATCACCTACGATCTCGCCATCTTCCGCGAAGCCGACGACGACCTCGAACTCGCCGCCACCGGCACCTTCGTGCACGTCTACGTGGACGCCGAAACCCGCAAACCCGTCGAGATCCCCGCCGTGATCCGCACCGCCGCAGCGCAACTGACCACCTGATTTCAGATGCGACTCAGCAGCGTCAGCGGGTCCTCCAGCAGGGCGGCGGTCGTCGAGAGGAAGCGGGAGGCGAGTTCGCCGTCGATCATCCGGTGATCGAAACTGATGCCCAGGGTGGTGACCCAGCGGACCGCGAGTTCGTCCCGGAATACCCACGGGCGCTTGCGGATCGACCCCAGGCACAGGATCGCCGCCTCCCCGGGATTCACCAGCGGTACGCCGGTGTCGACCCCGAAAACACCGACGTTGGTGATGGTGAAGGTGCCGCCGCGCAGGTCGGTGAGGCTCGCGCCGCCGGAGCGGGCGGTCTCGGCCAGCCAGCCGATCTCGCGGGTCAGGTCGCGCAGGCTCAGTGACTGCGCTTCTTTGATGTTCGGTACCAGCAGGCCGCGATCGGTCGCCACCGCGATCCCGAGATTCACGTAGTGCTTGGTGACGATCTCCTGATTCGCCTCGTCCCAAAATGTATTGATACCGGGAAATTCGGTGAGCGCGGTGAGCGCCGACTTCGCCACCAGCGCGAGCGGCGTGAGGGTAAGTCCGGCAAAGGGTTTCGTGCTGCGCAGATGATCGAGCAACTCCACCGACGCGGTGCAATCCAGGGTGACGAAGGTACTGGCCTGGGGAATGGTGCGGGCACTGGCCAGCATGGCCGCGGCGGTGCGCTTGCGTACGCCACTGATCGGCGCCCGCTCTTCCCGGGCCGGTGGACGGCTTACCCCCACGTGCGGCTCGGTGCCCACTTCAGGCTCCGGCCGGGGCGCCGTCTGGCGCGGTTGCGAGACCGGAACCGCGCCGCGCACGTCGTCCACGGTGACCGCACCGCCGGGCCCGGAACCCGCGACGAACCACAGATCGATGCCGAGCTCGCGCGCCAGCCTGCGCGCGGCGGGTGTCGCGGCAGCTCGCCCGGACAGTCGCGGCCTACCGTCGGACTGTTCCGTGTCGCTCGACGAAACCAGCTGCGCCGCAGGCTGTTCGGGGATCGACTCGGGCGTGTCACCGCCCTGCGGCGGAGTGGGATTCGCCGCGGCGGCAGACCTGCGCCGCCGGGAAACGGTTTCCCCCTCCGGGCCGTAGCCCACGAGCACCGCGGTCCTCCCGTTGTTCGTCTCATCAGCCGCGCTGTCCTGCGGCGGTTGCGCCGGCGCTTGATCGCTCTGCACCCGGATCAGCGGCGCCCCGACCAACACGGTCTCGCCCGGTGCCGCAAGCAGCTCCACCACCCGTCCGGCGAACGGCGAAGGCAGCGCCACCACCGCCTTCGCCGTCTCCACCTCGGCGATCGTCTGGTTGAGCGCTACATCGTCGCCGACGCCGACCGACCAGGAGACCAATTCGGCGTCGGCGAGACCTTCCCCGAGATCAGGGAGGCGGAATTCCAGGACGTTCCCCGAGCCGGGTTCGTTGGCACGATCTTCCACGTGGGCACCTCTCACTGCGGCGTACCGGCGTCAGGCGGCGAGCGTTCGATCGACCGCGGCGAGAATGCGGTCGGGATCAGGGAGATGGAACTTCTCGAGCTTAGCGGGGGGATAGGGGATATCGAATCCGCCGACGCGCAGCACCGGCGCCTCCAGGTGATAGAAACACCGCTCGGTGATCCGCGCCGCGATCTCGGCGCCGAGACCCGCGAACACCGGCGCCTCGTGCGTGATGACCAGCCTGCCGGTCTTGGCCACCGACTCCTCGATGGTGTCGAAATCGATCGGCGAGAGGCTGCGCAGATCGATCACCTCCAGTGCATGTCCTTCCTCGGCGGCGATTTTCGCGGCCGACAACGCGGTGGCCACGGTGCCGCCGTAGGCGACGACGGTGGCGTCACCGCCGACGGTGCAGACCCTGGCGCGGTCCAGCGGTAGATCCCCGTCGCGGTCCAGCGCGAGGAAATCGACCTCGGCCTTGTCCCAGTAGCGCCGCTTCGGCTCGAAGAAGATCACCGGGTCGTCCAGCGCGATCGCTTGGCGGATCATCAGATACGCGTCGGCGGGGTTGCTCGGCGTCATCACGCGCAACCCGGCGGTGTGCGCGAAATAGGCTTCCGGCGATTCCGAATGGTGCTCCACCGAACCGATCCCGCCACCGAACGGAATGCGAATCGTGATGGGCGCGATCACCTTTCCCTGCGTCCGGTAGTGGATCTTGGCCACATGCGAGACGATCTGATCGAAGGCGGGATAGACGAAGCCGTCGAACTGGATCTCGCACACCGGCCGGAAGCCGCGCAGCGCCATGCCGAAAGCCGTTCCCACGATGCCGGATTCGGCCAGCGGAGTGTCGACGACCCGATTGTTGCCGAAGTCCTTCTGCAATGCGTCGGTCACCCGGAACACGCCACCCAGCCGCCCGATGTCCTCGCCCATGAGCAGTACTTTGGGGTCGTCCTCCAGTGCGCGCCGCAATCCGGTGTTCAATGCGCCGGCGAAAGTGGTGATCATGAAGGGACTCCTTCCGGTCGCGCGGTCGCATCGCTGGGATCGCCAGCCAGATACTCCGCGTATTCCCGTCGCTCTTCGGTGATGAGCGCATGCGGGGTGGCATAGACGTGATCGAACAGGTCGATCGGCGCCGGATCGGGCATATCGATGGTCGAGGCGCGCACCTGCCGAGCCACCTCGTCGGCGTGCTCGGCGACGCGGCGCTGGAACTCGGTGTCGAACAACGACTCCCGTTCCAGCAGCCGGCGCAGCCGATCGATCGGATCGCGGCGCGCCCACTCCTGCGTCTCGGCGGACGAGCGGTAGCGGGTGGGGTCGTCGGCGGTGGTGTGCGGGCCCATCCGATAGGTGAGCGCCTCGATGAACGACGGACCGCCGCCGCTGCGGGCCCGTGCGATCGCCTGCCGCGTCACCGCCAGCACCGCGAGCACATCGTTGCCGTCGACCTGCACGCCGGGGATGCCATAACCGTAGGCGCGGCGCACGATCGGGGTCTGGCTCTGCACCCGGACCGGTTCGCTGATCGCCCAGTGGTTGTTCTGGCAGAGGAAGACCACCGGCGCGCTCCAACTCGCCGCGAAACCCAGTGCCTCGGCGATATCGCCCTGGCTGCTCGCGCCGTCGCCGAAGTAGGTGATCGTCGCGATCTCTGCGCCTTCCAGATGGGCGGCGTACGCGTAACCCGTCGCGTGCAGCCCTTGCGAGCCGACGATGATGTTCGGATTGGTCATGTTGACCGCGCTCGGATCCCAGCACGAGTGCGCGACACCGCGCCACATCCGGGTGATCTCGGTGGGATGCACACCGCGGCAGTAGGCGACGGCTGCCTCGCGGTAGCTGCAGAACACGTAGTCGTCGGGGTGCAGCGCGTGGGCCGAACCGACCTGGGTGGCTTCCTGTCCCAGCAGCGGCGCCCACAGGCCCAGTTGTCCTTGACGTTGCAGAGCGGTCGCCTCGGTGTCGATGCGCCGGGTGACGACCATGTCCTCGTATAGGTCCCGTAGTTGATCGGGGCCGATGTCGGCGAGCAAAGTGGCGTACTCGCGAGCTAGGACGCGCCGTCCGTCGGGCTGGACCAATTGGACCGGATAATCGATCTTCTCTGGCATCGGGGTCCGCCTCCTCACGGGTGCGTGTGTGCTCTACCTCACAGCATCCACGAGAATGCGATGTGCGCAAGTGAACGACACGCGAATGCGCAGAATGCTCAATTCCGACCAGTACGTTGCTGTCATGCTGCGTCGAATGCCCAGCGACAGCCCGCTATCAGCGAAGATGGCCCCACGGTCGGATTCGTGCTCGAAATATGGGACGAATCGGACTCACATGGCGGGGTGGCGAGACGCCGTCGAAGAGCGGAGATTTGCGGGCGTGTCGGCCTCGGGGCGCGCCCCCGCCCCTGTATCCCGGCGCGCCGAACAGGCTGGGACGAAGGCTTCCCGGGCATCGCCACCGACGGCTTCGGAGTTCGCGGAGTTGCGCCCGGGTCCGAAATGCGCCGCTAGCCGCCTACGATCAGCTTGACAGGGGTCGCCTTCGCTTCCGGATAAGTACTCTGACGTTGTTCCCCGGCATGGCAACTCGCTGTTATGACTCGCTCGCCGGCCCGTACTCGAATAAGGCTGGCCCGCTTTGTCTGGCCTGGGAAAACGCGATCTCCGCCGTCCCTGTAAACGATGAGAGGGTTGCGTTCTCCGGCGACCGGGAACGTGTCATCCATATATGCCCAGCAATTGATGCCAGAGAACTCGGCATTAGGGTTGGAGACCGTCACGTCTATTGTGTGACCGCGCCCATCGCCTCGATCTGGATTCAGCGTCGCCGAGAGTATCGGGGCCGCCAGTTCGCCCTGTTCAGCGGCCCGCGGCGGTGCTGCCGTCGTAGCCGGCGCAAAGAACGCCACCCCAACGAGTAGTGCAATGATCCCGCCCGTCCGGCAAAGAATACCGCGACCCGATGACTTGCTCATTCCGGTTGTCCTCCCCATTGCGCACTGCTGCGAATTCGTGCAGCGTCGATGATGCTAGCCACTACACGGATCCCTTCGTATCCTTTAGTGAGCACGATGTGCAGATCTCGAACTTTCTGTGGGGCAGGTCACTGAGAAAAGGTGCTTCGGCGGCGAGCAAGCCCCGACGTGCAGGATCGCACGATGAACGACTGATTTCGCAACAATGAATCCGGGTGCCGCCCAGCAATATCGCTGATTTCCCGTCCGGCGGTCGATGCGGGCAAAAGCACCTGAGTCGAGTCGGTCTCGTCGGCACCGCCGCGCCGACCGGCTGGTCGGTCCGGTGCCTGCGTTGTGGTTCCCGAAAAGACGCTCTGGCCTGGACATATACCGGGTTGGCGGCCACTGGGGACGGGGAGTGGTGCCATACTGCGATGCATGACCAGAGAAACGGCCGACGTGACCTTGGACGCGACCGACGCCAGGTTGTTACTGGAGCTGGTCGCCAATCCGAGAGCGACGGGTGTGGAACTTGCGGCCCGGCTGGGGCTGTCGCGCAATACCGTGCAGGCGCGGCTGTCGCGCTGGGAGGCGGGCGGGGTGCTCGGCAGTTTCGAGCGCCGGGTGCAACCCCGTGCGCTCGGCTATCCGCTGTCCGCGTTCGTCGCGGTGGTCGTGGATCAGCACCAATTGGATTCCGTGGTAACCGAACTCGCCGAGGTGCCGGAGGTCACCGAGGTGTGCGGCATGACCGGGCTCACCGACCTGACGGTGCGGGTCGTCGCGAAGGACGCCGACGACCTGTACCGAATCGCCGGACAGATATTGAAGATTCCCGGTGTGGAGCGCACCAACATGGCGCTGGTCATGCGGGAACTGGTCGGCCCGCGCACCGCCCCGCTGCTGGACCGGCTGGCCGGCGCGAACTGAGCGGGGGCGCGCCACATTCGGCGCGGTTGATTAAGGTGCGGAGATGGAGATTTCTGGCAAGGTTGCCATCGTCACGGGGGCGGGCGCGGGAATCGGGGCGGCGCTGGCAAAGGCGCTCGTCGCCGCCGGGGTTCGGGTGGTGCTTGCCGACCTCGACGCCGAGAGTGCGACCCGCGTTGCCGAATCGCTCGGCGCGGGTGCGGTCGCAATGGGTGGCGACGTCGCCGACGAGCAGGTGATTCGCAGTTTGATCGAACGCGCCGCGACCGAATTCGGCCCGGTGGACCTGTATTTCGCGAATGCGGGCATCGGCGGTGGCGGCGGGCTGGACAGCACCGACGCGCAGTGGGCCGCGGCGCTCGAGGTCAACGTGCTCGCCCACGTGCGGGCCGCTCGCCTGCTGGTCCCCGAATGGTCCGCGCGCGGTGGCGGCTACTTCGTTTCCACCGCGTCGGCGGCGGGCCTGCTGACCCAACTCGGTTCCGCCCCTTACGCGGTCTCCAAACACGCCGCCGTCGGATTCGCCGAGTGGCTGTCAGTAACGTACGGCGACAAGGGAATCCGTGTCAGCTGCCTGTGCCCGATGGGTGTCGACACTCAACTCCTGCACACCGGCCTGGTCCCGGGGGAATTCACCGCCGACGCCGAGCTCGCCGTGAAAGCGGTGACCACCGCGGGCCCCGTCCTGTCCCCGGACGAGGTGGCCGAGGTCGTCCTGGCCGCCCTCGACGCCGAACACTTCCTGATCCTGCCGCACCCCGAGGTCCTGAAGATGTACCGCTACAAGGGCGCCGACTACGATCGCTGGCTGGACGGCATGCGCCGCTTCCAAGCCACCCTGCGCGCGACATAGCCGGACTCCTCGCACCCCTTCCGTCTTCCCGCACCCGCTGTGGCCTGGCGTAGCGGGTGCGCGAAAGTGGGGGTGTGATGTCACGCGGGGGAAACATTGCCGGGGGGTTGCCGTAAAGAACGGCGACTAGTTGTTTACCTATGGGAGAGGCAGCACACTCTGTCGATCGCAGGTTGCCGTTCGGGCGGCAGCTGACCTTCGGCATCCAGCATGTTCTGATCATGTACACCGGGTGCATCACCGTGCCGCTGGTGTTCGGCGCGGCGGTGGGTCTGGACCGGAGCACGGTCGGGCTGCTGATCAGCGCGGACCTGCTGATCGCCGGGGTGATCACGCTGGTGCAGAGCCTGGGCCTCGGCAAACTCGCGGGCGCACGGCTGCCGATCATCTGCGGGGCGACGTTCATCGCGCTGGACCCGATGGTGCTGATCGCCAAGGAGTACGGGCTGGCCGCGGTGTACGGGTCGATGATGATCGGCGGTGTGGTCGGGATGGCGCTGGCCTGGCCGTTCGCCCGGATGGCCCGGTTCTTTCCGCCGCTGGTTTCCGGGACGGTGCTCACCATCGTCGGGGTCTCGCTGATCGGGTCGGCCGGCCGGTTGATCATCGGGAACGATCCATCGGCGCCGTCGTTCGCCGCGCCGTCCCATATCGGACTCGCGGCCGTGGTGGTGGTGCTCGCGGTCGGCTTCATGTGCGTCGCGCGCGGGATGTGGTCTCAGCTCGGGGTGTTGTTCGCGCTGGCGGTCGGGATCGCGCTCGCGGTGCCGATGGGGCTGGTGGTCACCGACGGCATCGGGAACGCGGCCTGGGTGGGCCTGCCCGAACCGTTCCATTTCGGGGCCCCGCAGTTCCCCATCGCGGCGGTGGTCGCGATGAGCATCGTGATGGCGATCGTGTTCGCCGAGTCGACGGCGAGCATGCTGGCGATCAGCGAGATCACCGGAAAACCGGTCGGCAGAGCCGATTTGGCGCGCGGCCTGATCGGTGACGGACTCTCCGGCGTGCTGGGCGGAGTGTTCACCGCGTTCGTGGACTCGATGTTCAACCAGAATGTCGGCGCGGTCGCGGCGACCCGGGTGCACAGCCGCTACGTGACCGCCACGAGCGGCGCGATCCTGGTGGTGCTCGGGGTGCTGCCACGGTTGGGGGAGGTCGTCGCCGCGGTGCCCAAACCGGTGGTCGGCGGGGTCGGGCTGGTCCTGTTCGCGACGATCGCCATCGTCGGCATCGACACCCTGCGCAAGGCGGAACTCGGTGACCGGGTCAACGCCGTCATCGTCGCCACCTCACTCGGCGTCGGGCTGGTTCCGGTGCTGGCGAAGGGCATGTTCGACAAGTTCCCCTCGTCGGTGCAGATCCTGCTGGACAGCGGGATCGCGATGGGCGCGGTCACCGTTTTCACGCTGAACCTGCTGTTCAACCACAGTCGAATCGGCGTGTACGCGCGGCGCGACGAAGTGCGCGAGCCGATCGATGTGCCTGCTGCGCAACTGGACTCGTCCCCGATCGCAACCGGCACCGCACCGGCCTAGGTTCACCTGCCTACCTCCACCGCTATCGCGCGGGTCCGGAACGCGTTCACTGCCGCAGCGACAACACTTTTCGTGCGACCAGTCCGGCGAGCAGTGCCCAGAAGGCGGCGCCGATACCGGCGAAGCCCACACCCGAGGCGGCGATGAGGAAGGTGATCACGCCTGCCTCGCGGTGTTTTTCGGAGCTGAGGGCGCCGGTGAGCGCGGCCGCCAACGTGGTCAGCAGGGCAAGGCCCGCAACGGTTTCCAGCACACCCCTGGGGGCAGTGGCGATGAACGTCACCACGGCGGCCGAGGCGAGCGTGATGCCGAGGTAGAGGCTGCCCGCCGTGAAGGTGGCGAGCCAGCGCTTCTTCGGATCGGGATGCGCGGCGGGCGCGGCGGACAGCGCCGCGCTGATCGCGGCCAGGTTGATGGCGTGGCCGCCGGCGGGCGCGCCGATGATCGTGCCGAGTCCGGTCACGGTCATCGCCGCGCGCCAGGGGACCAGGTAGCCGAACGATTTCAGCACCGCGGTGCCCGGAATGTTCTGCGAGGCCATGGTGACGATGTAGAGCGGTATCGCGACGCCGATGATGGCCTGCCAATTCCATTGCGGAACAGTCAATTCCACCGTCGGCACCATCGCGGCGAAATCGAGGTGCCGGTGCTGTACGACGATGCTGACGCCGGAGCCCAGCGCCGCGGTGCCGAACGCCGCGATCACCGCCCAGCGTTTGGCGAAGCGTTGCAGGACCAGCCAGACCAGGATCACCGGCACCACCACCGCCGGGCTGGTCTGGACCGCTTTGACCGGCGCCAGGCACAACGGCAGCAGCACGCCGGCGAGCATGGCCTGGGCGATTTCGACCGGAATGGCGGCGACCAGCTTGCCCAACCGCTGCCACAGGCCGGTGATCACGATCAACACCCCGGTGATCGCGAACGCGCCGACCGCGGCGGGCCACCCGCCCGCCACCGCACCCGTGCTCGCGAGCAGCGCCGCGCCGGGGGTGGACCAGGCCAGCGTGATCGGCATCCGATACCGGAAGCTGAGCAGCATCATGCCGATCGCCGGAGTCAGGCACACCGCGAGCAGTCCCGACGCCGCCTGTGCCGAACTCGCGCCGACCGCCGTGAGTCCGCTCAGCACCACCGCGAACGAGCTGGTGAAGCCCACCAGTGCGGTGACCGCGCCCGCGCCGAGCGGTTGTCCGAGCCCAGCCGCGGCCGGGTCGGTGGCGGGTGGTTCGTGGTCCTCGACGGGTGCCACGGGCGCCGGGGAAAGGTTCGACATTGTGGCGATCCTGCCCGCAACTGGACTGCCAGTCGCGGGCCAGTGCGGGGAAACTGGACTGAATTCGGCAGTGGTCGATGGCCCGAGACGGCGGCCGCTACCGGCGAGTAGTGCTGGGGTGCAGCCACATTGCCCTGCTCAGATGCGTAATGTTGAGGGCATTCGGTGCGCGAGGGTGCGATTTCTGAACGAGGAGCTGGGTTGAGCGCGGTACTGATCTCGCCGGTGGAGCTTCGAGAAGCCCTGTCGGGCAAGCAGGTTCGCCTGCTGGACGTGCGCTGGGCGCTAGGTGACCCGGACGGCCCGCAACACTATCTGGACGGCCACATCCCCGGCGCGGTGTTCGTCGACATGGAAACCGAGCTGGCCGCGCCGCCGTCGCCCGCCCGCGGCCGGCATCCGCTGCCCGATATCGCGCAGCTGGAGAAGTGCGCGCGCAGCTGGGGAATCCGGCAGGGTGACGCGGTGGTGGTCTACGACGCGACCGGCGGCATGGCGGCGGCCCGCGCCTGGTGGTTGCTGCGCTGGGCGGGCGTCGCCGACGTGCGGATTCTCGACGGCGGACTGCCCGGGTGGACGAACGCGGACGGCGCGCTGGCCACCGGCACCGAACCCGATCCGGAACCGGGTGATGTGGAGCTGACTCCGGGACATCTGCCGGTCATCGACGCCGACGCCGCGGCCCGCTGGCGCGGCCATCTGCTCGATGCGCGCGCGGGCGAGCGGTATCGCGGCGAGGTCGAGCCGATCGACCCGCGGGCAGGCCACATTCCCGGCGCCGTCAGCGCACCCACCGCCGAGAACCTGGATGCCGACGGTCGATTCCGCGCGCCCGCCGAATTGCGTGACCGTTTCGCGGGATTCACCGCAGCGCCGGTCGCGGTGTACTGCGGCTCGGGCGTCACCGCCGCGCATCAGGTCGCGGCGCTGGCCGTCGCCGGTATCGAGGCGGCGCTGTATCCCGGTTCCTGGTCGCAGTGGTCCAACGACCCGAAGCGGCCGGTCGCCACGGGAGCCTGACCGGCCGGTTCACGGGCAGGTGCGGGCCACCGCGTGCAGGGCCGCGCCATCCGCCGCGGTCACCGGCAGGTTGTAGCGGGCGGCGACGGTGAGATACCGGCCCGCGTAGAAGCAGTGGTTGGCCCGCGCGGGCGGCAGCCACTGCGCCGGGGTCTTGTCGCCCTTGGCCTGGTTGGTGCGGCCTTCGGTGGCGAGCAGGTTGACCTCGAGGTCGTTGGCGAACCGCACCCGCTGTTCCAGCGGCCAGCCCGCGGCGCCCAGATCCCACGCGGCGGCCAGCGGATACACGTGATCGATCTGCACGTCGTTCGCGTCGGCCTTGGTGAACGAAAGCTGTTTGCCCGTGTACGGGTCGTGCAAAGTGCCACCGACCACCACACAGTTGTTGGTCCCCGGCCGGAAACTCACCTCGACGAGCTGTCGGGCCAGCACGTTGTTGCGAGTGTCGCAGCCGTCGTGCCCGCCGGGTCCGTCGTGGTCGTCGGACCACGCGGTCCCGAACACGCAGCCCTGCCCGGGTTTGCACCCGCGTTCGTACCCGCCGGGGTGCGGCCGATCCGGTACCACGCGTACCGCGGCCAGCAGCTGTTCCAGCTCGATTCTGGTCGGGCTGCCCGGTGCGGGCGCTACCGCGCCGACACCCCATTGAGCGCAGCCGACGGCGCACACCAGCACGAACAGGCCCACGAGCCAACGCCGAATGTCCGCACCCATGGCGCCAGATCTACACGTATGGACCGACATTCACCAGAACCCGAGCGGAAGCAGTTGTCAGGGGGCAGCGTGGGCGACCCTCACAGCCAAGCGCGGGCCAGCAGATCGTCGTCGGCGACCTCGCTCGACCGCGGCGGGAACCGGGTGGCCGAGATCGATTCGGCGTTCGCCCCGTCGTGCCCGATCAGCCACGAGCCGCCGCGTTCCTCGCACTCGGCGAGTTTGGCGAAGGTGGCGAGCAGGAAGGTGATGGCCTCGTGCGGGTCGACGGTGCGGGCCAGGCGCTGTGACTCGCCCGGGCGGGACAGGTCCAGCCAGACGCCGGACTGGCCGTCCAACCGCATGCCGACGATCTTCTCGGCCTTGATGAAGGTGAATTTGCGCCGCTCCCACGGCGTCGTCGGCGTGAAGCTCTGCTCGAGGACCTGGAGCAGAATCGTCATGGCTGCCTCCGCTTCCGTTGACACCTGACCGCGATTCTTCTGCGATGACCAGCGGATATTCAAGTATGTCCCGCTCCGGCCCAGAAATCCAGAAAAGCGGGATCGCGGTGGCCGCGACGGTGTCGGACCCACCTGCTTGGATGGGCTGATGCTGCACGGTCTGTGGTCGCCGGGATCCGGGTTGCTGCTCTGGCACGATTCGCCCCTCACCGCGCTGCCCGAACCGCTGGGCGGCGTTTTGAGCGCGTCCAAATTCCGGCACCGGGCAGATGTGCTGGTGGCCGGTCCTGGCGGCAGCACCACCGAGCAGGTCCGCGCGCACGCGATGGCGCCGCAGAGCGCCGCGGAGGCCCTGCGGCAGCGGTTGCCCGCCGAGGCGGTGGCCGGCGATCTGCGGTTTCTCGCGCATGTCGCGCACGGCATCGAGCGCTGGGTCCGCGCGGGCCGGATCGTGCCGGAATTGCGCCGGGACGACGGCCAGTGGTGGGTGCGCTGGCGGTTGGTCGGCGGCGAACGACAGCGGGCCTGGCTGGCCGAGCTGGCCGTCGCCATGCCCGCCGCGCTGCGGGTCGCCGGGCGGCCGAATGCCGTGCTAGAGGATCTGGTGGGCGAGCTCACCGATCCCATCGCGCGCGCCCTCGTCGACCTGCCCGCGCCGACACATCCCCTGGTGGACGCGCTGGTCCGCGACGTGGCGCTGGACCACGGCAGCTACCAGGTGGCCGAGGTGCTCGAACGCTGGCGCGCCACCCTGACCGGCGACGAACCGGAGCTGGTGCTGCGCCTGCTCGAACCCGACGGCGAGCTCGGCACCGCGGACGATTCGGTGGCGCTGTGGCGCCTGGAGGTCTGCCTGCGACTGGACGGCGAAGCGCCGAGTCCTGTTCTGCTGCACAGCGATCCGAATCTGCTCCGGGTGGCGGGGGAGCAGCTCGGCGAGGCGCAGCGGGCCTATCCGCGGCTGCGCGACCTGCCGAGCGATCCGCGCTCGATGGATCTGCTGCTGCCCACCGAGGTGGTCATCGATCTGGTCGAGCACGGTGCGCACGCGTTGCAGGCCGCCGGTGTCCGGTTGCTGCTGCCGCGCGCCTGGAACGTCAGCGCGCCGACCATGCGCCTGCGGGTGGAGAGCGCGGTGCCCGCGGCCGAGAGCACGGTCGGCATGCCGGGGCTGGTGTCCTACCGCTGGGAACTCGCGCTGGGCGACACCGTGCTGACCAAGGCCGAGATGGAGCGGCTGGTCCGCAGCAAGTCCGACCTGGTCCAGTTGCGCGGCGACTGGGTGCAGGCCGATCACAAAGTGCTGGCCGCCGCCGCCCGCTACGTCGCCGCGCACGCCGACACCTCCGAGATCACCTTCGCGGACCTGGTGGGCGAGCTCGCCGCGGGCCGGGTGGAGCAGGTACCCGTCACCGAGGTGACCGCGACCGGCTGGGCCGCCGACATCCTGGACCGGACCCGCGATCTTGCACCGATCGCCCCGCCGGTCGGCCTCAAAGCCCAGCTGCGTCCCTACCAGGAGCGCGGCCTGTCCTGGCTGGCGACCATGAGCCGAATGGGTTTCGGCGCGATCCTCGCCGACGATATGGGACTGGGCAAGACCGTGCAGGTGCTCGCGCTGCTGGTGCACGAACGCGAGGTAGGTGCGCGCCCGCCGGTGGGGCCGAACCAACCGGCGGATGATCGGAAAGCCGCGCTGAAAGCCGGAAGGAAAGGCCGCGCCGAATCGACGAGCCCTGATGAACATGGCGAGTCGACAGGGCCGCGCGTGCAGGTCGGTGCGGCCCAATCGGCAGGCACGGTTGCCGCGTCGAATGCGCAAGGCGCTGTGGTGGTTTCGCTCGATGCCGCGCGGCGGCGCAAGGCGGCGAAGGGTTCTTCGGGCGGCGGCCCGCAGCTCTTGGCGGGCAAGACGATCGACGGCGCGGTTCGGCCGCACGGCACACCGGACCGCGCCGTGGGGCCGACCCTGCTGGTGTGCCCGATGTCGGTGGTGGGGAACTGGCAGCGCGAGACCGAGCGGTTCGCGCCGGATCTACGGGTGTGGGTGCATCACGGCGCGGGACGGCATGCGGGGGCGGAGCTGGACGCGGCGGTCGCCGAGTCAGATCTGGTGATCACGACGTATTCGCTGCTCGCCCGGGATCTCGACGAATTGAAGCGGCAGTCGTGGGACCGCATCGTGCTCGACGAGGCGCAGCACATCAAGAACGCCGGTACCAGGCAGGCCCGCGCCGCCCGCGCCTTGCCCGCGCGACATCGGTTGGCGCTCACCGGAACTCCGGTGGAGAACCGGCTCGAGGAACTGCGCTCCATCATGGATTTCGCCATGCCGAAAATGCTCGGCAGCCCGCAGACCTTCCGCGCGCGTTTCGCCGTGCCGATCGAACGCGAGCGCGACGAGAACGCGATCAGCAGGCTGCGCCTGATCACGCAGCCGTTCGTGCTGCGCCGGGTGAAAACCGATCCCGCCGTGATCACCGATCTGCCGGACAAGATCGAGATGACCGTGCGCGCGAACCTGACCGTCGAGCAGGCTGCGCTGTATCAGGCCGTGGTCGACGACACGCTGGCCAAGATCAAGGACGCGAAGGGCATGGCCCGCAAGGGCGCCGTGCTCAGCGCGCTGACCAGGCTCAAACAGGTGTGCAATCATCCGGCGCACTATCTCGGCGACGGCTCCGGCATCCTGCATCGCGGCAGCCACCGCTCCGGCAAGCTCGCCCTGGTGGAGGACGTGCTGGACGCGGTGCTCGCCGACGGCGAGAAAGCCCTGCTGTTCACCCAGTTCCGCGAGTTCGGTGAGCTGATCGCGCCGTATCTGACCGAACGCTTCGGCACCGAGATTCCGTTCCTGCACGGCGGCGTGCCCAAGCAGCGGCGCGACAGCATGGTCACCCGGTTCCAGGAGCCGGACGGTCCCTCGCTGATGTTGTTGTCGCTCAAGGCCGGTGGCACCGGCCTGAATCTCACCGCCGCCAATCACGTGGTGCACCTGGACCGCTGGTGGAATCCTGCGGTGGAGAACCAGGCCACCGACCGTGCGTTCCGCATCGGTCAGCAGCGCAATGTCCAGGTGCGCAAGCTGGTCTGCGTCGACACGATCGAGGAGCGGATCGACGAGATGATCAACGGCAAAAGGCAACTCGCCGATCTGGCGATCGGTGCGGGGGAGAACTGGATCACCGAACTCAGCACCGACGACCTGCGCGAACTGTTCACGCTCGGGGCCGAGGCGGTCGGCGAATGAGCGCCGACGGCCCCGATCAAGGCATTTATATCGACTACAGCCAGTTCGGCAAGCGGCGTCCGGTGCGCGGCGGGGCGGCGGCGCGCAGCAGGCGCGGCGGTTTCGGGCGCACCTGGTGGGGCAAGGCTCTGGTCGACGCGGTGGAGCAGATGGCCGAGCCCGGACGGATGTCTCGCGGCCGGACCTATGCCCGCGCGGGACAGGTGGTGAGTTATCACATCGAGCCGGGTGCGGTGACCGCCGAGGTGCAGGGCAGCCAGCCACGCCCGTTCACCGCCGTGTTCACGGTGCGCCCGTTGCGCGAGGAAGAACTCGAGTTGCTGATCGAGACGATCCGCGAGGCGCCGGGCATGCTGGCCGAGATCGCCTCCGGCGCACTGCCGACCGATCTCGGCCCGCTGCTGCTGCCGACCACCGCGGCCGACCTGGACTTCAGTTGCAGCTGCCCGGATCCGGGCTGGCCGTGCAAGCATGTGGCCGCGGTCTGCTATCTGCTCGCCGAACGACTCGACGAACGGCCCCGCGAAATTCTCACCTTGCGCGGCCTCGACCTGGACACGTTGATCGGCGGCATCGAACGTGACCTGCGCGCGGCGGATTCCACCGACCTGTACGGCGACGATATCGAGCTGCCGAAGCTGCCGAAGGTCGAATTCCGCCCGGCGACCGAGGATCTCGATCCGTTGCTGTTGCGCAAGGCGATGCGGATGACCGCGGCGGAGGAGTCGATCGCGGCGGCGGGACTGCGTGAACTCGCCGCGCTGTATCGCCAGATAGAGGGATGACAGCGCCCGACAGTAGGAATGCCGGCGCCGGATACCAGGCTGACAACGACTGATCGCGCCCGTGGTTGGTGAGCATCCGGCGTCGGGGCTTTCGGGGTGCCGCCGGACCTTCGGGGCGGGATCGAGTCCGGTGACACGGGGACCGGGACTTCCCGACACCGGATGCCTCGTCCAGTGTGCGCCCGGTCACACCGTCTGGGTACTGCCCGAAGGTTGCCAGGCCGCTGCCCTTGCACCGAACTTCGGCAGCGCTCAGGCGCTTTCGCGGGGGCCGGCCACCAGCACGGTCGTGAAGCACAGTGTCGCGATGATCGACACGACGATCACCGGCTCGGGAAAGTACAGCAGGGCGATCCAGCACAGTCCGCCCGCAGCCGCCACGCAGACGCCGTTGAACAGCGACCAGCGTGCGATCAGCTGTGGGGCCGAGCGCGCAGCGGCGATCGCGAGCAGCCCGAAAAGCAGTCCGAACAACCCCATTCCGACGCTGTAACCGGTGTTCAGATCGAACACACTGATTTGCCTGCCGCCCTCGAACAGCGCACTGCTGACGTGGGTGGACAGTTCGTTGACCGTCTCTTCCGCGGGCGAATCGGTGCCGCCGAAGGCGTGCACGACCAGCAGGTGGGCCAGGCCGACCACGCCGAGTAGCGCGGAACCCGCGAGGTGGACCGGCGCGGCCCAGCGGGCGGGCAGGGTGGACGAGGGTGTTATCGCGGTCATCGCGACCTCCGTGACTCGGGCCGAGCTGGCGTTCCGGTAACAGAACAAAACTTATGTTATAGGCTGAGAAACGTGGCAGGCAAGAGTTCATGGCTGGAATCGGGCTTGGTGATCCTCGGCACGGCGGGCCCCGCCGGGCTCACGCTGGAGCGGTTGGTCGCGACGACCGGGCTGAGCACCGGCTCGTTCTACCACCACTTTTCCGGCATCACCGGCTACAAGGCGGCGTTGCTCGCGCACTTCGAGGAGGTGCACACCACCCGCTACGTGCGCGAGGTCACCGCCGCCGAGTCGCTCGACCCGCGGGCACGGCTGGACCTGCTGCTCGATCTCGTCCTGGAGGACGACGGCCCCGCCAGATTGGAGACCGCGGTCCGGTCCTGGGCGATCGACGACCCGGCAGCGGCCGAGGTGAAGGCGCGGATCGACACCGCTCGGCTGGATATTCTGCGAAAACTTTTGCAGGAGAGCGGCTATGCGGAGACCGACGCCTGGGAGACCGCGCGGATCCTCTATCTGCTCGTGCTCGGCGCGAGCAATATGCTGCCCGCGGTAGCGCCGGCGGAACTCCGGACGCTGGCCAGGCGGGTCCTGTCATGAGCCCGGTGCGCGACGATCTGGGCACGGTGGTGCCGCTGACCGAGCCGCGGCGGGTGGTGTCGCTGGTGCCTTCACTGACCGAGGCAGTGGCCCGCACCCGCCCCGAAATCCTTGTCGCCGCGACGGATTGGTGCACGCATCCGGTAGGCCTCGACGTCGAGCGAGTGCGCGGTACCAAGAATCCGCACGTGCGTCGCATCGTCGAGCTGGCCCCGGACCTGGTGCTGTGCAATATGGAGGAGAACCGGCGCATCGACGTCGACCGCCTCCGCGCGGCCGGTATCCCCGTGTGGGTCACCCGGATCGAGACGGTGGACGAGGCGTTGGCCTCGTTGCGCCGGCTCTGCACCGTCGCCCTCGGTGCGGGCGTCCCCGGCTGGTTGGCGGAGGCCGAATCCGTCTGGGCGGCACCGCCACCCGTGCCGCCGCGGCCCGCCGTGATCCCGATCTGGCGCAATCCGTGGATCGTGGTGGGGCGCAACACGTTCACCGGTGACCTAGCCCGTCGGCTCGGCCTGCGCCTCGTCCACGCCGACCGTTCCGAGCGCTACCCGCGGCTCACCGAGGACGAGCTGACCGTCGGCGTCGAACTGGCGGTGCTACCCGACGAGCCGTACGTCTTCACCGAAACCGATGGCCCCGAAGCCTTTCCTGGGTGTGACGTGGCCCTGGTCGAAGGACGCAGTCTCACCTGGTACGGCCCATCGCTCGCCACCGCGCCAAACACCTTGACCCGTCAGCTGGCTCAGGCATTTCCCGGCTGAGTCTCAACCGGTGCGTTACGCCGAGGTAGCGAACCGGTAGTCGGACAGGTCGAAATGCCCACTGCGCCAAGCGGCCTCGACGGTGGTCGACGGGCGTAGTGGCACGTCGCCGTGTTTGTCGAAGTAGTAGCTGTTCGCGACCGTGCAGCTGTCCTGCCAGAACACCTGGCCGCCGCGGCGGTCCAGCATCTCCTGGAAGAAGCGGTCGTTGGCCTCGCGGGTCACCTCGACTACTGTCGCGTTGCCCGCTCGGGCGTGGCGCAGGCAGCGCAGAATATGCCTGGTCTGGTTCTCGATCAGCGCGAAGTAGGACGAACCGTTGTAGCCGTACGGGCCGATGATCGAGAAGAAGTTCGGGAACCCGGGCACGCTCACGCCTTCGTAGGCTTGCAGCCGATTCTCGTCCCACCACTTCTCCAGGTCGAGGCCGTCGATGCCGCGCAGTCGATAGGTCGGCATGTTGCCGGACTCCATCACCTTGAAACCGGTTGCCAGCACCAGGATGTCGACCGGGTATTCCGTGCCCGACGCCGTGCGCACGCCGGTGCGGGTGATCGCCTCGATCGGGTCGGTCTCCAGCACCACGTTGGCGCGGTTGAACGTGGCCAGGTAGTCGTTCGAGAAACTCGGCCGCTTGCAGCCCAAAGCGTAACGGGGTGTGAGCTTTTCCCGGGTCACCGGATCTTTCACCTGGCTGCGCAGGTGCGCGAGACCGGCCCGCTCGCCGATCGCGGCCGTGGGCAGATTCTTGTGATAGTGCGCGGCGATGGGGAAGGTGACTTCGACGTAGGTCTGGCTGATCAGCCGGGTCAGCGAGCGGGCGCCGGGCACCCGCAGAGCCCACTGCACCGGCTTGGGCAGCGGCAGATCGAGCCGGGGCAGGCACCAGATCGGCGTGCGCTGGAACACGACGAGCTGCTCGACCTGCGGAGCGGTCTCCGGAATCACCTGCACCGCAGAGGCTCCCGTGCCGATGATCGCGACCCGCTTGCCGCGCAGATCCTGCCGGTGATCCCAGCGTGAGGTGTGCATGGTGACGCCCGTGAACGCGTCGACACCGGGGATCTCGGGCAGTTTCGGGCGGGTGAGCACGCCGGTGGCGCTGATGACGAATCGCGCGGTCAGCTCGTCACCGGTCGCGGTCCGTAGCCGCCACCGGCAGCCGTCCGCATCGAACTCGGCCTCGGTGATGGTGGTGCCGAACCGAATTCGGGGTCGCAGCCCGTACTTGTCCACGCACGATTCGGCGTACGCCTTCAATTCCCGGCCCGGCGCGTAGGTTCGGGACCAGCTGGTGCGCTGCTCGAACGAGAACTGGTAGCTGAACGACGGAATGTCCACGGCGATACCGGGATAGGTGTTCCAGTGCCAGGTGCCGCCGACGCCGTCGGCCTCGTCGACGATCAGGAAGTCGTCGAAGCCGGCCTCGCGCAGCTTGATCGCCGCGCCGATGCCGGAGAATCCGGCGCCGACGATGATCACCTCGTGCTCGATCCCGTTGTCGGGCATGGCCACCTCCCACGTACCGGCGGCGCACACACCGCCTCGTGTGTTCTGGCGGCCGCTGGGGGCTGACGATCACCACATAATTGGCCGCACCTGCCACCAATTAGGCGCGCGATGGGGTACTTTGTCAACCATGAGCTTGCGTGTACCGGCCCGGACCTGGGGCGGGCGCACCGCGGAGGAGCGGCGCGCCGAACGCCGCGCGCGGCTGCTCGACGCGGCCCTGGAGATCTGGCTCGACAGCGGCTGGGCCGCCGTGACCATGCGCGGCGTGTGCCAGCGCACCGCGCTCAACGATCGATATTTCTACGAGCACTTCGCCGATCGCGACGAATTGCTCGGCGCCGCATGGGATGCCGTGTGCGCCGAGGTGTTCGCCGACCTCGCCGCGGTCGTCGCGGAGCAGGTGGCACAGCCGCCGCTGGTGATCCTGCGCGCGGCGGTGACCCGGGCGGTGGCCCTGCAATCCGACCACGACGGGCGCGCGCGCATCCTGCTGGCCGACCATGCGGGCAGCGCCGTGCTCGAGCAGCGCCGCAAGACCATGCTCGGTGACGCGACCGAGCTGCTCATCGCCACCGCGCGGCCGTATCTGGCAGCGGACACCGACGAGGTGGACGTCCGGATGAGCACGCTGGTCTGCATCGGCGGTTTCATCGAGCTGCTCACCGCCTGGCGGACCGGGGCGATGGAGATCGACGGCCCGCGCATCATCGAGCACACCTGCGGTCTCGGTGCCCTGTTCGCGAGCCGGTATCTGCCGCCGGAGATCATTTCCGCAGGGGAGTAACGGGTTTCGCGCGCTCAGTCATCGAATCGGTAGACGCGGCGGGCGTTGTCGCGGAAGATCCGCGCGATATCGTGCGGGCCCGCGCCCAGCGCGGTGGCGATCGTCTCGGCGCTGCCCGCGATGGTCGTGATCGGCTTGTCCACCGGGAAATTCGAACCCCAGATCAGCCGGTCCACGCCGAACACGTCGAGCGCGTGCGTCAGGAGCGGGCCCACGCGATCCACCAGTTCGGGCACCGGCGTCGCGGTGCCGCGAGGCGGTACGGGGTGGCCCAGCACCGGCATCATCAGGCCGCTGACCTTGGCGACGACGTTGGGCTGCGCGGCGAGGTCGGTGAGATCGTCGCGCCAGCGCAGGAACAGCTCGCGGCGCACGCCGGGATTCCGTCCGATGTGCGGTCCGATCGGCCCGAAAATCCCTGCGGGCGTGCCGAGGTGGTCGAGCACGATGGGCACCTGCGGATAGCGCGCGGCCAGCGCCGTGACCTCGGGCAGCTGGTGCGAGTACACCCATGCCTCGAACGAGAGGTCACGCGCGGCCAAGTGGGCGAAGCCGTCCAGGAATTCCTTTGACGACAGCTGGCTTTCGGCGCGTCCGAAGGCGCGGACGGCGGGGTCGGGATGGTGGGCGACCGCGGCGCGGATGCCGCGCAGTGTGGGGGCGGCGGCCCGGTGCGCGTCGAGCAGCTCGCCGAATCCGGGCGCGGCGGGATCGCCGCTGCCGATGATCGCGCCCAGCGCGGGGGTGTCGACCCCGAACGGAAGGCTTGCCACCCAGCGCGTCTCATCCGCCTTGCCGAGCGGACCGCCCTGCGCCCATTGGACTTCGATGTGCACGATGGCCTCGACCGGCAGCGGTCCCGCGTCCGCGCGATAGTCCGCGGGCAGGTAGGGCCGCAGGTAGGCGGTGGGGTCGCCGACGAAGAGGCGGTCCCGTTGCGGTGCCAGCCGGGTCACCAGGGCGAGCGGAACCGGCAGTGCGCGCAGCAGTTTCGCGGTGCCGCTGAAATCTCGCGGGGTCGTGAACGGATCCCACTGATGGATGTGCGCGTCGACAATCCGAACACCTGCGAAATCCATAGCCGCCATCCGTAATCGTGCCGTCGTCCCGCCCGCCACCGGCGATTGTCACACGTGGACGCGCACCCGCAACGAAATTCGGCTCGGCGCCGAGGACCGTACGTGTGCAGACAGGCAAGGACTCGGCGATCTCACACGTTGCGGCGGTATTGGCCGCCGACGGTGAAGAACGCGTCGGTGATCTGTTGCAGGGTGCAGACGCGGGCGGCGTCCATCAGGACCTCGAAGATGTTGTCGTCGGTGCGGGCGACCGCGTCGAGGCGGGCGAGGGCGGCATGGGCGGCGTCGCGGTGCCGGTGCTGGAAGTCGCGGACCCGCTGCAACTGGGACTGTTTCTCCTGCTCGGTGCCGCGCGCCAATTCGATCTCGTGGTGCGGTTCGCCGTGCGGGTTACGGAAGGTGTTCACGCCGATGATCGGCAGCGAGCCGTCGTGCTTGCGGTGTTCGTAGCGGATCGACTCGTCCTGGATCTTGCCGCGCTGGTAGCCGGTCTCCATCGCGCCGAGCACCCCGCCGCGCTCGCTGATCCGGTCGAACTCGGCCAGTACCGCCTCCTCGACCAGATCGGTGAGCTCGTCGATGAGAAAGCTGCCCTGCAGCGGGTTCTCGTTCATCGCCACGCCCCACTCGCGGTTGATGATCAGTTGGATGGCCAGCGCGCGGCGCACCGACTCCTCGGTGGGTGTGGTCACCGCCTCGTCGTAGGCGTTGGTGTGCAGGCTGTTGCAGTTGTCGTAGATCGCGATCAGTGCCTGCAGCGTGGTGCGAATGTCGTTGAAGCTCATCTCCTGGGCGTGCAGCGAGCGGCCCGAGGTCTGTACGTGATACTTGAGCTTCTGGGCGCGGTCGTTGGCGCCGTAGCGATCTCGCATGGTGATCGCCCAGATGCGCCGGGCGACCCGGCCGATCACCGAATACTCGGGATCCATGCCGTTGGAGAAGAAGAACGACAGGTTCGGCGCGAAGTCGTCGATCGCCATGCCCCGCGCGAGATACGCCTCCACGTAGGTGAATCCGTTGGCGAGGGTGAACGCGAGCTGGCTGATCGGGTTCGCGCCCGCCTCCGCGATGTGATACCCGGAGATCGACACCGAATAGAAGTTGCGGACATTGTTGCGCACGAACCATTCCTGGATATCGGCCATCATGCGCAGGCTGAACTCGGTGGAGAAAATGCAGGTGTTCTGGCCCTGGTCCTCTTTCAGGATGTCGGCCTGCACGGTGCCGCGGACGGTCGCCAGGGTCTCGGCCCGGACGCCGGCGGCTTCGTGTTCGGACGGCGGGCGCCCGTTGTCCGCCGAGAACCGTTCCAGTGCTTGGTCGATCGCGGTATTGAGGAAGTACGCCAGAATGGTCGGCGCGGGGCCGTTGATGGTCATCGACACCGAGGTGGTCGGTGCGGTCAGGTCGAAGCCGTCGTAGAGCGCTTTCATATCGTCGAGCGAGGCGATGGAGACGCCGGAGGTGCCGACCTTGCCGTAGATGTCGGGACGCTCGGCAGGGTCGTGACCGTACAGCGTCACCGAATCGAACGCGGTGGACAGCCTTTTCGCGTCGGCGTACTCGCTCAGTACCTTGAAACGGCGGTTGGTGCGGAACGGATCACCTTCACCGGCGAACATCCGGGCCGGGTCCTCGTTGTCCCGCTTGAACGGGAAGACGCCCGCGGTGAACGGGAAATGCCCGGGCAGGTGCTCGCAGCGCAAGAAGCGCAGCAGCTCGCCGTGGTCGGTGTAGCGCGGCAGCGCGACGCGCGGAATCGAGTTGCCGGACAGCGTTTCCCGGCGCAACGGCGTATGGATCTCGCGGTCGCGGATGCGCACCACTTGTTCGGCACCCCGATAGGACTCGGCCAGGGCCGGCCACTCGGCCAGTAGGGCGGCATTGTCCGGGGTCAGTGCGGTGCGGGCGGCGGCGGCGAGGTCGGTGACGGCGCGATCGTCCGGCAGTTCCGCGGCGACCTGGTCCAGGCGCTGCACCCGCTGGGCCGCGACGATCTGCGTGGCGGTGCGGGCGTGATAGTCGCGCACCGTTTCGGCGATCTCGGCCAGATAGCGCACCCTGGCGGGCGGAATGATCTGGGCGAACCGGGTCGAGGTGCGGGTGTCGACCCTGGGCAGTACGCCCGGATCGAGCTGCAGACCGTGCTCGGTGAGCAGGCCGGTCAGGTGCTGGTACAGCGCGGTGACGCCGTCGTCGTTGAAAGTGGCCGCGCTGGTGCCGAATACAGGCATGTCCTCGGGTGACGCGCTGAAGTCCTCCCGGTTGCGGATGAGCTGACGCGACACGTCCCGCAGCGCGTCGGCGGCCCCGCGCCGCTCGAACTTGTTGATCGCCACCACGTCCGCGTAGTCCAGCATGTCGATCTTCTCCAGCTGGGACGCGGCGCCGAACTCCGGTGTCATGACGTACATGGACACATCGACCTGCTCGGTGACCGCGGCATCGCCCTGTCCGATGCCCGGGGTCTCCAAGACGACGAGGTCGTAACCCGCTGCCTTGCAGGCGGTCACGATGAGTTCGATATTGTCCGGCAGCTCGCGGCCGCCCCGGGTGGCCAGCGAGCGGAAGAAGATGTGATCGCCGTCCAACGCGTTCATCCGGATGCGGTCGCCGAGCAGTGCGCCGCCGCCGCGGCGTCGAGTCGGATCCACCGCGAGAATCGCGACGCGCAATTTGTCCTGCTGGTCGGTGCGCAACCGGCGCACCAATTCGTCGGTGAGCGAGGACTTTCCGGAGCCGCCGGTGCCCGTGATACCGAGTACCGGCACGGTGCGTGCGGCGGCCGCCTGCCGCAACGCGAGCTGATCGGGCTCCGGCAGCACGCCCTGCTGGATACAGGTGATGGCGCGGGCCAGTGCCGCGCGTTCGCCGGTGAGCACCGCGTCCAGCACCGGCGGTGTGCCGGCGAGGTCGATATCGCACTCGTGGATCAGCCGATTGATCATGCCGGGCAGCCCGAGTCGCTGGCCGTCCTCGGGGGAGAAGATGGTCACGCCGGATTCGGCGAGCCGCGCGATTTCCTGCGCGACGATCACGCCGCCGCCCCCGCCGAATATGCGAACGTGTTCCGCCCCTGCCTTTTTCAGCGCGTCGGCGAGGTATTCGAAATATTCGACGTGCCCGCCCTGATAGGAACTCACCGCGACACCTTGCGCGTCTTCGGTGAGCACCGCGTCGACGACTTCGCGGACCGAGCGATTGTGCCCCAGGTGGATCACCTCCGCGCCTTGCGACTGCAGGATGCGGCGCATGATGTTGATCGCCGCGTCGTGCCCGTCGAACAGGGCCGCCGAGGTCACGAAGCGGACGGGGTGGATCGGCGTATGCAGTGCGCTGCTCTCGGCCACGGTTTCCTCCGGTGCTACCACGGGGCGCCCGATACTAGGACGTCAAACTAATCCTACGGTGATGCCCATCACAGCGCTACCAGGAAACGCCCGGTCGATTCCGGAAAGTCTGCCCCGGGGATTCCGCTCACCGTGACCGCAAATGGCGACAACCCGTTCGGCTCGAGTTCCGATGGGTCGCGATGCCCTGAATCAGAAATCCACGCACGAATTCACCGAAGGACGATCCATGGGACGGAATTCTTATCGGCTCGCCGCCGCGGTAGCCGCCCTCGGCCTGTCGACGCTCGCCGCGCCGTCCGCGCACGCCGAACCCGCGCCGCTGAACGGCCTGTTCGCGCTCGCGCCCGGCGTCTGCTCCGGCGGCGCGGTGACCGGCAGCTTCTTTCGGATGATCCTGCCGACCGGCGACGCGGGCGGCCCCTACCTCGCCAACAGTGATTCCGGGTGCAGCGACCAGACCGTGACCCCGCTGTCCGCGGGCAGCGACGGCGGGCTGATCAGCGGTAGCTATCAGCCACAACCCGCCGCCGCGTTCGATGGGGCGGGCAACGCGCAGTCCGGCCGGGTCACCACGCCGGTCCGCTTCTACGGCGTCGACTTCGCCACCGCGACCAACCCCACCGACCCGCAGACCGGCGGCGGCACGGGCACTCCGCAGCTGTTCTCCGACGGGGGCCAGCTCTCCGGCGACCTGAGCAGCCTCGGGGTCACCTGGAACAACCAGGTGTTCAATCAGGGCTCGCCGAAGCCGGGCGGTGGACTGCCCGGCAAGACCAGCCCGGTGCGCGGCACCATCGACGGCTCGGGCAACTTCGTGCTCGAGTGGACCAGCCAGATCGTCGGCGGCCCGTTCAACAACTTCACCGGGCTATGGCACCTGGCCGGTCAAT
>NZ_BAUA01000085.1 GCF_000710915.1 Nocardia brasiliensis IFM 10847
CTACGGAAACGCAACGCGTGCTGGTCTCTAGCGCCTGGATGCCGTTCCCGCACCCCTTCTGCCTTCATGCACCCGCTGTGGCGTGCGGCAGCAGGTGGGGGAAGGCAGAAGGGTGCGTCTTCTGGGGTCAGGTCGGGGTGGGCTGGCCGAGTTGGGCGGCCAGGGCCGTGGCGGTGGTGGGGAATCGGTGGAGTAGGTCGGCTACTTCGGGGTTGCCCGCTGGTTGGGCTTCCTGCCAGGCGCCTTCGATGCCGAGCAGAGCGGATAGGGCGTCGCAGGTGGTGGGGTGGGTGGCGAGTAGGTCGTTGACGGGGCCTTGGGGGGACGGTGTCAGTGGTGTTGGGATGGAGGGGGATTCGAGGGACCAAGGTGCGGTGAAGGCGTCTACGGCCGGGAGGGTGCCGGGGAAGGTGCGGCCTGCTTCGCGGACCAGGCCGGGGATCAGGTCGCCTGCTTGATCTTTCAGGGTGGTGATGAGCTTCGGCAGCCAAGGCAGCAGTACCCCATCGGGGAGTGTGCCGAAGGCTTTCGACAGAAGTTCCACCACAAAGGGTTTCAGGGCAGGCGCGGGATCGATGGCTTGGACGAAGCCGCTGACGTACTGCGGAACGGACGGCAGCATCAGCGGATTGGCCAGCATGTCGTCGCACCGGGAACGCAACTCGCCCATGGTGAGCAGGCCGAGTTGGAACCGCGCCGCCCACAGGAGGGCTACCTTGGCCGGCGCTTCCGGATGTGACTGCAGGACCGCCAGTTCCAGTTGGGTGTGGTCGCAACCCAGGGACAGGGCCAGGTTTTCCATCCCGAACAGGAAGCCCAGCATCGCCGCCACTTGGGCCGGGCCGGTTTCCTCGGCGGCAAAGGCGGTGGGCAGCAAGGTGCAGTAGTGGGCGTAGCCGGCGGTCACGAAGCGCTCGCACCAGGCGGGCAGGCCGCCTTCGGTGGAGCGGAAGTAGTTGAGCAGCACGCGGATACGGCGAAGCACGAGCGGTGCGTCGTCTACGGTTCGTTCTGCGGCGAGCAGTTCGACCGCCCGGTTGCCCAACTCGTCGGCGAGGCGCACCGAGCCGAGGTACACCAGCGCGTCCTCGACCGCGGCGAGTGCGATCGCGGCGGTCGCGTCCGGTGCGGTGACCGCCCGGCGCAGGCGCTGCTCCAGCACCTGCTCCACGGTGACGCCCTCGTAACCGAGTTCGACCAGCGAGCGCTGGTATTTGCCGAGCCCGATATCCCAGCTCTCTTGAATCGAGGTCGTGCCGAGCCCGCGCGAACCCATAATGGGCCGCAGCGCATCGTGCGGCAGCAACCTGCGCAGCAACCACAGCAGGTCCGAGCAGGCCCGCAGGTCCGGTGTCGTCTTCAGATCCAGCAGCGCGCGTTGCAGCGTTCGTTTGGACAGGTCCAGTCCGAGCGGTTCCAGCCGGTCGAGTACGTCGCGGGCCAGGGGCGGCAGCGCCGCGTAGCCGACCTGGCCGATGCGGTCACCGCCGAGCAGGATCTCGCACAGTCGTCGCACATCGCGGCGTCCCGGTACCCGGTCCTTCTCGATGCAGGTGACGGCCGCGTCCTGGAAGTCGTACGGTGTCGGCCGCGCTCGATTACGCAAGCCTGCCAACAGGATCGAGGTCTCGAAGACGGCGATGGCGTCGGCGGTGCTGGCCAGATAGCCGTTGCGGCGGGCGAGCCGCACGATATCGACCGACCATTCCAGGAGTTCGGCCTCGTCCAGCCGATCGAGTACCGGCGGTCGCGACAGAAACCCGGAAAGCTGATCCGCCACTTCGGTTTCGGCCGCAGCGGGCAGCAGTGCCTTCTTGGCGCGCTTCTTCGTGCCCGGCTGGCCGTCCAGTTGGAACGACTGCAACGCCCCGCGCCGCAAACCCTTCGCCCAGGTGGCCGCCGCGATCGACACGGCGCCGCCGGCCAGCCCGAACTGCGCCTCGATGGCGGAATGGCTGGACGGAATCAGCCCGTAGTGCCACGTGGTGGCCGAGCGCGGCGAGATCTCGAACGAGGTCGCTGGTGCGGCCAGCCCGAACTCCTCGACCGGGCTGGCCGCATGGGCCGCGCCGCACACGTGCAGCGCCTGACTCGGGTCGATGTCGTTGGCGGCCAGGTGTTCCCGCATGCGCGTCCACATGTGTCGCTCGCGGTTCTCGTCCTCGGCCGTGCTGCCGCGGCGCAACCGCCGGAACAGGCTGCCGATCATGACCATGACCTGGCGGTAGGTGTCGTAGTCGGCGTCCGCGAGGGGCTGCTCGACGTACTGGTCCCACCACTCGGACCAGTGCCTGACCTTGCCGTGGTGCAGCAGGTGTGCTTCCAGCTCGGCGAAACGTGGCCGCAGATCGCCGATTTCGATGCCGACCGCCGAGCCGTGCAGGCCGTCTTCTTCGGGTTGCTCGCCCTCGGCCGGTGCCGGCTCGTCGTCGGGCGCCCACTGGAAGACGTGATCGGTGGATCGGTCCACCAGCACCAGTTCGACGCCCGGCGTTTCGAGTGCGTAAGCGATGGCCTGATATTCGGCCGACGATTCGGTGATCGGCGCGACCACCGACAGCGGCGCCCATTCCGCCGGGAAACCCGCGGTGTCGGTGGCGAAAGCCTGCAATGCCACCGGCAGCCGGCAATTACGCAGCTCGTCCAGCAGTGGTCGCAGGTCCTCGCACAGTTCCAGATAGATGACACGGGGCTGCTTTTCGCGCAGCCGCCGCACCATGGCCAGGGCCGATGCGGGAGAGTGGTGGCAGACCGGGAAGATCTCCAGCCGCTCGGCCAGCGCCCGGTCGACATCATCGATCATGCCCGCCAGGATGTCGCCCGCCGCACCTGGCGCGCCGGCGAAGGCAACGGCGGCGTCGGCAAGCTGGTCCCGCAGTGCGGCAAAGGTATTCGGCGCGGGGCGGATGCCGGAGGCGGTCACGAGAGCCTCGCGATCGCCGCCCGGCCGCCTTCCAGGAACTCGCCCCAGGCCGCGTTCCCCTTCTTGTCCTTGCTGCGCGGTTCGACCACGCCGTGCAGGTACTTGTTCAGAATGGCGAGGTCCTCGGGCGTGCGCCGAGCCAGCGAGCCGACGAGCGAGCCGGCCAGGGTCTCGGCGCGCAGTTCCTTCGCTCCGAAGAACTGGCTGTGCAGGATGGCGTCTTCGAGCACGCCGATCTGCTCGGCGGTGGACAGCGCCGACTCCAGCTTGTCGTCGTCGCTGGTGGCGGCGGCCGCGGCGGCGCGCAGATCGGCGAAGCTCTCCAGCAGGATGTCCAGCAGCGTGGGCGGCAGATCCAGTTCGATGGAGTGCCGGCGCAGCAGTTCCGTGGTGCGGAAGCGCACGATCTCCGCCTCGCTCTTCTTGTTGGACACCACCGGAATTCGCACGAAGTTGAAGCGGCGCTTGAGCGCCGACGAGAGGTCGTTCACGCCGCGGTCGCGGCTGTTGGCCGTGGCGATGATCGAGAAGCCCGGCTGCGCGAACACCACATTGTCGTCGTCGAGTTCGGGAATCGCGACGTACTTCTCCGACAGGATGGAGATCAGCGCATCCTGCACATCACTGGTGGAGCGGGTGAGTTCCTCGAAGCGGCCGATCACCCCCTGCTCCATGGCGGTCATGATCGGGGACGGGATCATCGATTCCCGCGACTGCCCCTTGGCGATGACCATGGAGATGTTCCACGAGTACTTGATGTGGTCCTCGGTGGTGCCTGCGGTGCCCTGCACCACCAGGGTGGAATTGCGGCTGATGGCGGCGGCCAGCAACTCCGCCAGCCAGCTCTTGCCGGTACCCGGATCGCCGATGAGCAGCAGGCCCCGGTCCGAGGCCAGGGTGACGATGCTGCGCTCGACGAAACTGCGGTCGCCGAACCACTTCTGGGCCACCTCGCGGTCCAGTCCGTCGGCGCGTTCGGATCCGAGAATGAACAGCCGCACCATCTTCGGGCTCAACCGCCACGCGAACGGCTTGGGGCCATCATCGATGGACTCCAGCCAATCCAGTTCCTCGGCGTACTTGACCTCGGCGGGGGCGCGCAAAACGTCGTTCATGATGGCTGGGTCTCCTAGTCGAGAAAGTTCTTGAGTTCGTGCACGAGCTTCTGGATGCGTCCGGAAATCACCGGGGTGCCGAGGTTTTTGAATCGTTCGCGGAACCACGGGTTGACGCTCTGATGACCCGAGCTGTTCACCGAGCCGACGGGGATGAGCTTCACCCCGCTGCGATGGACCGCCTCCATCGATTCGAACAGCGGCTGTGAGCGGTCGAACTCGTAGAAGTCCGAGATCCATACCAGCACGGTATTTTTCGGGTCGGTGATCTTCGGTTCGGCCATCGCCATGGCGACCGGACCGTCGTTGCCGCCGCCGAGATTGGTGCGCAGCAGCACCTCGAACGGATCGTGCACCCACGGGGTGAGATCCAAGGCGCGCGTGTCGTAGGCGATGAGATGCACATCAACCTTCGGCAGGCCCGCGAAGATCGACGCCAGAATGGTGCAGTTCACCATGGAGTCGACCATGGAGCCGGACTGGTCCACCACCACGATCATGCGGGCGGGGACGGTGCGCTTGGCGGTCTGGCGGTAGTAGAGCCGGTCGACGTAAAGGCGCTCGTCCTGCGGATTCCAGTTGGGCAGGTTCTTCCAGATCGTCCGGTCCACGTCGAGGTTGCGCAGGATGCGCTTGGGCGCGACCGTGCGGTCCACGGTGCCTACGCTGGTCTGCTGCACCTGGGTGCGCAGCACTTCGGCGACCTCGTCGATGTAGCGGCGGATCAGGCGTTTGGCATTGGCCAGTGCGACGCCGGACAGATTGTGCTTGTCGCGCAACAGCTGTTCGATCAGCGACATGCTCGGTGTGAGCTGCGCGGCCAGGTGCGGGTCGGCCAGCACCTCGCGCAACCGCATGCGCGACACCAGTTCGCCCTCCAGACCGGTGAGTACCCCGTGCACAGCGCCCGCCTGCTCCTCACCCAGGCAGCGGCGTAGCCAACCGGCATCGGACTGCCAGCCCGCCAGCTGTGTGGCACTCACCTGTCCGGACCCGGTGGCGAAGACGTTCAGCAGGAGTTTGGAAACCAGTGCCGCTGTACGGACGTCGGCTGCGCCGATGGGCGATGGATCGTCGGATCCGGCCGAATCCGCCGTCGAGTCGTCCTCGGCGGTGGCGAAGTCGAGGCGTTCGAACTCCGTCTTCATGTCCGGATAGCGTTGCACCACATTGTCGATGGAGATACCGGGGTCGAGCACCGCCAGCGGCAGTCCCAGATCGTCGACGATGCCCGCGCTCGCCTGTTCGAGCGTCGGCTGTTGCTCGCCGCTGAAGACACCGGCCAGCAAGCGCCAATACAGGATCTGGCGCCGGGTCTCATGATTAGGTTCACTGGTCATCGGCGCAGCAGCCGTCCCGCGCGCTCGCGCAACACCGCGACGGCATCGCCGGATTTGGCCTGTGCCTTGGCGATTTTCGGGTCCGTCGGGCCGAGTGCCCAATCACCGTTGTGAAAGGCGGTGAGCGCGCTCTTGACCTTGCGTCGAATCGCCAACGGCCGCACCGACCAGCCGTCGGCGTCCCAGCGCAGCAGGCCGATCATGGTGCTGGAGCCGGTGACGCCCGCCGACGTGAGTGGCCCCGCGGACGGCAGCGCGTCCAGTTCGACCCGAATCCGCTGATCACCCAATTCCATTGCACCGTCGCGGAATCGGTAACCCTCGAACAGGACCGGTTCGGCGATGTGTACCGGATCGCGATCCAGCGGTGCGACGGCCGGGGCGTGCGCCTGTGGCAACTGCACGGCGGCGGTGGCGAACGGATCGGCGGCGGCACCGGCCTTCGCGCAGTCGTCGTCCCATAGCAGGTCGCCGGTCGCGGTCAGGGGCATGTCGGTGAGCTCCAACGCGCGCTGTTCGGCGAGCGCGGTGCACAACTGCGTGTGCGCACTCAGCAGCTGCCAAACCGCCGGTCCCACAATGGTGTCCACCTTGGCCGCGGCCACCGAGGCCCGCACTCGGCGCGCGGGTGCACCGGTGAGTTCCAGCACGCCGTGCAACTGGATCTGCACCGCGGTGCCGTGCTCGTGCACGTCGACGCCCAAAGGCAGCAAGCGTCCCGAAACCATCTCGGTCACAGTGGATTCCGCACCGCGCCGAGACAACAGCAGTGAGCGCGTCCACAGATCGGCCCACCGCCGCGCGGGTATCCGGTCCATGGTGGCGATCGGCGCGGACGCGGCCAGCTCCGCGGTGAACCCGTCCAGCAGTGTCGCCAGTCGCCGCAGCGTGGGCTCGGCGAGCAGCGCCGCCACCGTGTGGTCCGCGGCCGCCACCAAATCGTGGTCCACGCCGCGCCATCCGGCGATCGCCAGTTCACCGAGCCAGGCGCGCGAACCCGCCGCGAGCGGGTTCGCTGCGGCCGCATCGGCCGCATCGGTCCACTCGAAACGGTTGCGGCCCAGTGCCTTATCGGCCTGATCGAGGAGGGCATCGTGCACCGCGCCGAGCAGGGCGGCACGGGCGGCGGCGAGCGCCGTCAGCTCATCTGGGCCCAGTGCTCCCGTGTTCACTTCGGCCACCGCCGCGGCTACTGCCTCGGCGAGCGGCGAACCCGCCACTGCGGCGGCGAGCGCCGTCAGGGCCGCGCTCTGCGGCTCGGAAACCCGAGCGAAGCCGTTGACCAGCGCGGTATCGAAACCACGCACCGCGTCCATGGCGGCCGCGACGCCGGCGGGGGCCTCCGTCAGGGCCGCGAGTTGTACCGGCTGCATCAGCGACCCACCCCCGCGGGGAACCAGTGCAACTCCGGAATCGGCGTCGTGCTGCCCGGCAGCTCGAGATAGGTCAGGTGCCGCAGGAATCTGCTGAACACCGCGGCCGCCGGGGCCGGATCGCGAGTCCCGTTGAGGCAGTTGACCAGTCGCGCGCCTTCCGGGACTTCCACGCGCAGGAAGCGGGCCACCCGATCTTGTCCGTATTGGAGCACCGCTTCATCGATGAGCGAGTCCAGATGCTTGCAGGTCCACCCCTGGTTCAACCCGCCGCACGGCCGGTTGTTGTTGGTGCTGCAGCTCAGCCCGTGCGTCCCCGCGGTCACCGAGGCCACGTACACCCGTGAAATGTCGGAACCGCTCGACACCACGCCCTGCAGGCGTCCGTCGGCCAGCTCCACGAACGGCACCTTGTTGAGCTTGCGCGGTGCGACAGCGGGCAGAACCCGCACGACAGAAGCGTTTTCCCAAGCCGGTTCCTCCGGCGTGGCACTCGGATTCGAGGCCATCGTTCTCCCTCCCGGTCGATCACGATGCGCTCAAGGTATGTGACGGCACCGACAAGTACCGCACCGGCTGCCGGAGCACGGCCCGGGAGCAGGCCAGTCGGTGCGTGTAATAGCCGCGGCGCCTGCGGATTTCGCCTGCGCGGCCTTGGCGAGCAGGCGGCTGAGCTGACGTTGCTCCGCCGCGCTGAGGTGGTCGGTGCCGGCGTCTCGGCCTCCGTGCCCGGCGCTCGACGAGTTGAGCGGCGGATGGCCGGAATCGCAATACTCGTGTCCTGGTGCCACTGCCGTCCCCGGTGGACTCTGGCGATATGAAGAAACTGGTTGGACCGCTGTCCACGGCGCTCGGCGTAACCCGGATCCTGCTCGGCCTCGGGTACATGTTCAATCCGAAACTGCTCAATATCGCCACTTTCGGCCCGGACGGCGATACCCCGGAATTGCGTATCACCAACAAAATGCTCGGCGTCCGGGAAATCATCATGGGATCGGTGACGGTGTCGGCGGCCAGGTCGGGCTCACCTGTGCTGTCGAAGAGCCTGCTGGCCGGCGCGGTCGCGGACGCGTGGGACGCCTTCGGTGCCCTGACCACCTCGGGCGCATCCCGGCAGGCGAAGCTCTCGGTCGGTTTCGTGGCGCTGACCGCCTCGGCGCTGGAGGCAACCGCAGGCTCTTTGGCCGCCAAGCGGTAAATCCGGCGACCTTCGACGTATCGAGGAACGGCATCCGAATGGAATACGTGAACGAGCACGTGGGCGCCTGTTGCGCGGCTCCGGTGTCACAGCGGACGCATACGGCGAGTCTGCGTCTGAAATTCGTGCACCTGCTGTTACGGGCGACTCTGCGGGTGATCGAGGATCTCGCGCTGTGGGCGAACCGCCGGGGATGGCTGACTCCGGTCGAAATCGCCTATAGGGCAAGCCGTCTCGACCGTCTGGCGGCGAGGTTGCCGCTGCCGAAGGGCGTCGGGGTGCGCGGTGTCGATCTCGATACCTGCCCGGCCGAGTGGATTTGGGACGAATCGACCGGCCCGGACCCCCTCGACCGGGGTGCCGCCATCCTGTACTTCCACGGCGGCGGCCTGGTTACGGGTGGCTTGAACACCCATCGCAGGATGGTTGCGCGGATCGCCTGCGACGCCGGCGTTCCCGTATTCAACGTCGCGTATCGGCAACTGCCGCAGGCGCATGTCACCGAGACGATCGAGGACTGCGTCGACGCCTACCGCCATCTGCTGGGTCTGGGGCTGCCGGGTGACCGGATCGTGTTGGCGGGCGACTCGGTTGGGGCAGGACTGGCCTTCTCGGTCGGACTGGCTGTTCGTGACCGGCAGCTCCCCATGCCACAGGCTATCGTCGCGCTCTCGCCGTGGGCCGACTTCGATTCGGCCCGCCGTCGCGACCATGCCAACGAGCGTCGCGAGCCGCACACCCCCGACGCCATGTACGCCCTCCTGGTGGATTGGGGACTGCGCCACGAGGGTCGGCTCGATCCCGCCTGGTCGCCGGTCAATCACGATTTCTCCGGTATGCCACCGGCGCTCATCCACGTGGGCACCACGGAGGTGCTGCTGTCCGACGCGGAGGAACTCGTCAAGAAATGTTCGGCGTCGAACGTCGCTGTGCAACTGGAACTCTGGGAGAGCGGGATCCATGTCCTGCCGCTCGCCGCGCCCCTCGTGCCCGAGTCGCGCGAAGCCATCGGCAAGATCGGTCGTTTTATTCGCGAGGCCCTCGACGAAACTCGCACCGAACGGTCGTTGCCGTTATCCGGGTGACTCGCGCAGCGCCGCGTCGAAATACCGCTGGTCGATGCCGGGTAAAGGCAGAATGCGGCCATGCGAATATTTGCCCGATTGTTGCAAGCGGTAGTCGCCGGCGTGCTGCTCGTGGCAGTCGGACTGGGCGTCGCGGCCGCTCCCGCGCAGAGCCAGTTGCCCTGGACCACTCCGGCGCCGGACGGCGTGCAGGCGGCGGGCGCCGCGTTGGCCGACGGACTCACCGGCACGGTGCTGTGGTCGCGCGAGCTGCACACCCGGCTGCCGATAGCCAGTATCGCGAAGGTGATGACGGCGCTGGTGGTGGCAGAGACCGGCGATCTGGACCGGGCGGTCACCGTGCCGTCGGAGAGCATCGCCTACTGCGTCCGGCATGACGGGAGCACCGCGGGCTTGAGCCCCGGGGAGGTGCTCACCGCGCGCCAGTTGCTCTACGCGCTGATGCTGCCGTCGGGCTGCGACGCCGCCTACACCCTCGCCGAAGCGTTCGGGCCGGGCCAGGGCGGCTTCCTCGCCCGAATGAACGGCTTGGCGGGTCGAATGGGCTTGGCGGGTACGTATTTCGCCGACCCGAGTGGATTGCCGACGCCGACGGACCACTCCACCTATTCGACCCCGGCGGACCTGATCGCCCTGGGTTTGCGCGCGACCCGTCAACCGGTGCTGCGCGAGATCGCCGCCACGCCCGATTATCACCTCCCCGCAGGGCCCGGCAATCGTGAGCATCTCTGGCACACGACGAACTTGCTGTTGGGCGACTATCCCGGGGCCTCCGGCATCAAAACCGGCTACACCGACGCTGCGGGAACCTGTCTGCTGTTCCATACGGTCCGGGCGGGGATACCGCTGATCGGCGTGGTCCTGCACAGTTCTCCGTACGGTGCCGTCGCCGCCAAGCAGGACGCCGAGCGCATCCTGGATTGGGTCTATCACCCCATTTTCAGCGTGCTTCCGATCGGCTAGCGGCCGGTCAGCGCTATCAGGGTTCGTGCGTATCGTCCTGTGCGGGTACGGATTTCCGGACTCGACCGTGGTACCGCCAAGCGCGGAAGCCGCGGTGCGCGGCGAAAGCGCCGAGGACGGCCACTATGCACCACACCGCAATCGCGGTGTAGGCC
>NZ_BAUA01000084.1 GCF_000710915.1 Nocardia brasiliensis IFM 10847
AGCATCACCGAACTCCACCAAGACGACTACTTCCACAACCGCCAAATCCGCACCCTAGGCTCCACCACCCACCTCCCCCGATAGCCCTCAGTCATCGGACATCACTACAAGCAGCACCCGCCGTCCGGGCTTATCGATCAGCACGATCTCGTGAAACTCACGATGTAGATCACCGTAGTCATTGACAGCTGCCTTGCCGAGATCTTCCAGCACGTATCGACTGGTTGCGGTATGCACCGGTCCGACGACCTCACGTCGAATCTCGGCTCGAAGCTGCTCCGGGATGGTTCCGCAGCCGTGCATCCATCGCTCCAGCAAGTCGATGACCGTGGATTCATCGATCGCCGTGTATGCCTCGCTCGAGATCCGATCGAGCCAGTACGGTCCATGGCGAGTTCCGTCCGGATCGACGCCGCCTCCGACGTAGTCGTCGCGGTATTCGGTGCTGGCGATCAACCCGGCCAGGGCCACCCGATCGTCCACTTCCGCCGCTGACAACTCGAAGGCCTTCGAGTCGATCCATTGGAAGCAGTGGCTGCTACCTTCGGGAAAATCGAAGTCCCGGAAGTTGATGAACGATCTCCCCACGAACCTGACGATCTTCTCCACATCCACGTTCGAACTCCAATCGCTCATGGGGTACGTCACCGGCGGCTATCAGGGTATGTGCCACCGCTTGATCGGTATCTTGGGCACATTGTTGAAGTCGAGCGTCGGACCACCAGAGTTGCTGAACGGCCGATACGTGACAGTCGATTTGGGATCGCCGGAGATCTCCCACACCTCGATATCTCCCTTCGGCGTCGACTTGACCTCAGGCGCGCCGAGTTTGGCATGTAGTTCCGCCCGTGCCTGGTCGAGTTCTGCTTGGCTCACCATCTGAACACCGGCGGCATCTTCCTGGCCGATCAACGCTCCCGCGTCGTTGGTGACGACGTCCTCTACCGCGGCAGCCTTTTCCTCAGGCGTCTTCGCAGGCGTGTCGGCGTTCTGGTCGTTGCCGTTCCTGCCGACACCATCATCATCGATCAGCACCCGCATGGCGATGATGGTGGCGAGGGAGGTGAGGGTGGTGGTGAGGTCGGGGACCTTGTCGAAGGATTTGATTACGCCGATGGCGCCGGCGGCGGCGGTGGCCAGGCCTACGGCTTTGAGGAGGTTGCTGCCCTGGTAGACGGTGCGGATGGTGTTGATGGTGTTGGTGACTATGACGCCGACACCGCCGGCGCCCGCGGCGGCGCTGCCGCCGAAGGTGAACCATGCGGCGGCCGCGGCGGCGACCACGGTGAGGCCGATGGCCCATTCGGCTTGGGTGATCGAGGATTCGATGTTGCCGCGGACCTCGACGGTTCCGGCGTGATAGTCGGCGACCGGGCCCGCGAGGTTCTGGGCGGCGGCCGCGACCTGGCCCGCGCCGCCGCGCAAGGTTTCGAGGTGGGCGAGCAGCGGCGGCAGGTTGGTTTTGTCGTCGATGGTGTCGAACAGGCCGATGATGGCGGTGATGCGGGCGGCGGCGCCGGTGATGGTCTCGTGGTTGGCGAATGTCGTCCAGGTGGACGAGGCCTTCTCCAGTTTCTTGATATCCCCGTTGGGGAGCTTCCCGAAGGTCTCGAGGATTTTCGCGATCAGCGCATCGAAGAGTTCTTGGACGCCGCCGTGATGTTCGATGCCGATTCCGTTGTTGTGCACCGAGGTCGGGATGGTCACCCGGTATTCGGTCATCTCGCGAACGTCCGGCCGTTCGGGCGCCGGATTGCTCTTGTTGCTGATGCCGTAGTTGTAGCCGGCGGCATAGAGCACGTAGCCGAAGTTGGTGAGGGCGTCGGCGAGGTTGGTGCACGACTGCATCGTGTCGCGCGCGGTGCTGTCGTACTTCTCGCCCCACTCTTTGCAACCGGGCGCATCACCGGCCATCCCGGCGCATTCGCCTTTGACCGCGTCGTGCACCGGCTTGTCGGCGCGGCGTAGATCGGCGGCGAGGTCGTGGCACCGTTTGGCGGCGTCGTAGTAGACCTGCCAGTCGATGCGCATGGCTCAGGCTCCGCCGAGCATCTTGCTGTTGAGTTCGATGGCGCGGGTGTAGCGTCCGTGGGCCTGCTTGGCCGCGTCGCTCATCTCGCGTACCCCTTCGACGAATTCGCGTGCGCCCGTGGCCCATTGGCGGTGAGCATCGGTGTAGGCCTGGGCCGCGACACTTTCCCAGCCGGTGCCGTGTAAAGCGGCGACGCGATCGTCGATTTCGTCGAGATGGTCGGCGACGAATCCGGCCAGCCCGGACAGCCGCGACACGATCTGGTCCAGGTGCTCGAGGTCCACCGAGAATTCGGAGCTCATGGCAGATCCAGACTGGAGGTGTGCAGCGCGGCCGCGTTGCTGTCGTCGCGGTGCTGATAGGTGTCGGCGGTGACGCCGAGCTTCTCCGCCATGCCGGTCAGCGCGGACATGATCTGCACGCCGCCGTCGCGGACGTCGGTCCAGCCGGTGGCGAATTCGGTGGCCGCGTCACCGGTCCAGCCGCCGCCGGTCAGCGCGTCGACGTCCTTCGCGGCGGAGTCCAAGGCAGTGCGCAGCGCTTCGGCCAATTCGTAGACGTAGGCGCCGACCTCGCGGACTCGGTCGGGCACCACAGAGACCTGCTGGCCTGGCGTACCCCCGTCGCTCATGCGGCGAGTCTACGTACGGTCCTGTGCAGTGTCGATGAGAAAGACGCCGGGCCGGGTCGCTTCGGTGTGGAAGCGATCCGGCCCGGTGTCGGGTCAGCGGAAAACTAGCTGGTCGGCTCGAAGGCCTCGGCGATGATCTCCGCCTGCTCGACGGCGTGCACCTTGCTCGAACCCGAGGACGGGGCCGACATGGCACGACGGGAGATGCGGCGCAGCTTGCCGAGCCGCTCGGGCAGGACCTCCGGCAGGTTCAGGCCGAAGAAGGGCCAGGCGCCCTGGTTGGCCGGTTCCTCCTGGACCCACACGATGTCGGTGGCGTTGGTGTAGCGCTCCAGCGACTCGTTGAGGCGGTAGGTGGGCAGCGGGTAGAGCTGCTCGATCCGCACGATCGCGACGTCTTCGCGCTTCTGCTTCGCCTTCTCGGCGGCCAGCTCGTAGTACAGCTTGCCGCTGGTCATCAGGATCCGCTTCACCTTGCTGCGGTCGCCGACGCCCTGCTCGTAAGCGGGCTCGTCGAACACCGAGCGGAACTTGCTCTCGGTGAAGTCCTTCAGATCCGACACGACGGCCTTGTTGCGCAGCATCGACTTCGGGGTGAAGACGATCATCGGGCGGCGGATGCCGTCCAGCGCGTGGCGGCGCAGCAGGTGGAAGTAGTTCGCCGGGGTCGACGGCACGGCGACCGTCATCGACCCTTCGGCGCACAGCTGCAGGAACCGCTCGATCCGGCCGGAGGTGTGGTCGGGACCCTGGCCCTCGTGGCCGTGCGGCAGCAGCAGCACGACGTCGGAGAGCTGGCCCCACTTGGCTTCACCGGAGGAGATGAACTCGTCGATGATCGACTGCGCGCCGTTGACGAAGTCACCGAACTGCGCCTCCCACAGCACGAGTGCGTTCGGGTTGCCCAGCGAGTAGCCGTATTCGAAGCCGACCGCGGCGTATTCGCTCAGCGCCGAGTCGTGCACCGCGAACCAGCCCGGGTCCTTGCTGCCGATGTTGTGCAGCGGCGTGTACTCCTCGGCGGTCTTGCGGTCGATGATCACCGCGTGCCGCTGGGTGAACGTGCCGCGCCGGGAGTCCTGACCGGTGAGCCGCACCGCGCGGCCCTCGTCGATCAGCGTGCCGAACGCCATCAGCTCGGCGAAGGCCCAGTCGACCTTGCCCTCGTAGGCCATCTCGCGGCGCTTTTCCAGCACCGGCTTGACGCGCGGGTGCACGTTGAAGCCGTCGGGCACGTTGAGGAACGCGTCGCCGATGCGCTGCAGGATGGTCTTGTCGACGGCCGTCTGCACGGTGGTCGGAACCTTCTGGTCGTCCTCGACGGACTCGCTCGGCTCCGGGGTGTACTTCTCCAGCTCACGGACCTCGTTGAACACCCGCTCCAGCTGACCCTGGTAGTCGCGCAGCGCGTCCTCGGCCTCTTTCAGCGAGATGTCGCCACGGCCGATCAGGCTCTCGGTGTAGGCCTTGCGCACCGAGCGCTTGGTGTCGATGACGTCGTACATGGACGGCTGGGTCATCGACGGGTCGTCGCCCTCGTTGTGGCCGCGACGCCGGTAGCAGACCATGTCGATGACGACGTCCTTGCGGAACTTCTGCCGGAAGTCGACCGCGAGGCGGGCCACCCAGTCACAGGCTTCCGGGTCGTCACCGTTCACGTGGAAGATCGGCGCGCCGATGAACTTCGCGATATCGGTGGAGTATTCGGTGGAGCGGCTGTTCTCCGGCGCGGTGGTGAAGCCGATCTGGTTGTTCACCACGATGTGGATGGTGCCGCCGACGCGGTAGCCGCGCAGCCCGGACAGGTTCAGCGTTTCGGCGACCACACCCTGACCCGCGAACGCGGCGTCACCGTGCAGCATCAGCGGCATCACGGAGTAGCCCTCCGCGCCGTCGCCCTTGTCCAGCAGGTCCTGCTTGGCGCGGACCAGACCCTCGAGCACCGGGTCGACCGCTTCCAGGTGCGACGGGTTGGCGGTGAGCGAGACCTCGATCTCGTTGTCGCCGAACATCTGCAGGTAGGTGCCGTGCGCGCCGAGGTGGTACTTCACGTCGCCGGAGCCGTGCGCACCCGCCGGGTTCATGTTGCCCTCGAACTCGGTGAAGATCTTCGAGTACGGCTTGCCGACGATGTTGGCGAGCACGTTGAGCCGGCCGCGGTGCGGCATGCCGATGACGACCTCGTCGAGCCCGTGCTCGGCGCACTGGTCGATGGTGGCGTCCATCATCGGGATGACGGCTTCGGCGCCTTCCAGCGAGAAGCGCTTCTGTCCGACGTACTTGGTCTGCAGGAAGGTCTCGAAGGCCTCCGCCGCGTTCAGCCGGTTCAGGATGTACTTCTGCTGGGCGACAGTCGGTTTGACGTGCTTCTGCTCGACCCGCTCCTGGATCCACTGCAGCTGCTCGGTCTCCAGGATGTGGGTGTACTCCACACCGACGTGGCGGCAGTAGGCGTCGCGCAGGACCGAGAGGACCTCGCGCAGCTTCATCTGCTCCTGGCCGTGGAAGCCGCCGACGTTGAAGGTGCGGTCCAGGTCCCACAGGGTCAGCCCGTGCTGGGTGACGTCGAGATCGGGGTGGCTGCGGAACTTGTCCTTGACCAGGCGCAGCGGGTCGGTGTCGGCCATCAGGTGACCACGGTTGCGGTAGGCGGCGATCATCTCGAGCACGCGGGTGCTCTTGTCGACGCCGCGTTCCCGGATGTCCTTGCGCCAGCGCACCGGCTCGTACGGCACGCCAAGGCCGTGGAAGATCTCGTCGTAGAACTCGTCGGAGATCAGCAGCTGGTGGATGGTGCGCAGGAAGTCGCCGGACTCCGCGCCCTGAATGATGCGATGGTCGTAGGTCGAGGTGAGGGTCATCAGCTTGCCGACGCCGATATCGGCGATCCGCTCGTCGCTCATGCCCTGGAACTCGGCCGGGTATTCCATCGCGCCCGCGCCGATGATGGCGCCCTGGCCCGGCATGAGGCGGGGCACCGAGTGCACGGTGCCGATGGTGCCGGGGTTGGTCAGCGAGATGGTGACGCCGCTGAAGTCGTCGGCGGTCAGCTTGGCGTCGCGCGCGCGGCGCACGATGTCCTCGTAGGCGGTGTGGAACTGGCCGAAGCTCATCGCCTCGGTGCCCTTGATGGCCGCGACGACCAGCGAACGACTGCCGTCCTTGCCGGGCAGGTCGATGGCGAGGCCGAGGTTGGTGTGCGCGGGGGTGACCGCGTTCGGCTTGCCGTCGATCTCGGCGAAGTGCCGGTTCATGTTCGGGAACGACTTGACCGCCTGGACGATCGCGTAGCCGAGCAGGTGCGTGAACGAGATCTTGCCACCGCGGGTGCGGGCCAGGTGGTTGTTGATGACCAGACGGTTGTCGATCATCAGCTTCGCCGGGATGGCGCGCACGCTGGTCGCGGTGGGGATGCTGAGCGAGGCGGCCATGTTCTTGGCCACTGCCGCCGCGGCGCCGCGCAGCACCTTGGCCTCGTCGGCCGCGGTGTCGGTCTTCGGGCCGCCGGAGGTGGGGGCCGCGTTGGAGGTCGGCGCCGGGGTGGTCTGCGGCGCGCGGGCGGTCGTCTTGGCCGGGGCCGGGGCCGGGGCGGCCGCGGGCTTGGCCGGTGCGGGCGCGGCGGCCTTCGGGGCCGAGTTCACCGACGCGGGAGCCGGAGCCGGGGTCGGCGCCTGCGCGGGTGCGGCCGCGGCCGGAGCGGCCTGGCTGTTACCGGAATCACCAGTAGCTTCGGGCGTGTAATCGGCGAGGAACTCGTGCCAACTCTCATCGACCGAAGATGGATCTTGCTTGAACTTTTGATACATCTCATCGACTAGCCACTGGTTCTGTCCGAACTGGGAAGTTGAGCTGCTCACAGCAGGTGTTCGCCTCATTTCGTTCTTCGCGCTGCGACGTTTGTGACGTGCCCGGCATCCGTAGCGACTGCTTGCAGGTCGCTCGAAATGGTCAGCATCAGCGATGCGCGCCGATGCGCCCTATCTGAGGATAGGCCCAGCAGCAAACCGACGGAGCGACTGACCACCCGGCAAACCTCACCTCATAGAGGACGACTTGTCGTCCACCGAGAATATTCCCTCGCTCGCGCGTGCCGTCGACCACAGTCGGGAATATGGTCCGGCGGCGGTCAGGAGCTCGGCGTGGGTGCCGATTTCGGCGATCCGCCCGTGCTCGACGACGGCGATCCGATCGGCGCGCGCGGCCGTGCCGAGCCGGTGCGCGACGAGCACCGTGGTCCGGCCCCGGGTCAGCGATCGGCTCGCGGCCAGCACCGCCGCCTCGGTGTCCGGGTCCAGGGTCGCGGTCGCCTCGTCGAGCAGCAGCAGGTCCGGTCGCACCAGTTCGGCCCGGGCCAGCGCGATCAGCTGCCGCTGACCCGCGGACAGACCGCGGCCGCGTTCGCCGACCGGCTGGCGCATGCCGAGGGGTAGCGCGGCGATCATGTCGGCGGCGCCGACCGCGGCCGCCGCTTCGGCGATTTCGGTCTCGGTCGCGTCGGGCCGGCCGAACGCGATGTTGCTCGCGATGTCACCGCTGAAGAGGTGGGCCTCCTGCGGCACGATGCCGAGGCGGCCGCGATAGTCGGCGAGCCGGTAGTTCCGGATGTCGACCGCGTCGACGGTGATCGCGCCGGTGCCGTCGGCGGGGATGTCGTACAGGCGGGCGAGCAGTTTGACGATGGTCGACTTGCCCGCGCCGGTGGGGCCGACGAGCGCGAGCGTAGAACCGGCCGGGATTTCCAGCGACACCCCGTCGAGGGCGCGGACCTCGCTGCCCGGGTAGTGGAATCCGACGTCGGTGACGGCGACCTCGCCGCGCAGGCGCTCGATCGGCACCGAGTCGGGCGGGTCGGCGGTCAGCGACGACGGCGTGCGCAGCAACTCGCCGATCCGGCGCAGGCCGACCCGAGCCTGCTGGTAGCCGTCGAACACCTGCGAGAGCGCCAGCACCGGCGCGAAGAGCAGTTCCAGGTACAGCACGAAGGCGATCAGGGTGCCCGCCGTCGTGGTTCCGTTCGCCACCTCGCGCGCCCCGACGAAGATCACCACGGCGAGCGCGACGTCCGACCACGCCGTGACGTACGGGAAGTACAACGCGATCAGGCGCTGGGCCCGCATCCGGCTGTGCCGGTAGCGATCGGAGTACTCGGCGTAGCGGCGGGCCGCGGCGGGCTCGTGCCGATTGGCCTGCACCGCACGCAAACCCGCGACGTTCTCCTGGAAGTCGGCGTTGACGGTCGAGACGTTCTCCCGGGACACGGTGTAGGCCGTGGACGCGTACCGGCGGAACAGCACGGTGGCCAGCACCAGCGGCGGCAGCGTGACGAGCAGCACCACCGCGCCCAGCGACACATCGATCACCAGCAGCGCGACCGCGATCCCGGCGAAGGTCAGCCCGCCCACCAGGGTGGTGGCCAAACCGGTCTGCAGGAATGTGGACAGCGAGTCCAGGTCGGTCGTCATCCGCGTCATGATGCGACCGGACAGTTCGCGCTCGTAGTAGTCGAGCCCGAGGCGCTGCAGATGCGCGTAGCTGCGGATGCGCAGCCCGTAGAGCATGCGCTCGCCGGTGCGCGCGGTGATCAGCGTCGAGGCCGCCCCGATCGTCCACCCCGCGGCGACGAGCAGCACGCCGAGCACCGCGGCGACGCCGAGCGCACTCGTGTCGGCCGCGCCGACGCCCGCGTCGATGGCGTGCCGCACGATCGGCGGGAAGCCCACGCCGATCAGCGCGTCCAGGGCCAGCAGCGCGAGGGTGGCGGCGATCAGCCGGCGGACGGGTCGTAGCAGCCGGGCCAACCGGAAATGCGGATCCGGTTGCCGCAGCCGCTGTTCGTCGAGGTGCGGCTGCTCGGCGGCGGGTGGCAGGAGCGCGATAGTGCGCCGCAGCTCCGGCGTTTCGCTGAGGTCCGCGGCCGCGGCGGCGAAGGTCGTCGCGTTCGCCCCGGCACCGGTCCGCGCGCCTGCCTCGTGCGTAATGGGTTGGTACCCGGCGGGTCCGGGCAGACGGATGACCCGATCCGCATGGGTCAGGGTGGATTCCCGATGCGCCAGGATCAGGGTGGTCCGCCCGTCCTGATCGGGCAGGGTGTCGAATATCGCGGCTTCGGTGATCGCGTCCACCGCGGAGGTCGCGTCGTCCAGTACGAGGATGCGCGGGCGGGCCAGCAGCGCGCGGGCCAGTGCGATGCGCTGGCGTTGCCCGCCGGACAGGGTGAGGCCGCGTTCGCCGACGACGGTGTCGTAGCCGTCCGGGAGTTCGAGGATGAAGTCATCGGCCGCAGCGGATTTCGCGGCGGCCCGGATCTCGGTGTCGGTCGCGTCCGGACGGCCGAGCGCGATGTTGGCGGCGATGGTGTCGGAGAACAGGAACGGATCGTCGAACACGACGCCGATCGCGCCGCGCAGCTCCGACGCGCTGACCTCGGCGATATCGATCCCACCGGCGGTGGAAGCCGCAGTGTCCGCGGCGGATTCGCCGAAGAGCCGGATGCTGCCCGCGTCCGGCGCGTAGAAGCGCGGCAGCAGCAGTGACAGCGTGGTCTTCCCGGAGCCGGCGGGCCCGATGATCGCCACCGTCTCGCCGGGACGCACGGTCAGGTCCAGTTCGCGCAGCACCGGCCGTTCGGGATCGAAACCGAAAGTGAGCGAGTCGATCTCGATGCCGAGCGGACCGTCGGGCAGCGGTGCGGGCGCGGGCGGATCGGTGACCACCGGCGCGGTGTCGATCACCTGGTAGACGCGTTCGGCGGCGGCCCGGGTGAGCTGCGCGAGCACCAGCGCGCCGGAGATGATCCTGGCGGTCGCCGTCATGGTGGCGACGTAGGCGGCGAACGCGACGAAGGTGCCGATCCCGATCGAGCCGTGCAGCGCGAGGAAGCCGCCGAGCACGATCACGCCGACCATGCCGAGCTGCGGAATCGCCGCCACGGTGGGGGCGAATCGGGAATCGATCCGGGCCGCGCGCATCCGTTCGGAGTACAGGGTGCGACTGTACCGTTCGAGCACGTCGACCATGCGGGCTTCCTGCCCGAACCCTTTTACCACCCGGACACCGGTGACGGTCTCCTCGACGTGCTGGGCGACGTCGGCGGCGCGCTGCTGCGCGGACCAGGTCGCCGCGTAGAGCCGCGGCCGCACCCGGTACGCGACCAGCCCGATCGCGGGCACCACGAGCAGCGCCACCGCGGCCAGCGGCGGCGACAACCACACCATCACCACGGCGGCCAGCAGGAATTGCAGCACCGCCATGCCCGACAGCGGCGCCATCGCGAGCAAACCCTGCACCAGCTGCAGGTCGGTGATCGAGCGCGACACCACCTGTCCGGTGCGGATCGCGTCCTGGCCGGTGCCGTCCAGCCGTTGCAGCGAGGCGAGCAGATCGACCCGCAGCGAATGTTGCACGTCCAGCGAGAGTTTCCCCGCGAGCAGGCGGCGGCCGAACCCGGCGGCGAACCGTGCGGCGGCGACCAGGAGTAGCAGCAGGGCGACGATTCCGATGACGGAGGTGGTGCCGTGACCGGCGGCGTCGACCGCGCGCTTGGTCAGCAGCGGGGCGGTGATCTCCACCGCGGCGCCGGCCAGCATCGTGACCGCGAGACCGGCGAGGGTGCCCGGATGGGTGCGGCTCTCGGCCCACAGCCGGCGAATCCAGCCGGGTCCACCGGGCGCGCGCTCAGCGGACCCGGTGTGTTGTTTCGCTTCGACAACCCCGCCCATAGCCATCCACGGTAACGACGCCTACCGACACGTCGTTGTTCCCGGCGCGGTCAGAGGTCGCGCGTGCGCAGCGCCCACCAGCCCGCTCCGGCGAGGCCCGCGGTCCACAGCAGCAGGACCACCACCCCGACCGGTCCGGGCGCGAGGAACGGATTGTCGGCGAAGGAGCCGATCGCGATGGTGCTGATGGTGGCCGAACCCGGCAGCAGCGTGACGAATCCGTCGATGCCGAGGCTGTGCGCGACCACCCAGATCAACGGTTCGACGATGATCAGCCAGCCGGTCACCGCAAGCAGCGCCGTGGACGACGAGCGCAGCAGCAACCCGAGCCCGGCGCCGATCAGCGACCAGCAGATCGCGGCGAGCAGCCCGCCCCCGAGTACCGCGAACAAGTCGAGACCGGCCTGGAATTTGCCACGCCCGAAGCCGAACAGCGCCGCGAGCGCGACCATTTCCACCGCCAGCGCGGTGAGCGCCGCGCAGACGCCGGTGACGACCAGTTTCGCGATGGCGAGCCGGTCGCGGTCCGCGCTGAACAGTGCGGTCACCGGCATCGAGTGGTGCCGGAATTCCGCGCCGGTGCCGAGCACCCCGAACACCACGGCGGCGAGCGTGACCGCGGCGAGGCCGACGTACAGCCCGTTCGTCGCGGCGCCGGTGACGGGTTCGCCCTTGGGATCCGGCTTGCCCGCCAGCAGCGCGGTGGCCACGGTCGCGATCAGTGTGAGCGCCAGAGGCAGGCCCGCGAGGATCCGGCTCGGCCCGGCCGTGACCACCTTGCGAACCTCGGAGTTGACGGAGGGGACGAGGTCGGGCGGCAGGGTGATGATCATCGTGGAATCCCGTAGGGCATCGGCGGGGTGGGGGCCGCGACACCGGACAGGCCCGGATAGTGCGCGGGCGCCGGGCTCGGCGGTCTGGTCAACGAGGCGAGCACTCGGTCGGGGTGGATCAGGTCGGGAATGACACTGTCCAGCCGCACCTGCGCCGCCGCGGCCGCGTCCCGGATCTCGGTTTCGGTGGCTTCGGCGACGGCGAGCCTGCCGTCGGGACGGATCACGGCGTCGGTGAAGCCACGGGCGGCCAGCGTGGTGGCCAGTGCGATCGGGGTGGACGCGGCGACCACGAGCCGGTCGGGGTGCCCGCGCCGCAGCCGGGCCGGGCTGCCCTCGTAGACCACCGCGCCCGCGTTCAGCACGATCACCTCGTCGGCGCCCGGCAGCACCGCGGCCAGGCTCTCGCTGGTCACCACGGCGCTGCCGCCGCGGTGGGCGTGCCGGCGCAGAAAGTCTTGCAGCCAACCACGTTCCGCCGCGTCGAGGCCGTCCATCGGCTCGTCGAGGACCAGCAGCGGCGGGTCGGCGAGCAGGGCGGTCGCCAACGCCAGCCGGGTCTGCTGCCCGGCCGACAGCGCCGCGCCTCTGGTCCCGGCTTCCGTGCCGAGGCCGACCAGGTCGAGCACCTCGTAGACCCGGGCGTCCGGTACGCCGACGGCGGCCGCGTACACCCACAGGTGATCGCGGGCGGTCCGGCCGGGATGTATCCCGCGCGGTGCCAGGACGCCGCCGACGATCTGCGCGGAACTCGCGCCTTCGGGGGACCGGTGCGTGCCGGGCCCACCGATCGACGCGGCCCCCGAGGTCGGCGCCAACAGTCCGAGCAGGATGCGGACGATGGTCGACTTGCCCGCTCCGCGCGGGCCGACCAGCGCGGCGGTGCTGCCCGACGGGACGGTGAAGCTCACGTTCTCGACCGCGGCGACCAACCCGTACCGCTTGGTCAGCGCGCGGACGGAGAACGCGAGTGGGCGCACGGCGCTCACCGCGGCGTCGTCGGCGGTTGCGGCTTGGCCGGGTCGATCGCGGTGAGCGGGTCGGCGTCGATGACCAGGTGCCGGTCGGCGGGCCAGACCACCGGCGCGGGCCCGAAGGCCTTGCGCGCGTTCTGGATCGTGGATTTGCCCATCGCGCGGTTGCCGACCCCGCCGATCACCGCGCCGATGCCCGCGGGCACCACCTTGCCCGCCATCAGCGCGGCGCGCCGGGTGATGAAGCGGACGATGAAACGCTTGAGCAGCGAGTCGTTCATGGAGGAGAGGCCGGGGATTCGATTCGCGAACACCGTGCCCCAGTTCTTCGCCGAGGTGCCGACGGTCTTCTGCACGATCTCCATGCCACCCTCGCCCAGGACGACGGCGAGCACCAGGGCTCTGCGCTGTTCCTTGTCGTCGGGCGAGATGCCGTGCACCGCCGCCACCGCCAGCGTGAACAGGGCGGAGACCTCCATGAAGAACGTGGTCTCGGCGCTCACCGCGGCGACCGCCGCGACCGTGCCGACACCGGGCACCGCGGCCGTCGCGCCGACGGCGCCGCCGCTGCCGGTCACCGCGAGCAGGTACTGGTTCTCCAGCCGCGCGATGACCTGTGCCGGGGTTTCGTCGGGGTGGGCGCGCCGGATCCGATCGACATACTTGGCGACCGCGGGAGCCTGCAGGCGAGACCCCGTATCGAGCAGCTGAACCACCGTCTTCTCGAACGCGCCTTTGAACATCGGCGGCACCCTCCTCTTCCAGTCTGCTGGTTGAAACTGTAGGGCACCGGTGGATCGGTCCGCCGGACGCCGCGGCCACAGTCCTCAGCTCGTCATGACAACGATGTACCCAGCCGGATCGGTTCCAGCGGATCCGTTTCGCCCCGGTCAGTTCGGCTGGTGTCCCGCGGGCACCCGTTCGGCCGGCGCGGGCGGGGGCGGCGGGGTGCCGTCGCCGAAAGGCCGCCCACCCAACGCTTCCCGGCCGTGCGGGGTCAGCCAGTTCGCCAGGTCCGGTCCCTTCGGGACGATGCCGGTCGGGTTGATATCGCGGTGCACCACGTAGTAGTGCTCCTTGATCTGCGCGAAATCGATGGTGTCGCCGAATCCGGGGGTCTGGTAGAGGTCGCGCGCGTAGGCCCACAGCACCGGCATCTCGCTCAACTTGGACCGATTGCATTTGAAGTGCCCGTGATAGACCGGGTCGAACCGGACCAGCGTGGTGAACAGCCGCACGTCGGCCTCGGTGATCGTGTCGCCGACCAGATAGCGTTGTGCCGCAAGCCGTTCGGTGAGCCAGTCGAGTCGGGCGAAGAGCCGGTCGTAGGCGGTCTCGTAGGCGTCCTGCGCGCCCGCGAAGCCGCACCGGTACACCCCGTTGTTGACGTCGCGGAACACCGCGAGGTTCACCTCGTCGATCTCCGCGCGCAGCGCTTCCGGATACAGCTGCGGCGCGCCGTCGCGGTGCAAGGCGGTCCACTCGGTGGAGAAGTCGAGGGTGATCTGCGCGTAGTCGTTTGTGACCACCTGCCCGGTCGGCACGTCCACCACGGCGGGCACGGTGATGCCGCGCGGATAGTCAGGGAACCGGGCCAGGTAGGCGTCGCGCAGCCGGGGGATGCCGAGCACCGGATCCACCCCGCCGGGATCGAGATCGAAGGTCCAGCTCAGCTTGTCGTGCGTCGGACCGCACAACCCGAGCGAGAGCGCGTCCTCGAGACCGAGCAGCCTGCGCACGATCAGCGTCCGGTTCGCCCAGGGGCAGGCCCGCGCCGCCACCAGCCGGTAGCGGCCCGGCTCGACCGGGTAGCCGTCGCGGCCGTCGGCCGTGATCCGGGTGGTGATGTAGTTCGTATCCCGCTTGAACTCGCCTGGTTCGACGTAGGAACCGTTTTCCACCGACTTGGTCACCCGAACAGTCTGGCAGATTCTGGTCTTAGGCTCAGGGCATGAATGACACGAAGGCCACGCGCCTGGAACGGCAGAGCACCGATGGCGGCGCGGAGGTGGCCACGCTGACGCTGGCCCATCCGCCGCTGAACCTCTTCGATCAGGCCATGCTCGATGCCCTGATCGCGGACATCGCCGACCTCGCGGCGAACCCGCCGCGCGCGGTCCTGCTGCGCGCCGAGGGCAAGGTGGTGTCCGGCGGTGTCGACGTGCACGTCTTCGACGGGTTGTCCATCGAACAGGGCGCCGAACTGTGGCGCACCCTGTTCGCGCAGATCATCCATCCGCTGGAGGCGCTGCCGTGCCCGGTGGTGTTCGCCGCGCACGGGCTGACCCTGACCGCCGCCTTCGAGATCGCGCTGGCCTGCGACATCATCCTGGCCGCGCCGAAGGCGAAGTTCGGACTGGTGGAAACCGTTGTCGGACTGACCCCCTCGATGGGCGGCCCGCAGCGGCTGGCCGAGCGGGCCGGCTCCGGGCGCGCACGGGAATTCGTGATGACCGCCGACCTGTACGACGCGGCGACCATGGCCGAGTGGGGCGTGGTGAACGCGGTGCACGACGACGTCGACACGGCGGCAAAGGAATTGACGCACCGGCTGGCCCAGGGCCCGACCGTCGCGCACGCCGCGACCAAGAAGATCATCGAGGCGTGGCGTTCCGGCGGTGTGGCGCATGCGGATTCGGTGACCCCCGAGGTTTCGGGCGCGCTGTTCGACACCGCCGACCTGAAAGGCGCGGTGCGCAGCTTCCTCGAGGTCGGGCCGGGCAAGGCGACCTACACCGGGCGGTGACGGGTAGGGGGTGACAAGCAGGACACGTTCATCGCCTATCGCCGCGAAATTGTGACGCGCGTCATATAGTCGCAAATGCCTGCTGACTCGAGGCGTGCGGAGGACGGATGTCGCAGTTGCTCGTCGAATACCCCCTGTCCCGTCCGCATGCGCGCGATACGCCGTTGGCGCGCGGCGCCGACGGCGTCTTGCGCTACGGCAATCTGACCCCCGCGCTCACCGAGTTGCTCGATCTACAGGTGCACGCGTTCTCCACCCGCGAGGCCGTGGTCGAGATCGGCGGCCCGCGGCTGACCTATCGCGAGCTGTGGCACTCGGCCTCGCGGATCGCGGGCGGGCTGCAAGAGCACGGCATCGGCTACGGCGACCGAGTCGCGGTGCACATGCCCGCGGGCGTGCGCTGGGTGCAGGCGTTCCTCGGCGCGCTGCTGAGCGGTGCGGTTCCGGTGCTGGTGCACGACGGCCTGCCCGATGCGGTGGCCGAACAGGTGATCGCCGACAGCAGTGCGGATTTCGTGCTCGGCCGCGATATCGCCCGCGGCGCGGACCTGCCCGACGGTGCCGCCTTCATCGATGACGGTGCGGCACTGGGTGATCTGGCCTTGCTCAGCTACACCAGCGGGACCCCGCTGTGTACGGCCACCGCGCCCAAGGGCGTGGAGCTGACCAACGAAAACCTGCTGTCGGCAATACGTTCGGTGGTGTCGGCCTTCGATCTGCCGACCGACGGCCTGCGCAATCTGGTGTTGCTGCCGCTGGCGCACGCCAGTGGATGCGTCGACCAGCTCTTACCTACTTTCGCCGTCGGCGGGACCGTCGTACTGGCCAGGGACTGTCGCGGGCTCGCGGAAGCGATTGTGGCCGAGCGGATCGACATGGTGTCGGCGACGCCGCGGATCTTCGCGGGGCTGCTGCCCGAGTTGGCCGCGCTGCGGGCCGACGGCTTGGACACCGGCGGTATCGCCCGGATCAGCAAGGCCGGCCATCGCGCCGAACGCGCGGCCACGCCCGCGACCCCCACCGATCTGGCCGCCGAATTGCGTGCCATGTTCCCGGCCGCACGGCAGTGGTCGGTCTGGGGCGCCACCGAGACCAGCGGCATCGGCCTCGCCCTGGACGATTCGCTGGCCGCGGCCGACACCGACTCGGTGCTCGGATTCCCGTTCGGCGGTACGGAATTGGCGCTGTACGGACCGCGGGCCGAGGCGGGTCACGGGGAGCTGCTCTGTCGCGGTCCGAACGTCACGCCGCGCTACTGGAACGACCCGACGACCACCGCGGCCCGCTTCACCGGAACCTGGTTCCACACCGGCGATCAGGTCACCATCGATGCGGACGGCCTGGTGCGCCGCGGCGCGACCCAGGACGAATGAATCCGCCTCACTCCAGCATTCGGTCGCGCAGCCGAGTGCGCAGTTCCGGTGTGATCCCCGCGGTCGTCAGGTAGGTGTCCACGTCGCCGTGCAGTTCATGCATCGAGTTTGTCGCGATATTCAGGTATTCGTCGCGAACGCCCAGCAAGTCCACCGAGAGTTCTTCCCCGGCAAGCAGTTTCGTGGTCATCATGGCGCGCAGCGCGGGGATGGCGCCGTTGCTCAGCCGGTAGTCGGCCTGCACGTCGGCCTCGGTCACGCCGACCGCGCGCAGCAGCGTGGCCACCGCCCAGCCGGTGCGGTCCTTGCCCGCGGCGCAGTGCACGAGCACGGCGCCGTCGCCGCGCACGATCGACTCGGCGATGGCGGTGATCGCGGCGTGCGCCTCGGGCAGCGCCGGGAACATCCGATAGACCTCGAGCATGTGCCGGAAGGCCGAATCGGGGGTGGCGTGATGCGGGGGCGCCTCGGCCATCCGCGAGTCGAACGGCGTGACGGTCACCCGGACGTCCTCGGGCACCCGGTCGTGGCCGATGTGGTCGATCTCGCGCTCGCCGCGCAGGTCGTGCACGTCGCTGACGCGCAGGTCGCGCAGGGCGGCCAAGCCGGCCTCGTCGAGTCCGGTGAGCTGGGCCGAGCGCAGCAGCACGCCCGGGCGCACCTTGGCGCCGTCGAGAGTGCGCAGTCCGCCCAGGTCGCGGAAATTGAAGGTGCCGGAGATGAAGTACTGGTCGGCAGGCGGCGAGAGAGTCACCGATCCAGGCTATCGGCCCGCCGGGGTCGTGGGGGTGTCGTTCCCGGATCGGGTTTCGCACGGGAGGGTGACCGTTTTGTCCCGTTCACCTGTGTGATCGGCCACAGCTGCCGAGTCTCACGTGTACCCGCCAGTACAGTAGACAACGGTCTGCTTTCCGGCCGGGCAGGGCTGGGAGTAACCCCGAGAGAAGGTTTTCGGCGCAGGGCAGGGGGGTACCCCTACGATTCCGTTTGGGTAACAAAACATTCTTTCAGTCTGGAATTCCCCACTGAACCTGTTCTTAAACCCCGAAAACCCTCTACCATTGATGAACGTTGGACCGGGCAGCCTGGGATTTCCAGCGGATTGCCCGCCATGTTCAGCGAGTCGCGCCGACGAGGGTGCGCGAGTTCTTTTCGCCGAGGGAGTCGTCGTTGAGCGTACGTGGAGACATAGCGGAGGTACGGCTACGGCCGACCATCTGCGAGGCCGTCGAAAAGGCGGCCGCCTCACTGGACCATTCCGGTGTACGCGCGCTGCGGGTGCTGTTGCATGCCGGCGTGAGCGCGTACTGGCCGCTGGTGAAGGCCGCACCGTGCAAGCAGGTCCGCGCTTACGAAGCGACGGTGCAGACGCTGCGGGAGCGCTGGGATGCGCAGACCGATTGCCTCGCCGACCCCACCGCGACGGCGGTGTACCGCGAGATGGACACCGAAGTGGCCGCTTTCCTGCAGCTGTGTGCCGACCGTTCGGGCGCGCAGTGGCTGGAGCCGGTGGAGGCCATCGCCACCTATGCGGTGTCGGTGCTGCAGGGCACCGTGTTGCGCTGGCTCGCCGACTGCAATGACGAAACAATGCTGGTAGTGCTCGACGATCTCGTGAGCAGTCTGGCCACCAGGGCCGCCGAGGTCTAGATACTGGACGCCTGACCAGTTTGGTGGTTGAGTGGGTTTCGTGAGCGCCCCGACACCCTTCGCGCGTCTGCACGCGGCCACCGCCGAACTCGATCCGCCGCTGGCCGCCCTCGATCTGGCCACGCTGCGCGCGAACGCCGCCGCCCTGGTGCAGCGCGCCCGCGGCGTGCCGATCCGGGTCGCCAGTAAATCCGTCCGCTGCCGCGCCGTGCTCGAAGAGGTACTCGGCGCCGACCTCACCGCTGCCGGCGGGTTCGCGGGCATCATGTCCTACTCGCTGCCCGAGGCCATCTGGCTGGTCGGCCGGGGCGCGCGCGATGTGCTGCTCGGCTATCCGACCGTCGACCGGGCCGCGCTGGCCCAACTCGCCGCCGACGACACCCTCCGCGACTCGATCACGCTGATGATCGACGATGTCGCCCAGCTGGAACTCATCCGGGCCGCGCTCGGCACCGACCGGGTGCGCCCGCGCGTCTGCATCGATGTCGACGCCTCGCTGCGGCTCGGCCCCGTGCACATGGGTGTGCGGCGCTCACCGATTCGCACCCCCGAACAGGCCGCCGCGCTGGCGGGCGAAGCACTGCGGCGCGGCTTCGACGTGGTCGGCGTGATGACCTACGAGGCGCAGATCGCGGGGCTGCCCGACACGAATGTCGCCGTGCGCCTGATGAAACGGGCGTCGGCGGCCGAAATCACCAAGCGCCGTGGACGAGTGCTCGACGCGGTGCGTTCGGTGACCGGCAAGCTGGAGATCGTGAACAGCGGCGGCACGGGTTCCATCGAGGTCAGTATCGCGGACCCGGACGTCACCGAGGTGACCGCGGGCTCGGGGCTCTATGTGCCGACACTGTTCGACCACTATCGTTCGTTCACGCCGCACCCGGCGCTGTTCTTCGCCACCTCGGTGCTGCGCCGGCCGACCCCGTCGATCGCCACGGTTTTCGCGGGCGGCTATATCGCCTCCGGCCCCACCGGACCGTCGCGCGCGCCGAAGCCGGTGTGGCCCACGGGATTGAAGCTGCTCGGCGCCGAAGGCACCGGTGAGGTGCAGACCCCGCTCGCCGGCGCCGCGGAACTCCGGATCGGTGACCGCGTCTGGTTCCGGCACGCCAAGGCGGGCGAACTGTGCGAACGCTTCGATCGGATTCATCTCGTCGACGCCGACGGCACCCGCACCACCGTGCCCACCTATCGCGGCGAAGGCAACTGTTTCGGCTGAGGCGGCGCGGCGCTCATCGGGACAGGCGCAGGAACCCCGCGAGATCCGGCAGCTCGTCGGGACAGGCGGGCAGATACTCGGTGAGCAGTGGCGAGCGGATGATGATCGCCTTCCACATGGCGCGGCACAGTGCGGCGTGAATGAGGGCCCGGGACAACAGGAACGGCATGCCGTAGGGCGCGTCGGCGGGGCTGGACGTGGTCATCGACAGCAGGACCACCGCGGCTTCCCGGCCGCGGAACCGGTCCGGCGTGCCGACCAGCACATCCTCGATCTTGGCCCGGGCGAGCAACGTTCGGATGCGCCCCACCTGGGCGGCATAGGGCGTGACGACGAAGATGTCGTGCGGGTGCAGTCGCCGTGTCGTCGTGCCGCTGCTCCAGTTCATGGTGAGCAGCGCGCGCACCCGCCGGACCACCTCGCGGGCCTCCTCCGCGGATTCGGTGGCGTTGCCGTGGTGCGGCACCAGCACGGTGCTCACCCCCGCCGGTTCGCCGTCGAGTTCCCTTGCGCGGGTCACGGTTTCGTTGGCCCGCAGGCGGCCGTCGTAGTACAGCCGGGAGATCGGGTCGCAGACGTTCGGATGCATCCGCCAGGTGCGATCGAGGAAGTAGCCGCGCGCCGCGGGCAGCGTGTGCCGCCCCTCGGCGAGCCAGCCGAGCACCGATTCGCCGACCGGCTCCGGGTGCGCGCTGTGCGTGACGGGCGGCACGGGATCGCCGAGCAGCAACAGGTTTCGCGCGCTGACCCCGACCGCGACCGCGTCGGCCAGCGGGAACCGGCCCGCGTCCGCGATCACCAGCAGATCGAGGCTTTCCCGCGGCACCATGTCCTCGTTGGCGAAATCGGTGGTGGTGCCGCCGAGTACGCAACCGCTGATGGCGTTGTCCAGGAACCGCGCGTAGCGGCTCGCGTCGATGACCGCCCACTCCGGGCCCACCGACTCGACGTCCTTCTTGGCGACCAGTTCCGGCAGAACGCCGACCCGCACGACGGCGTCGAGCAGGTTCTCCACCGTCGAATGCGACTGCCCGACCACGCCGATTCGCCATTTCTCCTTGGTGACCAGGCGTTCGAGCACCCGGGCCGCGGTGGCGGTCTTACCGGTGCCGGACGGGCCCTGCACCGCCAGGTAGGAGTGGTCCAGCGCGCGCATCGCGGTGGTGATCGCGGCGGCGTGATCGCCGTGCACCTCGGGCAGCGTGGCGCCCGAGCGTAGCCGGGGCGGCCTGCGGGCGAGTAGATCGAAGACGGCGCCGTCCGGGATGTCCGGCAGCGCGACGAGCAACTCCTGTGCCGCGCATTCCACGGCGATCTCGGCATGTTCGTCCCAGGCCGGTAGGCCGGGCGCGATCGCGGTCGGTAGCTCGTCGTACGGTTCGCAGCCGTCCGGTAGCAGTTCCTCCAGCCGCACGGTGTCGTCGAATTCGGCGTCCACCGAACAGCCGAGCACGGTGGCGACGGCGGTGGCCCGGCGCCCGATCGCGGTGACCATGCCCGCTGCGGCGGGCCGGTCGTAGAAGGTGTAGACGGTGGTCCCTGGCGTCAGCACGGTGGCGGGACCGGGTCCGCCACCGTGCCAGCGCGAACCGATCCGTCCGGTCAGCGTCAGGTAGCGCCGCATGGTCGGACGGTCCGGGCTGCGATGCCACTTGGTGTCGACGGTGCCCCATTCGGCGATCAAAACCCCCGGGGCGTCGGCCCATTCGTCGACGGGATGGCTCAGCCGGTCGACATGGGCCCACCACAGCGGCTGGCGTTCGCGGCGGTGATAGCCGAGCGCCGCCGCCATCATCGCGGCCACGTGCCGCGGTTGGTCCTGGGCCGCGGCGTACTCGGCGAGCGCCGCCTCGAACGAGGAGGGCCGCGACGGCGGCATGGGCTCGGTCTCGTCGGGGCCCGGCACCTGGCACCAGGACACCGCGCGCTCCAACGTCACCGCCTGCGGGTCGATCCGCTGTTCGGCCGCGCGGTCGAGCAGCCAGTCCCGCAATCGCAGCACGGTCAGGCAATCCCGTTGCGCGGCGGACGAATGCGCGGCACCGGGCAGTAGTCGCGCCAACTTGCTCAGCCGGTAGGAACGTTCTCCGACGATCAGCGCGTTGCGCACGATCGGGTACAGATCGACCAGCACGCCGTCGCACAGCAGCTCGTCCACGATCTCTTCCCCGACACCGGAGCTGCCGCTGCAGCGCAGCAGCGCGGTGCGCACCGCCGAGGTGTAGTGGTAGACGTGCATGTCCGGATACATCCGCCGGCGCCGGGTGAGGTAGTCCAGCACCTCTTCCAGCGCCCGGCGCTGCCCGGCCGCTTCGCTGCCCGGTACGCCCTCGGTGCCGAACGGCCCACGGAAACTCAGGTGGACGGTGCCGGGCCCGCCGACCTCCACGGACAACGCGGTGCGCACACCGCCCTCGACCGTGAGCGACAGGTCGCCGGGGGAGGGCGGCGGTAGTGCGCCGAGCGCGATCGGGTCGAGCAGGCTGTGCGTCGGCGCGCCGGAATCCTCTCGGCGCAGCTGGATTTCGGCCTGCCTGCGCAGTGCGGTGAAGGTGCGCGGCGATACACCACGGACCGTGCTCTCGGTGCCGGCCAGCCGATCGATGGTGTGCACGCCCGCTTCCCGCAGCCTGGCCCGCGTGGTGGTCGCCATGCCCGCGACCAGCAGCAGATCACGCGCGGCCACCGCGGCCGCGGTGCAGACCGCGCATCGCCCGCACGCGAGATAACGCGGATCGCCCCACTGCACGGGTAGCAATTCGCTGAGCTTCTCGTCCAGGATGTGGGCCACGCGACGCCTGCGCGCCCGGTACACCGGCACCAGATCGTGCGCCGCGTACGCGGTGTGGTCCGCGCCGAGGTGCAGCCGCAGCAGCGGACCGGTCAGCGACCCGCTGTGGTCGACCGCGTCGGCGCAGGCGGCGAGTTCGAGTGCGGCGCCGACGCGTTCGGGCCGCCCCGGCGCACTGCCGTGCACGGTGTAGCGCACCCGGTGGTCCGCGCGCACCAGGAAATCGCAGGAGCAGTCGAAGCTGCCGTCGAAGAAGGTGGCGCCGGAGATCACCGGCGCGCCGGTGCGCAGGGCCGCGGTGGTTTCCTCGGCGGCGGTGCGCAGTGCGGTGACGGTCGTTTCGGGACTGCCGGATTCGTGCTGTGGCGCTGAGATCTGCACCATCGCGCTGCCGAAACGGGCGCGAAAGTCGCTGAGCCTGCGGTCCCTGGCCGGGTCGGGCTGTCGGTGCGGCACGGTCGCCGCTTCGGTGGTCGCGGAATCGGCCGCGACCGTACCGAGTTCGGTGTCGAGGGCACGCAGCAGCGCGAATTCACAGCGCGCCGCGCGCACGAGATCGACGGCGGAGCAGACGACACGATCACCGAACACGAACAAACGCGGCCCTCCTGTGTCTCTGCGGGACACCCCCACCCGGTCGGCGCCGATGAGCGGCTCGCGCCATTGTCGCTCATCACACGTCGAGTTATCGCGGGACACCCGCTGCCGTTAGCGCTTCATTACGCACCGGACGGCAACACTGTAGCTAGCCGGTCTGACCTCGGCTTACCCTCCCCGGTTCAGGAGCGTGGCTTACGCCGTTCCGGGCGCTTGCCGGTGCCGCCTTCCCGGCGCGGCCCACGGGAGAACGAGCGCTGTCCCGGCGGGCCCTGATCGGGCGTGAGCTGAATGAGCACGCCGCTGATCCTGGTGCGCCGCAACGCTTCCAGCGTCTCCGGCGGCAGGTTCGCGGGTAGCTCGACCAGGCTGTGGTCCGGGCGGATGCTGATGTGCCCGAAGTCGCTGCGCCGCAGCCCACCCTCGTTGGCGATGGCGCCGACGATCGCGCCGGGCACCACGCGGTGGCGCTTGCCGACGCTGATCCGATAGGTCGCGAGTTCGGCACCGGTCTGGCGTTGATGCGTGCCGAAACCGGAACGGTCGTCGTCACCTTCGAACCGGCGCGGGCGTTCCCGGCGCTCGCGCACCGGCTCCGGCGGTTCGGGCTGCATGAGGAAGTTGTCGCCGTCGCGGGAGAGCACGGCCAGCGCCGCCGCGATATCGACCAGCGGAATATCGTGCTCGCGTTCGTAATCCTCGATGAGCCTGCGGAACAGCGCGAGGTTCGCCGAGGTCAGGCTCTCGGTGATGTCGTCGCCGAACTTGGCGACGCGCTGGGCGTTGACGTCGTCGACGCTGGGCAGCTGCATCTCTTCGAGCGGATGGCGGGTGGCCCGCTCGATCGACTTGAGCAGGTGCCGTTCGCGCGGGGCGACGAACAGCAACGCCTCGCCGCTGCGCCCGGCCCGGCCGGTGCGGCCGATGCGGTGCACGTAGGACTCGGTGTCGTGCGGGATGTCGTAGTTGACCACGTGCGAGATGCGGTCCACGTCGAGGCCGCGCGCGGCCACGTCGGTGGCGACGAGGATGTCCAGCGTGCCCGATTTCAGGTGACCGATGGTGCGCTCGCGCTGGTTCTGCGCGATGTCACCGTTGATCGCGGCCGCGGAAAAGCCCCGGGCGCGCAGCTTTTCGGCGAGCTCCTCGGTGGCCTGTTTGGTGCGCACGAAGATGATCATCGCCTCGAACGACTCGACCTCGAGGATCCGGGTGAGCGCGTCGAGCTTGCGCTGATGCGAGACCTGCACCCAGCGCTGGGTGATGTTGGTGGCGGTCGAGGTCTTCGACTTGACGGTGATCTCGACCGGATCGTTGAGGTACTGCTTGGAGATCTTGCGGATCGCCGCGGGCATGGTGGCGGAGAACAGCGCGACCTGCTTGCCCGCGGGCGTGTCCTTGAGGATGCGTTCGACGTCCTCCTGGAAGCCCATCTTCAGCATCTCGTCGGCCTCGTCGAGCACCAGGTACTTCAGCTGCGACAGGTCGAGGGTGCCCTTCTCCAGGTGATCGATCACCCGGCCCGGCGTGCCGACCACCACGTGCGCGCCGCGGCGCAGGCCGGACAGCTGGACCCCGTAGGCCTGGCCGCCGTAGATCGGCAGCACGTGCAGCCCCGGGATGTGCGTGGCGTAGCGGCCGAACGCCTCGGCCACCTGGATCGCGAGCTCTCGGGTCGGCGCCAGCACCAGCGACTGCGGGAGTTTGCCGGAAGTGTCCAGACCCATCAGGATCGGGATCGCGAACGCCGCGGTCTTGCCGGTGCCGGTCTGCGCGAGGCCGACCACATCGGCGCCCGACAGCAGCGGCGGAATCGTCGCAGCCTGAATCGGCGACGGCGACTCGTAGCCCACATCGGCGATGGCCGCGAGGATGCGGTCATCGATGCCGAGATCGGCGAAAGTCGGGCCGTCGTTGTCCCTGTCGTTGTCGCCAGGAACGCTGTCGACCTGATTGGTACTCATTGACCAGGAGTTTACTGCCTCGTGCTGGTCTGCTCGGCCACCGGCCCAATACGGTGAGACGTATGCAACCCGACAGCGCCGATACGAATCAAACGACACGGCCGAACCTGCTGGACGTTGCGGTCGTCCAGTTCGCCCCCGGCACCGATCCGGCGGCCAACCTCTCGGCGCTGCGCGAGCACGTGCGCACCGCCCGCGATCGGGGTGCGCGGGTGGTCGTCGCGCCGGAATACTCGATGTTTGCCGTCACCCGGCTCGATGAGCGCGTCATCGCCGTCGCCGAACCCCTGACCGGCCCGTTCGTCACCGGACTCGGCGCCATCGCCCGCGAATTCCAGGTGCATTTGGTCGCCGGAACGGTGGAGCAGATCGCGCCGGGCGGGGACCGGATCCGCAACACGCTCGTCGTCCTCGGACCTGACGGGACGCTCGTCACGCAGTACCGGAAGGTGCATCTCTACGACGCCTTCGGCTTCCTCGAATCGGAGGTGGTGGAGCCCGGCGCGATCACCGCGCCGGCCACCTTCGCTGTGGCGGATGTGACATTCGGCATGCAGACCTGTTTCGATCTGCGTTTTCCGGAAGGCATTCGCCGGGTGGCCACGGCGGGCGCCCAGGTGCTGCTGCTGCCCGCGCAATGGATCCCCGGCCCCGCCAAGGTGGACCAGTGGACGACGCTGCTGCGCGCCCGCGCCATCGAGAACACCGTTTACGTGGCCGCTGCCGACCAAGCCGCACCGCGCGGCGCAGGCGCCTCGATGATCATCGACCCCACCGGCGCGGTACTCACCGAACTCGGCGAGGAGACCGGAGTACTCACCGCGAGCGTCGACCTCGCGCGCCTCGCCGAGGTCCGCAAGACCAACCCCAGCCTCGACCTGCGTCGCTTCGCCATCGCCGACCCCAGCTGAGCGGAGCGCGGTTTCCTTCAGCGATTCACTGCGGACGGTCAGGTCGCGGGTCGCGGAGGATTCGTCGAAGGGTGGTGGTCGGGGGAGGGGTGGGCGTAGCGTTTTGGTGGATGATCTACGCGGATCGGACATCGGCCGGTCGTGCGCTCGGTACTCGTCTGGAGCGGCTGCGCGCGGCCGATCCGCTGCTGCTCGGTCTGCCCCGCGGCGGCGTTCCGGTTGCCGCCGCGGTCCGCGATGTCATCGGCGGCGATCTCGATATCCTGCTGGTCCGCAAGCTCGGAGTGCCGTGGCAGCCGGAGCTGGCGATGGGCGCGATCGGCGAGGACGGCGTGCGGGTGCTCAACGGAGATGTCCTGGCGCACCTGGAGATATCGCCGCAGGAGTTCGCCGAGATCGAAGACCTCGAACGCGCGGAACTGATCCGCCGCCGCACCGTTTGGCGCGGAGAGGCGAAACCGCTTCCCCTGGAAGGGCGCAGCGTGGTCATCGTCGACGACGGCATGGCCACCGGCGCGACCGTCGTGGTCGCCTGCCGCGTCGCGCGCCTGCACCATCCGGCCCAACTCGTCGTCGCCGTGCCGGTCTCCTCGGCCGAGGCGCTGCGCCGGGTGGCCGCCGAAGCCGACCAGGTGTTCTGCCCCCTGGTCCCGCACACCCTGGGCGGCGTAGGCACCGCCTACGAAGACTTCCACCAACTGGACGACACCGAAGTCACCGCCCTACTCGCCCACCCGAACCAGTAGTCGGGCTCGGAGTGGCTGGGTTTACCAGCGTTGGGCGTAGGTGGCGGTGCGGGCGGCGGCTTCGACCATGGGGCGTAGTTGGGCGATGAAGGCTTGGGCGGTGACGGGGACGATGTCTACGTCGGTGCCGGTGCGTACCGAGTAGCGGCCGTCGTCGCGGACGTCGATCCAGCAGAGGACGCCGAAGGGGCGCAGTTCGCCGTCCTCGCGGCGGGCGGACACCACGATCTGGCCGATGCCGTCGCGGGGTTGCCGCAGCAGGCGCCGGATGCGAGTGGGCACCGACGGCCCGGCGACCGGCACGGTGACCAGGTCTCGGCTGTCCTCGCCGACCCGGGCCAGCGGCGCGGTGAGCCGGGGCGTGCTGCCGGGCGCGTTCTCCGGCAACATCGAAACAACCCGGGCGGTAAGGCTTTTCCCGGTGCCGACGAACAGCCGCAGATCACCGCCGTGATCCGGGCTCGGCCCGGGCCGCTGCGCGGCGACCACCGCGACGTTGCCCGCCGCCGCGCCGAGCACCCGCACCGGCCGGCTCTCGGGCACGTCCGGATCGGCTGCGGCGCTGTCGCGTTCGCCGAACACCTCGATTCGCAGCTCCGGCGCGCCGAGCACGCGCAGCGCGGCTTCCAGGTCGGCGTCGAGCGTCTGATCGCACCAGCGGTGCAGCTCGGGTAACTGCGCCGCGCGCTCGTCGGTGTCGCGCGCGGATAGTCGAACGGCCAAGGGGTAGGGCATCCGATCGCCGTCGGTGCGCTCCCAGGCCAGCGCGAACTGGTCCGGGGTCAGCGTCCAGTTCACTCCAGTTCGGTCCACTCCCCGAGCACCGGCGGTGTGGTCGGATCGATCGAGCCGATCAGTTCACCGCCCTCGTCGGAGGGTTCGAGATAGGTGGGCATGTCGTCGAAGTGGAAGTCGTCCTCGTACTCGTCTTCGTCGTCGAAGCGCGCGGCGCGGGCCGTGGACGCGGCGTTCGCGGCCACGCTGGCACCCGGCCGCGGGGTGTCGCCCATGGCGAGCGCGCCGCCCATCAACCCGCCCATCGCGCCCGCACCCAAACCGGTGACGGCGTCGCTGCTGCTGTCTTTGCGGCGTTCTTCGCGCTTGCGCTGATCGTCGGCCGGGGCCGCCGCGGCGCTGCCCGGCACGGACGGAACGGAGACCGGCTGAGCCGACGCCGCCACGGTGGTGGCGGTGCTCGGCGCGCCAGGCACCCGGACCGCGGCCGGTGCGGTCGACAGCGGGGCATCGACACCGGCGGTGACGGTGCCCACCCGGGTCGGCGCGGCAGCCGGTGCGTCCGCGGTCGCCGGTGCGGTGGCGGCACCCGCCGTGGTGGTCGGTTCGGGCTCCTCGACCGGTTCGGCAACGGTATCTGGTGCCGTCGTCTCGGGGGCCGCCGCGGCCGCCCCGGTGCCGAGGCGCACCTCGGTGTTCCCCGGGTCGGCCGGAACCTGCTGCACCGCCGGGCTTTCCACGCTGATGTCGGCCCCGGTCAGCTTGCTCGCCGGCCAGCTGCCCGGCGCGTCCGCCGCGCCGTTGGACTGCTGGTCGAGGAAGGCGGGCACATCGTTGCCGGTGGGGATCAGCACACCGGCGTAGATATCGTTCATCGCGCGCACGGTGTCCTGGCGGCTGTGCTCGGCTGCCTTCTGGTCGGCCGCGTTGGTGGTGGCCTGCGTCGGATCCAGTAGCGCGGCACCGAGATCGGGTGCGCTCGCGGTGGGGGCGACGACGGCCTTGCGTAACGCCTCGGCCGCGTCACCGGCCTGGCCGAGCCGTTGTGAGACGACCGCGAGCACGTCGGCCAGGTCCTGGCCGGTCTGCTCGAACGCGTACACCGCGTCGGCCGCGTTCTGCGCGCCGCTGCCGCGCCAGCCGTCGGCGATGGCCGCGCGAATCTCGGTGTGCGCCTGGGCGACCGCGTCGGCCAATCCGGCGGCGGCCTGGCCCCACGACTGCTGCCCGCCGGTGAGCACGGCGGGTTTGAGCAGCGCGACCTTGTCGTGGATCTCCCGATGGGTCATCGCGTCGAACATCTCGACGGTCGGCGCGTACGCGGGATCGGTGCGCCGCACGGCGGGATGATCCGGGGTGCGTGGCAATTTACGCATGGGCTGCTCCCACGTCGATCCGGTCGACGGCCACCGCGAGTGCGTGGTCCGCACCCTGGTACTTGGTGGCGGCCGCACGGAAGGTCAGCGCGAGTTCCCTGGCGGCCTCGGCGTATTCCCACATCCGGGTGAGCGCCCCGTGCGCCTTGTTCTCGAAGCCGCCGCGCAGCGCGTCACCGGAGGCGAAGCCGCCGAACCCCGGCAGCGACGCCGCCGCGCTGAGCACGCGCATCTGATCTTCGATCTGGTTGGCGAGTTCCTCGTAGCGGCGGGCGCAGCGTTCGTGCACCCCCTCGGCGACGAGCACGCCGTCGATCCACAGGTCCCCCTCGTCGACCGCGCGATGCAGTGCGGCGGCGGTGACGCCCGGCGCGGTGTATCCCGACAGTTCCGGGCGTGCGACGCCGTTGGCGTTCTCGTTCGATGGCACCTCGCGTCCCCCTTCCTCATCTCATGAAGCGTGCTCGGTTCACGGACGTCGCGCCAACCCCGCGACGACACCCCGCATCCAGTCCGCGATGTCGGCAGCGACCCGCGCGTGCACCGGTTCGTGCAGGAGATCGTGCCCAGCGTCGGCGTACGCCCGTAAATCTACCGACTCGTGGCGTCCAGTCCATACCCTTACGGCATCAATCGGCGCCCGCCGATCCTCCTCGCCGTGCACCGCCAGGATCGGAAGTGTGCGCGGCAGTGGGGTTCCCGGCGCGCCGGGACTGCCGCCGCCGAGCGCGCGTTTCGGGGTGCCGGACAGCACCAGACCGGCCAGCGCGTCCAACGGCACCGCAGGTCGCAGCGGCAAGTCGCGCTCGAGCGCGGTCCGGCCCGCCGGCTCGCCTGCCGCGTCCGGCACCGCCGCGCCGAGCAGGCCGAGCGCGGTCACCGCGCCGAGCGAATGCCCCAGCAGCAGCAGTGGCGGCGCCGGGGCCGTCGCGCGGACGAGATCGAACAGCCGCACCGCGTCCGCGACCAGTTCGGTCAAGGTGCCCGGCGCGTGCGGATCGCCCTCGCTGAGCCCGTGCCCGGCGGTGTCGAGCGCCCACAGGTCGATCTCGGCGGCGGTGAGGGTGCGCGCGAAGCGGTGGTAGTGGCCGCTGTGCTGGCCCATGCCCGGTAGCAACAGCACCGTGGCGACACTCCGATCGATCGGCCACCGCCGATAGTGCAGCCGCCCGCGCGCGCCGTCGAAATATGGCATATCCAGATCTTGCCAAAGATCGTGCTGCTCAGCGGAGTTCATGAGGTATCGGCGGAGGGCGGGCTAGACTGCCTGCCGATTGTCGTGTCGGTGCGGACAGAACCCGAGGTGCTCGTTGCGAAAACTACGTCGTTCAGGTGCGCTGTTGTGGCCCGCGGTGCTGGTCGCGCTGGCCTGTGGCATGCCGGTCGCGGCCGCCGAACCCGATGCCGCGCCGACCCCGATCGCCGCGTGCGCGTCCGCGGCCGCCGTGACCGCGGTGCCCGCCGGGTTGCCGATGCTGGATTGGTCGGAGAACGTCGGGTACGACACGGCGGGCAACCTGTGGGTGTCCCGGCCGTACCGCAATGTGGTGCAGCGCTACGACCACACCGGCGCGCTGACCGCGACCGTCCCGGTGGAGTTCCCGGGCGCCGTGCGCAGCGGACCAGACGGACTGCTCTACGTCGTCTACGGTGACAGCCCGACCAGCCTGGTCCGGCCCGGCGGTCTCGTCCGCTTCGATCCCACGGCCGCCGCGCCGAAGCCGGAGGTGTTCGTCTCGGGCTTGACCACGATGCCGAACGGCGCGGCCTTCGACGCCGACGGCTACCTCTACGTGGGTGCGTCGATGTCCGGCGTGATCCGTATCCGCCCGGACGGCAGCATCGACACCGCGTGGACCGAGCAGGCGCCCAAGACGAGTGCCAACGGCGTCGTCGTGCACGACCGCACGCTGTATGTGACGTCGAACGGCGGGCCGCTGGGCCGGATTCAGCGGGTTCCGATCGACGCCCCGGGCGAGGCGTCCGTGGTGGCCGACCTGTCCTCGCCGCTGCCCGCCATCCCGGATTTCGTGGACGATCTCCTGATCGATCGGGACGGCAGCTTGCTGGTGACCACCCTCGGCGGCCAGCTGGCCCGGGTCGTGCCCAGCACCGGCGCCACCTGCGCCGTGCTCAGTGGCGAACCGCTCACCTCGGTGACCGCCATCCCCGGTGCGCCGAACGAACTGATCGCGGGCACCGAGCGCGGCGCGGTGCTGCGCATCCAGCTGCCGGGCTGATCGACCTGCGCCGGACGGCCCTGCCTCGATCATGGGGCGGGCCGTCCTGTGCACAGTGCTTGTGTCCAAGCCGGATTCGCAGGGTCAGTCCGGTGCGCCGACCGCGCGGTGAATACGCCGTGCGGCGGCGTGGAGTGCGCGGGTCAGCTCGGGCGAATCGTGCACCTCGAAGTCGACACCGAGTCCGATCAAGCGGTGGGCCAACCATTCCGGGGCATCGTCGCGCACGCCGTCGAGGCGGCAGCTGTGCTCGTCGAGGGCGATCAGTTCGCCGGGGTCGTCGCCGATCCGTCCCGCGATCCGGTGCAGGGGTGCGCGAATCGTGACCGACAGGCGATAAGTCGGTGTGCCCCAATCGGTTCGGCGGCCCGCGACGTAGGCGCCGGGATCGGCGGCGGGCAGCTCACGGGGGACGCAGCGGGCCGCGGTGGGCAGCGGATTCTCGATGCGGTCCACCCGGTAGACCCGCCAGTCGTCCCGGTCGAGGTCGTATCCGACGAGGTACCAGCGGTGCCGGGCCGGCGCCAATCCGGCAGGCTCGGCGTGCCTGCGGGTCTCGCGCCCCGCGGCATCGCGATAGGTGAAACGTACTCGCTCCCGGTTGGTCACGGCGGCCGCCAACGTGGTCAGCACCTCGGGATCGACCGCGGGCCCGGCATCGGCCGGTGCGGCCAGCGCCGTGCCGAGCACCCGGACGCGACGACGCAACTTCGTGGGCAGCACCTGCTCCAACTTGGTCAGCGCGCGCACCGACGCCTCCTCGATGCCCGCGACCGCGTAACCGGCCGCGGCCCGCAGGCCGACCGCGATGGCGACCGCCTCGTCGTCCTCGATCAGCAACGGCGGCAGAGCCGATCCCGCGACCAGGCGGTAGCCACCGGTCGCGCCCATCGTCGCCTCGACCGGGTAGCCGAGTTCGCGCAGCCGGTCGATATCGCGGCGCACC
>NZ_BAUA01000083.1 GCF_000710915.1 Nocardia brasiliensis IFM 10847
CCTGCGAACGCCACGCCGGGGACTGCTCGTCAGCCGGGATACGGACTCGCCTCGCGGGCGGTCCGGGGACGGTGGTGGGACTATGCGGTGCGGCTGGTTTCCAGGGGGCGCGCTTGGGCGGTGTGCGGGGCGCGGGTGAAGGTGAGGACGCCGTCGTCCAAGGGGGACTTGCGGAGCATTTTGCGGTCCCGGAAGTAATTGTTGATGACCTCGCACCGGGCCGTGGGTGCCTTGCCGGGGCATGACGGCGTCGCCACGCTGGATGTAGCCCGAGGTGAGCGCGCCGCCCATGACGGAATCTGACGAACGGTCGGATTCCTCGGCGATCGCTTCCACCCGGGTGAAACCGTGGTCGCGCATGTGGTTGAGCGTCCGGCAGAAATATTCGGCGGTGAGATCGGCCTTCAGGGTCCACGAGGCATTGGTGTAGCCGAGCACCATGATCGCGTTGGGGACGCCGCTGAGCATCGCGCCCTTGTAGACGACGCGGTCCCGGGTGACGACGGGCTCGCCGTCGACTTCGAGGGTCGCCCCGCCGAGCATCTGCACTCGCAGCCCGGTCGCACTGATCACGATGTCGGCGGGCAGTTCCGCGCCGGACGCGAGCCGGATGCCGTTCTCGGTGAAGGTCTCGATGCGGTCGGTGACGATGGACGCTTTCCCGCTGCGCAGCACCCGGAACAGGTCACCGTTGGGCACCACACACAGCCGCTGATCCCACGGATCATAGGACGGCGTGAAATGCCGCATGTCGATCTTGTTGCCGATCTGGGCACGCACCGCGGCGAGCAGCACCCGGCGCGAGGCCGCGGGATTGGTGCGCGAGAGCTGGAAACTGGCGCGCTGCAAGGCGATATTGCGCGCTCGCCCGATCCGGTAGGCCACCTTCTCCGGCACCTTCGCCAGCTTCATGCCTACCGCGACCGGATCGTTGGCGGGCAGCGTGGTGATATAGGTCGGCGAGCGCTGCAGCATGGTGACGTGCGCGGCGTCGCCGCTCATCGCGGGGATCAGCGTGATAGCGGTCGCGCCGCTGCCGATCACCACGACCCGCTTGCCGCGATAGTCGAGATCCTCGGGCCAGTGCTGCGGGTGCACGATCTGCCCGCCGAAGTCCGCTTCACCGGGGAATTCGGGGCGGTAGCCGTTGTCGTAATCGTAGTACCCGGTGCAACCGGCGAGGAAGTTGCTGGTGAATGTCTCGACCGCACCGGTCTGCTCGTCGAGCGCCTCCACCGTCCAGGTCTCGGTCTCGCTGGACCAGCGGGCCGTGGTCACCTTGCGGCCGAAGTGGATGTGCTCGGTGACGCCGTATTCCCGCGCGGTGTCCTCGACGTACTGCCGGATGTGCGGACCGTCGGCGAGCACCTTGGTGCCGTTCCACGGGCGGAAGCCGTAGCCGAAGGTGTACATGTCCGAATCGGAGCGGATGCCCGGGTACTTGAACAGATCCCAGGTGCCACCGATGGCGGCGCGGCGCTCCAGGATCGCGTAGCTGCGTCCGGTCTGCTCGCGCGTCAGGTGGCAGGCCATACCGATTCCGGAAAGCCCGGCACCGATGATCAGTACGTCGACATGCCGCGTCATTGGGGAACTCGTTTCGTCTGGTCGGTCGAGCTCTGGTCACCTTCGCCCAGAGTTGACGCCAGGTTACGTGTTATCGACAGTTACGTCTAGTCGGGTTGCTGAATCGCTGCCGCCGAAAGACGCCGCAATTAAAACCTGGCTGGTTGCAAACGATGACGCCGCGGCGCCGGGCGCTCAGCATGGATGACTGCGGCGCGCCCTGGTGCGCACCGCGGGCCCTGTCCCCTACCCGAGGTGTCGCGTGTCATCAATTGTCTTGGAGCCGACACCGATTCGGGTTCGGTCGGCCGCTCGGTGGCGGCCGCGCAAGTCCTGGCTGCGGATGGTGAGCCCGCTCGTCCTGGTGCTCGCCTGGCAGCTCGCCAGCGCCACCGGCGTGCTGCCGGAACGACTGCTCGCCTCCCCGATAACGATCCTGCACACCGCGGGCGAGTTGCTCGGACAAGGCACCCTCCAGGAGGCGATCGCGGTATCGCTCGGCCGCGCGGCGACCGGGTTCGCCATCGGCGCGGTGTTCGGCATCGGCCTCGCCGTACTGGCCGGGCTGAGCACGATCGGTGAGTACGTGGTCGACCCGCTGATGCAGATGCTGCGCACGGTGCCGTTCTACGGATTGATCCCGCTGCTCATCCTGTGGTTCGGCATCGGCGAGCTGCCCAAGGTGGTGCTGGTCGCGTTCGGCGCGGCGATCCCGTTATATCTCAACACCTTCGCCGGTATCCGCGGCGTGGACGGCAAACTCGCCGAGCTCGCCCGGGTGCAGCAACTCGGCCGCCTCGCACTGCTCGGGCACATCGTCGCGCCGGGCGCACTGCCGCAGACGCTCGTCGGCCTGCGGCAGTCCCTCGGCGTCGCGTGGCTGGCGCTGATCGTGGCCGAACAGGTGAACGCCGATGCGGGCCTCGGCTTTCTGATCAACGACGCCCGCGAATTCCTGCGGACCGACGTGATCGTCGTCGGCCTGCTGGTGTACTGCGTGCTCGGTCTGCTGACCGACGCGCTGGTCCGATTGATCGAGCGGAAGGCGTTGGCATGGCGGCGCGGGTTCCTGGGGCAGTGATCACCGACGAACGGGTCATCACGCCCGAAACACCAAGGCTGGAAACCACTTCCGCCACCGATACGGCGCCCGTCGCTCATATTCGGGGCCTCGTCCGGGATTTCGACGGGCGGCGCGTGCTCGACGGCCTCGATCTCGATATCGCCCCTGGTGAGTTCGTCGCACTGCTCGGCCGCAGCGGTTCGGGCAAGTCCACCCTGCTGCGCGCCCTCGCGGGTCTCGACCAGGAGGTGCAGGGTGAGTTGCGCACGCGGGGCACGATCGCCGTCGCCTTCCAGGAGCCGCGCCTGGTCCCGTGGAAGCGCGTGCTGGCCAACGTGTATTTCGGTCTGCGCCGAGCGGATCCGAAACAGGCGGCGCGGGCCGCCCTGGCCGAGGTCGGCCTGGCCGAACGGGCGCAGGCGTGGCCGCTCACCCTCTCCGGCGGCGAGGCGCAACGTGTCAGCCTGGCGCGCGCCCTGGTGCGCGAGCCGGAGCTGCTGCTGCTCGACGAACCCTTCAGCGCCCTGGACGCCCTCACCCGGATCACCATCCACCGGCTCGTCATCGATTTGTGGCAGCGCCGCAAACCCGGCGTCCTGCTGGTCACCCACGACGTCGAGGAGGCGTTGCGGCTGGCCGACCGGGTGCTGGTGCTCGGCGACGGCCGGATCGCCCACGAGTCCCGCATCGAGCTGCCGCGCCCGCGCCGCAGCGAACACCCCCGACTGCTCTCCCTACGCAACACCTTGCTCGCCGAACTCGGCGTGGCACCGGAAGGAATCGAATGAAAGCCAGAAGGCTGCTGCTCGCAACGACTCTCGCGCTGGTCGTGGCGGTCGGCACCGCCTGCGGGTCCGACCAGGCCGACGACGCGGCGGTCCGCCCGGACGGTTCAGTAGATCTGGCCAAGGTGACGCTGCACCTGGGCGACCAGAAGGGCACCGGGCTGCAGGCGCTGCTCACCGCCGCGGGCGAGCTGGACAACACGCCGTACCAGATCCAGTGGTCGCAGTACCAGGCCGGCCCGCCGATGTTGGAGGCGATCAATTCCGGCGCAGTCGATTTCGGCGGCGTCGGCAATGCGCCGCCGGTGTTCGCGGCGGCCGCCAAGTCGGCGATCAAGATCGTCAGCGCGTATCAGTCGGGCAAGGACGGCCAGGGCATCGTCGTGCCCAGGGATTCCCCGCTGCGCACGCCGGAAGACCTGCGCGGCAAGAAGATCGCCGTCACCAAGGGCAGCTCGGCGCACCATCACCTGCTCGCCGTGCTGAACAAGGCGGGGATCAAGTGGGATCAGATCGAGCCGCAGTACCTGCAGCCACCAGACGCACTGGCCGCGCTGTCCACCGGGCGGGTCGACGCCTGGGCGATCTGGGACCCCTACACCGCGCAGGCCGAGCAGCAGTCGAACGCGCGAATCCTGGTGGACGGCAACGGCTACATCCGCGGTGACGCCTTCTACGTGGCCGGGACCAAGGCGCTGGACCGCACGGGGACCGCCGCCGCGCTGCGTGATCTGCTCGGCCGCATCGGCCGCGCGCACACGTGGGTGAACGAGCACCCCGAGCAGTGGGCGAAAACCTATGCAGAACTCACCGGCCTGCCCTACGACGTGATCCTCACCGTGGTCAAACGCGGGCGCTACCTCGACCATCAGCTCGACACCCCCACCATCGCGGCCGAGCAGAGCGTGGCCGACGCGTTCGCCGAGGCGGGGCTCATCCCCCGCAAGGTCACCATCACCGACTACATCGACACCCGTTTCAACGACCTGTTCCCCGCTGCCTGAGGAGTTGGCTCCCATGACTTTGTCGTTCCACTGGTTCCTGCCCACCTACGGTGATTCCCGCGGCCTGGTCGCGGGCGGGCACGGCACCTTCATGTCCGGCGACCGTCCGGCGACGCTGCGCTACCTGAACCAGATCGGCGCGGCCGCCGAGCACAACGGATTCGAGGCGGTGCTCACCCCGACCGGCGCCTGGTGCGAGGACGCCTGGCTCACCACGGCGATGATGGTCGACACCACCGAGACGCTGAAGTTCCTGGTCGCGTTCCGGCCCGGCCTGGTCAGCCCGACGCTGGCCGCGCAGATGGCGGGTACCTTCCAACGGCACTCGCAGGGCAGGCTGCTGCTGAACGTGGTGACCGGCGGCGAACCGCACGAGCAGCAGGCCTACGGCGACTTCCTGGACAAGGAACAGCGTTACGCGCGCACCGGCGAATTCCTGCACGTGGTCCGCGAGCTGTGGACCTCGCAGGAACCGATCTCGTTCGACGGCGCACACGTGAAAGTCCGGGACGCGCTACTGAGCAACCGGCCCGATCCGATCCCGCCGGTGTTCTTCGGCGGTTCTTCCGCGCCCGCCGGGCCGGTCGCGGCTCGCTACGCCGACACCTACCTCACCTGGGGCGAACCGCTGCTCGCGGTCAGCAGGAAACTGGAGTGGATCCGCCGCCTCGCCGTCGACGAGGGCCGGGTGCTCGATTACGGCCTGCGCATCCACGTGATCAGCCGCGACACGGCCGAAGAGGCCTGGGCCGAAGCCGATCGGCTGCTGCAGGGCATAGACCCGGCCGATATCGAACGCGTGCAGGCCAGCCTGGCGCGCAGCGAATCCGAAGGCCAGCGGCGGATGTCCGAACTGCACGGCGGCAGCACCGACCGGCTCGAGATCGCACCCAACCTGTGGGCCGGTGTCGGGCTGGTGCGCGGCGGCGCGGGCACCGCGCTGGTCGGCTCGCACGCCGAGGTGGCCGAGCGCCTGATCGAGTACTCGAAGCTGGGCATCAGCCACTTCATCTTGTCCGGTTACCCGCACCTGGAGGAGGCGTACTGGTTCGGCGAAGGGGTGCTGCCCATCCTGGAGCGCAAGGGACTGTGGCGGCATCCGTCGCGTCCGGCCGCCCCGCGCGCCGCCACGCCGTTCGCGGCGTCGTCGAGCAGCTGACCTGACAAAGTCGCAGGCAAAACAAGGTGCGGAGAACGGGGTGGGGATCCCCAGTTAACGATCACTGACTGACTTCGATGAGAATGTCCTTCGGTCCGGCGCACCGGCGGGACCGCTGGACGAGCTCATAAGGGAGTCATGACCACCGCACCCGCTCAGCGCTGGCGCCGCCGCGTCCCCGACACCGCGACCACCGACGGAGCGCCGAAGCTGGCGCGCAGGCTCGGACGGATCGACCTCACCGCGATGGGCGTCGGCACCATCGTGGGCGCGGGCATCTTCGTGATCACCGGTGTCGCCGCCGCGGAGAAGGCCGGGCCGTCCATCGTGCTGTCGTTCGTGCTGGCCGGCACGGTCTGCGTGCTCGTCGCGCTGTGCTACAGCGAGCTCGCCGCGATGGTGCCGGTGTCCGGCAGCGCCTACACCTATACCTACGCCACGCTCGGCGAAGGTCCGGCGTTCCTGGTCGGCTGGAATCTGCTGCTCGAATTCGTCATCGCCGGCGCGGCCGTCGCGATCGGCTGGTCGGGCACGACGGTGTCGGCACTGGATTCGATGTTCGGCATCACCGTGCCGCACGCCATCGCGGCGGGCCCGGCCGAAGGCGGGATCGTGAATCTGCCCGCCGTGCTGATCATCGGCGTGATCGTCGCGGTGCTGGTCGGCGAGGTGTCGCTGACCGCGAAGATCACCAAGGCGCTGGTCGGGGTGACCATCGGGGTGCTCGTGCTGGTGGTCGCGGTCGGTGCGCCGCATATCGACGTGCAGAACTGGACTCCGTTCGCGCCCTTCGGTTTCAGCGGCATCATCGGCGGCGCGGCGATCGCCTTCTTCGCCTTCCTCGGCTTCGACGTGGTCGCCGCCTCGGCCGAGGAGGCGCGCAATCCGCGCCGTGACGTCCCGTTCGCGATCATCGGCACGGTACTCATCGCCACGCTGCTGTACGCGCTGGTGAGCGCGGTGCTCACCGGTATCGCGCCGTTCGCCACGCTGAACAACGGCGCGCCGATCGCGACCGCGTTCAGCGGGTTGCACATCGGCTGGATCGGCAACGTCATCGTGATCGCGTCGATCATCGCGCTCACCAAGGGCTTGCTGCTGATCGTGTACGCGCAGGTGCGACTGAGCTTCGCGATGTGCCGAGATCGGTTGCTGCCCTTCGGGCTCGCCCAGACCGGTAAGCGCTCGACCCCGGTCCGGCTCACCCTGATCCTCGGCGTGTTCTGCGCCGCGATCGCCGGGCTGCTGCCCATCGATATCGTGGTCGAGCTGGTGAACATCGGCGCGCTGTCGGCGTTCGCCGTGGTGTGCGTCGGCGTGCTGGTGCTGCGGCGGGCCGAACCGGACCGGGAACGGCCGTTCCGCACGCCGCTCGTCCCGTTCGTGCCGATCCTCGCGCTCGTCGGCTGCGTGCTGCTCGCCACCACGCTGGACGGGTTGACCTGGGTGCGGTTCGCGGTCTGGGTGCTCATCGGCATCGCCGTCTACCTGGGTTACAGCCGCAAACGCTCCACCCTCGCCTGACCGGCTCGGGAAATATCACATATCCCCCGGAATCCATTGCGTCGCATGCGCGTTTTCGGCAGGCTCACAGATGCCGATCGGTGCCGGTGAGGCCCAGACGAAGGGACGACTGACGATGTCGGACGACGAGAAGCAGATCCGGGTCTTGATCGAGCGGTGGGCCGCGGCCGTGCACGCCGGCGACCTCGACACCGTCCTCGCCGATCACGCACCCGACATCGTCATGTTCGACGTCCCGCCGCCGGACGAAGGGCTGCGCGGTATCGACGCCTACCGCGCGGCCTGGCCCGGCTTTTTCGAATGGCAGGCCCAGGGCGCGACCTTCGAGATCGTCTCCCTCGACATCACCGCGGGCGCCGACGTCGCCTTCGCCCACGCCCTGCTCCTGTGCGGCACCCCCGAAGAATTCGCCGAGAACCCCGCCCGCCGCCTCCGCCTGACCCTGGGTCTGCGCAAACAAGACGACCGCTGGACCGTCACCCACGAACACCACTCGTTCCCCGACACCACCCTGCCCCCGATCTGAAAGTGGTCGAGGCGGAATTCCTTAGGCGAACTGTCCGGACCGAACGCCCGCTTCCGATAGGTGGACCAAGCGACAGATAGGTGGGCCGTCATCGAGAGTTCTTTCGGTTCACGGGGGCGGGGACGAAGTCGGGGCGGCCCATCCACCAGTTGCCAGGGGCGTTCGGGTCGGCACTGGACCAGAACTCGATGATCGCCTGCGTGAATTCCGCGGCCGAGAGCCGTCCGTCACTGTCGACGTCGAGGTGCGTGAACGCCTCGTGTGCTTCTTCGTCGGTCAGGCCGGGAAAGTGGCCGCGCTGGAAGGCCACGAACTCGCCCGGATCGACACTGCCGTTGCCGTCGATGTCGGCGATCGCGAGGAACGCCTCGGCCAGCGCGCCGACGGTCGCCGCCGCTGCGGCCGGATCCGCGGCCAGGGTCCGGGTGGAGGCGATGAATTGCTCCCGGGTGATCGCGGTGCCGCCATCGGGAATGTGTGGCAGGTGCAGATCCCGCCAGATCGCCAGGTAGGCATCGATGATGCGTTGCTCCGCAGCGGAATTCGGCGGATAACCCAGCGACGCTGCCACCCGCTGTCCGCAGAGCACATGGTCGTGCTCGGTCAGTCGGCCGTCGCCGTCCACGTCGAGATGATCGAAACCGTGACCGATCTTGGCGCTCAGTAGATCAGGAACCGACACGTCTCATCCTCTCCTGGGTCTTCGGACAACGCGACGAACCAGAACGGGCGAGACCGCTGCCCGCACCCCAACCATGTTAGGGAGCGCGCGCCGCGGCCGGTCGGGATTCGGCCGTCACGCGCGGTTGCTGCGCACCGCCGCGGCATTTCGCCGGAAGCGGGCCGAGCGGCGATCTCGATGGCGCCAGATACCTGCCGTCGTGGCCGTCAGCCGACATCGGTTCCCTCCGAACGGGGGGACAAGTCACCACTGCCGGTCTCCGTGTCCTCGACCGCCTCGACACCGTCACCCCGCACCCGCAACACCACCGACCCGCTGCACACCGCGCGCCCCGGCAGAGGTCTCCTCGCTCCGGCGTTTGGGTTGAACACTGCCGCGCACCTATCGTCACCCCGCGCGCGTGTCAGCCGACCGACACACGCGCGGGACGCTAAAACATGCGCGCGGCGCTGCGCCGCGGGACGGCAC
>NZ_BAUA01000082.1 GCF_000710915.1 Nocardia brasiliensis IFM 10847
GGCGCGCGGTGGTCTCGATCAGTGGGCGAAGTGCCGCGAACCGGTCAGGTACAGCGTGACGCCCGCTTCCCGGGCCAGGTCGATGGTCTCCTGGTCGCGCACCGACCCGCCCGGTTGCACGATCGCCCGCACCCCGGCCTGGATGAGCTGCTGCGGGCCGTCCGGGAACGGGAAGAACGCGTCGGAGGCCGCGACCGAGCCCTTGGCCCGATCGCCCGCGCGCTGCACGGCCAACTGCACCGCATCCACCCGGTTCACCTGGCCCATGCCGACACCGACGGAGGCGCCGTCGTGGGCCAGCAGGATCGCGTTGGACTTCACCGCCCGGCAGGCGCGCCAAGCGAATTCGAGATCGGCCAGCGTCTCGGCATCGGCCGCCGCACCCGCGACCAACGTCCAGTTGGCCGGGTCGTCGCCCGCGGCATCGAGGATATCGCGCTGCTGCAGCAGCGCGCCGCCGCTGATCGGGCGCAGTTCGGCGCCCGCCCGGCGCGGCGGCTCGGCGACCAGGATGCGCACGTTCTTCTTGCGCTGCAACACTTCCACCGCGCCGTCGGCGTAGGCGGGGGCCACGATCACCTCGGTGAAGATCTCGGCGACCTGCTCGGCCAGCTCGACGGTGACCTCGCGGTTGGCCGCGATGACCCCGCCGAACGCGCTCACCGGATCACACGCGTGCGCCTTGCGATGCGCCTCGGCGATATCGGCGCCCACCGCGATGCCACACGGGTTGGCGTGCTTGATGATCGCCACCGTCGGACCGGTGTGGTCGTAGGCGGCGCGCCACGCGGCGTCGGCATCGGTGTAGTTGTTGTACGACATCTCCTTGCCGTGCAACTGACGCGCCTGCGCGAGACCGGCACTGCCGCCGTTGTCGGTGTACAGCGCCGCGGCCTGATGCGGGTTCTCGCCGTAACGCAGCACGGCGGCGCGCTCCCAGGTGCCGCCGAGCCAGCCGGGGAATTGCTCGTCCGCCTCGGCGGGGGCCTGCGCGACACCGGGCACGAGCACCGAGGTCATCCAGCTCGCCACCGCGACGTCATAGCTTGCCGTGTGCTGAAAAGCCTTGGCCGCCAACGCGGTCCGCTCGGGCAGGGTGAACCCGCCGGACTCTGCCGCAGCAAGCACCCGGTCGTAGTCGCCGCTGTCGACGACGACCGCGACGGACGGATGATTCTTCGCGGCCGCCCGCACCATCGACGGCCCGCCGATGTCGATCTGCTCGACGCACTCGTCCGGGGTCGCGCCGCTGGCGACGGTCGCGGTGAACGGGTACAGGTTCACCACCACCAGCTCGAACGCCGCCACCCCCAGTTCGGCCAGCTGATCGGCGTGCTCCTGCTTGCGCAGGTCGGCGAGGATGCCCGCGTGCACCCGCGGGTGCAGCGTCTTCACCCGCCCGTCGAGGGTCTCCGGGAAACCGGTGAGCTCCTCGACCTTGGTCACCGGGATACCGGCGTCGGCGATCTTGCTCGCGGTCGAGCCGGTCGAGACCAGCTCGATGCCCGCAGCGTGCAGACCGGTCGCGAGTTCGACGAGGCCGGTCTTGTCGTAGACACTCACCAGGGCCCGGCGCAACGGCTTGCGCTCATACTCGCTCATCAGGGATTACTGCCTTTCGTCCGTCGGAAACAATGCCCCGCGTCGCGGCGGCGGCGACCACCTGCGCCAGCAACCGCCGTTCGACAACCTTGATGCGCTCGTGCAGGCTCGCCTCGTCGTCGTCGGGCAGCACCGGCACCGCCTCCTGCGCGAGGATCGGGCCGGTGTCGACGCCCGCGTCGACCAGGTGCACGGTCGAGCCGGTGACCCGCACGCCGTAGGCGAGCGCGTCACGCACCCCGTGCGCGCCGGCGAAGGCGGGCAGCAGCGCGGGATGGGTGTTGATGATCCGGCCGCCGAAGCGTCCGAGGAAGCGTGCGCCGAGGATCTTCATGAACCCGGCGGAGACCACGAGATCGGGCGCGTACCCCGCGACCGCGTCGGTGAGCGCGGCGTCCCAGGCGGCGCGATCGGGAAAGTCGTTCAGCGCCACCCGGAAATGCGGCACGCCCGCCGCTTCGGCATGCGCGGTCGCCGGGCAGGGACGGTCGACCCCGACGGCGACGATCCGTGCCGGGAAATCGGCGGCGGTGGCCGCGTCGAGCAGCGCGCGCAGCAGCGATCCGGTGCCCGAGGCGAGCACGACTACGGTCGCCGGAGTGGCGGTGGGGGTCCACCGGGCAGTGGGCGACGCGACGGGGTCGGCGGCCGGCGAAGGCGGCGGGGTGGGTGAGCTCAGGGCTCTACTCCTGCGGTCGATCGGACGGCGGTCGGAACGGCTCCGCCGGGTAGAGCCTAACGACCGTCTACCCGGTGACTTTCCGGCAGGTCCGCCTCGACCACCTCGGCATCGACGATGTCCGGTGTGGTATTCGCGCCGGGGGCGCGCACCGTCTCGATGGACGTCTGTTCCTCGACGAGTTCGCCGTCCAGCGCCTCGTCCGGGTCCTGGTACGGATAGTCGTCGTACTCGTCGTCGAGGTATTCGCGGTCGTCGTTCGCGTAGTGATCGTCGGCGTAGTAATCGTCTTCGTAGTCGTCGGCGTAATAGTCGTGCTCGTCGTACGGATCGCTGTAATCCGCAGGCGCGGCGCCGACCGGGACGAGGAACCAGCGCGCGAAGGCCAGGCCGGCGTACCCGGGGACCGCCAGCCAGGCGAAGGTGACGGCGGCGAAGATCGGCAGATCCAGTCCGACCCGGCCGAAGGTGCCGAGTTCGCCGCCTGCCACTGCCGCGAGCAGCACCAGCACCAGGGTCGCCAGCGCGGCCGAGCTCAGCGTGGCCCACGGCGCGCCGATCCGGTCGGTCGAGCGCCGCGCGAGATCGAGCCCACCGAGCACCCCGATCGCCGCTGGGATCAGCAACAGCACCGGCCACCACGCGGGCGCGGGCCCGGTCGGCACCGCCACCAGCAGCGGCAGCGCCGGAATCGGTCCGCCCACCACGGCGAACAGGCCGAACGAGGCAGCGCCGATCTGCGCGGTCGAACCGACGAGCACACCGACCGCCTGCACCACCAGATTCGGCAGATAAGCCAGCGAGAGCAGGGTCAGCCCGAGCACGCCCGCGGCGTTGCCCGCGCCGGCGTAGGTGTCACCGACTCGCGAGACGTGCAGCAGGAACGACACGAGCGTGAGCACGCTGGCACAGCCGAGCAGGCGCAGCACCGCACGGCCCGCGCCGTACATGCCCGAGATCGCCCAATCCGGTAGGCGCAGCAGCGCGAAGACCCCTCGCCGGTTGGCGGCCGCGATCCCACCAAGGGCCGCAACCAGATACAGCCCGGCGACCCACGCGAAGGCGGCGAGCGTGTTCGGCGGTTGCAGCGCGACGACGCCGGAGGCGTCCTCGGCGACCGCGAGACAGATCGCCGTGATCAACAGGGGCCCGGCCAGCGCGGCGCCGACGATCCAGCCGAGATCGGCTCGGGTACTGCCGGGTTCGACCGCGCGCGCGCATTCGCGGCCGGCCAGCCAGACCACGAGCGCCGTCGGCAGCAACGGCAGCAGGCCGAGCGAGGTCTTGCCGATCACCAGCGGAACCTGATGCACGCCAAGCCATCCCGCGGCGATGGCACCCGAGGTGCCGGCCAGATTGCTGCCCGAGGACAACAGGGCGGCGAGCATGAGGACGATGATCGCGGTGAGTGCGTAGGTGGTCGGTCGTCCGGCGACCAGCACGAGGACCCGGGCCCGCTCCGGGGTCAGCGACAGAAACCCGGCCCCTTCGGCGTCGGCGTGCGGTTCCGGCACACCGCGGGACTCGGCGGTCCGGCGCGCAAGGGAGTTCCTGGGGGCGTTCATGACAATTCAGCGTGGCAGCTTCCCCGGCGCGAGCGGGTCAGGCGCGCCGCGAACTCGCGCCGGGAAGGACTGCTACTTGTTGTCTTCGGACGGCCGGAACGCCTGGGTGGCGTCGGAGGCCGGATCGCCGCTCTGCTCCCCGCCGAACGGCTGCGCGGACTGCTGTGCGCCCGGCTGGCTCGGCTGCCCGTAGTTCGACGCACCGTACGGCGACTGCTGGGCGGGCTGCTGGGTCGAGCCGAAGTGCTGCGTGGCGCCCTCGTCCGGGCGGGCCTGGGGCACGCTCGGCTGACTCGGCTGGCTCTGCCCGTACGGCGAACCCTGCTGCGCCGCACCGAAAGCCGTGGTCGGCTGGCCGTAGGACGGCTGCTGCCCGTAGGCCTGGCCCGGCTGCTGGCCGTACGCGGGCTGGCCCGGCTGGCTCTGGCCGTACGGCGAAGCCTGCTGTGCCGCACCGTAACCGGCCTGCTGGCCGTAAGGAGACTGCTGGCCGTACGACTGGGCGGGCTGCTGCTGCCCGTAACCCTGCTGCTGCCCGTAGCCGGGCTGGCTCTGACCGAATGACGCGCCGGGCTGCTGCTGGCCGTAACCACCCTGGGCGTAACCCTGCGGCGCCGGGGCGGCCGGACGCGGCGCCGGGGCCTTGACGAGGCCCGATTCGAGCAGCACCGCGCCGATCGCCAGCGCGGCCTGCGCGAAGGCAAGCACGAGCAGGATGTAGGCGCCCCACTTCAGCTCGATGCCGTCGACGAGGGTGAACGAGTGCAGCAGCAGCGCGAGGAAACCCGCGACCGAAGCCGCCGCGGCCGCGCCGGTCCAGCTCTGCTTCGGCAATACCGACAACGCGGCGAGTAACCCACCCAGCAGCAGGATGCCGACCAGCGAGGCGCCGGAGAACCCGAACAGGCTGACGGTCTCGTCGGGCGACACCCGAGTCCCGCCGATTTCGACCGGCTTCGAGCCCACATACGGCAGGAAACCGAGCAGGAAGTTGATCACACCGAGCGCGGCGACACCGACCACCAGGAAGAACGGCAGACCCTTGGACTCGGCACCGGACGCACTCGAGCCGGAGCTGGCACCACCTGCCGTCGAACCGAAGCTTGCGGATGTGGATGGCGCGGGTGTGTTGTACCCGGAGCCCCCGGACGGGTATGACATGTCGTCGTCTCCTAGGTCGAGTCATACGTGGTCTGTGCTGGCTGGATCTTCTCCTGACGCTACTGCACTCGCCCGCCCAGGTCACCCTCAACGGACCGGCCGGACGGCATGCTCGTTCGTTTCCGAGCAGGTCGCGGGCCGTTTGCCGACGGCAAGCACTACCTCGTGGAAGCAGTTCCAGCGGCCGTGTCCGGCAAAGGACGCGCGACGGCCCGGAGCCATGTCACCGAACGGACACGGCGCCGGGCCGTGGACACCCATCAGTACTGCGGCTTGATGTACCACGCCCCGGGGGCTCCCTCGCAGGTGTAGTCGGCCCATTCGCCGTTCTCCATACCGAGGTTGCCCTGGCGTTCGCAGGTCGCCAGCTGCTCGTACGGGCCGAGACCGGTCTGCTCCGGCGCGGCCGCGGCGATGCTGTCGGTCAGTCCGGCGCCGAACAGCCCGGCGAAAGTGATCGCGGCGACGGCCGCGAAACGTGCGATGGTCATATCGAATTCCTTCGTGGTCGGTCGGATAGCGCTGACGTGCGCTGGTCAGCGCGGGACGAGTCGCCAGGCGCCGTAGCTGCCGACACAGTCGAAGTCCTGCCACTCGCCGGCCTCGACGCCCTGGTTGCCGCGGCCGAGGCACTGGTGCTCGTATTCGAACGGGCCGAGGCTGCCTGGGGCTGCGGGGGCGGCCGAGCCGCTGTCGAACGGACCCGCGTGCGCGGGGGCGAGGGTGCCGAGCAAGCCGGCGACGGTCAGTGCGGCGGTCGCGGCGACGCGTGCGGCCGCAATGCGGGGAGTGGTCATGATCGTTGCTTCCTGTGCGGGTGTATGGCGTTGTGCGAACCAGACTCCCGGCCGGCCGTCTCAGCGCGGTTTCACCTACATTTCACGAGCTAGGAAGCATTTTCACGACGGTGGCTCGGGGCCGGACAGTCGGTCGGCGTAGCGATGCCAGCCGAAACCGGCGGCGGCGAACTCGGCGCGGAGTTCGGCCCGCAGCGCGCGGGCGCCCGCGTGATCGCCCTCCGCCTGCCGCACTGTCACGGTGACCGCGCGGGCGGCGAGCAACGGCACACCGGCCGGCGCGGTGGCCATGAACTCGTCGAGCAGCGCCCTGGCCGCGGCCGGTTCGCCCTTGGCGAGGAGCACGTCGGCCAGGTCGACCCGGGCGAAACCGGTCGCGTCCTCCTCGTGCGCGAGAGCGGCACGGCAATAGGACTCCGCCGCGTCGAGCTGACCGGTGGCGAGCGCGGCGGCGGCGCGGGTGAGATCGTTCAGCGGCAGGATCTGCCGATCGTCCAGGCGGCGCGCGTAGCGATCGGATTCCGCCACGGCCGCGAGTGCCTCGTCCAGCCGGCCGAGCTCGAGCAGGGCTTTGGCCTGATTGCTCAGCCCACGCGAAAGGCCGTGCTCGTCCTCGTGCACCGCGTCCACCTTGGTGGAGCGGGTGTACGCGGCCAGCGCCTCGGCCGGATCGCCCGCGTACAGCAGCGCAGTGCCGAGCGCGTCCGCGAACGACGCGCCCTGGGTGTCGCGCACGGCCAGATGTTCGCCCTGCTGCAAACGCTCGATCGCCTCGGACAACCTGCCGCGTTCGATATCGACGATGCCCTGGTAGTACCGCACCGTCTGGGCGAGTTCCGCGTCGTCCAGCGGCTCGGCCACCGCGCTCGCGCGGGCCAGCTGCGCGGCGGCGGTATCGAGGTCCCCGGTCATCAAAGTGTGGAAACCGTAGTGACTCAACGCCTCTGCCAGCTCTTGCGGCGTGAGGGCGACGGCTTCGGTGCGGGCCGCGTTTTCGGTCGGCACCGCATTCTCCGTCAGCACCGCGTAGTGGCGTTGCGCCTCCCGGAACCAGGCCCGGGCCAGCCAGGGCACATGCATGTCGACCGCGAGCCGCAGAGCGTCGGCGGCGCGTGCGGTGCCCGGCGACTGTTCCAGCGCGGCAAGGATGTTCGGCCACTCCGCGAAGACGGCCGCCACCGATTCGGCGGCGGCGAAATCATCGGACGCGCCGATCGAGCGCACCAGGTCGCGGCACCAGCGCAGATGCCTGGCGCGCAGATCCTCGGTCTCCGCGGCGGCGGCGAGCCGGGACAGGGCGTAGTCGCGCACCGTCTCCAGTAGCACGAATCTTCTTGTCGCCCCGACGTTCTGCACAGTGACCAGGCTCCGGTTCACCAGATCGGCGAGGGCGGGGGCGATATCGCCGGACTCGATGTCCGCATCCGGTAGCACGGCCTCGGCCGCCTCTAGCGTGCAGCCGCCCGCGAACACCCCGAGCCTGCGCAATACCGTCTGTTCCCGTTCGGCCAGTAGTTCGTGGCTCCAGTCCAGGGCGACGCGCAAGCTGGTGTGCCGTCCGCCCGCGGCGTCGCGCGCGCCGCCGACCAACAGCCGGACCCGGTCGTCGATCCGTTGTGCCAGTTGGGAAATCGTCAGCGTTCTGGTGAGACCGGCGGCCAACTCGATGCCCAGCGGCAGCCAGTCGACCGCGGCACAGATCGCCACCAGTTCGTCCCGCTCGGCCGCGGTCACCAGGCCGTGCAGGCCGGCGCGCTCGATGAACAGCGCGACGCCGACGCTGCGGTCCAGCGGCCCCAGCGGATACACCGACTCCCCCGGTATCCCCAGTGACCGTTGCGAAGTGATCAGTACACCGAATCCCGCTGCGGCCGTAGCGAGTTCGGCCACCGCGTCGAGTACGTGTTCCGCGTTGTCGAGCACCAGGAGCGCGCCGGGGGCCGCGGCGAGTGCCGCGACAATTCCGGGCAGCGGCCCGTTCGCATCGATCGCGCCCTCGGCGGCCAACCCGGCCGCGGCCAAAGCCGCTGCCACAGCGGGCAATACATCCTCGGCACGGCCGAGCGGCGCCAGTTCGACCAGCACCACCGGCCGACCGGACGCGCCGATCGAGCGCGCGAGTTCGGCGGCCAGTCGTGACTTGCCACTGCCCGCGACGCCGACCAGCGTCGTGCGGGCCGGTTCGGCGAGCCGGGCGGTGAGCGTGGCGAATTCGCGACCACGACCGACAAAGCTGGTCAACGGCGCGGCCAGTACCGCGCCCGGCCGCGGTTCGGCCACCGCCGAGTCGCCGGTCTGCGCAGCGCTCTCCTCGGAACGCGCCATGTCGATCGGCTCGACACCCCGGGCGGCCCGCAGCGCCGGATCGTGGTCCAGGATGCGCAGTTCCAGCTGCGCGGTGTCGGGTGCGGGGTCCACGCCCAGCTCCTCCGACAGCGCGCGCCGCAACCGCGCCAGCCGTTCCAGCGCGTCGGCCTGCCGTCCGGTGCGATACAGAGCCAACGCCAGTAGACAGGACAGCGGCTCGTGCAGCGGGTGCCGCGCCACCAGCCCGGTCAGTTCCGTGACCACCTCACCGGCCGCGCCGAGTTCGAGATTGGCTTCCAGGCCCGCCACGGTCAGCGACAATCGCCAATCGTCGAGTCGTTCGCCCTCGGCCGCCGCGAACGGAATGGTCCGCAGATCGGCGAGCGCGGGTCCACGCCACAGCGCGAGCGCCTCCCGCGCCGCGCTTGCCACGGTGCGGTAGTCACCCGCCCGGCGCGCGGTATGCAACCGCTGTGCGGCCGCCTCCGCGTCGAGCAGATCCGTCGCGCTCACCCGCGCCTGATATCCCGCGGAGGTCCGTCCGATCACCTCCGCCAACGGTCCGAGCGCAGCGCGCAGCCGCGACACCACGACCCGCAGCCGCTGCACCGGCCGCTCGACCTCGGCCCCCCACAAATCCTCGGCCAGCCGCCCGTCCGGCACCGGAACGCGATTCGCCAACGCCAATCGCACCAACACTGCCCGTTCCAGCGGCCGATCGACGGTCACCGCGACACCGTCAGCCCACGCCTGCACTGGACCCAACACCAGCACATCCACGCTGACAAGCATGCCCTGTCCGATATGCCGCCGTCTGCTCGCGGCCGGTGAAAACTTCGCACTGAACCGAACACGTGCCAGTCTCGTATCCCCTACGCGGGCGTGGATTGTCCCGCGACCCAGAAAACTGCAGATGGTCGGTCAGGCCGCTCGGCTCCTGCCCAGGTCGAGCCCACCGCCATACATGACGAAGGCCGCCCCCGGTATCGGGAGGCGGCCTTCGTTCGGTGCTGCGCCGGCCGGTCAGACCTCGACGCTGGCCTTCTCCAGGATTTCGCGAGCCAGTGCGGCGGTCTCGGACGGCGTCTTGCCGACCTTGACGCCCGCGGCCTCCAGCGCGTCCTTCTTGGCCTGGGCGGTGCCGGCCGAGCCGGAGACGATGGCGCCCGCGTGGCCCATGGTCTTGCCCTCGGGGGCGGTGAAGCCCGCGACGTAACCGACGACCGGCTTGGTGACGTTGTCCTTGATGTAGGCCGCGGCCCGCTCCTCGGCGTCGCCGCCGATCTCACCGATCATCACGATCAGCTTGGTCTCCGGGTCCTTCTCGAACGCCTCGATGGCGTCGATGTGGGTGGTGCCGATGACCGGGTCGCCGCCGATGCCGATGGCGGTGGAGAAGCCGAAATCGCGCAGCTCGTACATCATCTGGTAGGTCAGGGTGCCGGACTTGGACACCAGGCCGACCGGGCCCTTGCCGGTGATGTTGGCCGGGGTGATGCCGACCAGCGCCTCGCCGGGGGTGATGATGCCGGGGCAGTTCGGGCCGATGATCCGGGTCTTGTTGCCCTTCTCCACGTTGTAGGCCCACGCGAACGCGGTGTCCTGCACCGGGATGCCCTCGGTGATGACCACCAGCAGCGGGATCTCCGCGTCGATGGCCTCGATGATGGCGTCCTTGGCGAACTTCGGCGGCACGAACGCGATGGAGACGTCGGCGCCGGTCTCCTTGATGGCCTCGGCGACGGTGCCGTACACCGGCAGCTCGACCGCGTTGCCGTCCTTGTCGGTGTGCGCGACGGTGGTGCCCGCCTTGCGCGCGTTGACGCCACCGACGACCTGGGTGCCGGCCTTGAGCATCAGCGCGGTGTGCTTGGTGCCCTCGCCACCGGTGATGCCCTGGACGATGACCTTCGAATCCTTGTTGAGGAAGATAGACATTTCCGGGTTCCTTACTTGGCCGCTGCCAGTTCGGCGGCCTTGTCGGCGCCTTCGTCCATTGTCTGCGCGAGCGTGATCAGCGGGTGCGCGGCATCGACGAGAATCTGCCTGCCCTCGTCCACCTTGTTGCCGTCGAGCCGGACGACCAGCGGCTTGTTCGCCTCGGCGCCCAGGATCTCCAGCGCCTTGACGATGCCGTTGGCGACCGCGTCACAGGCGGTGATGCCACCGAAGACATTCACGAACACGCTCTTGACCTGCGCGTCACCGAGGATGACGTCCAGGCCCGCGGCCATCACCTCGGCCGAGGCGCCGCCACCGATGTCGAGGAAGTTGGCGGGCTTGACGCCGCCGTGGTTCTCGCCCGCGTACGCGACCACGTCGAGGGTCGACATGACCAGACCGGCGCCGTTGCCGATGATGCCGACCTCACCGTCGAGCTTGACGTAGTTGAGGTCGTTCTCCTTGGCCTTGAGCTCCAAGGGATCGGTCGCGTCCTTGTCCGCGAAGGCCTCGTGGTCCGCGTGCCGGAACTCGGCGTTCTCGTCCAGGGTGACCTTGCCGTCCAGGGCGAGGATCTCGTCCCGCGGGGTGCGCACCAGGGGGTTGACCTCCACCAGGGTGGCGTCTTCCTTGACGAACACCTCCCACAGCTTCTGGATGGTCACGGCCGCGGCGTCGAGCACGTCGGCGGGCAAGTGGCCCTGCTCGGCGATCGAGCGGGCGAACGCGAGATCGACGCCCTTGACGGCGTCGACGGGAACCTTGGCGAGGCGCTCGGGCTTGGTCGCGGCGACCTCTTCGATCTCCATGCCGCCTTCCACCGAGCACATGGCCAGGTAGGTGCGGTTGGACCGGTCGAGCAGGAAGGAGATGTAGTACTCCTCCGCGATGTCCTTGGCTTCGGCGACAAGGATCTTCTTGGTGATGTGGCCCTTGATATCCAGGCCGAGGATGTTCTGCGCGTGCGTGAACGCGTCGTCCGCGGTCGCGGCGTACTTGACGCCGCCCGCCTTGCCACGGCCACCGGCCTTGACCTGGGCCTTGATCATCACCGGCTTGCCGATTTCCTCCGCGATGGCGCGGGCGTCCTCGGCCGTGTCCGTGACGCGGCCCTCGGACGAAGGCACTCCGTGCTTAACGAAGAGCTCCTTCGCCTGATATTCGAAGAGATCCATGTACTCACCGTCTCGTCTGCGTTGCGATGACAACGTCTTTGTTGGCGGCCCGACGTCGGAAGCGGGTCGGGTCGGACTCTAATCAGTCACATGGACGGCCAATCGGCCACGTTCATCCTAAGTGGCGCAGGTCACGGGCCGATACGCGCGGCGGAAAAACCGCTGGCCAACGCTACTCGCGAGTAGGTTGCTGGCACCGCGCCAGGTAGACCCGCCGAACCCGCACACAAGGCCGGATCTACTACACGCTGTCGTCGAAAAGTCGCGCCCGCATGCCCAATGCACAGATAGATATTCCGTGCTGTTAGCGTGATCAATCTCACATGTTCGGACAGATGGGCCGCAGCGCTTGCGGACCCTGCAATCGTTTCGTTACCGTCATTGCGGTCGATGTCACAGCACGGTCACGACTAGGAGGACGGCAAGCTTGACGCAGCACAGCACTCCGCAGATGGAGAGCCGTTCCGCAGTTGACCCGTCGAAGCCGCTGATCAGCAGGCACCTCGGCCCCGCGAACATCTCCCGCTTCACGATGTGGCACAGCCGATGAACCATCGCTCCGCCCTTATTCCTGAACATCGCGCCCGGACCGGTCATCGTTATCGCGACGACGAATCCTTCGGCGCGCAGGCGACACCCGGTACGTCCCGTGGTCCGTCGGTTGACCGGCAACGGAACTCGCTCTACGCCGCGCCTGCCGCGGCGGCGCCGGTGGACTACAGCTCCCGCGACAACGCCTGGTCCACGAACGACTCGTGGTCCCAGCAGGATTCGTGGGCGCCGCAGGACACCTGGTCGCAGCAGGAGTCCTGGTCCGACGGCGGCGCCTGGAACTCGGGCGACGCCTGGGCCGAGGAAGAGACCTGGGCACCCGAAGACGGCACCTGGGCGCCGGAAGAATCCTGGGCTCCCGAGGCCGAGACCGAAACCCCGGACACTCCGGCCACACCGACCGTGATTCCCGGCCGCCGCGCCGCCAAACGTGGTGGCGCGCATCGGCTGCCCGCCCCGCCCGCCGCCCTCAAGGGTCGCGCCGCGGTGGCCGCCGTCGCCGCCGGTGCCGTGGTCGCGGCCGGACAAGCGGCTCTCGCCTCGCCGGAACAGCCGAGTCAAGCCGTCGACTACGAGGCCGCCGGGCAGATCCACGAGATCGCCGCCCAATCGGTCAGCCTCGCCGACCCCGCCGTCTCGGCGGAGTCGCCACAGATCCTCAACGCCTCCGGGCCGACCCACCTCGGCGACTTCAACGACATCCTGCAAAAGGGTCAGAAGTACGCGCAGGACATGGCCGCCGCGGAAGCGGCGAAACTGCGCCCCCTGTTCACCAAGTTCGCCGCCGGTAACTTCACCTCCGGCTTCGGCGCCCGCTGGGGTGTACAGCATCTCGGCATCGATATCGCCGGCCCGATCGGCACCCCGATCGTCGCCGTCGCCGACGGCACCGTCATCGAAGCGGGCCCCGCCGCCGGCTTCGGCATGTGGGTTCGCCTGCTGCACGACGACGGCACCGTCACCATCTACGGCCACATCGACACCGCCACGGTCTCCCAAGGCCAGCGCGTCATGGCCGGCGACCAGATCGCCACCATCGGCAACCGCGGCTTCTCCACCGGCCCGCACTGCCACTTCGAAGTGTGGTTGAACGGTTCCGACAAGATCGACCCGGTGCCCTGGTTGGCAACCCGCGGAATCAGCCTGGGCCCGCAACGGGACTAGGGCTCGAGTTTTCGTGCCGAAGGTGTGCGAGCAGGGCTGACGAGCCGCGATTTCGGTTCGGCGGACGTGAGTTTCGGCCTGGTGTGCCCGGACTGGCTGCGGCGCACTCCACTTCAGTTCGCCGTACCCGTTGCCGCTCGGCACACCCCCTATGAGTTGCCACAGCCCTCTGGTGCGGACACATTCGCTACGGGATGCCGCCGCGTGTCTCGTTGGTCGGTTGATCAGGAGGAAATGGTGGCGGCATCGGCCGAGAGGCCCCCGCCACCAGTTCCTCCTGATCGACTGACCAGCTATGTCAACTCACCTGGGCCCGTGGCGTAGGCGGAGTGCTGGCGCTGACGTCGGGGGTGGGCGGGGTCAGGGGGTGCGTCGGGTTCCTTCTTCGCCCGGTTCGGGGAGGACTTCGCCGCCTTCCATGATCCAGCTGGCGGCGAATTCGATGAGGATGATCTCGACGGCGGAAGGGGCCATGCCGGCGGCTGTGGCGATAGCGGTTTGCATGGAGCGTTCCAGGCGGGCGAAGAGGTCTGGGGTGCGGTTTCCGCCGCCGCGGACGCCCGCGATGACGGACAGTTCGATGCCGGGGCGGAGCGCGTGGCCGTGGAGGAGGACCACACTGACGAATCCGGATGGTGCGCCGGTGATCTCACAGTGCGTGGCGGTGACAGCAGCCGCGACCGCCCTGTGCGTGGCCGCGTCTGGGCGGACGCGGCAAGCGATGTTGTAGAGCGGCATGTCAACTCCGATCACGATTCGCGGGACTCACGAACCGACTCCGCGCAAGGCGGCAGACGGCACGCTGGGCGGCGGTGTCTAGGCAGGTACGACGTGCGACGCGGTAGAGCGGCATGTCGGCTCCGATCGAATCAATGACCTGCGAGTCGACTCTCCGCACGAGGCGACAGACGGCCGGCTGCGTGACGATGTCCAGGCGAGCACGACCGGCGACGTTGCATAGCGGCATGTCAACTCCGATCACGATTCGCGGAGATCGCGAGCCCACGGGCGAGGTGGAAGACACCGAATGGGGAGTGGGGGTGTCTGTGCGCGTGCGGCGGGCGACGACATGTCAGCTCCGGGGGTGGTTTGCGGGGATCGCGAAGCGGCCCTGGGTGATGCGGGAGGCGGCGAGCTGGGCGAGGGTGCGTAGGAGGAAGCGGGGACGGGCGGCGGGGCGGATGCGGTCGCGGTTCAGTTCCAGGTAGCGGGCGAACAGCGAGGTGTCGACCAGAGCGAGCATGAGATCGTCGGGACCGGCCCCGGTGACGGCGTTCCAGGCCTCGCTCATCGCGCGCATCGCAGGTTCGCGGCGGGCGGCAGGCAGGCCGTCCTCGGTTTCGACGAGCACCCACGACATGGTCGAAGGATGGTTGTCGGTGAAGGACTGGCCGGGCGGGATCTCGCACCACACCACGACCACCCGCTCGCCGCCGCCCAGCGTCTGCCGGTAGGCGTCGGCCAGAGCACGCTCGGCGGCCCGGCATCGAGCGGAACTCAGGCTGCCCTGCTGGATCGTGCCCAGTATCCGGCGCACCGCTCCTCCTCACGAACCACGCCCGTGGTCACCCCGGACGGTAGTGCACCGATCGTTCTACTTCAAGAGCGCACCGTTCCCACCAGCGCAGACATCTTCCACGTACGCCAACGAAAGCGCACAACCCCGGCAGCCCAACAGCACAGATGACCGTGCACATGTACGAACACCTGCGCTTTCGCCCGAGCATTCCGTTCCTGCGCAGACCCCGGTGCACGCGAGAAACCCAGCGCCCAAGGGACTTCGCACACGCAAACTCCACACGTGCAGAGGTGCCGCGTAGAGGACTCCGCCTAGGCGCGAAAACTCACACACGCACAAACACCCCGGCGCACACTAACTCCGCACGCACGAACAACCGGCACAGCATGACTCGCACCGACCCCGACCCGGCACACTCACCCCCTGTCCGGCGCACCCGAGGCCATCCCACAGACACAAGGCGGTACACGCGAATTGCTTGGTACGCAGGACGCGGACGTGAGCGCGGACGCCGGCGCGGGCGCAGCGGAGGTCAGGCGCGGCCAAGGGTGGTGCAGCGCAGGTGCCGGACGCAGGCGCGGGTGATGGGGCGGGTGCCAGCAGGGGCCAAGCGGGGCGCAGCGCGGGGTGCGGACGCGGACGCAGCGCAGGCATGGGAGGCGGGGACGGCGGTGTCGAAAGTCAGGGGTTGTCAGGGGGAGGGTTTGATGCAAACGAAGAGCCGGAGTGGGTGGGTGATGATGCGCACGTACTGTTCGGCGGGGGTTGGGGCTAGCGTCGGGAGTATGGCCGGCACAACGGTGTACACCCAGTTTCTTGCGGCGCCAACGGATGTCGTTTGGGGGGTGGTGGGGGATCCCCGGCGGTGGCCGGAGTGGAATCCCGCGGTGACCGCGGTGCGGCTGCATGGGTCGGTCGCGGTGGGGACGACGGGGGACTATCTGCCGAAAGGGCGGGTCTTCGAGGCATTGCACGGGCGGACGGCACCGCCGTTCGTGATCAGCACGTTGGTGCCGGGGCGGGCGCTGGCGATCGAGCAGCCGGAACCGGCGGGCCGGATGCGGCTGGCCTGGACGTTGACGCCGCGTGACGGCGGAACCGAGATCAGGCAGGAGCTCACGTTCTCGGGGCCTTCAGCGGGGGTCGCGCGGGCGGTGGTCGGCTCGCTGCTGGAGACCGATGCCCGCGTCTGCTTCGCGCGACTGGCCCGCTCGGCCGGTCTGGAACCTGCGGCGAAGGCCTTGTCGGTCGTAATCGCCGGGGGCACCGGCGCATTGGGCAAGCACCTAGCGGCTGATCTGACCTGCCGCGGTCATCGGGTGACGATTCTCACTCGACGCCGCGATCGCGGGCTACCTTTCACGCAGGTGGAGTGGGACGGCAGGACGGTCGGCAATTGGGTTGCCGCCCTGCGCAATCCAGGCCAGACCGCGATCATCAATCTGGCAGGCAAGCTGGTCGATTGCCGGCCGACGCCGCGCAATGTCGACGAATTGCAGCGCAGCCGTGTGGATTCGACCCGCGCACTGGTTGAGGCAGCCGCCTCGCTGGAGCAGCCGATCGACTACTGGGTGCAGGCCAGCACCACCGCCATCTGGTCGGACGCGGGCGAAATCCGTTGCACGGAAACAACTCCGCTGCCGGTCGGATTGCCGCAGATGACCGGGGTGGCGCAGCCGTGGGAGCAGGCGTTCGACGGCGCGAACGCCGCGCACTCGACGGTGCTGCGCACCTCGATCGTGCTCGACCCGCAGGCGCCCGCGCTGAAGCGACTGAGCCAGTTGACGAAAGCCGGGCTCGGCGGCCGGGTGGGGCCGGGCGACCAGTGGTTCAGCTGGATTCATGTGGAGGACTGGCTCGCCATCGTTCGCGCCGCCCTCGGCCTGGACCCGGCGGTGTCGCTACCGGACGGAATCCTGGTGGCCGCCACCGACTTTCCAGTACGCAACCGCGACCTGATGGCGGCACTGCGCAGACACCTGCGCCGTCCGCCCGCGCCGCCCACCCCGACCGCGATCCTGAAGCTCGGCGCGGTCGTCCTGCGCACCGACCCCGCACTCGGACTCACCGGCCGTCACGCCACCTCAGAAGTGCTCCGCACCACCGGATTCGTCTTCCGCTACCCCACCCTCGACGAAGCACTGACAAACCTGCTCCCCCGCTGAGACAAATCCCGAATCCCTGCCACATCCTCGGCAGTCGCCTCGTACACCGATCGACCTCAGCGCGGGCGAACACACCGCCCGCATCCGGCACCGACCGGACACGAGCGACAGCGACGAGGCGCACGACAGGACCGAACAGCCCTGCCGCACGACCGCCGCTCAGAGTTTGACGAGCGTCCTGCTGTATTGCGGGATGAGCCGGATCTTGCCCGCGGTACCGAAGTCGATGGTGACGGTCGCCAACGGGCCGAAGCCCTCGGCGGCGACCACCTTGCCGAGACCGTACTTGTCGTCGCTGACCCGATCGCCCACGGCGAGTACCAGATTCGCGTTGTTCTTGCCGACGGCACCGGGCGCCGGACGGCGCGGGCCCCGATCGGGACGCACCCCGGGGCGCTCGGACCAGCCGTCGCCACGGGTCCAGTCGCGTTCCATGCCGTCGCTGTCACCGCGCCTGCGAATACCCCGGCTCGCCGGTGATCCGGCGGGCTCCAGTCGCCGCCAATCGATCAGGTGGCCCGGAATCTCTTGGAGGAAGCGGGATTCCGGGTTGGACACCGGTTGTCCCCAACCGGAGCGCACGACCGCGCGACTCAGGTACAGCCGCTTCCTGGCCCGGGTGATGCCGACGTAGGCGAGGCGGCGTTCCTCGGCCAGTTCGGTCGGGTCGCCGAGGGCCCGCATGTGCGGGAACTGGCCGTCCTCCCAGCCGGTCACGAACACCACGGGGAACTCCAGGCCCTTGGCCGTGTGCAGCGTCATCATGGTGACCACGCCGGTGCCTTCGTCCGGGATCTGGTCGGTGTCGGCGACCAGCGAGACCCGTTCGAGGAACGCGGCGAGCGATCCGGGGTCGGGTTCGCCCTCGGCGACCTCGGGCAGCAGTCCCTCTTCCCGGGCCGCCTCCGCGTTGTTGTGCGCTTCGGAGCTGAATTCCCGTGCGACGCTGACGAGTTCGTTGAGGTTGTCCAGCCGGGCGCCGTCCTGCGGATCGTCGGAGGCCTCCAATTCGCCGCGGTAGCCGGTGCGCTCCAGTACCGCGTCGACCACATTCCCGACGTCGGGGAAGTCCAGGTCCTCCTGCACGCCCGCGGCCCGGATCTCCTCGAGCAGGTCGAGGAAGCCGGCGATCGCGCGCTGGGCCCTGGTGTTCAGCAGCGCCACTTTGCCGTCCGCCGCGTCTCGCAGCGCCGCGGCGAACCCGATGCCGCGCTGCTCGGCGTGCACGGCGACGCAGGCTTCGGCCCGGTCGCCGATACCGCGACGGGGTGTGTTGAGGATCCGGCGCAGGCTCACCGCGTCGTCGGGGTTCTCCAGCACCCGCAGGTACGCGACGATATCGCGGACCTCCTTGCGCTCGTAGAACCGAACGCCGCCGACCACCTTGTACGGCAGGCCCATCCGGATGAAGATCTCTTCCAGCGCGCGGGAGTTGTTGTTGGTCCGATAGAACACCGCGACGTCGGAGTAGTTGGCTTCGCCCTGATCGACCAGCCGATCGATCTCGCGCGCCACGAAGGACGCCTCGTCGTGTTCGTTGTCGGCGACGTAGCCGGTGATCAGGTCACCTTCGCCGGAGTCGGTCCACAGTTTCTTGTCGCGCCGGTTCTCGTTGCGCGAGATCACCGCGTTGGCGGCGGAGAGAATGTGCTGGGTGGACCGGTAGTTCTGTTCCAGCAGAATGGTTTCCGCGTCCGGGAAGTCGCGCTCGAACTCTTCGATGTTGCGGATGGTGGCGCCGCGGAACGCGTAGATCGACTGGTCCGCATCACCCACCACACACAGTTCGCTCGGCGGCGCCTGGTCCTCGTTGCGCTCGGCCCGGTGATGTCCGACGAGTTCGCGCACCAGCACGTACTGCGCGTGATTGGTGTCCTGGTATTCGTCGACCAGCACATGCCGGAAGCGACGCCGGTAGTACTCGGCGACCTGCGGGTGGTTCTGCAGCAGCGCCACCGTCTCGCCGATCAGGTCGTCGAAGTCGAGGGCGTTGGCCGCGCGCAGCCGCCGCTGGTACTCGACATAGACCCGCGCGACCAGGGCGGGCAGTTCGGTTTCGTCCGACTCGGCGTCCGCGGTGGCCTGCTGCGGCCCGATGAGCTCGTTCTTGAGATTCGAGATCGCGGTCGCCAGCAGTCGTGCCGTGTATTTCTTCGTGTCGATATCGAAGTCCCGACTGATCATGGTGAGCAGTCGCCGCGAATCATCGGCATCGTAGATGGAGAAATTCGAATTCATGCCCGGCAACAGGGCTGCTTGCATGCGCAATATTCGGACGCAACTGGAGTGGAACGTCGATACCCACATGTTGGTGGCCCGCGGCGAGACCAGTCCGCTCACCCGCTCCCGCATCTCGGCGGCAGCCTTGTTGGTGAACGTGATCGCGAGCACCTGACCGGGCGTCACGCCGCGCGCGGCGAGCAGGTAGGCGATGCGGCGGGTGAGCACGGCGGTCTTGCCCGACCCGGCACCGGCCACGATCAGCAGCGGGGCGCCACTGTGCACAACCGCGGCACGCTGCTGTGGATTGAGCCCGTCGAGCAGGCGCTCGGCTTCTTCGGCGCGCCGACGCTCCCGCTCGACACGCCGTTGCTCCTGCTCGTCGACCGACGGCGGCGGTTCCGGAACCGGCGCTCGCACCGCACGCACCTCCTCGACAGCCGACCGCGCTTCCTCGGCGTTACCACCGGTGACCTGCGGGTTATGGATCGAATCCGGCCGTGGGGCGCGACCGGCCTGCGTCTGGGGAGCCACCGTGATGTCCATCGTCCATCCACGCTACCGGCGCGCACCGACAGAGTTGAAGCCCCGGGTTGTCTCGCTGACGATTCGGTGCCGCACCGGCGAACGGACGGTGAACTCGCCCGGCCGCCGGTGCGATGAAACCGTGTCCTTCTTCTCAGCAGATTCACAAACCAAACGTTTTGCACAACCCCGGGGTCGTGGCAGACTGGCCAGATGATCAGTGGTCCTGCGATACCCCCGTTTCGGTTGACAACCGGATATCGTCATCGCGGCACTTGTATCTGAGCGCACATCCTGGGGGGACAATTCGAAGGCCCCACCAGGTCTGTTTCACGGTGAAAGAACCGATCGGTAACGAGCCGGGCTCACCCGCCGATCCATGTTCTGACACGAGGAGATGAATGATGAGCACCCCCGCAACGACGACTGGGTCCGATTCTGCACTGCCGCAGAGCGACGCGGAGATCGACAAGCTCCGTAAGGAGATCGATCGCCTCGACGCGGAGATCCTTGCCGCCATCAAGCGCCGCACGGAGATCTCCCGGATCATCGGCCGGACGCGGATGGCCTCCGGCGGCCCTCGGCTCGTGCACAACCGGGAGATGAAGGTGCTGGAGCGGTTCAGCGAACTCGGTCAGGAAGGCCACACCCTCGCCATGCTCCTGCTGCGCCTCGGGCGCGGCCGTCTCGGTCACTGACCGGGCAGCCCCAATCCCCTTTCGAACAGTCCTCCTCGGCCGCCACAGGCGGCTTCAGACCCATGCGGCTATCAGAACGACAACCGCATTCCCAAGGCCGCCCCGGGTGTATATCACCCCGGGGCGGTCGTTTTCTGCTCAGGTGAGGGCGATGTACTTGGTGGAGAGGTATTCCTCGATGCCTTCGGTGCCGCCCTCCCGGCCGAAGCCGGACGCTTTGACACCGCCGAAAGGCGCTGCGGGGTCGGAGATTACGCCGCGGTTGATGCCGACCATGCCGGATTCGAGGCCCTCGGCGACGCGCAGGGCGCGGTCGAGGTCGCGGGTGTAGACGTAGCTGACGAGGCCGAACTCGGTGTCGTTGGCGGCGGCGAGGCCCTCCTGCTCGGTGGTGAAGCCGACGATCGGCGCGACCGGTCCGAAGACCTCTTCGGTAAGGATTCTGGCCTGGGCCGGCACGTCGGTGAGGATGGTCGCGGGGTAGAACCAGCCGGGACCGCCCGGGGCCTTGCCGCCGAGGCGGAGCTGGGCGCCTTTGGCCACGGCGTCCTCGACGAGTGCGCTGACGGTGTCGAGCTGTTCTTCGTTGATCAGCGGGCCGAGTGTGGTGTCCGGGTCGGTGCCCGGGCCGAGGACCACGCTGTTGCTCATCGCCTCGACCAGTTTGGTGGTGAACTCCTCGAGCACCCCCTGCTGCACGTGGAAACGATTGGCCGCGGTGCACGCCTCGCCGCCGTTGCGCAGTTTCGCCAGCATCGCGCCCTGGACCGCCGCGTCGACGTCGGCGTCGTCGAACACCACGAACGGCGCGTTGCCGCCGAGTTCCATCGAGGTGCGCAACAGACCGTTGGCCGAGCTCTGCACCAGCTTCTTGCCCACCTCGGTGGAGCCGGTGAAGGTGAGCTTGCGCAACCGCGGATCGTCGATCAGCGGCTGGGTGACCGCACCGGAACGGCTCGACGTGATCACCGAGAGCACCCCGTCGGGCAGTCCGGCCTCGCTGCACAACCGGGCCAGCGCCAGCATCGTCAGCGGGGTCGCCGAGGCGGGTTTGACGATCATGGTGCAGCCCGCGGCCAGCGCCGGGCCGATCTTGCGGGTGCCCATGGCCAGCGGGAAGTTCCACGGCGTGATGGCCAGGCACGGCCCGACCGGCTGCTTGTGCACCATGATCCGGCCGGTGCCCGAGGGTGCGTGCAGGTAGCGGCCGTGCACCCGCACGGCCTCCTCGCTGAACCAGCGGAAGAACTCCGCCCCGTATTTGACCTCGTTGCGGCTCTCCGGCAGCGCCTTGCCCATTTCCAGGGTCATCAGCAGCGCGAATTCCTCGGCCCGCGCGGTGATCTGCTCGAACACGGCGCGCAGGATCTCGCCGCGCTCACGCGAGGGCCGCGCCGCCCATTCGTCCTGCACCGCGACCGCCGCGTCCAGCGCGCGCACCGCGTCTTCGGGTGTCGCGTCGGCGACCTGGGCCAGCACCTCCCCGGTCGCCGGATTGTGCACCGGGAAGGTGCCGCCACCGGTGGCCGCGACGGGCCCACCGATCCACAGTTGCGTCGGGACGGATTCGAGAACTTCGCGTTCGGACACCATGCGCCCAGCGTAACCACCGAGCACCGCGACAGCCCGCGCGAACAGGCCGGATATGGCCGGTATGTCGGGTGGGTGGCGCGCCACGGTCAACTCTGCGGCAGGGATTGCCGTGCGCGGACGGTGGGCGATGAGTAACCTCGGCGATCGTGAGCAGCGACATCACCGCGACGGCGGCCTGGCGGAAACTGCAAGAGCATTTCGACGCGATCGCGGGGCAGCACCTGCGGGAGATCTTCGCCGACGATCCGGCCCGCGGCAGCGAGCTGACCGTCGACGTCGCGGACCTGCACATCGATTACAGCAAGCATCGCGTCACGCGGGAAACCTTGCACCTGCTCGTCGAATTGGCGCGCGAGGCGAAAGTGGCCGAGCGCCGGGACGCGATGTTCGCGGGCGCGCACATCAACACCTCCGAGGATCGCGCGGTCGCCCACATCGCCTTGCGGGCGCCCGAGGGCGAGTCCGTCGTCGTCGACGGCGCGGACGCCGGCGCCGAGGTGCACGAGGTGCTGCGGCGGATGGGCGAATTCACCGACGCGGTGCGGGCGGGCGAATGGCGCGGCGCCACCGGTGCGCGCATCGAGACCGTGGTCAATATCGGCATCGGCGGGTCGGATCTCGGACCGGCGATGGTGTATCAGGCGCTGCGGCATTACGCCGACGCCGATGTCGCCGCCCGGTTCGTCTCCAACGTCGACCCCGCCGACCTCGTGGCGAAGCTGGACGGACTCGACCCTGCCACAACGCTGTTCATCGTCGCGTCCAAGACCTTCTCCACGCTGGAGACCCTGACCAACGCCACCGCGGCCCGCCGCTGGCTGGTGGCGGCGCTGGGCGAGGACGCGGTCGCCAAACATTTCGTCGCGGTCTCGACCAATGCCGAACGGGTGGCCGAATTCGGCATCGACACCGCCAACATGTTCGGTTTCTGGGACTGGGTCGGCGGACGCTACTCGGTGGATTCCGCGATCGGGCTCGCCGTGATGGCGGCCATCGGCAAGCAGCGTTTCGCCGAGTTCCTGGCGGGCATGCACGCGGTGGACGAGCACTTCGCGCAGGCGCCGCTCGACGCGAACGCACCGGTGCTGCTCGGCCTGCTCGGCGTCTGGTACTCGAACTTCTTCGGCGCGCAATCGCATGCGGTGCTGCCGTATTCGAACGATCTCGCACGCTTCCCGGCGTATCTGCAGCAGCTCACGATGGAGTCGAACGGCAAGTCGGTGCGCGCCGACGGTACGCCGGTCAGCACCGCCACCGGCGAAATCTTCTGGGGCGAGCCGGGAACCAACGGACAGCACGCGTTCTATCAACTGCTGCACCAGGGCACGCGTCTGGTACCGGCGGACTTCATCGGATTCGCCCGTCCCACCGATGATCTGCCCACCCGGGACGGCACCGGCAGCATGCACGACATCCTGATGAGCAACCTGTTCGCGCAGACCAAGGTGCTCGCGTTCGGCAAGACCGCCGAGGAGATCGCGGCCGAGGGCACCGACCCGAAGGTGGTGCCGCACAAGGTGATGCCGGGCAACCGGCCGAGCACCACCATCCTCGCCGCGCAGCTGACACCGTCGGTGGTCGGCCAGTTGATCGCGCTGTACGAGCACCAGGTCTTCGTGGCGGGCGCCATCTGGGGTATCGACAGCTTCGACCAGTGGGGCGTCGAGCTCGGCAAACAGCAGGCGCTCGCCTTGGCGCCGTTGCTCAGTTCACCGGAAGAGCCTGCACCACAAGGAGATTCGTCGACTGACGAGCTAATCCGGTGGTACCGCGGCCAGAAATGACCGCGCCTCGGAGTTAGCTGTGCTCGTACCGCCCGCCGCGCTGAAACAGCACGAGATCAGCGCGCGGCCTGGTGCCGGCGACGAGATCGGCGTTGCGCAAGTCGCTCTCGCGCACCTTGACCCGGGCAGCCGCCCGGCTACGACCGCCGTTCAGGTGCCGGTGCAGCAACCGCCGCTCCAGCACGTCGCGCGGGGCGTCGAGGTACCAGCATTCGTCGAGCAGCGGGCGGACCGCCGACCACTGCTGGTCCGCGATATCGTCGAGCAGCAGGTAGTTGCCCTCGACGATCGCGATGGTCTGCCGGTCGAACACGACGCCCGCCGGGGTCGGGTCGTCCAGGGCGCGATCGAAGACCGGCCACGGCACCGCCGCGCCGACGCGGGTATCGCGCAGCAGGCGCAGGTTCGCGAGGAAGCCCGCCGTATCGAAAGTATCGGGTTCGCCTTTGCGCGCAAGGCTTTCCGTGGCCCGCAGGACCGCGTTGGTCAGGTGGTAGCCGTCCATCGGCGCGATCTCGGCGAGCGGGGCCGCAGCCTCGTGGTTCAGCGCGTCGCGCAGTGCCACCGACAAGGTGGACTTTCCCGCACCCGGCGGGCCCGCGATGCCGAGCAGATACCTGCCGTCGCGACCTGCGGCGTGCGCGCGCACCCGTCCGGCGAGCGCCGACAGCGATGGATTGTCCACCGTCGCACCTTACCGAGCACAAAAGGACGTCTCACCGAGCCTGTGGCGAGCTCGGTGAGACGTCCGTTCAACCGGTAATGGTTGTTAAGTGCGAGCCTGCTGCTGCGGCAGCTTGGTCGCCTTGGTGGCGTTGGCCACCTGCACGCAGTCGGCGGCCGTGGTGCCGGCCGTCTGGTTGCGCACGTTGGTGTTGCACGCGGTCTTCAACGCGGTGGACAGCGCCGCGTAGTTGGAGTTCGACGACAGGAGCGTCTGCGTCGTCCAGTACAGAGCCGCGGTCTTCGCGATGCCGATCGCGGTGACGGTCACGCCGTTGAGGCTGCCGCCGTCGACCATGATCTGCGCGGTCTTGTTGCCGACGCCGCTGTTGATGTGCACGCCGCCGTTGTCACCGGTGCCGGTGTACCAGTACCGGCCGCGGTAGGTGTCGGGATCCTGGTAGGCGTTGGGGTTCTGCATGTCCCGGATCACGCCGATCGAGCTGCAGGCGCCGAGCTTCCAGCGGTTGGCCGGGGTGTTGCACGGGTTGCTGGTGTTCACCAGGAAGGTGAGCTCGCCGAAGACGTCGGACATGGACTCGTTGATCGCGCCCGGCTCGTTGCGGTAGACGAGACCGTTGGTGTACTGGGTGACACCGTGCGTGAGCTCGTGCGCGGTGATGTCCTCGGTGGTCAGACCGGAACCATAGGCCATGTAGCTGCCGGACCAGAACGCGTTCTGGTAGGGGCATGCGGTGGTGGTGCACAGCCGCACGGTGGCGCGCAGCGCCTTGCCCTTGCCGTCACCGGTGTCGGAGCCGATCAGGTTGGTCAGGTTCGGCACCTTGGTGTACTGGGCGTAGAACCGCTCGGTGTTCCCCAGGTAGTCGTAGATCTTGTCGACATCCTGAATACCCGTGGGGCCCTGGCCCTCCGAGCGAGTCGAGCGCAGGCTACCGGTGCCGCAGCCGGCCCGGTTGGGGTCGATGCGCCGGTTCGCGTTGTCACACACGACGCGGTTGAGGTGCTTGGTCTCGCTCCAGCTGTCGAGTACCTTGCCGGTGTTGTTCGCGTCGACGAACACGACCCACGTCGCGGGCTCGCCCTTCTTCTCCTCGCTGACACCGGTGATGTCGACCTTGAACGCCGGGACGGCCACGCTCTGCGCGTCGTCCTTGGCGGCCAGCTTCGCGTCGTACCAGTACGCCTTGGTCTCGGTGACCGACAGCTGGTCCGGCGCCGCCTTGCTCGCCGCGGCGACCTTCTTCAGCGCGGTCTGCTGGACCTGGGACGTCGGCGCCGTGCTGGCGAACTTGCCTTCGGACTTCTTCGACAGCGCACCGGTCACCGAGATCAGCGAGCCGTTCGCGGTCAGCGACTGCGCCGCGGACGCACCGAACACCGGTACCTTGTCGATCTCCTGCCGCAGCCTGACGGTGGACCCCTCACCAACCGGGAACACCGACTCCACGACGAGATCGCCTGCGCTGTCACCGTTTCCGGCCAGCGCCTTCTCGACACCCTGGGCGTGCGCCTGGGCCGCGGCCGGAGCCTCGGCGGGCGTTCCCTGCGGCGCCGCGAGCGGCTCCTTGGGCACCACGAGCTGGACCGCGCCCTGCTGGTCGACGGTCACCTCTTTCGGCACCGCGGACAGGTCGGAGCTCGTAGGCGCCGACGGACTCGAAGGGGGTTGCGCGTACACAGCCGGACCGGACGCGAACACCATTGCCCCAGTAGCGATTAAAGCGAAGGCGGCATATCGCCCCGCTCGTTTTTGTGTGGGTTTCATGACCAAGTAGAACCACATTCGAGCGGTCAACTCGACTGGAGAGCAAACTGGGGAAACGGACAGCAGAGCCGGAACAGGGTCCGGCAACCGTCCAGCTCAGCTCGGCAAATACGCTGTATCAAGATCTTTCGACGACGTCGTTGATCGAGTTGTCAGCCACCTGCCGAGCTATCTACGAGATCGCCGAATTCATTAGGCCGAAACATGTTTGCAACACCGACAGCCGAATTACGCAGCGGCCGAATTGTTTTGCATCGTATAGCTCAGAGCAACGCGCGCTCGATGATGGCGCCGGTGTCCACCCCGGTCGGCAGGGTGCCGAAGGCGATGCCCCAGTCGTCGCCGAGCCGGGTGGCGCAGAAGGCGTCCGCAACCGCGGGGTGACCGTGCCGGACCAGTTGCGCGCCCTGCAGCACGAGCGCCATCAGCTCGACGATGCGCCGGGCGCGGTACTCGATATCGCCGAGGTCGGTGAGTTCCTTGCCCACCCGGCTGATCGCGTCGTCCAGCCGCGGATTCTCGCCCCGCGCCGATGACACCTCGTTGAAGAACGCTTCGACTGTCTCCGGCTGACGGCCCATGGCGCGCAACGCATCCAGCGCGGCGACATTGCCCGACCCCTCCCAGATCGACATGAGCGGAGCCTCGCGATACAGCCGGGGCATGCCCGACTCCTCGGCATAACCGTTGCCGCCGAAGCATTCCAGCGCCTCCGCGGCGTGCGCCGGTGCCCGCTTGCACACCCAGTACTTGGTGACCGCCAGCGCGATTCGGCGCAGCGCCGCCTCGGCCGGGTCGGTCGTCGCCCGGTCGGTGGCCCCGGCCAGGCGCATCATCACCGTGGTCGCCGCATCGGACTCGATCACCAAGTCGGCCAGCACGTTTCGCATGGCCGGTTGGTCGATCAGTTTGGCGCCGAAGGCTTCCCGATGCCGGGCGTGATGCGCGGCGAAGACCGCGCCGGTGCGCATGCCGGTGGCCGAGCCGATCACGCAGTCCAGGCGGGTCATGTTCACCATCTCGATGATGGTCTTGACCCCCGCGCCCTCCGCGCCGACCAGCCAGCCGGTGGCATTCTCGTATTCGATCTCCGAGGACGCGTTCGACTTGTTGCCGAGCTTGTCCTTGAGCCGCTGGATACGGATCGGATTACGGGTACCGTCCGGCAACACCCGGGTCAGCAGGAAGCAGGACAACCCGCCGGGCGCCTGGGCCAGTGTGAGGAACATGTCCGACATCGGGGCGGAGGTGAACCACTTGTGCCCGACGATCCGGTACGAGCCGTCCGGTTGCGGCGTCGCCGTCGTGGTGTTGGCGCGCACATCCGAGCCGCCCTGCTTCTCGGTCATCGACATGCCCGCGATGAGCCCGGCCTTACCCGACGGTTCGCGCAGCCCGAAGTCGTAGACCCGGGAGCCGAGCAGCGGTTCGTATCTCGCGGACAGCTCCGCGTTGTGCCGCAGCGCGGGCACCACCGCATAGGTCATCGAGATCGGGCACATGTGCCCGGCCTCGGCCGCGCCCCAGGTGTAGAACTTCGCCGCACGGGCGACGTGCGCGCCGGGACGCTCGTCCAACCAGGGTGCGCCGTGCAAGCCGTGCGACACAGCCACATTCATCAGATCGTGCCAGTGCGGATGGAACTCCACCTCGTCGACGCGATGGCCGTACCGATCGTGGGTGTGCAGCACCGGCGGATACTCGTTGGCCAGCCGCCCCCATTCCTGCGCCACGGAACCGCCTGCGAGTGCGCCTAGTTCACGCACCTCGGGTTCGGCCCAGCCCGCACCTTCCCGATGCAGGCCCTCGAGCAAGGCCGGGTTCCGCGAGACATCGAACGGCGCGATATCGGGCACCTGGTTGAACACTTCATGCGTCTGCATCGGATACTCCTGATTCCAGCCGAGCGACCGGGGCGCTCGATGCCGCGGGCACACCGAGTGCGCGCAGGGCGAAGACAATGAGTTCGGGGACAACGGATTCCGCGTGCGGCGCGGCGGCCAACGGACCGACCAGCACCTCACCGATCGCACCGACCAGCGCGGCCGCACTGGTCCGCGCGTCCTGGGCGGGCAGCTCGCCGCTCGAAACGCCCTCCGCCACCGCCGATTCGAAGGCTTCGGCGAACGCGCGGCGAAAGTGCAGCCGCTCGGTGTCGACCACGGTGTCCACCGGCTCGACGAGCAGCACATAGGCGAGTTTCGGGTTCTTCAGCGCGCGTCCGGCGAAGGTCTCCACCGCGGCGCTCACCCGCTCCACGGCGGTGCCGCCCGCGCTCGCCGCGGCGACCGCAGCGACCTCCCAGGCAACCACTCGCCGAAAGACGGCGCTGACCAGTTCCGCCTTGCCCGCGAAGTGTTTGTAGACGGTGCCGGTGGCCACGCCGGCTTCGGCCGCGACCGCCGCCATCGACAGACCGGCATAGCCCGCCCGCGACAAGACGGTGGTCGCGGCCTGCACGATCAGGCCCGCCTGCGCGTCCAGGCGGGCCTGCACGGCGGGGGTTCTGCGGTAGGCCACGCAAGAAGTGAACCACATATTCATTTCTTGCCACAAGGGCGGTTTTACGGCGTATGGTCAAGGCCGTGAACGTACGAATCGAGCGCAACGGCGCGGTGACCACGGTGATTCTGCACCGGCCCGAGGCACGCAACGCGGTCGACGGCCCGACCGCCGCGACCCTGGCGGATGCCTTCCGCGAATTCGATGCCGATCCCGACGCCGCGGTGGCCGTGCTGTGGGGCGACGGCGGCACCTTCTGCGCGGGTGCGGACCTCAAGGGTCTCGGCACCGAACGGTCCAATCAGGTCACCGAGGACGGCGACGGCCCGATGGGGCCGACCCGGATGCGCCTGTCCAAGCCGGTGATCGCCGCGGTCTCCGGCTACGCGGTCGCGGGCGGGCTGGAACTCGCGCTGTGGTGCGATCTGCGAGTCGCCGAGCAGGACAGCACCTTCGGCGTGTTCTGCCGTCGCTGGGGCGTGCCGCTGATCGACGGCGGCACCCTGCGCCTGCCCCGGATCATCGGCACCGGACGCGCGATGGACCTGGTGCTCACCGGCCGTCCCGTCGACGCCGCGGAGGCCCTGCAGATCGGCCTGGTCAACCGTGTCGTGCCGACCGGCGAAGCCCGCAGTGCCGCAGAACAACTCGCCGCCGAACTCGCCGCATTGCCACAGGCGTGCCTGCGCTCGGACCGCCTGTCGCTGCTCGAGCAGGACGGCATGGACGAAGCAGCCGCACTGCGCAACGAACTACGGCACGGCATGACCGCGCTCGCCAACGGCGCCCTCGACGGAGCCCAGCGCTTCGCCTCCGGCGCGGGCAGGCACGGCACGAAAGCGTGAGCGCCCCCGGCAGGCTGAGCGTCGTCGACGAGATCTTCCTCCGGACCCACCGCGGGCTGGGCACTCCCATTGCGCTGCAAGGCTTGTGGCGTACGCCCGAGCGCATCGAGCCGGAGTTGCTCCGGCAGATCCACGCGTCGCTGCGCACCGGCCCGTTGGGGCGCAGGGTCGTTCGCCCCCGCGTGCCCGGAGCGCGCCGGGCCTGGCGGGCTACTACCCGCGCGCACCCGCTCGCGTGGCACGAACAGCCGATCCCGCGCTCCGCGCTGTTCACCTGGGCCGACGCGCAGGGGGCCGACCTCGACCCCGAAACCGGACCCGGCTGGCGGCTGTCCGCCACCGCACTCGCCGACGGGGGTTCGGTTGTCGCCCTGACCTGTTCGCACGCGCTCGCCGACGGCCGCGCGCTGGCGCTCGCGGTGGATGACGCGCTCGGCGGCACGGCGTTGCACGCCGGAGCACCGGTACCCGGATCGGACTGGGCCGATGCCCGCAGGCAATGGTCCACGGTCGTTCGCGGCACCGTGCGGGCGTTGCGGCACGGCATCCCCGCGCGTCCGCTCGTGGCCCCCGACCGCGTCGACGCGCCGTCCAGCGGTGCCGCCGTACACAGCGCGGTCCTGCAGTGCTCCGTGGCCGATTGGGAACGAGCCGCCGCAGCGCACCGCGGCACCGCCAACAGCCTGTTCATCTGGTTGATCGCGAATACGCTGTGGGCCTGCGGTTTTCCCGCCGAAGTGATCGAGGCCAGTCTGCCGGTCGACACCCGCGACGAACCGCGGGTGGACAACGACCTCGCCATGACCGCGATCGACGTACACCGCACCGACACCCCCGCCTCGATCCGCGCGCGGGCCCGCACCGCATACGAGCGCCGCATGTCGAGTCCCGGCGGGATGCCCGAGGAACTGCTCCAGGTCGTTCCGGATCGCTGGGCCTACGCGTTGTCCAAAGGCGCAGGAGAGCGAGACATCCTGTGCTCCAACGTCGGAACGCTGCCCGCCACTCTCACCGCATTGGGCGCGCACCGTTGCACCGGCGTCGCCGCACGGGCAATCCACCCAGGCCTCACCGCCGGCCAGTTACCGCGGACCCGGCTGTCCGGCTACCTGTGCCGCATCGCCGACGACTACGTGGTGGCCCTGGTCGGCCTCGATCCGGTGCGTATCGAATCCGACAGTGCGCTGACCGATCTCGCGGCGAAGACCGCGGCGGCCATCGATCTGCCGGTGCGAACGTGGTGATCCGCGCTCACTCCATGGCGTCGATATCGTGCGCGGTGAGCGCGGCGGCGAACAGCTGCGCGTGATCCGGCCGGTTGGGGTCGTAGCCGGTGACGGTGGCGATCCGGTTGAGCCGGTAGTTGAGCGTATTGCGGTGCACCACAAGGGCGGCCGCGGCTTGCTGACGGTTGTAGTCGTTGTCGATCAGCGCCCGCAGCGCATCGAGCAGATGCGCCTGATCGTGTAGCGGCGCCAGCAGCGTGAGCAGCCAGGTACGCGCGGGACCGGGCCGGGCCAGCTGGTATTGCAGCGCCAGGTCGGCCATCCGGTACACCGCGCTGGGACGACGGAGTTGATAAGCGAGCCTGGCGATTTCACCGGCCTCCTCGGCCGCCGCCGGAATGTCGGCGACGTCGGCGGCGGTCGCGAAACCCGCGACCGTGCGCACGCCGGCCCCTTGGGCGACCCTGGCGACGAAGGTGTCCAACGCCGCGTCGGCGTCACCGTCCATACCGGGCACGAGCAAGACGCCGCCACCGCGCTCGACCGTGCTCAAGGCCCGGCCGGACACCGCGTCGACCTCGGCCTGCACGACGCGTAACACCGGCCGATTCGCGCCGGCCGGATCCGACTCGGCCAGCCGGAACACCAAGACGCGGAATCCGCCGTCGAGCGAGATGCCGAACCGCTCGGCCAGCAGGTCGGCGGGTGTGCCGTGCACCAGCGCCTGTGCCACCGCCCGCTTGGCTTCCCGCTGCTCCCAGTGCAAATCCTGGCGCTCGCGCAGATAGGCGCTCGCGACGCCGGGCGTGACGGCGCCGAGGTAGCCGAGCACGTACGGCACCGCGGCCAGCAGCTGCTCACGCTGGGCCGGTGCGGTCGCGGCGGCGGCGACCGAGTTCCACGCCGCGATCGCGCCGTGGTGATACACCGAAAGCACGGTATCCAAAGGGATTCCGGCTCTGGCCCGGCGCACCGCGATCTCGATCAGCTCGGTCAGCGCGTCCTTGTCCGGCGGTCGCCGATCCGACAGCGACCGCAGGAACAGGCGGAGATTGGCCTCCGCGGCCTGCGGCAGGTCCTCCCTGGCGTCGGCGGAGAGCTCCCGATAGTCGGGCACCGCGCTGAGGACCTCGGCCAGCAGGTCCCGGGTCACTTCGGGCAACACCGTCCGGACATATTTCGACAGGTCGTCCAGCGCAGCGGCATCAGTGCGAGCAGTCACCCGCACATTGTTTGCACAGACAAACCGTTCCGCACAATAGCGACGAGTGAACAAACTTCGTTAGTGCACCCGAACAAGATGACATCCCGTCAGATGCACAAATACCGTCACGAAATCCCGTCGCCCGCACGGTGACCGGCGTCACAATCTCGGATCGGACTGCGCCACGACTCGCTCGCTCCCGGGCCGCGGGAGGGGGCGGAGCCGAGCAGCCACCCGCCGTAAGGTCCGTGCAGTCAGCAGCTACGCCTCGGCAACCGAAGATCGTGGCCGATTTCAGCGCACCGGGGTCAGGGTGCGGTCGGCTCGGTCGAGCACGTCGGAGGGAACCTCCACGTCCGGGTCCAGATCGGCCGAACCGATCGGCGCGTCCCAGACCTGCCGCACCGGCAGCACACCGGCCCATACGCCGCCGGTCTCGATATCGGCCGCGTCGTCATTGGGTCCGCCCGACCTGACTTTGACCGAGGCTTCGGTGAGATCCAGCGCGAGCACCATGGTGGCGGCGAGTTCCTTCTTGCTCGGCGGCCGCACCCGCGACCAGGCCCCCGGCGCGGCATGCTCGGTGATCACCTCGAGCGCGCGCACCCGCTGCGCCGGATCGGTGAGCTCCACCGCACGACCGTGCACCACCGCGGAGCGGTAGTTCATCGAGAAGTGCATCGCAGAACGGGCGTAGACGATGCCGTCGACCAGGGTGACAGCGACCGAGACAGGCCCGGTCATGGCCGCCCGCAGATTGCCCGCGCCGGTCGAACCGTGCAGGTAAAGCGTGTCACCCTCGCGCCCGTAGATGGTCGGCAGCACCACCGGCGCGCCGCCGAGCAGCACGCCGAGGTGGCAGATCAGGCCCGCGTCGAGCACCGCGTCGAGTTCGGCTCGATCGCTGCGCGCCCGCTCCTTCGAGCGCGTCACGGTGCTGCGCGGGGTCGGCGAGAGCGGGGTCCTGGCATCGGCTGAACGGGTCATACGACCAGGATCGGACGCTTAGTGGCATTATCAAAGTGCCAATTCAGCGAAATCTACACAGTCCACTTTTGAGGTCACCGTGCTCGACGAACTCCCCCTCGATCTCGACCGCGCGCGGCCCGAACCGTTGTCGGTCCAGGTCGCCGACGGGTTGCGGGCCGCGGCGACCAACGGTCTGCTGCGCGGTGGCGACCGGCTGCCGTCCTCGCGTTCGCTCGCGGTCCGGCTCGGTGTCAGCCGGACCGTGGTGGCCGCGGCCTACGATCAACTGCACGCCGAGGGCTGGATCGACGGCAAACGCGGCTCCGGCACCTACCTGACCACCGCGCCGCCCGCCACGCCCACCCGCGCGTTCCGGTCCGCAGCCGCGGACAACGAACCGCAACTGCGCGACCTGGAACCCGGCGCACCGTGCTCCGATGCCATCGACCGCGCCGCCTGGCGGCGTGCGTGGCGCTCCGCCGCCGACCTGTCGCCGATGGTGCGCCGCGACCGCGCCGGCGAGCCGGAGTACCGCACCGCGATCGTCGAGCATCTGCTGCGCCACCGCGGCTTGGGCGCGGGCAGCGACACCACGCTGCTCGCCACCGCCGGAACCAGCTCCGCGGTAGGCGAACTCGCCGCCGCACTGCTGCGGCCAGGTGACGCGGTGGCTTTGGAGGATCCCGGATACCACCGTGCCGCAGGCGCTTTCGCGGCGGCCGGGGTGCGCGTGCTGCCGGTGCCGGTCGACGCGCACGGCCTGCGCGTCGATCTACTGCCGCCGCAGATCAAGGCCGTGTATTGCACGCCGGCGCACCAGTTTCCGCTCGGCCCCCGGCTGCCCGCCGCGCGCCGCGTCGCCCTCGTCGAACACGCGAGGCGGCACGGCCTGCTGATCATCGAAGACGACTACGACGGCGAATTGCGTTACGACACAGCACCTTTGCCGCTGCTCGCGGCGATGGCACCGGACGTCGTGGTGCACCTCGGCACGACGAGCAAGATCCTCTCGCCGACTCTCGGCGTCGGTTGGCTGGTCGCCCGGCCCGCGATCGCCGACGCGGTGCTCGCGCACCGGCACCGGACCGGCACCTGCCCGAGTCCGGCCGGGCAGCAGGTGTTCGTCTCGCTGGCCGCGCACGGCGATCTGGCCAGGCACCTGCGCAGACTGCGCCGCGAGCTGCCGCCGCGCCGGGCCTTGGTGGTGGCGGAGCTGCGCCGCCGCGGGCTCGACGTGCTCGGCGACGATGCGGGCACCCACGTCGTGGTGCCGCTCGGCTCGGCCGAGGCCGAGGAGCGCGGCGTGACGCTGGCCCGCGCGCAGGGCGTCGCGCTCGACGGATTGGCCCGCTACCACCTCGGCCCGCGACGGCACTTCGGTGTCGCGCTCGGCTACACCGCGTTGTCCTTGCCCGACCTGGCCACGGCCGTCCCGATCGCGGCCGCGTGCCTGGCGCGGTCGTAGCATGGTCGACATGACCGAACAGGACGTTCTGGCACGCATCAAGGCACTGGTCGAGCAGGAGCACGAGCTCCGCGCACAGGCCACCAAGGGTGAGCTCGACCCCAAGACCGAACGCCGGCAGCTCGCCGAGCTCGAGGTGATGCTGGACCAGGCGTGGGACCTGCTGCGGCACCGCAGGGCACGGATCGACCAGGGCGAGTCCCCGGACGGCGCCGAACCGAGCTCACCGGCACAGGTCGAGGGCTATCTGCAGTAGCCGCGACGATGCCGAGCGAGACGACCGAATACGACGTCATCGTGATCGGTGGCGGACCGGCGGGCGAGAACGCCGCCGCCTACGCGATCGCCGGGAGCGAGCGCACCGCCGTGATCGTGGAACGCGAACTCGTCGGCGGCGAATGTTCCTACTGGGCCTGCATTCCCAGCAAGGCGCTGTTGCGGCCGGGTCATGTGCTCGCCGCCGCGCAGGCGATGGACGGGATCACCGCCACCGGCCTCGACGTCGCCGCTGTGCTGCGGCGCCGCGATTCGTTCGCCGGGCACGACGACACCTCCCAGGTGAAATGGGCGAACGACAATCGCATCGACGTGCTGCGTGGCACCGGGCGACTCGCCGGTCCGCGCCGCGTCGAGGTCGACGGCCGGATTCTGACCGCACGCCACGCGGTGGTGCTGGCGACCGGCACCACCGCGAACGTTCCCGACATACCCGGCCTGCGCGCCGCGCTGCCGTGGATCTCCCGCGACGCCACGAATCTGCACGAGGTGCCCGAGCGGGTGCTCATCATCGGCGGCGGGGTCGTCGCGTGCGAGGCGGCGACCTGGTTGGCCGCGCTCGGCGCGCAGGTCAGCCTGGTCGTGCGCGGCGGTGGCGTGCTGGCCGCCGCGGAACCGTTCGCGGGCGAACGCGTCGTCGCGGCGCTCACCGAGCGCGGCGTGCGCGTCCTGCTGAACACCGCGCCGGTGCGCGTGCACCGCCCCGACGCGAAGGACACCGGCGAAGGACGCGTGCACGGCGGCCCGATCACCGTGTGGCTGCACAGTGCGCAGGGCGAGGACGAAATCGAGGTCGACGAGATCATCGTGGCCGCGGGACGCGCCCCGGCCACCGCGGGTCTCGGCTTGGCCGAAGTCGGCCTGCCGGACGGCTACGTCGAGGTCGACGACCAACTGACCGTGCGTGGCGTGGACGGCGACTGGCTGTACTGCGTCGGCGACCTGAACCACCGCGCCGCCCTCACGCATATGGGCAAGTACCAGGCCAGGGTGTGCGGTGACGTGATCGCGGCCCGCGCCGAAGGGCGTCCGCTCACCGACGCCCGGTTCGCGGCGAGCGCCGATCACGCGCAGGTCCCCCAGGTGGTGTTCACCGCGCCGGAGGTGGCCTCCGTCGGGCTCACCGAGGCGGCCGCACGCGCCGCGGGCCACGCCGTCGAGACGGTGGAACTCGATATCGCGGTGGCCGGATCCTCGTTGGCGCGCAACGACTTCGCGGGCCACGCCAAGCTGGTCATCGATTCGGCCACCGACACCCTGCTCGGCGCCACCTTCGTCGGCCCCGAGGTGGGCGAGCAGCTGCACGCGGCCACCATCGCGGTGGTGGGCAAGGTACCGCTGGCAACTCTGTGGCACGCAGTGCCTGCGTTTCCCGCCGTGAGCGAGTTCTGGTTACGTCTGTTGGAGGCCCGCCGCGCGTAGCTACCATCGGTGAATGGTGGCATCGACAGATATCCAGACCGCCGACGGAGTCGTCCGGGGTCGTCGTGGCCGCCGCGTGCTGCGCTGGCGGTCCCTCCCCTACGCGGCCGCACCGGTGGGTGACTTGCGTTTTCGCGCCCCGCGGCCGGCGGTCCCCTGGACCGGGGTGCGCGAGTGCACCGAGTTCGGGTTCGCCGCGATGCAGCACCGCACCGGCGCGCGGATCGGGCCGCGGCGCTACCAGCCCACCAACGAGGACGCGCTGACACTGAATGTCACCGTGCCCGTCACACCGTCCACCACGCCGCGCCCGGTCCTCGTGTTCATCCACGGCGGCGGGTACCTCATCGGCACCTCGGCACTGGGCCTCTACTCCGGTGCCCGGCTGGCGCTGCGCGGGGACGTGATCATGGTGTCGCTGAACTACCGGCTCGGCGCGTTCGGTTATGTCGACTTCAGTGAATTCAGCACTCCGGAGCACACTTTCGAGTCGAACCTGGGGCTGCGCGACCAGGTCGCCGCGTTGCGCTGGGTGCGGGCCAATATCGCGGCGTTCGGCGGCGATCCGGACAACGTGACGATCTTCGGCGAATCGGCGGGCGCGCACGCGGTATTGAGCCTGCTCGCCACGCCTGCCGCGAAAGGCCTCTTCCATCAAGCTATTTCGCAGAGCCCGCCGGCGGACTGGGCGATGACCGCCGAGGACGCCCGGGCCTTCGCGCGCCGGTGCGTCACCGAACTCGGCGCCACACCGGAGACCGCGGCGCGGACGCTGCGCACCGCGAGCGCCAACGATATTCGGCGCGCGGTCGACCGGAGCAGCGGCCGGGTGCTGCGCGAACATCGCGGCCTGTTCCCGGTCGCTCCGGTGGTCGACGGCGATTTCCTGCCGCAGGCGCCGATCGACGCGATCGTCGACGGCAATGCGCACCGGGTGCCGCTGATCATCGGGACCAACCGCGACGAAGGGACGCTGTTCGCGAAGTTCGCCGACTCGCTGCCCACCACCGCGCAGCGCCTGCGGGCCGCGGTCGGCTCCGCCGAGGCCGAATCCCGTATCGCGGCAGCCTATCCCGGGTATCCAGCGGCGCGGGCAGCCGTGCGCGCGGGCGGTGATTTCGTCTTCTGGCGCCCCTCGGTCCGCGTGATGGCGGGGCACAGCAAGTACGCGCCCACCTACGCCTACCGGTACGACTTCGCGCCGCGCGCGTTGCAACTCCTGGGCCTCGGGGCCTCCCATGCCACCGACCTCGTCCCCGTCTTCGGCGGCGGCGAGGCCTCGTTCGGCATCGCCTTCACCGCGGCGGGCGGCCGGCGCGGGCTACAAGCCGTGACCCGCCAGTTCCAGGACAACTGGCTCGCGCTCGCGCGCACCGGCGCGCCGCTGCCGTCCTGGCCGCCCTACACCGAGTCCCGCCGCACGACGCTGATCATCGATTACCCCACGCGCGTGGAGCACGACCCGGATCAGGCCAAACGCCTTGCCTGGCAAGACATCCGAATTCCCACCCTGCGCGCGCGGGCTACTTGAGCAGGCGCGACATCCGGCGGTCGGCCAAGATCTTGCCGCCGGTCTGACAGGTCGGGCAATACTGGAAGGAACGCTCCGCGTAGGAGACCTCACGGACGGTGTCGCCGCAGACCGGGCACGGCAGACCGGTCCGGGCGTGCACCTGCATGCCGGAGCGTTTCTCGCCCTTGAGCCGGGCGGCGTCCTGGCCGACCGACCGCTGCACGGCGTCGGACAGCACCGCCCGCATCGCCGCGTACAGTTCGGAGACCTTGTCCACCGCAAGGGTTTTGGTGTTGGCGAACGGCGATATCCGGGCGGTGTGCAGTATTTCGTCGGAGTAGGCGTTGCCGATGCCCGCCAGCAGGGACTGGTCGACGATCGCGGTCTTGATCCGCTGCGAGGCGCCGCGCAGGATCTCGGCGAACTCCTCCTCGGTCACCGCGAGCGCGTCGGGGCCGAGCCGGGCGATGCCGGGGACCAGCTTCGGGTCGTCCACGATGTACACCGCGAGCCGCTTCTTGGTGCCGGCCTCGGTCAGATCGATCGCGGGCGTCGCGCCCTCGGGGGTGAAGAAGTGCACGCGCAACGCCAGCGGACTCTTGCCGCCCGGCTTCGGCGGCGTCTGGCTGGGTTCGTCGATCCAGCGCAACCAGCCACCGCGGGACAGATGCGTGATCAGCCACAGCCCGCCGCAGTCCATGCCGAGGAATTTGCCCCAGCGGCCCGCGCCCGTCACGTCCCGGCCGGACAGCGCGGTCACCGGCGGATCGAAGGTCTTCACGGCGCTCAACGCCGCGACATCCACACGCCCCACCACGGCGCCGACCGCATGTTCCCGCAGGAACTGCGCCAACGCCTCCACTTCAGGTAGTTCGGGCACATGCCCAGGCTACCGGCGACCACCGACATCAGCAGGCCGGTCGGGCTCGGAGTTCAGCCGCGACGCAGCAGGTAGACGTCCATGATCCAGCCTTTTTCGGCACGCAAGCGGGTCCGGCGCTCGACGATCTGCTGTTCGACCTCGCGCAGCGGGCCCGCGATCAAGGTCTCGTCCGGCATGCCGAGGTAGGCGCCCCACCAAATGTGCACGTCGTTCCCCGGCACCTCGGTGAACGCGCACTCGCCGTCCAGCATCACCACCGCCGAATCGGCGAGCCCTTCCGCCCGCAACCGCCGACCTGTCGTGATGTGCACCGGCTCGCCGATCCGATGCAGCACCATCCGATGCCGTGCGGCCAGTGCCTGCACGCTGGTGACTCCCGGGATCACCTCGTAGTCGAACCGCACGGCGCCGCGGGCGAGCACCCGCTCGATCATCCGCAGGGTGCTGTCGTACAGGGACGGGTCGCCCCACACCAGCATGCCGCCGACGCCCTCGGCCGCGGCGAACGCCGCCTCCAGCAACGCCGCCCGGCGCTCGTGCCAGTCCTCGACGACGCCCTGGTAGTCGGCGGGCGCGCGGTCGCGCGGCGGATCGGCGATCTCCACGATCCGATACGGCCGCTCGACGTGCTCGGCCAGGATCGCGGTCCGCACGTCGACCAGCTCCTGTTTCTCCGCGCCCTTGCCGATCACGAAGAACACGTCGACCTGCCGCAGCGCTTTGACGGCCTGCACCGTCACCTGGTCGGGATCGCCCGCGCCGATGCCGATGACCGAGAGCTTGTGCATGCGCCGAGCTTGCCAAACGCCGCGAAGACTAGAGTTGGCAGGCGTGGCGACGACCGATACCCAGTACGAGGACCTGCTCCGACTGGTACTCGCATCCGGCACGAACAAGGCGGACCGCACCGGCACCGGCACGCGCAGCATCTTCGGTCACCAGTTGCGCTATGACCTGTCCAAGGGCTTCCCGCTGATCACCACCAAAAAAGTGCATCTGAAGTCGATCGTCTACGAGTTGCTGTGGTTCCTGCGCGGCGATTCCAACGCGACCTGGTTGCAGGAGCACGGCGTGTCCATCTGGGACGAATGGGCTGATGCCGAGGGCGAACTGGGCCCGGTCTACGGCGTCCAGTGGCGGTCCTGGCCGACGCCGGACGGCACCCATATCGATCAGATCGCCGAGGTCCTGCAGACGCTGCGCACCAACCCGGACTCGCGGCGCATGCTGGTATCGGCCTGGAACGTCGCTGAATTGAACAAGATGGCGCTGGCCCCCTGCCACGCCTTCTTCCAGTTCTACGTGGCCGACGGGCGACTGTCCTGCCAGCTGTATCAGCGCAGTGCCGACCTCTTCCTCGGCGTGCCGTTCAATATCGCCAGCTACGCGCTGCTCACCCACATGGTGGCGCAGCAGACCGAGCTCGAGCCCGGCGATTTCATCTGGACCGGTGGCGACTGCCATATCTACGACAACCACCTCGACCAGGTCGACGAGCAGCTGTCCCGGGATCCGTACCCCTTCCCGACGCTGCGCCTGCGTCCCGCGCCGACGCTGTTCGACTACGTCTACGAGGACGTGGAAGTGGTCGGCTACCAGCATCATCCGGCGATCAAGGCACCGGTCGCGGTGTGAACGACCACGCCCGTATCCGCCGGCACGGCAGCGGCGCCCGCACGATCGGTTTGATCTGGGCGCAGACGCCCGACGGCGTCATCGGCGCCGACAACGCCATTCCCTGGCGGGTGCCCGAGGACATGGCGAACTTCAAGGCCGTCACCATGGGTCACCCGGTGATCATGGGCAGGCGGACCTGGGATTCGCTGCCGCCCCGATTCCGTCCGCTGGTGGGTCGCCGCAACATCGTGGTGACCAGACAGCCCGACTGGGCCGCCGCCGGTGCCGAACGCGCGGGCTCGGTGCCCGAGGCGCTGGCGCTGAGCGGCCAGGACACCGTGTGGATCGCCGGCGGCGGTGAGATCTACCGGGCCGCCATGGCTTTCGCCACCGACCTGCTCGTCACGGAGGTGGACACCGAGGTAGCCGGCGATGCCTACGCGCCCGCCATCGGCCCGGAGTGGAAGGACGCCGACACGTCGCCGTGGCACGCCTCGACCTCCGGCGTGAACTATCGAATCCGCCGTTATATCCGCAGGTCTGCCGACTGATCGCGGTCGAGTCACCGATCCGCGCGCCTCGCACGACACCGTTCGATCACAGAACGCCGCCACCCCGCAAACCGGACACGAGAGGCTGCGCGGTCGGGCATACTCCAGGGTAAGTGGCGCCCGGGCCCAGTCCGCCCGAGTCCCCGAGCCGATGCGACCAGCCCTCGCACCGGCTGCTGTCATTGCGAAAGGCGGTCCATGGACAAGAAATCGCTGACTGCGGTTGCTCGGCAACAACTCAAGTTGGCCAGCACCGCCACGAGCGGACGTAGTTCGCAGACGATCTACGGCGGTCACGCGAACACGTTGCGCCAGACCGTGGTCGGCCTCAGTGCGGGCCAGAGCCTGGCCGAGCACGACAACGCGGGCGAGGCCACCCTGCTCGTGCTCAGCGGCACGCTCACCCTGATCAGCGGCGCCAACGAGTGGAAGGGCTCGACCGGCGACCTGCTGGTGGTGCCCAAGGCCAGGCACAGCGTCAAAGCCGTCGACGACGTGGCCTTCCTGCTGACAGTCGCCAAGTAGTAGCCGGGAGCCCGTGCCGCCTGCTCGGTGATCTTGGTACGGGCATTAGGCTCTTGGCTATGAGCGAGCCGCAGTCGATTCTTGAACCGCTCACGCCGGCCGCGATCTTCCTCGTGGCCACCATCGACGAGGGCGGCGAGGCGGTTGTGCGGGACACGCTCGCCGATATCGCCGGACTGCGCCGCTCGGTCGGCTTCCGCATTCCCGGCGCCGGGCTCAGCTGCGTCACCGCGATCGGCTCCGCAGCCTGGGATCGGCTCTTCGCCGGGCCCAAGCCCGCCGAACTGCACGAGTTCCCCGGCTTCGTCGGCGCACAGCACCGTGCCCCCGCGACGCCGGGCGATCTGCTGTTCCACATCCGGGCACAGAATCAGGACGCCTGCTTCGAACTCGCCATGACCATCGGCGACCGGCTGGCGGGCGCGGCCACCATCGTGGACGAGACCATCGGCTTCCGCTACTTCGAACAGCGCGACCTGCTCGGGTTCGTGGACGGCACGGAGAACCCCGAGGGTCAGTCGGCCTACGCGGCCGCGCTGGTCGGCGACGAGGATCCCGAATTCCGCGGCGGCAGTTACGTCATCGTGCAGAAATACCTGCACCCGCTGGCGGACTGGCGGGCGCTGACGGTCGAGCAGCAGGAAAAGATCATCGGCCGTACCAAGCTGGACGATTTCGAGCTCTCCGACGCGGACAAGCCGGCGGACTCGCACGTCGCGGTGAACACCATCGTCGACGCCGACGGCACCGAACGCGAGATCCTGCGCGCCAACATGCCGTTCGGCAGCGTCAAGGACGGCGAATTCGGCACCTACTACATCGCGTACGCGGCCACGCCCAGCGTCACCGAGCTGATGCTGACGCGCATGTTCGTCGGCACCGAAGAAGCGGCCTACGACCGCATCCTCGATTTCTCCATCGCGGTCACCGGCACTTCGTTCTTCGCGCCGACCGTCGATTTTCTCGAAGAACTTCCCCCACCGCCGGACGACACCGCAGCAGCAGAAGACGTGCAGCCCAACGACATCGGCGCTGGCTCACTCGGTATCGGCACGTTGAAAAGGAGCAGGCAGTCATGAACAACCTCCATCGCGAACTCGCGCCGATCACCGACGAGGCATGGTCGGCGATCGAGGAAGAGGCGACGCGCACCTTCAAACGGCATATCGCGGGCCGCCGCGTCGTGGATGTGTCCGGCCCGCACGGCTTGGACTACGCGGCCGTCGGCACCGGGCACACCAGCTCGATCGCGCCGCCCGCCGATGGCGTGCTCGCCCGCCAGCGCGTGGTCGCGCCACTGGTCGAGTTGCGGGTGCCGTTCCGGTTGTCCCGCGAGGAACTCGACAACGTGGAACGCGGCGCCAAGGACACCGATCTGGATCCGGTGAAGGACGCCGCGCAGAAGATCGCCTTCGCCGAGGACCGGGCCATCTTCGAGGGCTACCCGGCCGCGAATATCGCCGGCATCCGGGCCAGTTCGACCAACCAGGCGATCGCGCTGCCCAGCGATCCGCGCCAGGTGCCGGAGTCGGTGGCGCTCGCGTTGAGCGCGCTGCGCCTGGCGGGCGTCGACGGGCCGTACTCGGTGCTGTTGAGCGCGGACCTGTTCACGGCGGTCAGCGAGACCTCCGATCACGGGCACCCGATCCGCACCCACATCGAACGCCTCATCCCGGACGGCGAGATCATCTGGGCGCCCGCCATCGACGGCGCGTTCGTGCTCACCACCCGCGGTGGCGACTACGACCTGCGGCTCGGCCAGGACCTCTCCATCGGCTATCTGTCCCACGACGCCGAGTCGGTGCAGCTGTACTTCCAGCAGAGTCTCACCTTCCTGGTGTACACGGCCGAGGCCGCGGTCGCGCTCGAATCCTGAGCCGCGCGCGGGCACAGCGGCGCGGTAGCGTGTGCCGCAGCACAGCCGGACACAGGTGAGGTGAGCGATGACGACGGTGCGCGCGGGCGTGGTGCCGGCTCAGCGGGCGGCGCTCTACAGCGCGCTCGCCGTCCTGGTGACCGCCGGACTGTGTGCGGGGGTGGTCGCGCTGTTCGGCGTCAACCGAGTGTTCACCGGGTTGCTTGCCGGTGCGGTCGCCGGGATCGCGGTGGCCGTCGCGCTGTTCACCCGGGACGCCGTCGTGCTCACCGAGCGCGCGATCTACCGGCGCACGCCGTGGACGCGGTCGAGCATCGACTGGGATCGGGTGGTCGCCGGGCGCTTCGCGCTCGACGACCGGGCCAGGTGGTCGCTCGCGCTCGATCTGACCGATGGCGCGGAACGCCACGGCGAACTGGTGCTGCTGGCCATCCCGCCGGTGCTCGGCCCGGTGTCCGGCGCCTACGACCTGCGTAAGCGGGAGCAGGTCAACGAGATTCGCGCCCTGCTGCGCAGCAAGCGGGTGCCGATCACCATCCTGCCGGAGATCGCCGGCGCGCTGCAGCAGCACTGGCGGATAGCGCCCCCGACGCACTGACCTGCTCCCCAGTCCGCACTGCGCCGGTCCTCACTGCGCCTGGTCGAGCACCCGCGCCGCGGCACTGCGCAGCGCGACCAGGTCGCCGGGCCAGCCGAGCACTCGCAGCGCGGCCTCCGGAATCGTCCGTTCGGCCTCGACGGGCGCTTTGCCCTCGTCCGAACGAATATTGATCACCGTCTCCACCAGCCGGAACGGCAGCGCCGCCGCACCGACGACGCCGGCGCCCGCACCCGCGGCCAGCACCGCGGCGGCCAAATTCTCGTAGTGTCCGCGTAGTTCGTCGCGCCGCAACCGGAACGCGGCGAACCGTGCGGTGCGCAGCTCCGGAAGCAGGTACAGCGCACCGAGATTCCAGCGGGACGCGCAGAGTTGCCGGACGTCGAACCAGGCGAGGGCGTACAGGCGGGTCGCAGGCGGGGCCGACACGTTCCCCAGTCGCTCGGCGAGTTCCAATGGGGCAGCTATGGTTTCGGCAAGCAGCGCATCGAGGATGTCATCCTTGGCGGCGAAGTGGTGATACAGCGATGCCTGACGGATCCCGACCGCGTCGGCGACCACACGGGTGGAGGTGTTCGCGTAGCCATTGGTAGTGAAGAGTTCCCCGGCGGCATCCAGGATCTCGGCGCGCGGCGTCTGGCCGCGACGACGTCGCTGCTCCACCCGAGGACGGCCGGGGCCGAGGTTTGCCACACGTCCATTCTGGCAGGTCGTCACAGGTCGATCCGCCGCGGTACACCGCGGGACAGGCAGCGGAGAGGTTTCTGTCATTCGATAGAAACCTCGGCAACGCAGTTGTTACGGGGGTTGCCGCAAGAGATACATGCGGGTCACCGGAAACGCGATCGCCACCGCAAAACTGTCATCTGATAGGTATTGGCCGCTCGCCGAAGGACCCTCATGGCCACAACATTCGCTCCCCCGCCGCCGCCCGACACCAGCCGTGACGGCGCCGACCTCGCCCGGTTCGGCTACCAACCCGTGCTGCATCGCAAGCTGGGCCGCTACGCCTCGTTCGCGGCAGGCTTCTCGTTCGTCTCCATCCTCACCACGATCTTCCAGTTCTTCGGCTTCGGCTATTCGTTCGGCGGCGCCGCCTTCTTCTGGACCTGGCCGCTGGTCTTCGCCGGACAGTTCCTCGTCGCGTTGAACTTCGCCGAACTCGCTGCGCGCTACCCCATTTCGGGCTGCATCTACCAGTGGTCGCGTCGTCTCGGCGGCGAGCTCGTCGGCTGGTTCGCCGGCTGGATGATGGTCATCGCGCAGATCGTGACGGCCGCCGCGGCCGCCATCGCGTTGCAGGTGGTGCTGCCGACGATCTGGCACGGATTCCAGATCATCGGCACCGACACCGCGCTCACCTCGTCCTCCGGCGCGACCAACGCCGTGCTGCTCGGCAGCATCCTGCTGGTGTGCACGACCACGATCAACGTGCTCGGCATCGACCTCATGTCGCGGATCAACTCGATCGGCGTCACCGTCGAGATCGTCGGCGTGCTCGCGATCATCGCGCTCTTCTTCACCCACACCGAGCGCGGGCCCGGCGTGGTGCTGGACACCACTCAGGCGGTGCCCGGCTCGTACCTGGCCGCCTTCTTGGTCTCCGGGCTGATGGCCGCGTACGTCATGGTCGGCTTCGATTCCGCCGGTGAGCTTTCCGAGGAGACGAAGAATCCGCGCCGGGTGGCGCCGCGCACCATCCTGACCGCGCTCGCGGTCTCCGCGTTCGGCGGCGGGCTGCTGCTGATCGGGGCGTTGATGGCCGCGCCGAGCCTGTCCGACGGCTCGCTGGCCACCGACGGGCTGGCCTACGTGCTGACCTCGAAGTTGGACAGCCCGGCGGGCAAGGTGCTGCTCGGCTGTGTCGCGGTGGCGATCACCGTGTGCACGTTGGCGATTCAGACCGCCGGATCGCGGCTGATGTTCTCGATGGCCCGCGACGGCAAGCTGCCGTTCGCCGCGCGGGTCGCCGCGGTCCATCCCCGTTTCGGCACTCCGGTGCTGCCCGCCGTGATCATCGGCGTGCTCGGGATCGCGCTGCTGGTACTGAATCTCGGCAATGCCGCGATCTTCGCGACCCTGGCCAGTGTCTGCATCGTCACGCTCTACCTGGCCTATCTTTTGGTCACGGTGCCACTGCTGGTACGCCGGTTCCGGGGCATGCCCGCCGACGAACCCACCGAGCAGCGGCTGTTCAGCCTGGGCCGCTTCGGGATTCCGGTGAACGTGCTCGCTGTGCTGTGGGGCGTCGCGATGGCGGTGAATCTGGCCTGGCCCCGCGCCGAGGTCTATACGCCGAACGGCGGCAGCTGGTGGATGCGCTGGGCCGCACCGCTGTTCGTGCTGGTGGTGATCGCCGTCGGCGTGCTCGTCCACCGAATGGTCACCGGCACCCTGCGCTCCGCCGAGAACCAGGAAACCGCAACGCCTTCCGCATGAGCCCCGGCGCGGTGGTGGTGCTTGCCACCACCACCGCGCAGGCGGACATCGGTAGGACCGCACCCATCGAAGGGAGCAATCATGACCAACACCGCATCGACCTCCGGTGCCAGAGCACACGCACGCGCACAGGCCGCCGCGGCGACGCTCGCCGAACCGGATCTGCCCGTCGGCATCGATCCGGCGAGAATCACCTTCGCCCAGCGTGTTCCGCCCCAGGGCTACGCCGGTCTCGTGCTCGGCCGGGGCACCCGAATCCGGCTGACCGACCCGGCTGGCGCCGCGTGCGCGCACCTACTGCTCCTGCGCGCCGAAGCACCGTGGGAGCGGCTGAACGTCGCCGACACCGTCAAGGTGCCGTGGCAGGCCTATCTCGGCGACGGTCATCCGCTCCTGTCCGACCAGGGACGCATCCTCGCCACGGTGCTCGCCGATACGTCGGGCAGGCACGACACCCTGTGCGGCCCGACTGCCGAGGCACGGCAGCTGTTGCGCCTGGCGGGGGCCAAACACGGTCTGGCGCCGCGCGATATCGGCCCGACCGTGTCGTTCTTCCGTGGCGTCCGGGTGGCCGCCGACGGCGCGCTGACCGCCACCGGCAGCGCCGCCCCCGGCTCCTCGGTCGAGCTGCTGCTGCACCTGCCGGTGACGCTGCTCGTCGCCAACGCCACCCATCCGCTCGACGACCGCGCGGCCACGGACCTCGATGTCGTGGCCTGGAGTGCGCCCGCGGATCTCGCCGTATCGCACAGCACCGACCCGGAATACCAACGGGCCGTGCAGAACACCGAACAGGCCTGGACGGCCGCGCGGACACCGGAGGCAGCGCAATGAACACCACCCCGTCCCGTCGCACGGTGCTCGACGAAATCGTGCCCGCGCGCTCGCCCTGGTCCGCGGTGGTGGCCGCAGGCGATCACCTGGAGATCATCGACCTGCACGGCAATCAAGCCGTCGACTGCCTGCTGTACTCGGCCGCCGATCACACCGATCGCTACAGCGCGCAGGCCACCGTCGCCGCGCAGCGCAACATCTTCCTCACCACCGGCAGCGTGCTGCGCACCGACGCGGGCACCGCGCTGATGACCGTCGTCGCCGACGAGGTCGGCAACCACGACACCATCGCGGGCGCCTGCTCGCAGGAGTCGAACACGCTCCGCTACGGACACCACACCCGGCACCAGCACGCCTGCGTGGAGAACTTTCTCACCGCGGCGCTGTCCTGGGGTCTGGGCAAGCGCGACCTGGTGTCGAACATCAACTGGTTCATGAACGTTCCGGTGGAAGCCGACGGCACGCTCGGCATCGTCGACGGATTGTCCGCGCCGGGCAAGAAAGTCACGCTGCGCGCGGAGATCGACACCCTGGTCCTGGTCTCCAACTGCCCTCAGATCAACAACCCCTGCAATGGTTTCGATCCGACGCCGGTGCGCATGGTGGTGACCCGATGAGTACTGCGGCCGCACCCGCGCTCTCGCGCGGCGGCGACGATACGGTCACCGCTTCCGCCCCGCCCGCCCGGCCGACGGTCGAGGTGGTGCGTCCGGGAATGCTTACGACAGTGCAGGATTGGCCGGGCCGGGTCGGCTACTGGCATATCGGCGTCCCACCGTCCGGCCCGATGGACGACCTGTCGTTCCGGCTCGGCAATCGCGTCCTCGGCAACGCCGAGGGCGCGCCCGGCCTGGAATGCACGCTCAGTGGTCCCGCCCTACGGTTCGCGACCCCGACGTGGGTGTGCGTCACCGGCGCGCCGGCCGACGTGACGGTGGACGGGGCGCCGATCGAGCAGTGGCGGGCCGTGCGGGTCCCGGCCGGTGGCGTCCTCGACGTCGGCGCGGTTCGAGGCCCGGGCATGCGCACCTACATCCTGCTGAGCGGCGGTCTCGAAGTGCCCGAATATCTCGGTAGCGCAGCAACTTTCACCCTCGGCCGATTCGGCGGCAGCGACGGCAACGCCCTGCGCGCCGCGACGGTGCTGTCGCTCGGGGCACCGAGTGACCGGATCACCACCGCCGTGCCCATGGAGGAGCAGCCGGTGCTCACGCACCGCTGGGAACTCGCCGTGACCGAAGGCCCGCACGGCGCACCGGAATTCTTCACCCGCACGGACTTCGACACCATCATCGGCACCGACTACACGGTGCACTTCAACTCCGATCGCACCGGCGTCCGCTTGGTCGGGCCCAAACCGGAGTGGGCCCGCTCCGACGGCGGCGAAGCCGGCCTGCATCCGTCCAACATCCACGACACCCCGTATTCGGTCGGCGCACTAGACTTCACCGGGGACACCCCGATCCTGCTCGGTCCCGACGGCCCCAGTCTCGGCGGTTTCGTCTGCCCGGTCACCGTGGTCGCGGCCGACCGCTGGAAACTCGGGCAGCTCGCCGCGGGGGACACCGTCCGGTTCGTGCTCATCCGCAGCGATCGCGCCGCCTCCGTCCGCGAACTGGGTCCGGCCCGCCGGGCGAACTGGCAGACGGTGTTCTCCGCGGGCGGCGACGGCGACGACGGCGTGCTCCGCCGCACCGACGTGGACGACGAGACCGGTGTCACCTATCGCCGCGCGGGCGACGACGCGGTACTCGTCGAATACGGCACGATGACACTGGATCTCGCCCTCAGGGCCCGCGTGCATGCCCTGCACCAGCACCTGCTCGCCGCCGCGGTGCGCGGCGTGACCGAGCTGACGCCGGGGATTCGCTCGCTCCAGATCAGGGTGGATCCGCAGGTCCTGCCCATACCGCACTTGCTCGCACTGCTCGCCGAGGCCGAACGGCACCTGCCCGCAGCCGACGAGTTGGTCGTGCCCAGCCGGACGGTGCACCTACCGCTGTCCTGGGACGATCCGGCCACCCGCGAGGCCATCACCCGGTACATGCACGGGGTGCGGGCCGACGCTCCGTGGTGTCCGTGGAACATCGAGTTCATTCGCCGCGTGAACGGATTGGATTCGGTCGCAGACGTTTACGACACCGTCTTCGACGCCGAATATCTCGTGCTCGGCCTCGGCGACGTCTACCTCGGCGCGCCGGTCGCCACCCCCACCGATCCCCGGCACCGTCTGGTCACCACCAAGTACAACCCGGCTCGCACCTGGACGCCGGAGAACGCCGTCGGCATCGGCGGCGCCTACCTCTGCATCTACGGCATGGAGGGGCCGGGCGGCTACCAGTTCGTCGGCCGCACCACGCAGGTGTGGAACCACCACGCGGGCCGGCACACCGGCCGTCCCGGGGCGGATCGCGATCCTTCGGGTGCGCAAACCCCTTGGCTGCTGCGCTATTTCGACCGCATCCGGTGGTATCCGGTGAGCGCGGACGAATTGCTGGACCTGCGAGCGGATTTCGCGGCGGGCAAGGTCGAGGTGCGAGCCGAGGACGGCGAGTTCCGCCTCGCCGAGCACCGCGGTTTTCTCGCCGCGCACGAGGATTCGATCGCCGCCTTCCGCGCGACGCAGGCAGCCGCCTTCGCCGCCGAACGCGACTCGTGGCGACGGGCCGGCGAACTCGCCGCCGGGTAGCGGACTACCAGCCGAAAAGCTCCGCCATCTCGATCGATTCGTCGTCCCACGCACGCTCGATCGCCACGCGCTCGCCCTCCGGCAGTTCGGGTGCCCAACCACAGCGACGCCAGAAGTCTTCCCGATGCTCCTGGCTGAGCGGTCTCGGTTTCTCCATGCTGTACCTCACCGACGATCCTGCTCCCCCGATTGTGGGCCTGCTCCGGCGACGACATGCCGGAACAGGCCCACAGACTTCGGTTTTCAGCGCAGGTCGCGGAAGAACTCGCGAATATCGGTGGTGAGCAACACGGGTTCCTCCATGGCGGCGAAGTGGCCGCCGCGATCGACATCGTGCCAGCGGGTGATGTTGTGCTCGGTCTCGGCGTACTTGCGGATGCCGATGTCATGGGCGAAGACCAGCGCCGCGGTCGGCACGCCGGAGCTGGGTTTCGTCTCGCCCCAACCGCCTTCCTGCGCGTAGCCGACGTAGGCGGACGAGCCCGCGGTGCCGTTGAGCCAGTACAGCATCACGTTGGTCAGCAGCCGGTCGCGATCGATGATCTTGTCCGGGTCGATGTTTCGCGGATGCGTCCACTCGCGGAACTTGTCCATGATCCAGGCCAGCTGTCCCACCGGCGAATCGACCAGCCCGTAGGCCAGCGTCTGCGGCCGGGTGGACTGGATCGAGATGTAGCCGAACTCCTCCTGCATGAACGCCTCGATCCGGGCGATCCGATCCCGTTCGATCTCGCTCAGGCTCGCCAGTTCCGCTTCGGCGAGCGGCAACGGCGGCATCGGGCCGGGCCCGCCGTTGACGTGCACGCCCGCAACGTTTTCCGGTGCGACCCGGCCCACCTCGGGGCTCACCGCGGCGCCGATATCACCGCCCTGCACGCCGTAGTGCTCGTAGCCGAGCCTGCGCATGAGTTCGGCCCAGGCCCCGGCGATCCGCTCGACCGTCCAGCCCGCTTCGGTGACCGGACCCGAGAAGCCGAAGCCCGGCAGCGACGGAATCACCAGGTGGAAAGCGTCTTTCGGATCACCGCCATGCGACCGCGGATCCGACAGCGGCCCGATCACGTCGAGGAACTCGACCACCGAGCCCGGCCAGCCGTGCGTCATCAGCAGCGGCAGCGCGTCCGCCTCGGGCGAGCGCACGTGCAGGAAGTGGATGGTCTGCCCGTCGATCTCGGTCAGGTACTGCGGGTAGGAGTTGAGCCTGGCCTCCGCGGCCCGCCAGTCGTATCCGGTGCGCCAGTAGTCCACCAGCCCGCGCAGCCAGCTCGTCGGCACGCCGGTGTCCCAGCCGTCGCCGGGCAGCGGGGCAGGCAGCCGTGCGCTGTCGAGCCGGGTGCGCAGGTCATCGAGCTGCTGTTGGGGGATGTCGATGCGGAATTCGCGGATCTCGTTGCTCATGAAATAGACGTTAGAGCGCACCTAGGACAACTTCTGCCCTAGCTTTCGCGCATACTCGAATTCATGTTGGAAACTTCCGCCCGACTGCTTCGCCTGCTCTCCCTATTGCAGACGCCGCGCGACTGGACCGGCACCGAACTGGCCGAACGCCTCGAGGTCGACGTGCGCACCGTCCGGCGTGACATCGACAAGCTGCGCAATCTCGGCTATCCCGTGGATGCCACCGCAGGTGTCGCGGGATACCGGCTCGGGGCGGGCGCGAAACTGCCGCCGCTGCTACTCGACGACGACGAGGCGGTGGCCGTCGCGATCGGGTTGCGCACCGCGGCGGGCGGCACCATCACCGGTATCGAGGACAGCTCGCTGCGGGCGCTGACCAAACTCGAGCAGGTACTGCCGTCCCGCCTGCGGCACCGGGTGAACCTGCTGCAATCGGTCACCGTCACGGTGGCCGCGGGCGGGCCGACCGTCGACCCGGACACGCTCACCGCGATCGCGGGCGCGATCCGGGACAACCACCGGCTCCGGTTCGACTACCGAAGCCACGACGGCACAGCGTCTTTGCGGACCACCGAGCCACATCGCCTGGCGCACACCGGACGGCGCTGGTACCTGATCGGCTGGGACGTCGACCGCGCGGACTGGCGCACCTACCGGGTCGACCGGCTGCATCCCCGGATCCCGACCGGTCCGCGCTTCACCCCGCGCGAGGGGCCCGACGCGGACCTGTCCGGCTATCTGACGCAGGGCGTGACGAATTCGCCGTATCGGTATTCCGCACGCGTCACGCTCCGCGTCCCCGCCGAGGTCGCGGTAGAACGCATTTCCCCGACGGTCGGCGTCGTCGAAGCGATCGACGCCGAATCGTGCACACTGCGCGTCGGCGGCAACTCACTCGATGAAATGGCCATCTATCTGGCGACTTTCGGCTTCCCGTGCCATGTGCACGAACCACCGGAACTCGTCGCTCATGTCCGCACGCTCGCACAGCGCTTGCACGAGTCCGTCGACTGACCTCGAGCACGGCCGCACTGTTCGGCCCCGGCGGCGCTGCTGCTCGACGGATCACGCGGCGACGTTCACACCACGATCACTGTTTTGCCCTGGGCATGCCCGTCGATGACGTGCTGGACCGCGGCCGCGGCCTGCGCCAGCGGATGGTGCTGCTCGACCAAGGGGCGCACCTTGCCCGCGGCGACGAGGTCGGCGAGATATTCGAGGTCGCTTCGTTGCGGGCGCATGAGGTGCACCGCGATCCGCTGGCGCACGACCAGGTTGGCCAGCATCATCTTTCCCATCCAGACAACGGGCCCTGCCCAGTTGCCGCCGGGTGCGCCCGCGGACGAGACGAACACCCCCTTCGGGGTGAGCACGCGACGACAGTCCCGGAGCCTCCGATTGCCGACGAGGTCGAGCAGCACGTCGTAGCGCGTCTCGCCGGCGGTGAAATCGGCTGCGGTGTAGTCGATCACGTGGTCCGCGCCGAGCGTCCGGACCGCCGCGAGGTGGCGGGTGCTGCACACCGCGGTCACCTCCGCGCCGAGCGCCTTGGCGAGTTGGACCGCGAACGTGCCGACACCGCCGGAGGCGCCGTTGATCAGAACGCGCTGCCCGGCCCGCAGACGCCCGGCGTCGCGCAGACCCTGCAACGCCGTCATGCCCGAATCCGGCACGGCGGCAAGCTCTTCGAAACTCGCCCCAGTCGGCGCCGGGGCGAGGCGCTGCGCGCAGACGCAGGCGTACTCGGCGAAAGCACCCGACCCGACCTGGCCGAAAACCCGGTCCCCACGCCGGAATCCGGCGACACCCGCACCGACCGCGACCACCTCGCCCGCCAGGTCGTGCCCGATCACCGGATCCTTGGGCCTGCGCAGCCCGAATCCGAGGCGCAGCAGATATGGCGTGCCGGTGAGCAAGTGGGCGTCGCCCTGACACACCGCCGCGGCCCGGACCCGGACCAGCACCTCACCCGCGCGCGGGTTCGGCCGGGCGACCCGCTCGATCCGGAGCACCTCGCCGGTGCCGTAACGCGGTGCGACGACCGCTGCCATCTCGGCGACTTCCGCGTTGGGGCTCTTGATCTCGGACATAGATTTCCTCGCTGGAACGGAGACTTACAGCGTAAGTCGCTCGCCTCGGACGGTACGCTTACACCGTAAGTACGTCAACCGAGAGGGCCCATGCCCAAGCCAACCGCCGCCCGCGCGCCGCTGAACCGCGAAAAGGTGCTGCGCGCCGCCCTCCGCGTCGCCGACGAGCAGGGGCTCGCCGCGCTGTCCATGCGCAAGCTGGCCCACCTGCTCGGCGTCGAGGCGATGTCGCTGTACAACCACGTCGCCAACAAGGACGACCTGCTCGACGGCCTCGCCGATCTGGTGATCGCCGAAATGGCCGTGCCCGCCATCGGCGGCGATTGGAAGGCGGCCATGCGCGCCCGCGCGACCTCCGCGCACGAGGTGCTACGGCGGCACCCGTGGGCCACCGGACTCATCGGCTCCCGCCTGAACGTGGGCCCGGCCATGCTGCGCTACATCGACGCCACCGTCGGCTGCCTGCACGCCGCGGGCTTCTCGTATCAACTCGCCGACCGCGCCTGGAACGCAATGGACAGCCACATCTACGGCTTCACCATGCAGGAGTCGAACTTTCCACTCCAGCCCGACGAGTACGCTTCCGCCGCAGCGCATTTCCTGCCACGGATACCGGCGGATCAGTTCCCGTACATGAACGCGCTGTCCCAGCTCGTGATCGAGGGAAAGCACACGGGGATAGCGGATTTCGACTTCGGCCTGGACCTTATCCTCGATGGGCTGGAACGCCTGCTCGCCGCGTCGGACCCGCGGCCGCGCGAAATCAGTCGACGCCCGCCGTCGCCTCGGGATTGACCGTGTCGCGCACGATGCGCAGCGCGGTGACGAACCCCGTCAGCTGCTCAGGGGTCAGCAACCCGGTCAACCAGCGGTCCACCGCGACCAGATAGTCGGGCAGCACCTCGGTGAGCCGCTGCGCGCCCGCCGCGGTGAGCACCGCGTAGGCGCTGCGCCGGTCACCGGGATCGAGTTCCCGTTCGACCAGCCCGGCGCGGGTGAGCCGGTCGACCAGCCGGGTCACGCCGCTGGTGGACAGCGCGGCCTGGGTCGCCAGGTCGGACATGCGCAGTCGCCGGTCCGGCGAACGGCTCAGGCGCATCAGCGCATTCAGGTCCATGCCGGATAGGCCGTGCGCCCGCCAGGTCGGCTCCAGCCTGGCGACCACGCCCGCGTGCGCCTCGAACAGCAGCCCCATCGTGGTCAGCCGGGGGTCGTCGAACAGGTCCATACCGCCAACCTACCGCAAGTAGTTGACACAGGGATAGTTGACACGAGGAATACACCGTTGTAGAAATATGCCTCCGCATTATTCCTCGCAGCAACTAATGGAGTATCGATGTCTGACACCACCCACTGGGTCGCCGGCTTCCGTTCCGCGGTCATCAGCCCCTACGAGCAGGTCAAACTCGCCGAATCGCGGGCATTCGCCGACGAGACCGTCCGCCAGGTACTACACCTGGCCGGTGGCGGTGACCAGCTCCGGATCCGGCTGACCAACTTGTTCGGACGGGACGCGCTGACCATCGGCGCCGCACGGGTCGCGCTGCGCAAAGCGGGCAGCGCGATCGTCACCGAAACCGATGTCGCACTGCACTTCTCCGGTGCGGAGCAATCGGCGATTCCGGCGGGTGGCGAACTCGTCAGCGATCCGGTCGCGCTGACCGTCGCACCGGGAGACGACCTGATGCTCAGCCTGTACCTGCCCGAACCGACCGGACTCGCGACCTTCTCGCACCAGCCCTCCGAAATCGCTTACATCGCAACCGGAAATGTCGCCTCCGTGCCGGAACTCAATGGCGCGCAGACGTTTCCGGCGCGCTTCTTCGTCTCCGGCGTGGACGTGTCCGCGCCGGTGGGCACACCGGTCGCCGTGGCGTTCGGCGACTCCTGGTTCGAAGGCGTCGGCACGACCATGAGCGCGAACCGCCGCTCGGTGGACGTATTGAACAGCAGACTCGACCGCGGCTGGGCGGTCAATCAGGGCATCGCCGGAACCCGCTTGCTCACCAACGAGATCGGCACACCCGGGCTGGCACGCTTCGACCGCGACGTACTGGCCGTTCCCGGGGTGTCGGCGGTGCTGGTCAACTTCGGCATCAACGACCTCATCCTCGGCGGCATGTCGGGCGAGCCGCCCGCCACCGCGGACGAGCTGATCGCGGGCTTCACCACGCTGGCCCGCCGCGCCCGCGCCGCGGGCCTGACCGTGCACGCAGGCACCATCGGCCCCTACGCCGGCGTCATCTACCCCGGCATGCCCGTCGCCGAGACCGTGCAGACCCGTCGTGCGGTCAACGAATGGCTGCGCACCACAGACGTTTTCGACACAGTCTTCGATGTCGCGAGCGCCGTGGAAGATCCAGCTCGGCCGGACTTCATCCGCCCCGACTACGACAGCGGCGACGGCATGCACCTCAACGACGCGGGTGCCAGGGCCATGGCCGAAACCATCGACACCAGCGCCCTGTTTCGCTGAGCCGAGCACGAGAATCGTTGCGCCGCAGGTACAACGACTTCGATCACCCCTGAGGCAGGTCGCCGGCCGCCTTGATCGCCAGATCCAGCGCGCCGTCGACCGCATCCTGGAAAGTCTTGTCCGCTCGCATCGCCGCCCGTCCTCCCGCGAACAGGGCGCCGCACAGTCCACCGACCAGTATCGCGGCCCGCACCTCGTCCAGTTCGGCCGGGAACGCCTCGGCCAATGCCCGCGCCAGGCGATCTTCCACTTCGAACAAGCGCTGCAGAGTGGCGGCGCGCAACGACGGGACCGACATCAACAACCGGATCCGGGTCGCCTCGAGTGCGCCCGACGGATCGCGGGGACCACCCGCCATTTCGCGCAGCATCGCCCGCATCGCCTCGGCGAGCACCGCACCGACTTGCGCGTCCGCCGGCCGCGCCGCGATCGATGCGAGTCCGACATCGAGCAGGCCACCACCCTCGGCGAAGAGCACCGCCTCCTTCGTCGGGAAGTGGTTGAAGAAGGTGGCAGGCGAAACATCCGCTGCCGCAGCGATTTCGGTAACCGTCGTGGCGTCATAGCCGCGTGTCTCGAACAGCCGGTAGGCCGCCTCGGCGATCGCGGTCCTGGTCCGCCGTTTCTTGCGTTCACGCAGCCCCGGTTCACCCATGCCGGAAGCTTACTATATCGACAATAAAGTTATAGTTGCTAGAACTTTAGAGTGACTCTAGTCTTATGGCATGTGCGGAATCACCGGATGGGTCTCCTTTCAGCGAGACCTCTCGACAGCGAACAACTCCATCGACGCGATGACGGCCACCATGGCGTGCCGCGGACCCGACGGCTCCGGCACCTGGGTCGCGCCGCACGTTGCGTTCGGACACCGGCGGCTCGCCATCATCGACCTGGCCGGCGGCACGCAGCCGATGACGATCGAAACGCCGGATGGCGTTGTCGCCATGGTCTATTCAGGAGAGGCCTACAACTTTCGCGAACTACGCGAGGAACTGCGTGCCCGCGGGCAGCGCTGCACCACCGCCTCCGACACCGAAGTCGTGTTGCGCGCCTACCTCGAGTGGGGCACGGCCTTCGCCGAGCGACTAAACGGGATGTACGCCTTCGCCCTCTGGGATGCGCGGACCGAGCGGCTGGTGCTGGTGCGAGATCGCCTCGGCATCAAGCCTTTCTACTATTATCCGACCGAGGACGGTCTGCTGTTCGGCTCCGAGCCGAAGGCGATCCTCGCCAATCCGTTGGCGGACAGATCGATCGGCCTCGACGGGCTGCGCGAATTGTTCGTCGTCAGCGTGCGCCCAGAAGGATCGGCGTGGACCGGGATGCGTCAGGTGCCCCCGGGTTCGGTGGTGACCGTCGATCGCGCCGGACTACGCACCACCGCCTACTGGACATTGCGCACGCTCGAACACGGGGACGACCGCGCCTGCACCGTACGGACCATCCGGGACCTACTCGAGGACGTCGTTGCACGGCAACTGGTTTCGGATGTGCCGCGCTGCATGCTGCTCTCCGGCGGGCTCGACTCGTCCGCGCTGACCGCCTTGGCCGCCGCCCATTTGCGCGGCACCGGCGAGCAGGTGCGCAGCTTCAGTGTCGAATTCCAGCAGCAGGACGAGGATTTCGTGCCGGACGAGTGGCGGGCGACGCTCGACGCGCCCTTCGCTCGGGCCGTCGCCGAACATTCCGGCACCCACCACCGGGATATCCGGCTCGACAGCGCGGCGCTCGCCGACCCGGCCGTCCGCGCCGCAGTGGTCACCGCCCGTGATCTGCCGACCGGGCACGGCGATACCGACGCGTCACTTCATCTGCTGTTCAAAGCAATTCGGGAACATTCGACCGTCGCCCTGTCCGGAGAGTCCGCGGACGAGGTCTTCGCGGGCTACCGCTGGTTCCGGACCGCCGCCGAGCACGGCCTGACCACCTTCCCCTGGCTCGCCGTGCTGCCACCGGAGTTCGCGCAGCGCACCAGATTGCTCGATCCCGACCTGACCGCGGCCCTAGATCTCGACACCTATCTCGCGGACAGTTTCGCGGACGCGATCGCCGAGGTCGCGCGACTGGACGGTGAGAGCGACCTGGAGTTCCGGATGCGACAGGTGTCCCACCTGCACATCACTCGGCTGCTGCGCACCCTGCTCGACCGCAAGGATCGGATGAGCATGGCGGTCGGCCTCGAAGTCCGGGTGCCGTATTGCGATCACCGGCTCGTCGAATACGTCTACAACGCCCCCTGGTCACTGAAGACGTTCGACGGCCGGGAGAAGAGCCTGCTCCGTGCCGCCACCGCCGACACACTGCCCCGCTCGGTGGTCGAACGCGTGAAGAGCCACTACCCGATCACCAAGAACCTCGACTACGTCACGGCCCTCATCCACCAATCCGCCGACCTGCTCGCCACCCCCGGCCACCCCGTCTTCGGCCTCTACGACCACGACGCCGTCACCAAAGCCGTCGACCGTCCCGCCGCCCACCTCACCGAACCCGACCGCTTCGACCTCGAACAACTCCTCGACTTCGCGATCTGGCTCGACCACTACAACCCCCACTTCACCTGAGCGAGGTCAAGCCGCGTAGGACTATTCGGAGGCCGGTGCGGTATTCGTCGTCGGGGGTGACGGTTCGAGCTTGGGTGGCGGTGTCGGCCAGGAGAGGGAAGGTTTCGGGGTCCAGGGCGGCCATGGTGGCGGTGCCTCGGCCGGACAGGGCGGCGTAGTGCTCGTTTTGCAGGGCGCCCAGGAGGAAGGCGACGAGCGTGCGTTGGGCTATCACGCGGTCAGGGCCGGTGAAGCCGGCACGGGTCAGGACGGCCAGCATCGCTTCGATCACGCGCAGGGACGCGGGCGACGATTGCCGGTGTCGCAGCACCAGCGGCACGGTCTCGGGGTGGCGCGCGACGGCCGCGCGAACGCGATCCAGCAGCGCGGTCAGCGCCTCCTGCCAGGGGGCGGCGGGCGGCGACGTGGTGTCGATCGCGGCGTAGATGTGGTCGACGACCAGCACTTCGAGTGCCTCGCGGTCGGCGACGTAGCGATAGAGCGCCATCGTGGCCACGCCGAGTTCCTTGGCGACCGCGCGCATCGTCAGCGCGGCCAGGCCGTCGCGGTCGAGCACCGCGAGGGCGGCGTTCGCGAGATCTGCGGTGGTCAGTGAGCGCGGACGGGGCATGGGTTGACAGCGTACAAGGTACGCGCATACTGGACTTAGGCGTACGCCGTACACCTACGAAAGGAAACCCATGCCCCTGCCGACCACCGTCGCCGATCGAGTGCTGACCACCGTCACCGACCGGCAGGTCTACCTACCCGATCCGAACCGCCTGATCCACTTGCAGTTTCGCCGCTTCGCCGGGTGTCCGGTGTGCCATCTGCACCTACGCTCGATCGTCACCAGGCACGACGAGATCACGGCCGCGAACATCCGCGAGGTCGTCGTTTTTCATTCCAGCGCAACAGAACTGCGCAAATACACCGAGGGGCTCCCGCTGGACTTCGTCGCCGATCCCGGCAAACAGCTCTACCGAGACTTCGGCGTCGAGTCCTCGCCGCGCGCACTGCTCGACCCGCGCGGCTGGCCCGGCATCGTCCGCGGCCTGACCAGCGCCGCGGTAGCCACCCTGCGCCACCGGCAACCCACTCCCCCGACCAAACCCGAAGGTGGCAGCCTGGGCCTGCCCGCCGACTTCCTCATCGCGCCCGACGGCCGAGTCCTGGCCGCGAAACACGGCACGCACGTCGACGACCAATGGTCCGTGGACGAACTGCTCGCCCTGGTCCCGGCACGAAAGCCGCTGTCCTGAACGGGAAACCGCCGGTGCAGTGCGTCGAGAGCACTGCACCGGCGTCGGTTTTCGGTCCTACTCGGCGATGACGATCTTCACCTCGGGGTCGGCCGCGTCGGTGGCCTCGGCCGGGGTGACGAACCAGTGCGAGACCTCGTTGTCGGCGAGATCGCCGGCGAGATCGTCCGACGGGAGCACCGACAGGGCGCCCGCGGTGGCAGCGGCCAGGAACTCGAGCATCGCGGCGCGGCCGGACCCGGCCGTGGTGTACGTGGTCGACTCGTAGTCGAGCGCGTACTCCTCGCGGACATGCTCGGCCTGGGCCAATGCCTCCGTCTGGCTGATCGCGAGGACACCGTCGCCGGCCGGGACGACGAAGGCCGGATGATCTTCGCCGAGCGGCCGGACCCGGTCCGCGTAGGACACCGGATGCGACGCCGCCGCGGCCAGTTCGGCCTGGACGTCGGCCGGCACCAGCCAGCGAATCGGGCTGTCCGACACCGGGTCCGGGCCGATACCGAAGGTGGCGCCCGCCGCGACCAGGTCGGCCACGGCGAGATCGCCCGCGAACAACAGTGCCGCACCGGCCTTCTGCACTGCCCATGCCGCGACCACCGCGTCCAGCGAACGCGGCAACGCCACCGCGACGACATCGCCCGGTCCCGCACCACGATCGATGAGCACCCGCGCCAGTTGCGAGGAACGTCGATCCAGTACGTGGTAGGCGATTTCGTCGCCGTCGGCGAGCACCGCGGGCGCCTCCGGATCCTCCTCGACGACCTCGGCGAGCACCTTGGCGACCGTCTGCGCGCCGACCCTGGCCGCGGTGTCCGGGGTGGAAACCGTTGCCGTGATGCCGGATTCGGTGAGCAGGCGGGCTCGTTCGCCGGCATCGAGGATGTCGATGTCGCCGACGAGCGCGTCCGGATCGCCGAGCAGCGCCTCCAGTACCCGGATCAGCCTGGCGGACAGGGTTTCCACCTCGTCCGCGGTGAACCGGCTGCCCAGGTACTTGAGCGTCAGCTCGATCGTCGCCTCGGCGGTCACCAGCAGGGTCAGCGGGTAGTGCGTGGCGTCGTTGACGCCGACACCGGTGACCGACATGCCGTCGATGGAGCTGGCGGCCGAAATGGCTTCCTTGTCCATCGGATACGACTCGAACACCAGCAGCGTGTCGAACAGCGCTCCGGTACCCGCCACCCGCTGGATGTCGGTGAGGCCCACGTAGTGGTGCTCGAGCAGGTCGGCCTGATCGTGCTGCAACCGCTCGAGCAGCTTGCCGATGCTCTGGCGATCATCGATGCGCAGCCGCACCGGCAGCGTGTTGATGAACAGGCCGACCATTGATTCCACGCCGGGCAGCTCAGCCGGTCGACCGGAGACGGTGGCGCCGAACACCACATCGCCACGACCGGTGAGCCGTCCGAGCAGGATGCCCCATGCCGCCTGCACCAGCGTGTTCACCGTGACGCCCAATTCCGCGGCGTGCTTGGTGAGTTGGCGGGTGCGGTCGGCATCGATCTCGGTGACCTGCTTGCCGATCTCGTACTGCTCGGCCGAACGCGGTTGCGGCGCAAGCTGCGTCGGCTCGGTGACGCCGTCGAGCGCATTCGCCCACGCCCGCAGCGACGCCTCGCGGTCGCGCCCGGCCAGCCAGCCGAGGAAGTTGCGGTAGGACGCCACCCGCGGCAGCGCGCTCTGCTCACCGCGAACCGCGTACAGCACCAGCAGATCCCGCATGAGCAGCGGCATCGACCAGCCGTCCAGCAGGATGTGATGGGTGGTGATCGCCAGGTGCCACTGCGCTTCGCCGGAACGGAACAGGGTGAACCGCAGCAGCGGCGGCACCGCCATGTCGAAGTGCGTCGCCTGGTCGGCCGCCACCTGCCTGCGCAGTTCGGCGGTCCGCTGGTCGGCGGGCAGCTCGGTGAGATCCACCTCGCGCCACGGCGCTTCGATCCGGTCGAGCACCACCTGCACGGCCTGTCCGTCGGAATCGGTGACGAACGCGGTGCGCAGGTTGGGGTACCGGTCGACGATGCTCTGCGCGGCCGCGTGCAACCGCTCGACATCCAGTGCGCCGCCGAGGTCGACCACGGCCTGCATGGTGTAGACGTCGACCGTCGCCTGGGTCATCATCGCGTGGAACAACAGTCCGGACTGCAGCGGCGAGAGCGGCCACACCTCGGCGAGCGCCGGGTACTTGCGTTCCCACTGCTCGATATCGGCCTGACCGACCCGCACCAGCGACATGTCCGACGGCGTGAAACCGCCCGCGTCCGGCCGCTGCGCGTGCGTGGCCAGCGCGGTGAGCGCGGCGACCCAGAGGTCGGCGAACTCCTGCACCTGTGCGCGAGTCAGCAGCCCGTTCGGGAAGGCGAAGGAGGCACCTAGTTCCGGGCCGTCCGCGCCGTCGGTGACGATCGCATTGATATCGATCGTCGCGTTGGCGGGCATGTCCAGATCCATCTCGCCGTCGAGCTGACCGAGGTCGGCCACCGGCACCCAGCCGATTTCGGCGAGCTGCTCGGGGATCTCCCCGGCCGACATCCGGCCCAGGTAGTTGAAACTGATCTGGCCCGCGCCGCCCAGTCGCTGCCCGGTGGCCGCGTTCAGGTACCGCAGCAAACCGTAACCGAGGCCCTTGTCGGGCACCGAAAGCAGCTGCTCCTTGACCGATTTCACGATCTCGCCCAGCGCGGCCCCGCCGGCGAAGGCGTCGGTGAGGTCGGCGCCGTGCAGATCGAGCCGGACCGGGTAGGCCGTGGTGAACCAGCCGACCGTGCGCGAAAGATCCGCACCCGGAACGACTTCCTCTTCACGGCCGTGGCCCTCGAGCTTGATCAGGGCCGAGTCCGCGTGCTGCCAGCGGGCGACCGCCATGGCCAGCGCGGACAGCAGACCGTCGTTCACACCGCCGCGGTACAGGCCCGGGATCGCGGTGAGCACCGCGTCGGTGACCGTCGCGGGCAGCGTGACCTCGACCCGTTCCACGGTGGCGAAGGTATCCACTCGAGGATCGAAGGCGCGCGTGCCGAGCAGCGGATCCGGGGTGTTCGTGACCTGCTGCCAGAACGGCAGTTCCGCGACCCGTGCGGGCGCCGCGGCCGCTTCGACCAGGCTGTGCGCCCAACGCCGCATCGAGGTGCCGTTGGCGGGCAACGCCACCTGCTGACCGGCGGCCAGCTGCGACCACGCGACCGCGAAGTCCGGGATCAGGATGCGCCAGGACACGCCGTCGACCACGAAGTGGTGCGCCACGATGAGCAACACATCACGCCGCTCGCCCGCAAAAGCGAACCAGATGAACTGCGCCATCACCGCGTTCGCCGGATCGAGCCGCCCGAGCGCGGCGTCGAACGCCGCACTGCCGACCCGCTTCAGCTCCGCGTCGTCGACGTCGGCCGCGAGGTCGACCCGATGCACCAGCGCGGAAACGTCGACCGCGCCCTGCGGCAACGCCTCGAACACCCACTGATCGGCTTGGCCCGGCTCGTCAGCGGTGTTGCGGCGCAACCGCGTCCGCAGCACGTCGTGGTGATCGAAGACCGCCGCGATGGTGCCGACCAACGTCTCCCGATCGATGCCGTCGGGCAGGCGCAGCGCCATCGTCTGCGAGAAGCGGTCGTAAGCCGAACCGCCACCGAGGATCTGGCTCATGATCGGCGTCAACGGAATCTCGCCGACACCGCCGCCGGGCAGCTCCTCGAGCTTCACCTGCTCCGAACCCGCACCGAAGGTGGCGATTTCGGCCAGCGAGGCGACACTGCGCCGCTCGAACACGTCGCGCGGCGAGAACACCACGCCCCGCGCCTTGGCCCGCGACACCAGCTGGATGGACAGGATGCTGTCGCCGCCGAGCGCGAAGAACGAGTCGTCCAAGCCGATCTGCTCGACGCCGAGCACCTCCGCGAAGACCTCGGCGATGACCGCCTCGATCTCGCTGGCGGGCGCCCGGAACTCGCGCGGCGCCAGCACCGGCTCCGGCAGTGCCTTGCGGTCGAGCTTGCCGACCGGGGTCAGCGGAATCTCGTCCAGCACCATGATCGCCGACGGCACCATGTGCGGCGGCAGGCTGCGCCCGGCGTACTCACCGAGCGCGGCCGTGTCGATCTCCCGGCCCGGCGCCGCGAGCACGTAGGACACCAGAATCGTGGCGCCCGCCGCGGTTTCGCGGCCCAGCGTGATCGAGAACTCGACGTCCGGATGACCGGCGAGCACGGTGTCGATCTCGCCGAGCTCGATCCGGAAACCACGGATCTTCACCTGGAAGTCCGAGCGGCCCACGTAATCCAGTTCCCAGCGCACCTCGGGCACCGCCGCATTGCCCGCCCGCTCGCCGGGTTCGGCGAACCAGCGCACCACGTCACCGGTGCGGTACATGCGGGCACCCTCGTCGCTCCACGGGTTCGCGACGAAGCGCTCCGCGGTGAGGTCGGGCCGGTTGTGATAGCCGCGCGCCACCGCGCCACCGGCGAGGTAGAGCTCACCGGCGACACCCGGCGGCACCGGGTTGAGGCGGTTGTCGAGGACCAGCGCCGACATGCCGCGCACCGGCAGACCGATGGTGACGTGCCGCCCCGGCGTCAGCGACGCGTAGGAAGAAATGATCGTCGTCTCGGTCGGACCATAGGCGTTGAAGTACTTCCGGCCCGGGTACCACTTGGCCAGCAGCTCCGGTGTGGTGACATCGCCACCGACAGAAGCGACTTCGAGCGCTTCCAGCCCCGCCGGGTCCATCGTGCCCAGCACCGCCGGGGTGATGATCGTGTGCGTCACCCGCTCGGTGCGCAGCAACTCCGCCAGATCCGGTCCACCGATGATGGTCGACGGCACGATCACCAGGGTGGCGCCGGTGTATGCGGCACACAGCCATTCGAGCACCGACGGGTCGAAGCTCGGCGAGCAGATGTGCAGGAACCGGTGGTGCGCCTCGAGCTGGTACAGATCGGTCGCGACACCGACCAGACCACCCATACCGGCGTGGGTCACGGTGACGCCCTTGGGCATACCGGTCGAACCCGAGGTGTAGATGACGTACACCGGATGCCGCATCGCCAGCGAGGCGATCCGATCGGCATCGGTCACCGACGCCGGGGACTGCGCCTCGATCGCCGCGTCCAGCGCGGGATCGTCCAGACGCAGCCATTCGACATCGCGGGGCAGCCGGTCCACGTACTCGTCTGCGGTGATACCGATGACCGCACCCGAGTCGTTCACCATGTGCCGCATGCGATCTTCGGGGTAGGTCGGGTCGATCGGCACGTGCGCGCCGCCGGCCTTGGCCACCGCCCAGAACGCCGCCACCATCTCGTAGGAACGCGGGAACGACAGCGCCACAATCCGTTCCGGACCGACGCCGCGGTCGATCAGCACCCGCGCCAGCCGCGACGAGTACTCGTCGAGCTCGCGGTAGGTGATCGAGCGACCCTGGTAGCGGATGGCGATCTGCTCCGGGTTCAGTTGCGCACCACGCTGCAGGAGGTCGGGCAGCAGCCCGGTGGCCATCACGTCTTCGCCGTGCACGTGGGTGAGCAGCTCGTACTCGGCCTCGTCCAGCAGCGGCAGGTCACCGATCGGGGTCTCCCGATCGGTGGCGATCGCGGTGAGCAGTCGGGTGAAGCGCTGCGCGAACACCTCCACGGTCGCGTCGTCGAACAGGTCACGGGCGAAGGAGAACTCCGCGTACATGCCCGCGGCGTCGGTGGCCGCGGCCTCCCGGATCGTCAGCGACAGATCGAATTTCGCCGTGTCCACGTCGAAATCGACCGCCGCGACCTGCAATCCGGGCAGCTCGAAGCTGGTCTCCGGCAGGTTCTCGAACGACAGCGCCACCTGGAACAGCGGATGCCGCGCGGTCGAACGCTCGGGGTTGAGCAGTTCGACCAGCCGCTCGAACGGCAGGTCCGCGTGCGCGAACGCCTGCAGATCCGCGTCCTTGGTGCGGGCGAGCAGGTCGCCGAAGGTCAGATCGCCCTCGACGTGCGAGCGCAGCACCAGCGTGTTGACGAACATGCCGATCACGTCGTCGAGTTCGGCCTCGCCGCGGCCCGCGATCGGGGTGCCGATCGCGATGTCGTCGGTGCCCGACATCCGTGCCAGGAACAGCGCCAGCGCGGCGTGCACGACCATGAACATGGTCGCGTTGTGTTCGCGCGCGATCTCGGTGAGCTGACGATGCAGCTCACCGTCGATCGGGAACACCACCCGGCCACCCGCGAACGACTGGGTCGTCGGGCGGGTCCGGTCGGCGGGCAGGTTGAGTTCGTCAGGCAGGCCGGCCAGCGCCGCCCGCCAGTACTCGGCCTGCTGCGAGATCAGGCTCGTCGCATCGGTTTCCGCGCCGAGCACGTCGCGCTGCCAGAGGCTGAAGTCCGCGTACTGCACCGGCAGCGGCGCCCAGCCCGGGGCCACCCCGGCCGAACGCGCCGCGTACGCGAGCATCACATCGCGGGTGAGCGGGCCCATCGACCAGCCGTCCGCGCTGATGTGGTGCGCGACGAACACGAGCACGTACTCCGCGTCGGTGACCCGGAACAGCTCGGCCCGCAACGGCACCTCGGTGGTGACGTCGAACCCGGCGGTGATCACGTCGATGATCCGCTGCCGGATGTCTTCGGCGGCCACCGTTTCCGGCGTCAGATCCGGCACCGCCTGTTCGGCGGGCAGGATCACCTGATGCGCGGCCCCGCCCTGTTCCGGGTAGACCGTGCGCAACGTCTCGTGCCTGCCGATGACGTCGGCGACCGCCAGCTGCAACGCCTCGACGTCGAGCTCACCGGTGAGCCGCACCGCGACCGGGATGTTGTTGACGGCCGAGGCGGTATCGAACTGGTTGAGGAACCACATGCGCTGCTGGGCCAGCGACAACGGAACCTGCTCCGGACGCGGACCGGCGACCAGGGCCTTGCGGCCCCCGGCACCGGCATGCTGTTCGACCTTGACCGCCAGGCCGGCCACCGTGGACGCCTCGAACAACATCCGCACCGGTACCCGGGAATCCAGCGCCGCACCGATACGCGCCGCGACCTGGGTCGCCAACAACGAATTACCGCCCAGACCGAAGAAATCGTCGTCCGCGCCGACCCGTTCGACACCGAGCACCTCGGCATACACCCCAGCCACGATCTCCTCGATCGGCGTCGACGGCGCACGGAACACCTGCGCCTCGAACTCCGGCTCCGGCAACGCCTTCCGATCCAACTTACCGTTCACATTCAACGGCAAACGATCCAAAACCACGAACGCCGACGGCACCATGTACGACGGCAAACCCGCACTCAGCGCCGACTTCACCCGCGCCACATCGACTTCACCGTCGGCAGGCACCAGGTAGGCCACCAGGCGATCACCGGTCTTCGGATCGGACTTCGCGATCACCGCCGTCTGTGCGATCTCGGGCAGCGCGAGCAGCGCCGCTTCGATCTCACCGAGTTCGATCCGGAAACCACGGATCTTCACCTGGAAGTCGGTGCGCCCCCGGTATTCCAGCTCGCCGGAACTGTTCCACGCCACGAGGTCACCGGTGCGATACATCCGCACACCGTGCTCGAACGGGTTGGCCACGAACCGATCCGCGGTCAGATCCGGGCGACCGAAGTAACCCCGCGCCAACTGCGCACCGGCCAGGTACAGCTCACCGGAGACACCGTCGGGCACCGGCTGCAACCGGGCGTCCAGCACGTACACCTTGCTGTTCCACTCCGGCGCACCGATCGACACCGAGGTCTGATCGTTGCGGGTCACCCGGTGGCTGGTGATCGACACCGCCGCCTCGGTCGGCCCGTAGAGGTTGAACAGCTCGGTACGCGAGTGCTCACGCACGAACCGCTGGGCCAGCGCACCCGGCAGCGCCTCACCGATCGCCAGGACCCGCCACAGCGAGTTCGGGAAATCACCCGCGGTGAGCGCGTCGAGCATCGAGGGAACGACGTGCAACGTGGTGACCCACTCC
>NZ_BAUA01000081.1 GCF_000710915.1 Nocardia brasiliensis IFM 10847
ACGACATCATCGGCATCCTGAAGATCTGGACCGGTGACGCCGCCCGCCTCACCCAGGGCCGCCCGGCCTTGGCCGACACCGAACCCGAACTCGCGCAACGTCCGTCCCGGCTCACCGTCACCATCGGGCTGGGCCCGGCGGTGTTCGCGAGCGTGCCGCAGCGCCGACCGACCTGGCTGCGTCCGTTGCCGCCGTTCGCCATCGACCGCCTCGATCCGGCGTGGAGCGACGGCGATCTGCTGTTGCAGGTGTGCGCGGACGAGGCAACGACCGTGTCGCACGCGGTGCGCGTGCTGTGCCGCAGTGTCGCGTCGCTGGTGCGGGTGCGCTGGGTGCAGCGCGGATTCCGGGACGCCGCCCCCGGCCGGACCCCGCGCAACCTGATGGGCCAGGTGGACGGCACGGTGAACATCGCGCCGGGCACTGCCGATTTCGATCGGCTGGTCTGGGACGACGGCGCCGGGCAGCCCTGGCTGGCGGGCGGCACCTCGCTGGTGCTGCGGCGGATCGCGATGACGCTGGACACCTGGGATGAGATCGACCAGGAGGGCAGGGAACTCACCGTCGGCCGGAGGGTCGACACCGGGGCTCCGCTCACCGGCACCGAGGAATTCGACGAACCGGATTTCGCCGCGGTCGACGCGAACGGCATCCCGGTCATCCCGCCGTCCTCGCATATCGCCCGCGCGCATCACACTCACGACGGGGAACGTTTCCTGCGCCGCGGCTACAACTACGACGACGCCCCGGCGGCCGGTCAGATCTCGAACTCGGGCCTGCTGTTCGCCGCGTACCAGCGCGACGTGGACGCCCAGTTCCTACCGGTGCAGCAGCGGCTCGCGCAGTTCGACGCGCTCAATGTGTGGACGACGCCGGTGGGTTCGGCGGTGTTCGTCATTCCGCCGGGGGTTGCCGCGCCGGGCGGGTACATCGGGCAGTCGCTGTTCGAATCATGAGGCGGGGGTCCGCTGCCGGCCGCGGCAGGCAGCGGACCGAGCCGTTTTAATCGACGAAGACGCTGCCGCCCTTGGGCAGGTAGCCGATCGTCGCCGGCGGCACCTCACCGAAGGACGCTCCCGAGCAGTCGCCGCTCGCGTACGCCTTGATCGCCCGGTCGGTAGCGTTGCCGACGGAGATCTGCAGCGTCGTGTAGAAGTTGTCCTCGGCCTTGATGCAGCCGACCGGGTTGTCGTGCGCGGTGTTGTTGATGGTCACCGTGCCGGTCGCGGCCTGCGCCGTGCCCGGTGCCAGAAAACCGACCGCACCCGCGAGGGCGATCGCACCGACAAACCCAGCAGTACGAAACATTCGTGCCTCCAGTTCATTTCGATGTCGACCAACCCCGATGCCGACCTCGGTGTCTATTGCGCCTGCATTCTGACACGAGCACGGTCCCGGCGGAAAGAGTGCAGGTGAACGCGGTGCGGCCGCCGTGCCCAGCGGGACACGGCGGCCGCGACAGCGAGAATTCAGATTCCGGAGTGCTGAAGCCGCTTGGCGTCCTTGCGAACTCCGAACGCCGTGATCATTTCCATCACGCCGAGCACGATCAACCACACGCCGACCACGACGGCCAGCGTGGCCACCGACGACAGCGGCCACGCGATCAGCACGATGCCCGCGATCACGGTGAGCACGCCGAAGAACACGGTCAACCAGCGGCCCGGCACGTCCGGCTCGGACAGCGCGATCATCACCGCCGCGACGCCCCGGAACAACCAGCCGATCCCGATCCAGATGGCAAGCAGCAGAATCGAAGTCAGCTCGTCCCGGAAGCAGAACACGCCGATCGCGATGGACAGCACGCCGCTGATGAAGGCCAGCACCCGCATCCCCGGTGCCGGTCGGCGCGCCGAAGGCGGCCATCAGCTGCAGGAAGCCGCTGACCACCAGGTAGATGCCGAACAGCACACCCGCGGCGAGCAGGGTGACGCCGGGCCACACGAGAATGATCACGCCGAGGATCACCGAGAGGATGCCGGTGACCAGAATTGTTTGCCACGCACTGCGGGCAAGAGACTGCAGAGGACCCTCGAGCACGCTGTTTGTCGTCATGATCAGATGTTAGGCCCTGCTACCCGGGTTCCCTGGACATTTGCTCACCGAACCCGCAGCGTCGCGCTACCGCGAATTACCCGCCGTTTCCGCCGGGCGCGCCGGGGCCGTCCGCGTCGGCGACGATATTGACCATCCAGCCGGTGCCGAACCGGTCCTGGCACATGCCGAACTCGTCGCCCCACATCTGCTTCTCCAGCGGCACCGATACCGTGCCCGCGGCGGCGAGCCGATCCCAGTAGCCGCGCAACTCCGCGGCGTCGGAACCGCTGAGGCTGATCGAAATGCTGCTGCCCGGTTTGTATTCCATGCCGGGCGGGGTATCGGCGGCCATCAGGGTGAACCCGCTCGGGGTCTCCAGGACGCCGTGCATGACCAGCTCGGCACCGGGCGCCTGTTGGTCGCTGAATTCGCCGAAGGTGCTGATGGTCAGGGTGCCGCCGAACACGTCGCGGTAGAACTCCAGAGCTGCGCGGGCCGTGTCGCCGAAACTGAGGTACGGGTTGAGCCGGGAGGTCATGTCACGAGGTTAGTTGTCCTCAGCACCGGGTGCGATAAGTAACGCCTGGCGCGCCGGGGTTTATCGCCGCTGGAGCTCGGGTAGTTATCTCTCAATGGCTCTCGTCGGGTGCGCTCTCCTGGGGTGAAACGGATGCGGGTCACGTTTTCGTGGGTCCCGGGTGGCTAGGAGAAGAGGGTGGCGGTTGTACTCGTGCTGCAGGCACGTGGGCTCGGTGATCTACTCACCGCGGTCCCGGCGCTTCGTGCGCTGCGTCGTGCCAGGCCACACGACCGCATCGTGCTCGCCGCGCCGCCTCGCCTCAAGCCCATCGTCGACCTGATCGCCTCTGTCGACGCGATGGTGCCCACCGCCGACGCGGGCGCCCTGCGCTGGGACGCGCCCGGACCGCAGCTGGCCGTGAACCTGCACGGGCCGAGCACCGAAAGCATTGTGGCGCTGGAGAAGACCGAGCCGGGGCGCATCCTGAGCTATCGCAATCCGGCGTTCCCGGAATTGTCCGGCCCCGAGTGGCAGCCGGACATGCATCACGTGGACCGCTGGTGCCACCTGCTGGAATCCGACGAGATCGTCGCCGACCGGCGCAACCTCGGACTGGTGCCGCCGGTCTCCACCACCAGCCACCGGGACTGCGTGGTGGTACACGTCGGCGCGGGCGCGCCCGCCCGGCGCTGGCCGCCCGACCGGTTCGCCGCCGTCGTCCGGCACCTGCTGGTGCTGGGCCGGGAGGTGGTGCTCACCGGCGACGAATACGAGCGGGAGATCGCGCTGAACATCGCCGCGCGCGCCGGACTACCGATCGGCCGGGTACTCGCCGGGGAACAAAACCTGACCGAACTGGCCGCCACCGTCGCGGAGGCGAGCCTGGTGGTCTGCGGCGACACCGGGGTCGCGCACTTGGCCACCGCGTTCGGCACCCGCACCGTCCTGCTCTTCGGCCCCACGCCGCCGCGCTGGGCCGGGCCCCCGCCGCACCTGCTGAACCGCCACGCCGTGCTCTGGGCCGGGCAACTCGGCGACCCCTACGCCGACACCCCCGACGCCGGCCTGCTCCACATCGGCGTCACCGAGGTCGTCGCCGCCGTCGACAAACAACTCAGCAAGCGCAACTGGCCCGGCACCGGCACCCAACAGTCCCGTCGCACCCCTTTCCGCCGCGTCGGCTGAGCCCCTGCGCAGAAGGATTGCGGCGGAACAGGTTTGGTTACTCAAGGGTTGGCGCGGGCGGTTTGGAGGGCGGCGGAGTAGGCGGCGAGGGCGCTGGGCCAGAACTGGTCGAGGTAGTCGCGGGCGTCGCTGAGACCGCGGGGGTCCAGGGAGTAGAGCCGGCGGGTGCCCTCGGGGCGCATCAGCACCAGGCGCGCCTCGCGCAGGACACGCAGGTGCTGGGAGACCGCCGAGCTGGTCACGCCGGTGACTGCGGCGAGTTCGCCGACCGAGCGCGGGGCCTGCGGTAATGCCTCGAAGATGGCCCGCCGAGTCGGGTCGGACAACGCCTCGAGCGCACGAACTCCATTAGTCGCCACTTAAACAGTGTGATCAACTGGCGACCGCACGGTCAACTCGGCGCATTACGGAATTCCCCAAGGTGAGCACGCGAGGCGCGCCGCCTCGTTACCCATTCGTGACCAGCGAACTGGGCTTTCGCACCCCTGTGACGGTTGCCACAGGATTGCGGAGTCGCTGTTCACCTCCCGTACGTTCATCTCATGCCCGTGACCGTTCCGTTATCTTCACGTCGGGGCGCGACCCGGACCCGGCGCCGCCGCGCCGCCACCCGCGCGGTGGCCGTGTCCGCCGTCGTCAGCGCCTCGCTCGGGGTGCTCGCCGCCGCCGAGCAGACCGGCTCCGGCCACCTGACCGCCGGCGCCCGCGCCGCCGCCGACACCGAGGTGGCCACCCAAACCGCGTTCACCGCGTTCACCCCGCGCGAAGCCCAGATGCCGCAGACCGTCCCGGAGAGCGTCGTCTGGGAGCAGCACCGCCTGGCCGTGGAGGCCGCGCGACCCAAGACCGTTCGCCCCATCGCGGGCATTCTCACCTCCACCTTCGGCATGCGCTGGGGCGCGTTGCACGCGGGCCTCGACCTGGCCGACGCGATCGGCACGCCGATCGCCGCGGTCACCGACGGCGTGGTGATCGAGGCCGGACCGGCCAGCGGCTTCGGCATGTGGGTGCGGGTGCAGCAGGACGACGGCACCATCGGCATCTACGGCCACGTGAACGACATCCTGGCCACCGTCGGCCAGCAGGTTCGCGCGGGCGACATCATCGCCACCGTCGGCAACCGCGGCTTCTCCACCGGCCCGCACCTGCACTACGAGATCCACACCGCGGGCGGCGAGCCGATCGACCCGCTGCCCTGGCTCGCGAGCCGCGGCATCGACATCCTGCGCAACACCCCGTAGTCCCACCCCTTCGCGAGTCGATGAGGGGCTGGCGAAACCCGGAGCGGTTCGGCCGCGATCGCGTCACCGTCGACGCGCTCGCGGCCGAACCGCCTCCGTGCTCAGTACCCTGGTACTAGACGCGACACCTCGGGTACTAGACGCGAATAGCGCTGCGGCGGGACGTCTTCCACGGGTCCCGCTTCCTACCGTCGGTGCATGGCTACCACAGATCTGGCCGCCGGGCCCGGCGCACCGACGCCGACGAACCGGCCGCACCCGGGCGCCGCCGGGCTCGTCCGGACCGCCGCCCACCTGCATCGTCCGCTCATGGTGTCGGTCGCCTTCATGGCCGCCCTCGCCGTCGTCTCCGCAATCGGCATGCTGGTCGACGACCGGCAGTTGCTCGGCGAATCGGTCTGGCTCAAGCCGTTCAAGTTCGGCTTCGCCTTCACCCTCTACAGCGCCACCCTCGCGTTCCTGCTGTCGTTGCCGCACAAGGGAAGTCGCGCGACCTGGTGGCTGGGCACGGTGTTCGCGATCACCGGCGTGCTCGACGTGGGTTTTATCGCGGTGCAAGGCGCGCGCGGCACGTTCAGCCACTTCAACAATGTCGATGCCGACCCGGTCAACCAGATCGGCCAGCAGATCTTCATGTCCGGTGTGCCCGGCCTGTTCCTGGCGAACCTGCTGATCGCGCTGATCCTGTGCTGGCAACGGCTGGTCGACCGGCCGACCGCGAACGCGATCCGTTTCGGACTGCTTTTCGCCGTGGCCGGCATGGCCATGGGGTACCTGATGGGTTTTACCGGCAAGCAGCTGGTGCGTGACGCGGACGGCGAGGTCGTCGAATTGATCGCGGGCCATACCGTCATCGATCCGGCGCTGCGTGACCTGTCCCCGCGCGACGCGGCCCCCGGCATGCCGATCACGCACTGGAGCACGATCGGAGGCGACCTGCGCGTCCCGCACTTCGTCGGGCTGCACGGCATCCAGGTGCTGCTGCTCGCGGTGCTCGTGCTGGCCTGGTTGGCGCCCCGCTACCGGTGGCTGCGGGCCGAACGCACCCGCGCCGCGGTGATCGGCGTCCTCGGCCTCGGCTACACCGGGCTGCTCGCCATCGTGTTCGCCCAGGCGATGCGTGCCCAGTCGCTGGCCCACCCGGACGCCACCACGCTGCTGGCGTTCGGCGGTGTGGTGGCGGGCGTCGGCCTACTCCTCGGCGGAATCTATCTGCGCCATCGGCATACTCCGTGAGGTGCGCCGCCCAGGGCCGCTGTCGCGCTCAGCGCAGCCGTTCAGCGTCGCGGGCCAGTTCGACCAGGGCTTTGCCGAGGGTGGCCAGCTCCTCGTGCGAGGCGCCCTCGTCGATGGCGATGGCGACGTCTTCGGCGGCGCACCGGGCGGCGAACCAGCGATCGGCCAGATCGGTGGCCTCCTGGGCGCTGAGCACCACGGAATCGTCGGGAATCCCGGTGCCCTTCAGGCTGTTGCGATGCTCGTAGGCCCGCTGACGACACGACTGCCGGCAGTACCGGCGACGACGGCCGGCCTCCGACTCCACGATCTCTCGCCCGCACCACAGGCAGGACAGTTGACGAGAGTGACGACGATCAGAGATTGAACACACCCCCCTATCGAGAAGTCAGGCAGGACAGCAAGCGGCGCGACATGACGCAGAACCTTAACGGTTCGGCGGGCGCGGACCGGTCAGCGACCCTCGCCGAACCCGCCGACCGCGGGCGTGGCGCGGCCCCCGCGCCGGTGCGACTACAATGGAACGGTTCCGCGGCCGCGACGGGAACTATCGGCGCAGGCCCGTACGCTGTACCTGAGGTCGAGCACGAGAACGTTCGTCCGGACCCGGTCGCAGCAACAAGACTCGAGCACACAGGGAGAGGCACACCATGGCAGATCGCGTACTCCGGGGCAGTCGGCTCGGAGCGGTGAGCTACGAGACCGACCGCGACCACGACCTGGCGCCGCGTCGGATCGCCCGGTACCGCACCGACAACGGGGAAGAGTTCGACGTCCCCTTCGCCGACGACGCCGAGATCCCGCCGACCTGGCTCTGCCGCAACGGTCAGGAGGGCATCCTGATCGAAGGCACCACGGTCGAGACCAAGAAGGTCAAGCCGCCGCGCACCCACTGGGACATGCTGCTGGAACGCCGCAGCAAGGAAGAGCTCGAGGAACTCCTCAAGGAGCGTCTCGACCTGCTCAAGACCCGCCGCCGGGTGTAAGCGACACCGCAGAGGCCGTCCGCATCGCACGATGCGGGCGGCTTTTCGCATTCCGGGGCCGGGCTGCGGATCGAAGGGGTGTCTTGCCACGGCGCACCAGCAGACTCCCGAAGTGCAGCACGAACTCGGCACGGAACTCGTGCGGTCGGTCCGCGCGGCGCATCGCTCCGACCGCCAGTTCACTTGGCAGGCGCGTAGTTCCGGTGGGGAGGCACTGTCGGTCAAGGCTTTTCCCGCCGAGGGTCACATCTTCCCCACGAGGAGTGACGCTTTCACCTTGCTCTCCCTCATCGGCCGGTTGGACACGCTGTTGCACGCACCAGTGGGCAGCGTGGTTGCGCGGATAGGTCGGCTGCGCCGCGAAAGCCGGGGCACCGCAGGGAAATACCTGAGCCCGTCGGCTGGTTGATCCGAAGATCAATGCCGGAGGCGGGGCGGAGGCGAGGGATGAGCTATCGGCGACTCGCCACCCGCGAAATACTCGCGTGGTCGATCGTGTCGCTCGCCGGAAAGCTGCCGATCGCGATGGCGCCGCTGGGCCTGGTGTTCCTCGTCAGGTCGACCCCCGGCGGATACGCGCTCGGCGCGGTCCTGTCCGCCGGGTACGTCCTCGGTGAGGTCATCGGCGCGGCAGTGCAGGGAATGTGGTTGCGTCAACACCAGATCCGACCACAGCTGGCCGCCGGTTTCGCCGTCGGCGCCGCCGCGTTCGCCGGTCTGGCGTCGAGCGGTTCAGCTCCCGCACCACTGCTGATCGGACTGGCCTTCCTCGCGGGGTTCGGCCCCGCCGGTTCGCCCGGTGGGATGCGCTCGATGCTGATCGGGCTGGTGACGCCGCCGGACGTGCCCCGCGCGCTCGGCGTCGAAGCGATGCTCACCCAGGTGATCTGGGCCGCCGCGCCGGCGCTGGTGGTGTCGCTGGCCACGGGTTTGTTCCCTGCGGCGCCGCTGACACTCGCGGCGATCGGCGCCGCCGCCGCGGCTGTGCTCATCTTCCTGCTGCCCGGACAGGCCGCGGCCACGGTGGAGCAGACCGAAGGTAGTTGGCGCACAGTGCTATCCGGTTGGCCGATCTATCTGACCAGTGCCGCGGCGATGTCGTTGCTGGCCACGGCCGAGCTGGTATTGCCCGCGCTGCTGGAGTTCCGGGGTATCGAAGTGCGCTGGGCCGGGCCGATGCTCACCGCGTTCGCCGTCACCGGTGCGGTGGGCGCGTTCTGTTACGGCCTGCGCGAGTGGCCGGGAACGGTTCGGGTGCAGGCGTTGATGCTGCTCGTCGTCACCGCGGGTTGCGTTGCACTGGTGGCGATTACACCCGGCCTCGGGATAGCGGTCGCGCTCGCCGCGGCGGGACTGTTCCAGGCGGCGGTGATCGTCGCCCGCAATCTCGCACTGCGCGCGCAGCTGCCCCCGCACCTGCACGCCGCCGCCTATTCGGTGATGTACGCGGTGGGCGGCATCGGCTACGGGCTCGCCGCCACCGTGTCCGCGCTGGTTCTCGCGCACACCGCGCCGAGCAGCGCCATCCTCGGCGGCGTCGTGATCACCCTCGCTTTGACCGCGATAAGCGCTCTCGCCGAGCGATTCGCCGCCGCGGCGGCGAAAGAGCCGGTCCGGACCCCTTCGTGAGCAACGAGACATGGTGGCGGCGAAACCCTTGTGCCGCCGCCACCATGTCCCGCTGATCACGCGGGACGCGGTCGCCAGGGGTGCTGCAACAGGGACTGCCAGGCACCGGCCCACGGGAATCCGGCGGCGGCCTGGGCACCGGTGGCCGGTTCGTGCGGTGGATCCTCGGCCAGCACCGTCACACCCCATTCCGACAGCTTCCGGATCGCCTCCCCGATCGGCGGAAAGCTGATCAACGCACGGTTGGCGAAGGGCACCGCGACCACGGGCAGGCGCAGGCCGACCGCCTCCACCAGCAGGCCGAGCGGCAGCGTGTCCGAGATCCCGGCGGACCACTTGGCCAGCGAGTTCGCCGTGATCGGCGCGACGATCAGCCCGTCGGCCGGCGGCAGCGCGTCCGGCGCCTCGGGCTCCTTGTACTGACTGCGCACCACGTGTCCGGTCCGCGCCGCGAGCCCATCGGCGTCGATGAACCGCAACCCGTCCGGCGACGCGATCACGCAGACTTCCCAGCCGTCCACCTGCGCCAGATCCACCAGCGTCCCCACATCCCGCGCCACCGACGACCCTGTCACTATCGCGTACAGAACCGGGCGCCCCTGTTCATTCATCCCCCCCATCGTGTCAGCAATCCCACCCTCGAGTGCGGCGGCACCGCACCGCAACGGCTCCGCACCTTTCCCAGGCCAGGCGAAAGGTGCGGAGCCGCTGCGGTTTTCAGATCACTACTGGGTCAGGAAGTTCGCGATCAGACTGCTTGCCATCTCGGGCATCCCGTTGTTCTGCTTTTCCGCGGCGGTCATCACGTCGTAATGCCGATAGCCGGGAATGATCTTGGCGTTGGCGGGCAGGATGCCGCCCCAACCCGCGTTCTGCAGCGGCGAATCACCCGAGAGCAGCGTCAGATTGCGCCGCCCCGCCGGCGTGCTCTGCCAACGATCGCCGTGCAGCAGGAAGTTCAAGACGCCGCCGGTACGGTTCTGCAACTGACGCAGTTCACCGTCGCGTCCGATGCCGAGCGCGAACACCGTGTCGGTGATGATGCGCAGCGGCGTGTACTCCTCGAAGAAGTCCGTGGGCTGCCGTCCCGGATTCATCGCCCGCGCGAACTCCGCGATGTCGGTGACTTCGTGATCTCGATCGGTCGGCTGGCCGTGCACCGGATCGATGCCGTCGATGGTGGATTCGGGCACCTGGTCGTAGTTCTTCCAGCCGCACAGCTGGTTGTGGTCGGCCGGGGTGTAGTTCTGCCCGTACCCGACCCGCAGCGGAATGACGAACAGGTTCGGTCCGAGAATCGGCACCGAAGCGAGCCCGTTGGGCAGCGGGTATGTCTTGCCGACGGTCGGGCAGTCGTAATAGCCGAGCCCGGCCTGCATGACGTACTCCGCCGAGTTCTGGTCGAACAGCATTCCCAGCGCGGCCCGGTTGGTGAGCCGGAAGTCGCGCGGCAGGTTGTTGCCGGTGAACAGATCCAGATAGTCCTTGCCGTACATGAGCCGCAGCCAGGGCTCGGTGCGCAGATCGACGGGCACCAGATTCTTCAGATCGCTTTCCTCGTCCGGCTTCTGGTCCGCCGCCATGCCCGCGAGGTAGTAGACGTTCATGATCTCGCTGGCCGCGGTCACCGGCCACTGCGCGGTCCCCAGACCGTTCTTCAGCAGCAGGTCGACACCGTTGCGGACGGCGCCGCCCACCGCGGAGAAGAACGCGTCCAGCGGCGGCGCCCCGGCGAAGCCCGCCGGGTCGGTCATGGCGAATCCGTCTTCGGGGACGATGCCGCGACCACACAGGCTGTAGCCCGCGTCCTCGGTGGTGGCCGGATTCTGATCGAAGTCCCATGCCATCATCGGGCCGGTGAGGAAGGCGCCCAAAGAGTGCCCGCCACAGGCCATCTTGTGCCGGTCGGCCGGATCCGGCAGCAGGTATTCGATGACCGCGCGCCAGTCGTCCATGGTCAGCGCCAGTCCGTATTCGCCGAGGTAGTTCAGATCCTGCGAGGTCTGGTATCGGTAGGTCTTGCCGTCGATCGGCTTGCCGTGGAAGTAATAGTCGGCCGCGACGTGGTAGTCCCCGGCCTGCTCGGCCGCGACCCACCCGGTGCGGTCCTCGGCGCAGTTGGCTCGTCGATCCAGCGAAATGTATTCCACGGACTTGCCGTTCGCCGCGGCCTTGCGCACGACCTGCGGGCCTTGCGGATTGTTGTTCGCCGCGCCGGAGAAGGTACCCGGCTGCACGCTGAGCAGTGCGTCGGCGTCCGACGACCGCTCCGGCCCCTTCTTGGACCGGTAGCGCACGAACGAGATCCAGTCACACGCCTCGGGATGGGCCATCGTGGAGTATGGGCTCGGATAGTGCAGTCGCACATAGGTGGCCTCGACATCGTCGCCGAGGCCGGGATCGGTGAACGGGGTGACCTCGGCGCTGTCGGCGCCCCGCGAAACCGACGGAGCGGCAACGGAAGACGGAACGGGCAGGCCGACGACGAGCAGTACCGCCGTGACCGCCAGCGGCATGCCGACAGACAGCGACACTCTGATACGACTGGTGAGCTTCATGACTCCGCTTTCGGTGAAATGTTGTCAGCCAAGGGTTTTGACGAAGTCGGCCAGAGTCTGCGCGCTGGCGTCGGCTTTGCCGTTGTTCTGCACGCGGGCCGCGCCGATCGTGTCGACGTGGCTGTACCCGGGCAGCGTGACCACCTGCGCGGTCGGCGGTGGCGGCACGACGATGCCGACGCCCTGCTGCACGAAACCGTCACCCGCATAGGCGATATAGCTCGGCTTGGTGCGGGCCGCGTTGCGGTAGCGCAGGTTCGTCATGTCGCCGCTACGAGCGCCGCCATATCCCGCTCCGATATCGATGTACAGCCGCGCGGGAAAGTAGGTCTCCCAGTACGCGTACGGCGAGCCGGTAGCGAGTTGCCTTGCGGCGTCGCGAATATCGGAGGACTCGTGGTTGGGCGAGGTGTAGGGCACCCCTTGCACGTTGTCGTAGTTGCGCCAGGTGTAGAGCACGTTCGGATCGGTGGGCCGCACCCGCGGCTGCGGACCCGCGATCACGCGCAGGAAGCCGCCGAGCAGCGGCACCTGGGTGACCGAACCGGGCACCGGGAACGTCTTCTCCGCCACCGGCCCGCCCGCGATGGCCCCGACCCCCTGCTCCCACAGCGCGAAGTTGGCCGAGTTGTTGTCGATCAACTCGCCGAGCAGTGCGGTGTTGGTGAACCGGAAGTCCCGGATGGTGCCGGAGCCGTCCGCGCCGTTGGTGGCGAAGGACACCGGCGATCCGGAGAACAGGTAGTCGAGCGTGAAATCGAGATCGAGATCGTGCGGCAGATGCGCCATGAGCCGGCTTTCCGCATCCGGCTCCAGATAAGCGGCGAGACCGGCCAAGCGGAGAATCATGAACGTCCGGCCGCCGATGATGGGGGCCGAGACGAGCGAACGGGGCAGCACGCCGATATTCGCGACAGCCTTCACCACATCGTTGGTCGGGCCGACGATCGCGTTGGTGATGTCGTGCAGCAACGGCGTGTTCTGGATCGCGACCGGATCCGAGGTGATCATCGTGTCCTGCGCGGCGAACGCGGCGCACTGCTGGTATCCGGCGTCGTTGGTGGTGGCCGGATTGCCGTCGAAGTCCCAGTCCGCGAAGAACCCTTGGACCAGCCCGCCGAGCGAGATGCCGGTGCACACGTATTTCTGCTGCCGGCTCGCCTGCTCCGGGATCTCCGACAGCATCATCTCGTACTGATCGCGGATGAACCGCTCCATGCCCATGGCATCGAGCACCGCGAGTTGCGGCGAATCCTTGAAGCCCGGGAACACCTGGCCGTCGAGCGGCTTGTGGTTGAAGTAGTAGTCGACCGCGTCGAGGTAGTTGCCCGAGCGCAGCGCGTAATCGAACCCGAACGATTCGTCGAGGCACTGGCTGCGCCGCGCCAGGGCCCAGAACTCGACGTTCTGACCGTTCGCGCGCGCGGCGACGACGGTGTTCGCGGCGACGCTGTCGGAGTTCACCGCGCCGCCGTTCGCGCCGGGTTGCTGCACGATCACCTTGTCGGCGTCGGCGGAATGCTCCGGGCTACCGACGGCCCGGTAGCGCAGATATCCGGTGCGATCGCAGACCGCGGGATGCGCGGCGGTCCCCGCAGGTAACGGCAGGAAATAGCTGACCTGCGACACGATCACGCCGTCGCGCACCGCGAGGACTTCCTCTTGACGATCGGCCGCGCTGCTGACTGGGACAGAATCGTCCGCCGCCGCGACACCCACCGGCACGGCCAGACTCGCCGCGGCCGTCACGACTCCTACCAGCACCGACCAGCGCAAGGCTGCACGTACCGGGTATCTCCGGCGAACAAAGGCATCCATAGCCACTGACCGGCTCCTTTCGTTCCATTCGAAGGACGCGACGCGGGCAGCCGGGTATCATCGACCGCTTCGTCGACGATGAGCACACCATCCGTGCCAGACAGTCAGCTAGTGGCATTCGCCCAGAACATTCCGATCGGCAGTAGTGCAGATGCAAGGGTCGCGCCCGCAGCCTGCGGATTCGTTCCGGCTTTCGGCCGGAAACGCCAGAGGCTCCGCACTCCCAGGATGCGAGCAACCTGGGAGGCGGAGCCTCGTCGGGATTCGGGCGCTTAGTGGCTGGCGACCTTGCGGTAGCGCAGCAATGCCAGTGGCATGGCCACCGCGAGGATGACGAGCGAGCACGCGATGGCATACCCCACGCAGTGGTCAGCGGCCCAACCGGTGGGCGGTGCGAACGACGGCGGGGCGTCGTTGTCGAAGAGTTTGCGCCCCGCGGCCGAGACCGCGGTGATGGGGTTCCACTCGGCGATGGTGCGCAGCGGACCCGGGAGCGTTTCCGCCGAAATGAAGGCCGAGGAGATGAACGAGAGCGGGAACATCCAGATCAGCCCGGCACTCTGCGCCACCTCCACGGTCGGTGAGATCAGGCCGGTGAGCGCGCCGACCCAGGACATGGCGAAGGCGAAGAGCAGGATGATGCCGAACGCGAGCGCGGCGTCGGCGATGCCGCCGTTGATCCGCCAACCCACCAGATAGCCGCAGCCCACCATGACCGCGACGCTGAGGATATTGACCACCAGGTCCGACAGCGTGCGACCCATCAGCACGGCCAGCCGGGACATGGGCAGGGTGCGCATCCGGTCGATGATGCCCTTCTGCAGGTCGCCCGCGAGCCCGACGGTGGTGAACGCCGCGTTGAAAGCGACTGTCTGGGTGAAGATTCCGGCGAGCAGGAATTCCCGGTACTGGCTGCCGCCCAGCGAGGCGCCGAAGATGTAGGCGAACAGGAACACGAACATCAGCGGCTGGATGGTGGCGGTCACCAGCAGCGTCGGCACCCGCAGAATGGTCAGCAGGTTCCGGTAGGCGACGATCGCGCTGTCTCGGAAGATTCGCAGCCGTGGCCCCGAATCGACCTGCGCCGCCTGCACTTTCGGACTTTCCAGGACCGCCGTCACGACAGGATCTCCTCTTGTACGTCATCGGTTTCGGACTTCCGGCCGGCCGCGGGGCGGGCCGATTTGCCGGTGAGAGAAAGGAATACGTCGTCCAGGCTCGGCCGGTGCACGGTGGCGTCCACCACGCAGACGCCCGCGTCGTCGAGCCTGCGCAGCGCCTCGACCATGGTGCGCGAACCGTCGCCGACCACGATCGAGGCCTCGTCGGTGCCCGCCTCGTGGCTCGGTTCGCCGATGCCCACCTGGGCGAGCACCGACAGCGCGGGCTGCACGTCCTGGCCGGGGGCCAGCGTGACGGTGAGCCGGTCACCGCCGATGGAGGTCTTCAGCTCGTCGGCCGAGCCGCGCGCGATCACCCGCCCGCGATCGATGACGGTGATCCGATCGGCGAGCAGATCGGCCTCCTCCAGGTACTGCGTGGTGAGCAGCACGGTGGTGCCGTCGTCGACGAGTTCGCCGATGACGCGCCACATGTCGAGCCTGCCGCGCGGGTCGAGTCCGGTGGTCGGCTCGTCGAGCACCACCACCGCGGGCTTGGCCACCAGCGCTCCGGCCAGGTCGAGCCGGCGTGCCATACCGCCGGAGTAGGTGCCCGCCCTGCGGTCGGCGGCGTGCTCGAGCCCGAACGCGTCCAGCAGGTCGGTCGCCCGGGTACTGGCCTGCCGCGGCGACATCCCGTAGAGCCGGGCCACCATGCGCAGGTTCTCGAACCCGGACAGGTTCGCGTCGACCGCGGCGTACTGCCCGGACAAGCCGATCCGCCGCCGCGCCGCGCCCGGATTGCGCAGCACGTCGACACCGGCCACCCGGACCGTTCCGGCGTCCGGGCGCAGCAGGGTGGTCACGATGCGCACCGTGGTGGTCTTGCCCGCGCCGTTGGGACCGAGCAGACCCATCACGGTGCCGCTCGGTATCTGCAGATCGATGTTGTCCAGCACTCGAATCCGCCCGTAGTGCTTGACCAGGCCGAGTACTTCCACCGCCAAACTCATTGTGCCGCCTCCCCCGTCGTCGAAGTCGATCGACCGGCCACGGCGGACGCGCACCGCTTGCGCCGTGCGGGCCGGGCGACCGCCCGGAACGGCCGGAGCATGGACAGGTCGAGCCCGTCCACCTCGCAGTCCCCGCCCGCGGCCGGTCCCGGCGCGGGCACGACCGGTCGTTCCGGGCGTATCGACTGGCGCGTGGCCGGGTATTGCCCGTTCACCTCTGCTTCTCCTTTCGTGCGCCGCTCTTGGCTCGCCGCACACCGTTCTTCGCTGGTTGCGCACCGGCGGGCAGCAGTGCCGCGGCTCCGTCCAGTGCGCCGCGCAGCACCTGTCCGATCGCGGCGAGCGATTCGGGCGCGGTCATCGCCGAATGCCGGCACGGCAGTTCGTGATCGCGGATAGCGCCGGTGACGAACGGCTGCCAAGCCGCCGCAGTACGTTCCGGATCGGCCCGGTTGATCTCGTCCGCGGCGGCGGTGAAGAACAGCAGATCGCCGTCGAAGACCCGGGGCCGGAAGCCGTGCGCGAGCAGGGTGCCGTTGGTGTAGCCGGCGTAGAGCCGTTCGAGGTGCTCGACGGTGAGCGCCGCGAACGGCCCCGGACGCGCACGCAGCAGCTCTGCCGCGTCGCGCAGGTTCATCGCCGGGTCCAGCGGCGCGTCGAGCTGGTCGCTGCCGAACTCCTCGATGATCTCGGCCACGCTCGGGATCGCGTGCTCGAGCCAGGCGTCGGAGAGCCGGTAGCTGTCCATCATGGACAGCAGCGCCACCTCGTCACCCGCTTCTTGCAGTTGCACCGCCACCTCGTGCGCGATCAGGCCGCCGAGCGACCAGCCGAGCAGGTGATAGGGGCCGGTCGGCTGGATCGACTTGATATGTGCCACATACTGTTGCGCGGCCTCGGCGATCGAGGCGAACCCGTCCTCGCCCGCGACGTGCGGGGCCTGCAGCCCGTACACCGGACGGTCCGGCGCGAGGTGCGCGAGCAGGCCCGAGTAGCACCAGGCCAACCCGATCGCGGGATGGACGCAGAACAGCGGCGCCGCCTTGCCGTTGGGCCGGATGGGCAGCACCGGCCCCAGCGCCGCGACGATGCCCGCGCCCGATCCGTCGAGCCGGGCGGCGATGGCGGCCGGGGTCGCCTCGCCGAACATCGCCTGCACCGGCAGGTCCAGGCCGTTGGCCCGCACCTGCGCCACGACTTTCGTGGCCAGCAGCGAGTTGCCGCCGAGCTCGAAGAAGCCGTCGTCGGCGCCGACGGTCTCGACGCCGAGCACCGCCGCGAAGGCCGCGCACAGGGCGACCTCGGTTGGCGTCGCGGGCGCGCGATAGCCGTCGGCCGCCGAGAACACCGGTTCCGGCAGGGCTTTTCGATCCAGCTTGCCGACCGGGCTGAGCGGCACCCGGTCGAGCAACATGATCGATTGCGGCACCATGTAATTCGGCACCAGTCCCGCCACATGCTCGGTGAGCTCCGCGGTGGTGAGCGCGATACCGTTGCGCGCCTTGACATACGACACCAGTGCCGTACTTCCCGCGGGGGTGCGATGCCCGATGGTGGTGGCGAACTCCACGCCGCCGTGCTTCGCCAGCGCCGCGTCGATCTCGCCGAGTTCGATGCGGAAGCCGCGGATCTTGACCTGATGGTCGGTGCGGCCGACGTATTCGATCTCCCGGCTGCCGCCGCGGTCGCGCCCCGCCGCCGGCGAACCGTGGCCGGTCCACCAGCGCACCAGGTCGCCGGTGCGATACATCCGCTCCCCCGGCTTGCCGAACGGGTTCGCCACGAACTTCTGCGCCGTCAGGCCGGGGCGATTGAGGTAACCGCGCGCCAGCGCCGAACCGGCGAGGTGCAGTTCGCCGGTGACCCCGACCGGGGCCGGATGCAGACGACCGTCCAGGATGGTCGCGCTCACGCCGCGGATCGGACCGCCGATGGTGATCGGGCCGCCCGGCGTCATCGGCTGCGAGATCACCGTGACGATGGTCGTCTCGGTGGGCCCGTACACGTTGTACAGATTGCGATTCGGCGCCCACCGGGTCACCAGATCCGGCGGCAGGGCCTCCCCACCGACCAGCACATGCCGCAGCGCGGTGACGCCGGCGGGGTCCACCGTGCCGAGCGCCGAGGTGGTGATGAACGCGTGCGTGATCGCCTCGTCGATGAACACCCGCGCCAGATCCTCGCCACCGACCACCCCGGCCGGCGTGATCACCAGCGTGGCCGCCCCGCCGAGGGCGAGCAGCAGATCGAGCATCGCCGCGTCGAAGCTCGGCGTGGCGAAGTGCAGCACCCGGCAACCCGGACGGACGTCGAAGCGCTGCGCGGTCTCCGCCGCGAAATTGGACAGGCCGCCGTGGGTGACCACCACGCCCTTGGGCGTGCCGGTGGAACCGGAGGTGTAGATCACGTACGCCGGGTTGTCCATCCGCAGCGGCGCGATGCGCTCCGCCGCGGCGATCGGCCCGTCGGGCGAATCCAGCACCAGCCCACGGAAGATCGGATCGTCCAGCACGATCCACTCCACCTCACCGGGCAGCTCGTCGCGGTGCGCTCCGAGCGTGATGCCCAGTGCCGCACCGGAATCCGAGAGCATGTGCGCGATCCGCTGCGCCGGATAGTTCGGGTCTACCGGCACGAACGCGGCGCCGGCCTTGGCCACCGCGAGCACCGTGGCCACCGACTCGACCGAACGCGGAATTCCCAGCGCCACCAGCGTTTCCGGGCCGACCCCGCGGCGCATCAGCACCCGGGCGAGCCGGTTGGTCCAGCGGTCCAGCGCGTCGTAGCTGATCTGGGTGCCGTCGGCGCGCAGGGCGATCGCGGCACGATCCACCGCGGCGGCCGCCGCGAACACCTCGGGGAAGGTGACCGGACGGTCCGGCTCCGCGCCGCGCACCGGGGCCAGGCCGGCCCACTCGGCGGGATCGAGCAGCTCCAGATCGCCCACCGCGGTGGTCGGATTCGCCGCGACCGCGGCGAGCAAGCGCGCCAGGCGGTGGCCCAGCCGCAGCGCGGTCTGCTCGTCGAACAGATCGCTCGCGTAGTTGACCGACAGCGTGATGCCCGCCGGATCCCGTTCCGGGGTCTGCGATTCGGTGAGCGTGAACTGCAGATCGAACTTGGCGATACCGGTGTCCACATCGGCCGCCTCGATCCGCAGGCCGGGCAGTTCCAGCCCGCCCACCGGATGGTTCTGCACCGAGAGCATCACCTGGAACATCGGGTGATGTGCCTGGGACCGCGCCGGATTCAGCACCTCGACGAGGCGTTCGAACGGCAGGTCGGCGTGCGCGAACGCGTCCAGGTCGACGTCGCGCACGGTGTGCAGCAGATCGGTGAACCGGGCGTCCGGATCGATCCGGGTGCGCAGCACCAGCGTGTTGACGAACATGCCGATCAGCCGGTCCAGCGCGGGATGCCCACGTCCCGCGATCGGTGTGCCGACGGTGATGTCGTCGGTCGCCGACATCCGGTGCAGCAGAACCGCGAGCGCGGCGTGCAGCACCATGAACATGCTGACGTTGTTGCTCGTCGCGACCCGGTGCAGGGCCCGATGGGTGTGCGCGTCGATCTCGCATTCGACCAGCCCACCGCGGTAGGACGGCACCGGCGGGCGGCGCCGGTCGGCGGGCAGGGTGAGCAATTCGGGGACGCCGTCGAGCTGGTGGCGCCAGTAGTCGAGCTGCTTGCGGATCACCGAGTCCGGATCGTCCTCGGTGCCGAGCGTGTCCTGTTGCCACAGCGTGTAATCCACGTACTGCACCGCGAGCTCGTCCCATTCCGGCGACCGGCCCGCGCAGGCGGCCCGGTAGGCGGTGGCCACGTCGAGCGCCAGCGGCGCGAGCGACTGCCCGTCCATCGCGATGTGGTGCACCACGAGCACGAGCACGTGCTCGTCGGACACCTCGGCCGGATTCCGCACGCCGCGGTCGCCCTCCGGGGACACCGAGATCAGCGCGGCTCGCATCGGCACCACGCCCGCGAGATCGAATCCCGGTGCGGCGAAACGCCGTACCGCGTCGTCCACTTCGTCCGGGCGCACCGTGGCGACGAACAGGGTGATCGCCGCGGTGACCAGATCGAGCACCTGCTGCGTCGGTTCGCCGCCGACTTCCGGGAACACCGTCCGCAACGTCTCGTGCCGGTCCTGCACCGCATGCAGCGCGACGACCAGCGCGTCGACGTTCAGCTTGCCGTTCATCCGCAGCACCACCGGCACGTTGTACGCGCCCGCGGACAGGTCCGCGCCGTCGGTGGCCGTCTCGCCGATTCCGTTGAACCGGTTGAGGAACCACAGCCTGCGCTGCGCCGCCGAGAGCGGAATCCGGTCCGGGCGGGCCTGTCGCACCAGCGCCGGACGCGGGCGCGCCCCGGCCGGTCCCGAATCCAGATGTGCGGCGAGTTCGGCGACCCGGGGCGCGGCGAAGACGGTGCGCACCTCCAGCCTGGTGTTGCTGGCCGCGGCCAGCCGCGCGACGAGTTGCGTTGCCAGCAGCGAGTTTCCGCCGATATCGAAGAAGCTGTCGTCCGCGCGCACCGCCTCGACACCGACCAGCTCCCCCATCACCCGCGCGACCAGTCGCTCCGACGGGGTCGACGGTTCGCGGGTGGCCGCGGCGACGGCCAGTTGCGGCTCGGGCAGCGCGGCGCTGTCCAGCTTGCCCACCGGGGTGAGTGGAATCCGTTCCAGCACAGTGATGCTGGCGGGCACCATATGCGTCGGCAACTGCGCGCCCAGCCGGGCCCGCACCGCCTCCACGTCCACCCCGGTGTGCTCGTCGGCCGGCTGCACGAACGCCACGATCCGGTCGGCGCCCGCGATCTGCCTGACCTCGGTGTGCGCGAACCGCACGGCGGGGTGCTCGCCGAGCGCGGCGGTGATCTCGCCGAGCTCGATCCGGAAGCCGCGCACCTTCACCTGGTGGTCGCTACGCCCCAGATAGCACAGTTCACCGGCGTCGTTCCAGCGCACCACGTCGCCGGTGCGGTACAGCCGCGCCCCGGCCGGGCCGAACGGGTCGGCCACGAAACGCAGTGCGGTGAGCCCGAATCGGTCGAAGTAGCCGCGTGCGACACCGTGCCCGCCGAGGTACAGATCGCCGGGCACGCCCGTCGGCACCGGGCGCAGCCGCTCGTCGAGCACCAGCGCCCGCGCCCCGCGCACCAGGGTGCCGATGGTGACCGGCTGCTCCGCGGTGAGCGTCGCGATGGTGGCGACGATCGTGGTCTCGGTGGGGCCGTACCCGTTGAGCATGGTCCGTCCCGGCGCCCACCGGGCCACCAGATCCGGGGCGCACGCCTCGCCGCCGACCATCAGCGCGCGCAGGTGCGGCAGCGGCCACCGCTCGTGATCGATGGTGGCCAGCGCGGCCGGAGTCATGAAGGTGTGCGTGATCCGCTCCCGTTCCAGCAGCGCGGCCAGCTCGTCACCGCCGTACACGTCGGGCGGGCAGAGCACCATGGCGGCACCGGAGCCGACCGCGAGCAGCAGATCCAGCACCGCCGCGTCGAAGCTCGGCGAGGCGAAATGCAGTGTCCGCGACTCACGGTCGACCCGCATCCGATCGCGGAGTTCGTCCGCGAAATTGGACAGCCCGGCATGGGTGACCGCGACGCCCTTGGGTTTTCCGGTGGAGCCGGAGGTGTAGATCAGGTAGGCCAGGTCGGCCGCCTCGATGGTGCACATGCGGTCGAGATCGTCGACCAGTGCGTCGTCGTGGGTTTCCAGTTCGGCGCGCACGGCCGGGTCGTCGAGCAGCAGCCAGTCCGTCGCCGGGCCGTCCGCACCGGCCGCGCGCAACCGCTCGGCGTGCGCGCCGATGGTGACGCCGACCCAGCAGCCCGCGTCGGCGAGCATGTGCCGCACCCGGTCCGCCGGATAGTTCGGGTCGACCGGCACGAACGCGGCGCCGGTCTTCACCACCGCGAGCACCGTGAGCACCGACTCGACCGAGCGGGTGAGGCCGAGGGCCACCCGATCGCCGATGCCGATATCCCGCGCGATCAGCGCACGGGCCAACCGATTCGAGCGCTTGTCGAGTTCGGCGTAGGTGAGCGTGGTCGCGCCCGAACGCACCGCGGTGCGATGCGGATGCATGTGCGCGGTCGCGGTGAAGTACGCGGCGAGCGTGCACTGCGGCGTGGTCGGCCCGCCGGTCGCCGGGGCGAGCAGGCGGCGTTCCCGTTCGGTGCGGGTGTCGATGTCGCGCACCAGCACTCGCGGATCGGCCGTCACCGCGGCCAGCACCCGGAGGAACCGGTCGGCGAGGGTGTGGATGGTCGCCTCGTCGAACAGTTCTGCGGCGTAGACGAATTCGAACGCGCGCCCGGGTTCGCCCGGCCCGGCGTCGCAGCCGATGTGGGCCACCCGCAGTTCCAGATCGAACTTGGCCAGCGCGATGTCGAGTTCCTCGGCCCGCAGCTCGAGGCCGGGCAGTTCCAGCGTCGGCACCGGGCCGTCCTGCACGGTCAGCGCCACCTGGAACAGCGGATGCCTGCCCCGGGTCGTGCCCGAGCCCAGCTCTTCCACCACCCGCTCGAACGGGATGTCGGCGTGCGCCATCGCGGCCAGCTCGGTATCCCGGTCGGCGCGCAGCAGACCGGCGAACGGACGGTCCGGGTCCACGTCGGAACGCAGCACCAGGGTGTTGACGAACATGCCGACCAGCTCGTCGAGCTTGGTGTCGGTCCGGCCGGCCACCGGGGTGCCGATCACGATGTCGCGCCCGCCGGTCACGCTGCGCAGCAGCACGGCCAGCGCCGAGCGCAGCACCATGAACATGCTGACGCCCTGTTCTTTGGCGAGCTCGGCGAGGGCGCGCTGCACCGGGTCCGGCACCGTGAACGGCACGGTGCCCGCGTGCTGGGTCGGCTCCGCGGGCCGCGGCCGGTCGTAGGGCAGCGGCAGTTCCGCGGGCAGATCGGCGAGAGCGCTGCGCCAGTAGGCCAATTGCTCGGCCGCGAGGCTGCCGGGCTCGCCCTCGTCGCCGAGGCAGGCGCGCTGCCACAGCCCGAAGTCCGCGTACTGCACCGGAAGTGGGGTCCAGGCCGGGGCCGCGCCCTCGTGCCGCGCCACGTACGCGGCGGCCAGATCGCGGGTCAGCGGGCCGAGCGACCAGCCGTCCGCGGCGATGTGATGCACCACGATGCCGAGCAGGTAGTGCTCGGAACCGGTGCGCAGCAGCGTCATTCGCAGCGGCGTATCGCGGATCAGGTCGAAGCCGCGATGTGCGAGCGCGCCGAGCGCGGCCGTCGCGCCCGCCTCGTCGGTGTCGATCGCCTCGATCGCGGGCAGCGCCCGCGCGGTCGGCAGCACCACCTGCTGGGCGCCCGCGCTGTCCTCCGGGAACACGGTGCGCAGCACCTCGTGCCGCTCCACCAGATCGGTGAGCGCCGCGCGCAGCGCCGCCACATCGAGATCGCCCGCGATCCGGATAACGAAAGCGATGTTATATGCGCTCGATTCGGGAGAATATCGATTGAGGAACCACAGTCGCTGCTGGGGCAGCGACAATGGAATGCGTCCCGGACGCGTGGTCTGCACAGCCAGCGCCAACCGCTGCGTCCGGGGCGCTTGCGTGAGCCGCTCGGCGACCCCCGCGACGGTGGGCGCCTCGAAGATCGCCCGCACCGGCAGGTCCACGCCGAACTCCGCGTGCAGCGCGGCGGCGAGCCGGGTGGCCAGCAGCGAGTTGCCGCCGACATCGAAGAAGCTGTCCTCGGCTCCGGTGACGGGACGGCCGAGGATCTCGCCGAACACGCCCGCGACCCGCGACTCCAGTTCGGTGGCCGGCGCCCGCGAGCTGCCGCCGGTCGTGAAGACCGGCTCCGGCAACGCTTTTCGGTCCAGCTTGCCCGCCGGGGTGACCGGGAGTTCGTCCAGCACGGTGACCGAGGCGGGCACCATGTAGCCGGGCAGGCGCTGCCGGGCGGTCTCGGTGAGATCGGCGGCCGCCACCGGCTGGTCCACGGTCACGTATGACGCCAGCCGCGGCTGGCCGTGCTCGTCGGTGTGCACGACGGTGAGCGCGAAGTTCACGCCGGGGTGCGCGCGCAGCACGTGGTCGATCTCGCGCAGCTCGATCCGGAAGCCGCGGATCTTGATCTGGTCGTCGGCGCGCCCGAGGAAGCGCACCTGACCGCCGGTCTCGACCACGACGAGGTCACCTGTGCGGTACATCCGCTCGCCGCGGCGACCGTGCGGGTTGGCCAGGAACCGTTGCGCGGTAAGGCCGTAACGACCGTGGTAGCCGCGCGCCAGACCGGGACCGGACAGGTACAGCTCACCGGGGGTGCCCGGCGGCACCGGGTGCAGCCGTCCGTCGAGCACGAACAGGCGCATACCGCGGATCGGCAGGCCGAGCGGCACCGGGCGGCCCGGCACCATCGGCCCGGTCGCGGTGGCGGCGACGGTCGCCTCCGACGGGCCGTACATGTTGTGCATGCGGTGCTCGGCCGACCAGGTCTCGACCAGTTCCTCCGAGCACGCCTCGCCGCCGACGATGACCGCTTCCAGCTCGTCCAGCCCGTCGGTCGGCACGGTGGCCAGCGCGGCCGGGGTGACGAACGCGTGGGTGACCCGCTCGGTGCGCAACAGGGTGGCCAGCTCGGCGCCGCCGTACATACCGGCGGGCGCCACGACGATGGTCGCGCCCGCGGCGAAACCGAGCAGCAGCTCCAGCACCGACGCGTCGAAGCTCGGGGACGAGAAGTGCAGCGTCCGCGCCGAATCCGTGACGCCGAACAGGTGCGTCTGCTCGTTCGCGAGCGAAGCGAGGCCGGCGTGGGTGACCACCACCGCCTTCGGCTTGCCGGTCGACCCGGAGGTGTAGATCAGGTAGGCCGGATGCACCGTGCACAGCGAATGATGCCGGTCCGCGTCGGTGATGGGGGCGGTCGAGCAGTCCACCGCTTCCGCGGCCAGTTCGGCCGAGCCCAGCACCAGCCAGTCGACGTAGTTCTTGCGGTGCTTGCCGCGCGGCGCGGGCCACTCCGGCATGGCCGCCAGGCAGGCGGCGTCGGTCAGACCGAGGATGGCCCCGGAATCGCCGATCATGTGCGCGATCCGCTCGCCCGGGTAGCTCGGATCGATCGGCACATACGCCGCACCGGTTTTCGCGACCGCCCACACCGCGGTGATCGCGTCCAGGCCGCGCGGCAGCGCGATCGCGACGACCACCTCCGGGCCGGCGCCGTGCTCGATCAGCACGCGCGCCAACTGGTTCGAGGACTCGTCGAGTTCCCGGTAGGTGGTGTCGACGCCGAGGTAGCGCACGGCGACCGCGTCCGGCACCCGCTCGGCCGTATCGGTGAGTAACCGGGCCAGCGTGGTGAACGGTTCGGCGGGCGCGCCCGCGATCGGCACCAGATTGGCGATCTCGCGCCTGTCCAGAATGCTCAGATCGCCGATCGGCATGCTCGGCGCGGCGACGACGGCATTCAGCACGGCGACGAAACGGCGGGCGAACGATTCCACCGTGGCTCGGTCGAAAATGTCGGTGGCGTAACCGAATTCGGCGGTGAGCGGCCCGTCGGTGACGTCGTCGTGCACCACCAGCTGCAGATCGAACTTCGCGATATCGGAGACGATCGGCAACACCTCGGCCCGCACGCCGGGCAGCTCGATGCGCAGATCGGGATCCCGGTCGTAGGACAGCATCACCTGGAACAGCGGGTGCCGCGCGGCCGAGCGCTCGGGGTTGACCACCTCGACCAGTCGCTCGAACGGCACGTCGGCGTTGGCGAAGGCATTGAGATCGGTCTCGCGCACCACGTCGAGCATGCGGTCGAAGCCCGCGGCCGGATCGATCTCGGTGCGCAGCACCAGCGTGTTGACGAACATGCCGACCAGCTCGTCCAGCGCGGGATCGGAGCGGCCCGCGATCGGCGTGCCGATCGCGATATCGGTGCTCGCGCACAGCCGCGACAGCAGGGTGGCCAGCGCGGCGTGCAGCACCATGAACATGCTGACGCCGCGGGCGGCGGCCAGTTCACTTGCGGCACGGCGAATCTCGGGGGAAATCGTGAAATCGACGCGGCCCCCGGTGGTCGACCGGCGCAACGGGCGCGGGCGGTCCAGCGGCAGGTCGAGCTGGTCGGGCAGGCCCGCCAACGCCGAACGCCAATGCGTCAGCTGGCCGCTCAGCGCGCTCGCCGGATCGGATTCGTTGCCGAGCAGTTCCCGCTGCCACAGCGCGAAGTCGGCGTACTGCACCGGCAGCGGCGCCCACTGCGGCGCGGCGCCGGCGCCGCGCGCCGCGACCGCGCTCATCAGATCCCGGGCCAGCGGCGCGATCGACCAACCGTCACCGCAGATGTGGTGCAACACGACCAGGAACACCCACTGGTCCGGCCCGGTGTGGTAGAGCGCCACCCGGATCGGGGCCTGACTGCGCAGATCGAAGCCGTACCCGGCGAACTCGGTGGCCAGCTCCGCCACGTCGGCGCCCGCGGCGTCGATCGGGTCCAGGGTGAGCGGGATCTCCGCGGCCGGATGGATCAGCTGCACCGGTCCCTCGCCCGACTCCGGGAACGTGGTGCGCAGGCTCTCGTGCCGTTCGATCACGTCGACCAGGCCGGCGCGCAACGCCTCGACATCGAGCGCGCCGTCGATGCGGACCGCCAGCGGCATGTTGTAGGCGGCCGCGTGTTCGGCGAAGCGGTTGAGGATCCACAGCCGCTGCTGTGCCAGTGACAGCGGAATCCGCTCGGGGCGCTGCGCCGCAACGAGTTTCGGCGAGGACACATCGGCGGGGTGGGTGGCGAAGCGCTGGGTGAGCGCGGCGATCGTCGAGGCCTCGAACAGGTCGCGGATGGTCAGGCCGGTGCCGAGGGCGGCATTGATCCGGGCCACCGCGCGCGCGGCCACCAGCGAGTTGCCGCCCAGGTCGAAGAAGCTGTCCTCGACGCCGACCTCGGTGCCGAGCATCTCGGCGAAGACCCGCGCGAGCACCCGCTCCACCTCGGTACGCGGTTCCGCGGTGGACCGGCCGGTGGCCCGCACGCCGACCGGGGCGGGCAGGGCCTTGCGGTCGATCTTGCCGTTGGCGCTGAGCGGCAGCTCGTCGAGCTCCATCAGCGCCGAGGGCACCATGTACCCGGGCAGCGTACGGCGCAGTTCGGTGAGCAGCGCGGCGGTGTCGAGCCGTCCCGCGGCCGGGGTCGCGACCACGTAGGCGACGAGTTCGTCGCCGTTGCGCCCCGCGTGGGCGACGCAGACCGCCCTGGCGACCCGCGCGTCGTCGAGCAGCGCCGCCTCGATCTCGCCGAGTTCGATCCGCAGGCCGCGGATCTTGACCTGGAAGTCGCTGCGCCCCATGTACTCCAGCACGCCGGGCCGGTCCGTGCCGAGCTGCCAGCGGGCCAGGTCACCGGTGCGGTACATGCGCACACCCGCGCCGAACGGGTTGGCCACGAAGCGATCCGCGGTGAGCCGTGGCTGGCCGAGGTAGCCGCGCGCCAATTGCACACCGGCCAGGTACAACTCGCCGACGACGCCGGGCGGCACCGGCCGCAGCCGCGAATCCAGCACGTAGGTCTGGGTGTTCCAGACCGGCGAGCCGATCGGCACGGTCGCCGGGTCGGCCGGGCAGGGCCAGTAGGTGACATCGACGGCGGCCTCGGTGGGGCCGTACAGGTTGTGCAACGCGGGCCGGGGCAGCGCCGCGTGGAAGTCCCGGACGGTGGCCGCGGGCAATGCCTCGCCGCTGCAGAACACCTGGCGCAACGCGGTGCAGCCGCGCACGTCGGTGTCGGTGACGAACACCGAGAGCATGGACGGCACGAAATGCGCCGTGGTAATGCCCTTTTCGGCGATCAACCGGGCCAGATAGGCCGGATCCCGGTGCCCGTCGTGCGCCGCGACGACCAGTCGCGCGCCGATCTGCAAGGGCCAGAAGAACTCCCACACCGAGACGTCGAAGGTGGCCGGCGTCTTCTGCAGCACCACGTCGGTCCGGTCGAGCGAGTATTCGTGCTGCATCCAGCGCAATCGGTTCACGATCGCGGCGTGGCTCACGCCGACGCCCTTGGGCTTGCCGGTGGAGCCGGAGGTGAAGATCACGTAGGCGAGGTGGTCCGCGCGCAGGGCGGCGGTGCGCTCGGCATCGGTGATCGGCGCGCCGCGATAGCCGGACAGCTCGACGGTGTCGATGGCCAGTGCGGCAGCCGATTCGGGCATCGCGAGTTCGTCGCGCGCGGCCGTGAGTACACAGACCGGCGACGCCTGCCGCACGATCTGATCGAGTCGATCGGCCGGATGTTCCGGGTCGAGCGGCAGGTAAGCCGCGCCGGTCTTGACGATCGCGTACATGCCGACCACGAGATCGATGCTGCGGCGCAGGCACAGGCCGACCACGGTCTCCGGCCCGGCCCCGCGCTCGATGAGCAGGCGGGCCAGGCGATTGGCGCGCTCGTCGAGTTCGCGATAGGTGAGCGTCGCGGCGGCCGGAGTGTCCTCGCCGGATTCCAGCGCGATCGCGTCGGGGCAGGCGGCCGCGCGCTCGGCGAACAGCCCGGCGAGGGTGCCCGGCTGCCGCGGCGCCTCGGTCGCGTTCCACTCGTGCAGGACGCGCTCGTGCTCAGCGGCGGTGATCGCGGTGAGCGCCTCGGCGTGGGTCTCCGGTGCGGCACTGAGGAATCGGGTGAGGAAGTCGAGGAAGCGGTCGTGGTGCACCGACACCTCGGCCTCGCCGTAGAGCCGCGGGTTGGCCTCGAAATCGACGTGGATACGGCCGCCGCGACCGTTGTACAGATTTATCGACAGGTCCTCGACCGGGCCGGTGGCCAGCACGTTCAGCGAGCCGACCAGGCTGCCGAAGGTCAACTCGTCGTGGAACAGCATGATGTTGACCATCGGCCCGAAGAAGCCGCGCGAGTCGCGCGAGTAGCCGCAGTCGCGGCGGATGTCGTCGTGCCGGTAGCGCTGGTGCCGCAGCGCGCCGGTGATCTGGAGTTCGGTCGCCTTGACCACATCGGCGAGGGTGGTTTCCGCGGTGAAGCGCAACCGGATCGGGACCACATTGGACACCACGCCCGCCGAGCGGCGCAGCGAGACGGTGGTGCGCGCGGAGACCGGCAGGCTCAGCACCACATCCGGATTTCCGGTCACCGAACGCACATACGCGCCGAGCGCGGCGACGAACAGCGCCGAGTTGGCGGTGCCGAAGGTGGTGACGGCCGCGTCCATCGCGGCCTGCGCACGGTCGTCGAGCACGCCCGCGGCGATGCGGCGGCCCGCGTCCTGGGTGGCCGCGGTGACGGTGCTGCCGCCGAGGCTCATCGGCTCGCCGGCGCCGGCCAGCTGTTCCAGCCAGTAGTCGCGGTCGGCGCGGAACCTGCTGGTCTCACGGTAGCGGACCTCGTCGGCGTAGATCTCGGCCAGCGGCGCGGCGCGCGACACCACCGGCTCGGTCCGATTCTCCAAGGCGGTGTAGATCTCGGCGGTGCGGGTGAGCGCGTTCATCGCGCCATAGCCGTCGATCACGATGTGATGGGCACGCGAGTACCAGATGTAATCCGAATCCCCGGTGCGCAGCACCACATTCGCGGTGAGCGGGTCGCGCTCCAGATCGATCGGGGAGCCGGTGTACTCGTGCATCCAGCGCAGCGCAGCGGCGTGCGGGTCGGGCTCGCCGCGCAGATCGACCCTGGCCCACCCCGGTCGGCGCGCGGGATCGACTATCTGGTGCGGGATTCCGTCGATCTCCGCCAGGCGCAGCTTGCCGACCTCGGACTCCGCGCCGAATCGCTCGATCGCGTAGAGCAGGCGGCCGACATCCAGGTCGCCGTGGATCTCGACATACTGGGCGATCGTCAGCGGCACATCCGGCCGAATCCGCTGCGCGTACCAGAGCGCCGTTTGAGCCGGCGACAAGACGAATGGCTGTGCCGAGGATTCGCCCGATGAACATTGGTCGACGCTGTCCGTGGCCAATGAACTCATCAATCACTCCGTTCTGCCGCTGTTCGACGCAACTTCCAGAACACAGACCACAGCAAGGCGCGCGAGGCCGACTGTGAAAAGTGATCCACGCCCTATGATTCGGAGCGTCTGATCGGCCGGATTGCCAGCGTGGCGGATTTGTTTCACATCGCAGGCTAGTCAGCGCCGTTGATCTTGCATAGCAAACATTTGGCTAACACGACAATTCGCCCAGTTCGCCTCATCAAAAGCCCAGGAAAAACCCATCCTGACAAGCGAATACAACATCAACAATGCGTATGTGCGAATAATTCGCTACATCACGGTTCGGCTACAGCAATCACAGAAAATACCGGAGGTCCGGTTAGTCCCCACAACCACTTTCAGTCGCGCACTGTGACCTGCGGCACGTTTTTCCCGGCCACGTCCGGACGCCGGGCGCGACGTTGACGGATCAACACGGCCAGGACGGCGGCAGCCGTCAGCGCGACGAACACCCGTTCCGGCAGCGGCCCAACGGAAGTAGCGAAGGTGTTGCTGCTGCGCAGCGGTAGCTGGGCGACCAGCGCGGCCGGCACGAATTGCGGACTCTCTTGCTGCACAGTGCCATCCGCCGCGATGATCGCGCTGACGCCGGAGGTCGCCGCGACCACCAGCGCCCTGCCGTGTTCGACCGCCCGGACCCGCGACATGGCCAGCTGCTGATAGGTCATCTCGCTGTCGCCGAAGGTCGCGTTGTTCGTGGGCACGGTCAGCAGCTGCGCGCCCGCGCGCATCGCGTCCTCGAACGCGCGATCGAAGGCGACCTCGTAACAGGTCGCCACGCCGATGTCGATACCGGCCGCGCGGACCACACCGTCGCCGTGGCCGGGCACGAAATATCCGGCGCGATCGGCATATTCGGAGAACAGCCGGAAGAACGAACGCATCGGCAGGTACTCGCCGAAGGGCTGGATGATCTTCTTGTCGTGCCGCTCCCCCGGGCCCGCGGCGCCGTTCCACACGATTACCGAGTTGGTCGTGGTCCGATCACCGTTCACCAGAACCGCGCCCACCAGGATCGGCGCGCCGATCCGCTCGGAAGCCCGGGTGATCAGGGCCGCCGCGTCCGCGTTGCGCAGCGGATCGATATCGGACGAATTCTCCGGCCAGATCACCACATCCGGCTTTTTCGCCGCCCCCGCCGCGACCGCCTGCGCGAGCTCCTCGGTGCGCCGCACGTGATTGTCCAGCACCGCCCGCCGCTGCGCATTGAAGTCCAACCCGAGCCGGGGCACACTCCCCTGAATCGCCGCCACCGTGATCACCCGATCCCCCTGATCCGGCGCCGGCAGAGTCGCCCCGAGCAGCAGCCCCGCCAACGGCAGGACAGCCAGAGTTGCCGCGGCAGCGGCACATCCGAGCCACGCGGCCCGGCGGGGTCCGGCTATCGGCTCCGGTGCCCGGCCCGTCAGCGAGCCGGTCGGCGGCTCGTCGGCAGCGCGCACCGCGTCGGCGCGGCCCGCCGCGACGGCGCCCGTCGACGGCTCGGCACCGCGACGCCCCACGGAATCGCGTTCGGCCGCAGCAACATTCCCGTCGGCCCCGGCTATAGGATCGCCGGAAGTGGTCGCACTCGCACCCGCAACGGCCGCGCTCCCCCCAGCCTCGACCGTGCTTTCACCAGTCGTGGCCGAGCTGCCGACGGCCTCCCGCTCGCCGACCGTGCCCACATGGTCGTCGGCGGGGCGGGGCTCAGCGACAGGTTGTGCATCGGCATAGATCGCGCGCAACCGGAGGACCAAAGCGGCTGCGCCCGCGCCGGTCAGCGCCACCGCGAAGCTGACGAAGGGGGCGCCGCCGAGCGAGGCGAGGGGCAGGAACCAGCCGTCGGCTTGCCCGAAGGCCAAACGGCCCCAGGGGAATCCGCCGAACGGAAAACTGGAACGCGCCCACTCGGCGCTCGCCCACGCCAGCGCCACCCATAGCGGCCAGCCCGGGAGTCGTCCCACCATTCGCGCCAGCAAACCGAACAGGCCGATGTACACGGCGCACACCGTGGACAGCGCCAACCACGGTACCGGCCCGACGTAGATCCCGGTCCACGGCAGCAGCGGCACGAAAAACGCCAGACCGGCCAGGAATCCGTACCCGAACCCGGCCCGAAGACGCCCGCTGCCGCGCACCACCAGCGTGAGCAGCGCGAGACCGAGCGGCGCGAGGAACCACCACGGCCGCGGCGGGAAGCTCCCGAAGATCAACAGCCCAGCGCAGATCGAGGCCACCGCCCGCGACCACACCGGAAACCGGCTCAGCACACCCATCGTTCGCTCACGCACCCCGCGTAACCTTCCCGCGCACCCCAGCGCGCCCTCGCTGATCCCCCGCCGACCCCGCACGACGTAATCCGTTTCGCCGAGATACACAGTGCGCGAGCATCTCGGCAACGCCGAACGCGGTGGTAGCGGCGGCACTACGGGCACGCGCTCGGTGATCCACCGCAGACCTCACGCCACACAAATCGTTTTCCGACGCACAACGCCTAGGCACGTCAGCAACACCGAACCCGGTCGCCGCGCGTGATCCGGACACCCGCGAGAGCGCCACCACCCTCACGCGGCGTAGATCGTTTCGCCGCGGTGCACGGTGCGCAGGCACTTCGGCAACACCGAATCGGGTTGCAGGGGCGGCAATCCGGGGACGCGGGAGCGCGGGTCGGTGGACCAGCGCTGTACCGAGTCGGCGGCTGCGGCGACGACCAGTTCCTCGGCTTCCCAGACCGCGTAGGACGCGGGCGCGCCGGGCACCAGGGTGCCCGCGATCCCGTCTCTGACCCCGCCCGCGCGCCAGGCGCCACGGGTCGCGGCGGCGAACGCGGCACGTGGGGACAGACCGTGGCCGGGGGTGCGGTGGTGAGCGGCGGCGCGCACGGCCGACCAAGGATCGAGCGGGGTGACCGGTGCGTCCGAACCGACGGCCAGCGCGATCCCGGCCGCGGCCATGGCGGCGAACGGGTTCAGCGCGGCGGCCCTGGTCGCGCCGAGCCGAGCCGCGTACATGCCGTCCGCGCCGCCCCAGGCCGCGTCGAATCCCGGTTGCACGCTGGCGAGCACGCCCCACGCGGCGAGCTTGCCGATCTGCCCGGCGTCCAGCAGCTCGGCGTGCTCCACCCGGTGCCCGAGCGCCGCGACCGCCGGACCACCGAATTCGCTTACGACACGGTCGAATCCGGCGATGACCGCGTCCATGGCGGCGTCGCCGATCACGTGGAAGCCCGCTTGGATGCCCGCCTCGGTGCAGGCGCGGACGTGCGCGGCGATGGCCTCGGCGTCGAGATAGGATCGGCCGGTGCCCGGCTGGTCGGCGTAGTCCTCGCGCAGCCAGGCGGTGTGCGAACCGAAGGACCCGTCGACGAACAGGTCGCCGCCGAGCGCGTGCACGCCGAGTTCGGCCACCAGTGCGCGCGCCTGTTCGGCGCTGCGCACCGCCTCACCCCAGTACGCCCGCACCTCGACGCCGTGCCGGAATTCGAGCAGTTCACGCACGTCGGTGCGACCGGAGATCTCCGGCCCCGCGCATTCGTGCACGGCGACGATGCCGTGCGCGGCCGCGTGGTCCAGTGCCGCGGCCCGCGCCCGATCCCGTTGCGCGCGATCGAGTTCCGCGAGCACCGTGGTCCGCACCAGGTGGTGCGCCGCGGCCCGGACCGGCTCGCCGCGGGTGAACCCGTCGGCCGCGCGCACCTGCGGCAGCGCGTCCAGCAGCGCGGACGACACCACCGCCGAGTGCGCGTCCACCCGGGAGAGGTAGACGTGGCGGGCTCCGGCGGCCTTGTCGATCTCCTCGACCGTGGGCGGCCTGCCCTCCGGCCAGGTGGTCTCGTCCCAGCCGTCACCGAGGATCGCGCCCTCGGGCCGGGCCGCGGCGAAATCGCGCAGCAAGGTCAGGCAGTGCTCCAGCGAACGGGCGACCGACAGGTCCAAGCCGGTGAGCTTCAGTCCCAGCGCGGTGACGTGTACGTGCGGGTCCACGAACGCCGGTGCGACGAACGCGCCGTCCAGATCGATGATCTCGGCGTCCGGATGCAGTGCCCGCCCGGGCTGTTCCGCACCGAGCCACACCACGGTGCCGTCGGCCACCGCCATCGCCGTCGCGTCCGGAGAACTGGAGCTGTAGATACGACCGCCGACGAGCAACTGGGTATTCACGACCGCACCTCGCTGACGCTCGGTTCCGTCGTGCACACGCACGCTGTGTCACTGGTTCGCTCGCTACGCTCACTCACGAGATCCCAGTCTGCCGTATGCCCGATTCGGGCTTTCGGGTCAGCCGTTCAGTACGGGCTGCCGCACGTCCTCGGCATTGGCCAGCACCGTCATCACGTCGGCGAAACGTGGGGGCGCGCTGCCGGGAGCGCACGGCGGGCAACCCGCCTCGACGGCGATCAGCTCCAGCCGCAACGCGGCGGCCGCAAACCCGGAAATCGATTGTCCCGCAGCCGCCGCCGCGCGTTTCACCGCGGCGGCCAGCTCGTCGCTCACCGTGATGGTGAGTTGCTCGGTGGCCATCGCGTCACCGTAGCCCCTTTTCCGCGGGATCCCTAGCGGGCTGGCGTGTCTTTACTACTCGTTGGTAATGGCGCTACCACCCTTTGGCAATTCGGGGTGGCTAGGGGTTGGTGATGGCGCGGCGCGCGTTGCCCTGTCCGTCGTCGTAGTACTGGTGCACGACGGTGCCGTCGATGACTTCGCCGCCGTCGATCACCACGCCCCGATACGGCATGGCGGCCTGGAATTTGGCGACCCGGCGCGCGGCGAACGCGGCGGCCATCGGCCGCACCAGGAATCGGGTCGGCGGCAGCAGCAGGAACAGGCCGATCAACGAGGTGACCAGACCGGGCACGAACATCAGGAACCCGCCCGCGGCGACCAGCGCACCGTCGGCGACCGCGGTCCCCGGCGCGATCTCGCCGCGGCCGACGCGGCGGAACTGTTCGAACACCCGCCGCCCCTGCGAGCCGACCAGCAGCATGCCCGCCGCCGAGCCGGCGATGAGCAGCAGAATGGCCGGTATCACGCCGAGCCATTGGCCGACGGCGACCAGGGCGGCGATCTCGGTGATCACATAGAGCACGAATACCAGGGCGGGCATGGCGTTCCTTTCGGACGATCTACCCAATCCAACGCCCGGCCCCTGAATTTTTCTCCCGGATCCGCCTGAGAGTCCCATGAGACCCGCGCGGGCCGATGAGTTCACCGCATGCAGGCCGTCAGTAGCAGTGGAACGACGGACCGGCGAGCAACGCCGGACAAGGAGGTCGGATGGCGAACGAACTGTCGCGTGCCGAGATCTGGGCGATGACGCATGCCGAGCGGGCGGCGCTGGCGCAGGATCTGGCCGGATTGGACGAGGCGCAATGGGCGAGCCCGTCACTGTGCGGGCGGTGGACAGTCGAGGAAGTGGTCGCCCATCTGACTGCGGCGGCGAGCGTCGGCCGGATCCGCTGGGTACTCAGCGCATTGGGCGCCCGCTTCGATTTCGCGCTGCACAACGATCGGCGGCTGGCTGAGCATCGCGGCGCGACACCCGCCGAAACGCTGGACCGGTTCCGCGCGGTCGGCACCAGCACCATCGCGACCTTCGGCGATACGGCGGCCTGGCTCGGCGAGGTGGTGGTGCACGCGCAGGACATCCGGCGCCCGCTCGGATTGCCGCGCGAGCCCGCGCTCGCGGCCGTGACCGCCGTGGCCCGGTTCTACGCGAGCCGGGATTTCACCGTGTCCGGCCACAGCGCGATCGAAGGACTGCGGATGACGGCGACCGACGGCCCGTTCGAGATCGGCACCGGTCCCGAAGTGCGCGGGACGACCACCGCACTGGTCATGGCGATGGCAGGCCGGACCGCCTACTGCGACGATCTGACCGGGCCCGGACTGCCGATGCTGCGTAGCCGTTTGTCGGTCACCCAGCCGGGGTGAACTGTCCGACCCGGTCGCCCGCCAGCTCGACGGCGACGGGGATCAACCACCCGGCCGGACCAGGCCGGTCTCGTAGGCGAGCACCACCGCTTGCACGCGGTCGCGCAGACCGAGTTTGGTGAGCACGCGGCCGACGTGCGTCTTCACGGTGGCCTCGGAGAGATACAGCTGTTCGGCGATCTCGGCGTTGGACCGGCCCGCCGCGATCTGTTCGAGCACCTCGCGCTCGCGGGCGGTGAGCACCTCGAGCACGCCCGGGTCGCGCATCCGCGCGGGGTCCTCGGCGATGAGCCGATCGAGCAGGCGCTTTGTCACCTTGGGCGAGACCACCGCGTCACCGGCGGCGACGCTGCGGATCGCGGAGATCAGGTCCTCCGGCGGGGTGTCCTTGAGCAGGAAGCCGCTCGCGCCCGCGCGCAGCGCGCCCAGCGCGTGCTCGTCGAGATCGAAGGTGGTCATCACCAGCACCCGGCAGCCGTGCCCCGCCTCGACGATCCGCGCGGTCGCGGTGACGCCGTCGACCACGGGCATCCGCACATCCATCAGCACCACATCGGGGACCAGCTCCGCGGCCCGGCTCACCGCCGCCGCCCCGTTGGCCGCCTCCCCGATCACCTCGATGTCGGGGTGCGCGCCGAGGACCATCTTCAACCCCATGCGCATGAGTTCCTGGTCGTCGACAACGAGAACGGTGATCGGCACGCACCTAATCTAACGTGCACGGGCCCGCCGACGGCCTGCCAACCTATTCCGGCAAGCCGGGCGCGAGCGGGATGGTGGCCTGCACCCGCCACGCACCGTCCGCGGCGCGACCGGTCTCCAGCGTGCCGCCGAGCACCGCGATGCGTTCGCGCATTCCGACCAAACCCATTCCGCCGCCTTTGATCCGGACCGCGGGTTCGTCCAACGGAACGCCCCCGGTGTCGGAGATGTCGATCGTCACGTCGGTGTCGCGGCGGCGCACCCGCACCCACGCCTTGGGATGCGGTCCGGCGTGGCGCAGCGTGTTCGTCAGCGACTCCTGCACGATGCGGTGCACGCCGAGGCTGACCTCGGGCGCGACATCGTCGAGTTCCCCGGTCAATTCGAGTTCCACGGCGAGGCCGGCGCCGCGCATCATGTCCACCACCCGGGCGAGTCCGGCGGTGCCGTGCTGGGGCAGTTGGTCGGGCGCGTGTTCGGTCCGCAGCAGCGCGACGGTCCGGCGCAGTTCACGCAGCGCCTCGCGCCCGGTCCCCGCGATGGTGGTGAGCGCCTGCTCGGCGGCGTCGGGGTCGCGCCGCAGCGCGTACTTCGCCCCGTCGGCCTGCACGATGATCACGCTCACCGCGTGCGCGACCACGTCGTGCAGTTCGCGGGCGATGCGGGTGCGTTCGGCCGACACCGCGTCGTGCGCGCGGCGTTCCTTGTCGTAGTCCGCGACCGCGAGCCGGGCCGCGACCTCGGTGTCATAGGCGTGCCGCGCGCCGATGAACTCCGCGAGCGTCCAGCACAACGCGAAGAACATGACGGTGAAGACGGCCTCGCCGCCCGCGGGCTTGTCCAGCGCCAGATTCGAGAGCACCGAATCGAGCACCACGCCGAGCCCGAACCACAGCCCCTCCCGCCTGCCCACGTAGGCGACGAGCGTGTACAGCATGATCCCGAGACTGAACAGCGTGATGTGATCGGCATCGTCACCGACCACATAGGCGACCGCCGTCGCGACCAGCGACGACACCAGCGCGATCGCCGCCATCGCGCGCGGATACACCCGGCGCAACACGATCGGCAGCGGCAGAAAGACCCCGACCGCGAGAAAGGCGACCTTGTGCGCCGAGTTCCCGACACTGAGGATCTCGAGCAGTAAAAGGACAGCCGCCAATATCGAATCCGAGACGATGGGCTTCCCGCGAAGCCACAGGCTGAACCGGCGCACCCGTCCACCCTAGGTCCGGGCGGGTTCGCCGGGGCGCACCCGCGCGCCGAGTGCGACGAACTGGACTGCTGACTGGCCCGCATCAGACCACCTGGTTGGCTTGCCCCGTGCAGATCGGTGATTGGGCGGTGTTGATCACCGCGGCGACGGCCGCGGGCTGGGTGGACGCGGTGGTCGGCGGCGGCGGGCTCATCATTCTGCCGACGTTGTTTCTCGTCGCGCCGACCATCGCGCCGCAGACCGCGCTCGGCACGAACAAGCTCGCCGCCGTCGCGGGCACCGCGGCGTCGGTGCTGACCTTCGCCAGGAAGGTGCCGATGCAGTGGCGGGTGCTCGTGCCCGCGGCCGGGCTCGCGGCGGTGACCGCCGGAATCGGTGCTGCCGCGGTCTCATTGATCGACCGCGACCTGTTCATTCCGATCGTCATGGTGGTGCTGGTCGGCGTCGCGGTATTCGTCACGCTGCGACCTTCGATCGGGGTCACGCTCGCCACGCACGCGCCCACGCGGCGCAAGGTGATCCTCACCATCGCGCTCGCCGCGGGACTCATCGGCTGCTACGACGGCCTGCTCGGCCCCGGCACCGGCACCTTCCTCATCATCACGTTCGCAACGCTGCTCGGCACCGAGTTCGTGCGGGCCGCCGCGATGGCCAAGGTGATCAACTGCGGATCCAATGTGGGCGCGCTGATCTTCTTCGGCCTCACCGGTCACATCCTGTTCCTGCTCGGCGCGGCCATGGCGGTCGGCAACGTGGCGGGCGCGATCGTCGGCTCGCACATGGCGTTGCGCAACGGCGCGAAATTCGTCCGCGTCGTGCTGCTCGTGGTAGTGGTCGCGATGGTGATCCGCTTGGGCTGGCAGCAGTTCGGCTGATCAGCCGACGGGCTCGACCTGCGAGGCGAGCCAGGGCTTCAGCACCCGCGAGGTGGTCTCGTGGATCTGGCGGTGCAGTCGCTCGCCGTCGTCCGCGCCGTTGATCGGCTGCTGGAACAACACCGTGAGCGCGCCGGACACCGCGCCGACGACGGCGCCGACCAGCGCGGCGGCCCCCACCTCGTCCAGTTCAGCGGGGAACGCGGCATGCAACTGTCGCGCGATCTCGCGCTGCGCCACCAACTGCGCGTGCGCGGCCCGGCCGCTCACCGACGGCACGGTGCGCGACACCTGCGCGCGCAACGCGGCGATCCGGGCACTGAGATCGTCGACGAGATGTTCGCCGGGATTGTCACCGGCCGCGCGTAACGCCCGGAGTAACACCTCGACGGGGCGCTCCCCTGGCCGGCGGCTGCCGATCGCGGCCACCGCGGCCCGCACCCGCTCGTCGGTCTCCGGGAAGAGCAGTTCTTCCTTGCTGGCGAAGTAGTTGAAGAAGGTGCGCGTACCCACCTCGGCCGCCGCCGCGATGTCGGCCACCGTCGTCTCGTCGTAGCCTCTGGACTCGAAAAGGTCTACGGCTGCCTCGAGCAGGGCACGGCGGGTACGTTCGCGTTTGCGGTCACGGAGGGCGGATGGCGGCACGCGGGCACAGTACGGCATTTCGCGAGACAGACGTGGTATGTGCGGGTTTCGCGCGTGCCGTTCCGACTCCCCCACCTTTGACATTGCGCCCCTGCACCTTTGACCGCGCCCCTACCGGGGCCCGAGCTGGACGAGCGATCACGAGGAACTGGGGGCGGCATCGGGCGAGAGACCGCCGCCCCCAGTTCCTCGTGATCAATTGACCAGTGGGAGCCCACGTTCGGGGGACGCTTGGCGGCCGTCGGTCCGTCTGGTGCCGCGGCGCGAGTGCCCCGGTTCGCCGCGAACGCACGACGCCGGCCCGTGGCACGCCCATGGCAGGAACTGCGGTCGGTTCTGCGCCGTGCCGACTCGTGCGAAACCGCACACCGCGGTAGCTGCTCCGGCAGCAAAGGGTCCGACCGGCGCAAGTGGTAGCGCGACGTCGGCCGTCGCGGATGGCTCCGGACTGGTTCGGCGCAGACAGTACGGGCCCGACAGTCTCGGGCAGCGCGGGGGTTCAGCCGTCGCAAACAGCCCGAGCTCAGCCGTCGCGACAGCGCAGAAGGATTTGCGGCGCTGCTGGTCCCTGAGCTCAGACAGCCCGAACTCAGCCGCCACAGACAGCGCGGGGGATTTGCGGCGCTGCTGGTCCTGAGCTCGGACGTCGCAGGCGACACGGCTCGGGTGGGGTGATGGGGCATTCGCCAGAGTGGGAGCCGGTCGTGCTGTGCGGGTGAGGGTTTCAAGAGATGCGGACTGCGCGTGATGCATGGTTGCAGTCGGCGCATGTTTGCGCGGAGTGGCGTGGGGTGTGGTGGGGCGGGAGGGACTAGGTTGGGCTGGGTGAGCATCGCGACTTCCAAGGATGTGGACGCAGAGTTTCTCGATCTGCCGCTGACCGCGCTCGCCGACGCCGCGTTGGGGGCGGCGCGCGCAGCGGGCGCCGAGCATGCCGACCTGCGTGTGCACCGGCTGGTGACGCAGACGATCCGGCTGCGCGACGGGCGCGTCGAGGCGATCACCGACAACATCGAACTCGGTTTCGCGGTCCGCGTGATCGTCGACGGCACGTGGGGTTTCGCCTCGCACGCCGCGCTGACCCCCGCGACCGCCGCCGAGGTGGCGCGCACCGCGGTGACGGTCGCGACGACGCTGCGCGCGTTGAACCGCGAACGGGTCGAACTCGCGGACGAACCGATCTACGACGACGTGCACTGGGTCTCCGCCTACGACGTGGACCCGTTCACCGTGCCGACCACCGAGAAGGTCGCACTGCTGCAGGACTATTCGGAACGCCTGTCCGGCGCCGACGGCGTCGACCACGTCACGGCGTACGTGTTGCAGGTGAAAGAGCAGACCTTCTACACCGACACCGCGGGCTCGAAGATCACCCAGCAGCGCGTCCGGCTGCATCCGCAGTTCGAGGCGACCACGGTCGATTCGGCGGCGGGCGTGTTCGAGACCATGCGCACGCTGGCGCCGCCGGTGGGGCGCGGCTGGGAGTACGTCACGGGCGCCGACGGCGCCTGGGACTGGTCGGACGAACTGGCCCGGATCCCGTCCTGGCTCGCCGAGAAGGTGAAGGCGCCGACCGTCACCCCCGGCCCGACCGATCTGGTGATCGACCCGACCAATCTGTGGCTGACCATCCACGAATCCATCGGCCACGCCACCGAGTACGACCGCGCCATCGGCTACGAATCCGCTTACGCCGGAACCTCGTTCGCCACTCCGGACAAGCTCGGCACCCTGCAATACGGCACCCCGATCATGCACGTCACCGGTGATCGCACCGAGCCGCACGGACTGGCCAGCATCGGCTACGACGACGAGGGCGTGGCCGGGCAGCGCTGGGATCTGGTGCGCGACGGCGTGCTCGTCGGCTACCAACTGGACCGCGTGTTCGCGCCGCGCCTCGGTCTGGACCGGTCCAACGGCTGCTCCTACGCGGATTCGGCGCATCACGTACCGATCCAGCGCATGGCCAACGTCTCGTTGCAGCCCGATCCCGACCATGACACCAGCACCGAGGAACTCATCTCCCGGGTGCGCGACGGCATCTACATCGTCGGCGACAAGTCGTGGTCGATCGACATGCAACGCTACAACTTCCAGTTCACCGGTCAGCGGTTCTTCCGCATTCGCGACGGCAAGCTGGACGGCCAGCTCCGCGACGTCGCCTACCAGGCCACCACCACCGACTTCTGGGGCGCGATGGAGGCGGTCGGCGGGCCGTCCACCTGGCGGCTCGGCGGCGCGTTCAACTGCGGCAAGGCCCAACCCGGGCAGGTCGCCGCGGTCAGCCACGGCTGCCCGTCGGTGCTGGTGCGCGGCATCAACATTCTCAACACCCGGACGGAGGCGGGCCAGTGAGCCAGCAGACCATCATCGCCGCGGGCGAGGTCGTCGAGCGTGTGCTCGCCCTGTCCCGCGCCGACGAGGCCATGGTGATCGTCACCGACGCGCACGACGCGTCGCTGCGCTGGGCCGGTAATTCGATGACCACCAACGGATCGTCGAATTACCGTGACTGGGCGGTGATTTCGATCTTCCGCGACGGTCCGCGCGCCGCACGGGTCGGCACCATCGGGTCGACGAGTGTCGACCCGGCGGAGATCGAAGCGGTGGTGCGTCGCAGCGAGGAGGCGGCCCGGGCCGCCGCACCCGCAGAAGACGCTATGCCGCTGCTGGATTCGGACCGACCGGCCGAGGGCTGGGCCGATCCGGCGGGCAGCACCGGCATCGAGGTGTTCACGGACCTGGCGCGGGGCCTCTCGGCTGGTTTCGACGGCAGCGATCGGTTGTACGGATTCGCGCACCACACGGTGCACACCACCTGGTTGGGCACCTCGACGGGGTTGCGCCGCCGGTTCACCCAGCCGACGGGTTCGGTGGAGATCAACGGAAAGCGTGGTGCGGGAACAGATCTCGCCAGCGCCTGGGCCGGTGTCGGCACCGCGGATTTCACCGATGTCGACGTCCCCGGCCTGCTGGCCGAATTGTCGCGCCGACTGGACTGGGCCGGACGCAAGGTCGAGCTGCCCGCTGGGCGCTACGAGACGCTGATGCCGCCGTCGACGGTCGCGGACATGATGATCTATCTGCACTGGCAGATGGAGGGGCGCGGCGCACACGAGGGACACACCGCGTTCTCCCGCGCCGGCGGTACGCGAATCGGCGAGCGGCTCACCGATATTCCGCTGACGCTGTACTCCGATCCGAGTGCGGCAGGGCTGGAGTATCGGCCGTTCGTCGCGACTTCCGCGTCGTCGCAGGCGATGTCGGTGTTCGACAACGGGTTGAGCGCCGAACGGGTGGACTGGATCCGGGACGGCGTCATCGAGTCGCTGGTCTATCCGCGTGCCACCGCCGCCGAATTCGGCACCACCGCAACCATTCCCGGCGGGAACCTGCTGCTCACCGGCGGTTCCGCCACGACCCTCGACGAGATGATCGCGCGCACCGAGCGTGGGCTGCTGCTCACCACCCTGTGGTACATCCGCGAGGTCGATCCGGCGAGCCTGCTGCTCACCGGCCTCACCCGGGACGGCGTCTACCTCGTCGAGAACGGCGAGGTCACCGCCGCGGTCAACAACTTCCGCTTCAACGAGAGTCCACTCGACCTGCTCCGCCGAGTCACCGAGGCAGGCAGGACCGAAATCACCCTCCCCCGCGAGTGGAAGGACTGGTTCACCCGAACGGCGATGCCGCCCTTGCGCATTCCCGATTTCCACATGTCCTCGGTGAGTCAGGCGACGTAGGGCACCGCCGGGTTCAGGGGAACGTGATCTCGATCCCGACGGTGCCCTTCTTGCCGCGGCGCAGGTTGCTGCCGAGGATGGTGATCGGGCCCATCAACCAGTACTTGCGCATCAGGAGTTTGCGGACGCGCTCGGTGCCCTCGGGGTCGAGGACGCGTCCGGTGCCTTTGACGATCTCACCTCGCGTTTTCCCCGCGACGTTGCACGGCTGCACGGTGACGTCCGGATTACGCCGGAGCCGCTTCACTTTCCAGCTGTCGGTCACCGTCCACACATAGAGTTTGTCCCCGTCGGCGACCGCCCACACCGCGGTGCCGACGGGCGTGCCGTCCTTGCGGTACGTGGTCAGCAGTACGTATTCGGCCTTGCCGACAGCCCCCAGCGTGTTCGTCATGAGGTGCAGCGTAATCCGATCAGGCTCAATCGGACATTCGGTACTCGCCCGCCTCGATCCTCTCCACCAGGCCGTCGGTCCACTGCGCCAGGTTGCCGAACACGCCGCTCCACAGTTCCAGCAGGTCGGTCGAGTGCGGCTGTTCGTAGCGGGTGGGAAAGTCGGGGATCATGGCGAGCAGGCCGGTGCGGACCTCTTCGCTGCGGCGGCGCTGTTCGCGCAGCTTCGCCAGCACGTGCGCCCGCGGCAGCGCGTCCATGAACGCGATACCCGCGCCGAGTTCCTCCATGTCGACGCTGACCAGCGCCTCGTCCATCAGTTTGCGGAATTCCGCCTCGCCCGCCTCGGTCAGCTGGAACAGCGTGCGACCCGGACCTTCACTGCTGCCCTCGGTGCCGAATGCGCTCAGCTTGCCTTCCTGCGTCAGCTGCTTCAGCGCGTGATAGATCGAGCCGGGTTTCACGTTCGTCCACGTTTCGGCGCGCCAGGACAGTAATTCGCGGCGCACGGCGTAGCCGTAGGTGGGCTGACGCAACCGCATCACCCCCAGCACCAACAGGCGCACGGCCGACATGGCGAACCTCCTTCAGATAGGAATTTCCCATAGTAGTCAAGTTTGACTTCCGCCGCTAAACGGCCCTAACCTGGGGTAGTCAAAATTGATTACCAAAGCTTGGAGGCCTGATGGGCGACGCGGCTGTGCCAGTGATGTGGGGCGGCAACTCCGCCGAGACGCTCGAGTTCTATCGAACGCTCGGCTACCAGGTCACCTGGGAGCAACACACCCCGTACGTCTACTGCTCGGTGCAACGCAACGGCTACGAGCTGCACTTCTACCGCGACAAGAAGGACAAGCGGGAGGTCGGCGAAGCCGAGATGGGCTGCCTGGTCTGGGTGGACGAGGTGACCGACCTGCACGCGACCTTCAGCACCGCCCTGCGCGAGCACTACGGCCGGGTGCCCGCGCGCGGTGTGCCCCGGATCAGCCGGTTCCGGCCGGGGCAGACCCGGTTCACCGTCACCGACCCCGGCGGCAACAGTGTCACCTACCTACAACGGGACGAGCCCGATTTCGAGTACGGCGGTTCGCGCGAACTCCAAGGGCTGCAAAGGATTCTGGACAATGCCCGAATCCTGCGCTTCTCCAAGGAAGACGACGAGGCGGCGCGCAAGACCCTCGAAGCCGGCCTGCGCCGCTTCGGCGCGACAGCGTCGATCCTCGACAAGGCCCACGCCCTGGCCGAACTCACCGAATTGGCGGTGGCCATGGAAGATCCGGCTCGCGCCGACGAACTACGCAAGGAGATAGCGGCACTCGACCTGTCCCCCGACGAACGCGCGGAAATCGCGACCCACCTGAAGATCGCCGACGACCTCGAAGAGTGGCTCGGCGCGCCGGAGTAGCCGCAGACGGGCGAGTGGCCCTGCGCCACTCGCCATGCAAACACCTTTCGCGAACTACGCGGCGGTGAGCACCTGCGGACCGGACTCGGTGATCGCGACGGTGTGTTCGGAGTGGGCGGTGCGCGAACCGTCGGCCGAGCGCAGCGTCCAGCCGTCGGGATCGGTGACGATGCGGTCGGTGGTGCGGGCGAACCAGGGTTCGATGGCGATGACCAGGCCGGGCCGCAACCGATAGCCGCGACCCGCGCGTCCCTGATTGGCCACGTGCGGATCCTCGTGCATGGTGCGGCCGAGCCCGTGACCACCGAATTCCGTGTTCACCGGATAGCCGTAGTCGCGCGCGACCGCGGAGATGGCGGCGGAGATGTCACCGACGTGTTTGCCGGGCAGCGCGACCGCGATCGCCGCGGCGAGCGCGTCCTCGGTGGCGCGAATCAACCGCAGGTCCGCCTCGTCCGCGGTGCCCACCACGATCGTCGTGGCCGCGTCGGCCACCCAGCCGTCGATGCCGACCGCGAGGTCCATGGTCAGCACGTCCCCGTCACGCAGCCGGTAGTCGAACGGAAGGCCGTGCAGCACAGCGTCGTTCACCGACAGGCAGACGGTGTTCCGGAACGGACCGCGCCCGAACGAGGGCGCGTAGTCCCAGTAGCAGGACTGTGCGCCGCGCCGCCGGATCCGCTCGCGCACGTGGGCCTCCAGCTCGAGCAGGTTCACCCCGATCTCGGCCAGCACGCGCAACTCCGCGAGCACCTCGGCGACGAACTGCCCCGTCACGCGCATCCGGGCGATCTCGTCCGGCGTCTTCAGCTCCACCATGAGCTTCCCTTTCGGTATTAAAATACCAACCATGAACGGTATTTTAATACCACACAGCACGGGACTTGCGGTATTTAAATACCGACACTAGCCTGCTTCCCATGGTCCGTCTCCCGTTGACTCCGGCTCAGATCGACGCAGGCCGCCGCCTCGGCGCCGCCCTGCGCGCCGCGCGCGCGGCGCGCGACCTCACCGAAGTCGCTCGGGCAGCAGGCATTTCACCGGAAACCCTGCGCAAGATCGAGACCGGCCGCCTCCCCTCCCCCGCCTTCGGCACCGTAGTCGCCTTGAGCATGGTCCTGGACCTGCCCCTGCAAGACCTCGCGGACACCTGGCGGGCGGCGGGTCTCGCCGAGTCGGCCTGAGTCGACCAATCGGCGGCGGCGGGATGCCGGGGTGAGGACACCGCCGCGACCCGGCAATCACGGGGTCTGCGCGACGACCAGGCCGACGGAACCGTCTGCTCCACGAAACAGCTTGTGCAACTTGATGACCAGGGTGCCGACGAGACCGTACTCGCGGGCGACGAGCTCGCGTACCCGCTGGGCGCCGCTGGCGTCGAGGATCGTGGCGGTGCCGGTGAACACCTCGTCACCCTTCGGCCGCCCCCGCGCATCCGAGATTTGCAGCGTTACTTCAGGATTGCGCCGAATACGCTTGACCTTCCACGTTTTCGGGTTCGTCCACACCACGATCCGATCGCCGTCCGGGGCGACCCACACCGGCGTGCCGACGGGCGTCCCGTCCTTCTTATAGGTGGTCAGTAGCGCGAACTTGCTCGCGCCCAGCTCATTCCAAGTCATAGGGAAACCGTAGGTCGCCGGGCACAGCCGAACATCCGCTCCGCGACTCGCCCACACGTACGCGCTGCGACGTACGCGGGGCGGGGCGCACCCGCGCGCCCCGCCGACCGGTTCAGCCGCGATGCTTGCGAAAAAAGGCGCGGACATCGTCGAGGAACAGCTTCGGTTGCTCCAAGGCCGCGAAATGCCCGCCCGAGGTGTACTCGGTGAAATGCTCCAGATAGCCGCCGGGGTTCATCACCCGACGCATCAGCGGACTGGTGTTGAAGATCGCCCACCCCTGCGGGACACCCGAGGGGGCCGCCCACGCCATGCCCGAATGTGCGGTCTCCCAAAGAAATTGAGCAGCCGAAGCGCCACTGCGGGTGAACCAGTAGATGCTGATGTTCGTCAGCAGCACATCCCGGTCGATCCGTGCACCGGCGGGCCGCCCCGGATCAGTCCACGCCTGGAACTTCTCCGCGATCCACGCCAGCTGCGCGATCGGCGAATCGGTCAATGCCGCCGCGATCGCGTTCGGCTGCGTGGATTGCAGCACCAGGTACCCCTTCTGCTCGGCCCAGCTCGCCCGCGCCTGCTCGATCGCCGCGAACTCCTCCGCGCTGAGCCCATCCGGGATCGGCAACTGCTCGCCGACCAGGCCGAGCGTGCCCTGATCACTGTTCACGTGGGTCGCGATCAACCGTTCCGGATACACCGCGGCCAGCCGCGAGGTCACGCCCGCGCCGACGTCGCCGCCCTGCGCCACGAACTTCTCGTACCCGAGCCGGGTCATCAGCTCGGCGAACGCCTCGGTAGTGCGGGCCAGCTCCCATCCCGTCGAGGCCAGCGGCGTGGAGAAGCCGAACCCCGGCAGCGACGGAATCACCACATGGAACGCGTCCGCCGGGTCGCCGCCGTACGCCGCCGGATCGGTCAACGGTCCGATCAGATCGACGAACTCCACCACCGACCCGGGATACCCGTGCGTGATCAACAGCGGCACCGCGCCTTCCACCGCCGATCGCACATGGATGAAATGAATCGTCTGCCCGTCGATCTCCGTAGTGAACTGGTCGAACGCATTCAGCTTCGCTTCCTGTGCCCGCCAATCGAATTCGTCGCGCCAGTACGCCGCCAACTCCGCGAGGTAGTTCGGCGCGATCCCCCGCCCCCAATCCCCCTCGGTCCCCGGCACCACCGCCGGCACCCGCGCACTGCTCAACCGAGCCCGCAGGTCATCCAACTCGCCCTGCGAGATCTCGATACGGAAGGGATGAATCGCTGTGTTCGTCATGAGAACCACTCTTCGCCCCATTGCGGAAGACTTGCTTCCGCAATCCGGACCATCTTTCAGATTTCTCGAGAGGCGATTTCCTCGTTCCGCCAGTGCTGACAGCCCTGAGCGCTCGCCTGTCAGCGGGTAGCGGCCGGTCTCGGTGTGGTCGTCGTGATGCTTCCCGCTTGCCCCTCAGGTTCGCGATGGCATCACGACTACAGCGGTGTAGTTACCGATATCGTGTGTGTGCTGTCGCCGGTTGCTGGTGTCGAGGAACAGGTCCAAGCGTGTGATCAGAGCGTCGGATCCAGTGGTGGCATCGGCCTCGAGGGTCGTCATCGGTAGTACGTACCTCTGTGCCGGATCTTGATCGAGTTTCCATCCGAAGGTCAGAACAACGGTTTCACCGGCGCACACCACGGAGATCTCGGTCATGAGTGTCCATGGCGTGCGGCCGGTCACCGGCGTGGTCGGCGGTTGGGCATACCGGCCTGTCGTGGCGTCAGGTCGGCTCACCGCAGCGGCGGGCAGAGCCGACGCCTGGCGCAGGTAATCCTGTAGAGCCTCAGCGACTTCGACTATCCAGCTGGGCGAGGGGCAGGGTGATATGCCATCAGCCCAGCGTGTCATTGACCCAGTTCGGGCAGAATCGTTCGCCTGCTTCGCTGCCGGTCTTGCAGTAAGCAGTGCACTGGGGAACACAGATCCCGCAGGCCCACCGTGGACGCTCTCACCCCACGCGGGTAGCCCGATCGGCTACCGGTATCGGCAGCCACCTCGATGCGCCGGTGAAGCGCGGTGACGGCCTATTATTCGGGGGTGACCTCGGATGCGCGGGCTCGGCCGGGGCGGCCTCGGGATGCCGACAAAGATCTCGCTGTGCTGGGGGCGGCGCGGCGGTTGCTGGCGGAGGTGGGGTATCAACAGACGACGGTGGTGGCGATCGCGCGGCGGGCCGGGGTGAGTGCGCCCGCGATTTATCGGCGTTGGCCCAGCCGGGAGGCGTTGCTGGAGGAAGCGGTGCATGGCCCGGGCGGGCATCCGCTGCCTGCGCCCACCGGTAATTTGCGTACGGACCTGGGGGTCTGGGTGCGGATCTTTCTAGCCCGTGCGGCGAGTCCGGCCGCGCGCGCCGGGGTGCCCGGACTGCTGGCGGATTCACAGACCGAGGAGGCGCGCCGCAGGTTGCTGGCGATCGGCGCACCGGTGCGTGCGGCCTTCGCCGAACTGCTCGAGCACGCGTTCACCAGCGGCGAGCTGACCGAGCGTGCGAACCCGGACGTCCTGTTCGAAATCCTCTCCGGAACCACCACTTTCCACGCACTGGTGCGCGGCGGTGATGAACAGGACGGATTCGCCGACGCCCTCGCCGAAGCGTTGTATGTCATTGCCGCGCACCGCGAACGCTGACGAAACGACGCGCCCGGCTGACGAGCCTCCGGACAGCTGGCAAACGAGCTATTAGGACGGCCAGCGAGCCCGCGAGTTGTCCGGCTCGCGAGCTACCAGCGACCAGCTGTCGATCCGACAGGCTGCCCCACGACTACCGCCAGCCGCCGAGACAGTAGG